>JASSUK010000036.1:0-19093 GCA_031963045.1 Mycoavidus cysteinexigens
GTCTTTCCATGATCCACGTGACCGATCGTTCCTACATTCACGTGTGGCTTTACGCGCTTAAATTTCTCTTTGGCCATTTTCTTCTTTCAGCGTAATCAATAAGAATCTATTCAACATTTTAAATAGATTCCAAATTTATTGGGTAATTGGAAAATCAAAATGCTCTGAAACCGTGCCCCAAGAACAGACTCTAACAGAACACGTAGCAGCAGCCCTCTATTGCGCGCACAAAATGCGCACAATAGAGGTCATCACATTAGCTGGCGCGAGCCTTTACTTTGCTTTCTGTATTCACGATCACTTCTGTCACATTAGCCGGTGCTTCAGCATAATGTTTAAATTCCATCGTGTAGCTAGCGCGCCCTTGCGTTAACGAACGCAGATCCGTCGAGTATCCGAACATTCCAGAAAGAGGAACCAGAGCAATGACCACTTTACCTAAACCGCCATCTAACTCTTCAGTACCTTGAACTATTCCACGACGAGAGGATAAGTCACCGATCACTGTTCCAAGGAATTCTTCAGGTGTTTCTACGTCCACCGCCATAATAGGCTCTAACAGAACGGGACGAGCACGGCGCATACCTTCTTTGAAGGCCATAGACCCAGCCATACGGAACGCGTTTTCATTCGAATCCACGTCATGGTAAGAGCCAAAGAACAAGGTAACCTTTATATCTACAACAGGATAACCAGCCAGTACACCAGACTTCAAAGTCTCTTGAATACCTTTATCAACAGCAGGGATATATTCACGCGGAACCACACCACCCTTGATAGCATCAACAAACTCATACCCAGTTCCAGGCGCTTGGGGTTCGAGTTTTAATACGACATGACCATATTGACCACGACCACCTGATTGCTTAATAAATTTACCTTCTACTTCTTCGCATACTGAGCGAATAGTTTCACGGTAAGCAACCTGAGGTTTACCCACTGTAGCTTGAACGTTAAATTCTCTGAACATACGATCTACGAGAATTTCTAAATGCAATTCGCCCATGCCAGAAATAATGGTCTGACCGGATTCTGGATCTGTTTTCACACGGAAAGAAGGATCTTCCTGAGCTAAACGGTTTAATGCTACGCCCATTTTTTCATGGTCAGCAACGGTTTTAGGTTCCACAGCCTGAGAAATAACAGGCTCAGGGAATTCCATGCGCTCCAGAATAACGGTGTTAGTCAGGTCGCATAAAGTATCACCCGTCGTAACATCTTTCAAACCTACGGCTGCTGCAATATCCCCTGCACGCACTTCTTTAATTTCAGCGCGCTGATTGGCATGCATTTGTAAGATTCGACCGATACGCTCTTTTTTACCCTTAACAGGATTAAAAATGGTGTCGCCTGAATTTACCACACCAGAGTAGACGCGGAAGAAGGTCAACTGCCCAACAAACGGGTCAGTCATAATTTTAAAAGCGAGCGCGGAGAATTTTGCCTCATCCGTAGCTTCACGCTCTGTAAGAGCGCCGTTATCGTCTTCACCTGTGACGGGAGGAATATCCTCAGGAGAGGGCAAATAATCAATAACCCCATCGAGCATTGCTTGCACGCCTTTATTTTTAAAGGCGCTACCGCACATCATTGGAACGATTTCATTTGCAATGGTGCGATTACGCAATGCCAATTTGATTTCTTCTTCCGTCAAAGCATCTCCACCGAGATACTTATCCATAAGCTCTTCCGAAGACTCAGCAGCGGCTTCAACCATTTTCTCGCGCCATTCGGTGGCAAGCTCAACCAGGTCAGCAGGAATGTCTTGTAACTCAAACTTCATCCCTTGGCTTGCTTCATCCCAGATGATGGCTTTCATCTTGAGAAGATCCACTACCCCTTTAAAGTTTTCTTCTGCGCCGATAGGTATTTGCACCGGCACAGGATTAGCCTTCAAGCGCGAACGCATCTGGTCATAGACTTTAAAGAAATTAGCGCCCGTACGGTCCATTTTATTGACAAATGCAAGGCGAGGGACCTTATATTTGTTTGCTTGACGCCAAACTGTTTCGGATTGGGGTTGCACACCACCTACCGAGCAATACACCATGCAAGCGCCATCCAGCACGCGCATAGAGCGCTCTACTTCAATCGTGAAGTCAACGTGCCCTGGAGTATCAATAATATTGATTCGATGCTCTGGATACTGACCAGCCATCCCACTCCAAAATGCAGTGGTTGCAGCAGAGGTAATAGTAATACCACGCTCTTGTTCCTGCTCCATCCAGTCCATCGTCGCGGCACCTTCGTGCACCTCGCCGATTTTGTAAGTCACCCCGGTATAGAACAAAACACGCTCTGTAGTCGTGGTTTTCCCCGCATCAATATGCGCGCTGATGCCGATATTACGATAGTGCTTGATAGGTGTCTTGCGAGCCACTTTGACCCTCTAAATCTGATAAATACGGTATCTTTTAACAAAAAAGCAACAAAGGGATTAACCGCATTACTAATAAGTAATGAGAATCCCTTTTTTCTAAAGTTGGTTCGCAGATTTAATAAAAGGCCAAAGGCTGAAATAAGCGACTGGCATGTTGAAGTTTTTCTTCGTTTGCACAGACCTTCTTAGAGATCAATACATGCTTGCAGAAAACTTCAACACCTGCCTTTTAAATAATCTGTAAACTATTTTTAGAAGCGGAAATGTGCAAAAGCGCGGTTAGCTTCGGCCATACGATGGACCTCTTCACGCTTTTTCATGGCTCCGCCACGACCTTCAGACGCTTCCAATATTTCACTAGCTAAACGCGCTGCCATAGATTTTTCGCTGCGCTTTTTAGCAAACTCACGCAACCAACGCATAGCCAAAGCGATGCGACGGCGGAAAGGTACTTCATGGGGTACTTGATAGCTTTTTCCACCGATACGACGGAATTTTACTTCCACCATAGGCTTGAGGTTTTCTAGCGCTTTTGCAAATACCTCGAGAGGATCTTTCTGAACCTTCTCTGCGATTCTTTCAAATGCGCCGTAAACGATGCCCTCAGCAATTGATTTCTTGCCTGAGAGCATGATGACATTCATAAACTTAGCAACTTCAACGTTACCAAATTTGGGATCCGGCAATATGTTCCGTTTCGGTACTTCACGACGACGTGGCATTCTCTTCCCTTTATTTCGTCTATTTCTTTTTGCGATGGGCCACAATTAGGACCTCACCGTACTCAGAGCCTGCTTCAAACAAGCTCTCACTAGACCTCTTTCGAAACCCTGTAGCGGCGTCATTCCTCCTCGCCGTACTAGTGTACTGTCTTCGTCGGAATTCCTTGCTACAGGGTTTCGAAAGAGGTCTACGTATGTATTACGCCTTTTTACCGCGCTTTGCTCCATATTTGGAACGTGACTGCTTACGGTCTTTGACGCCCTGCGTATCTAAAGAGCCTCGAACCATGTGGTAGCGTACACCTGGCAAATCTTTAACACGACCGCCTCGAATGAGTACTACCGAGTGCTCTTGCAAATTGTGGCCTTCACCACCGATGTACGAAATGACTTCAAAGCCATTTGTCAAACGCACTTTTGCCACTTTACGCAAAGCAGAATTAGGTTTCTTAGGCGTTGTTGTGTACACACGGGTGCAGACACCGCGCCGTTGAGGGCAGTTCTGCAAAGCAGGGCTATTGCTTCCCTGACGCGCAGACTGCCGCGCTTTGCGAACCAATTGGTTAGTGGTGGGCATTGTATATTCCTGCAGTCAATCAAATGTATAAAAAATCGGAACAAAAAATATCAAAGAGGCCTCTACCAGCCAGGCCCGATGCGGGCAAAAGCCGATTTCCTAAAGGACTCTCTATTACGCCAGAGAGCGGCGAAAAATATGTTTTGATGCCAGATGCAATAATGACACCCCCTCGCACATACGAGCAGGCGATTAAAAGGCGCGGATCATAATCTGAAAGGCTTGGTCGAGTCAATGTTTAGCCTCGAATAATAGCAATAAGCTCTTCACCAAAGCGTTCAAACTTATGCGCACCAATCCCTGAAACCGCTCGCAAATCTTCTCTATCTTGCACATCTGCACGCACTAATTCCGCCAGCGTACTGTCATGAAAAATAACGTAGGCAGCCACGCCTTCCGATTTGGCTTTTTCGCTGCGCCATGCTCGCAATTGCTCCCAGAGCGCATGCTCTTTTTGCGAAAAATCGGCCAATATGTCCTCACGTGCACGGCGTGATGTGCTTGCAAATGAGGTAGATTCACCTCGCTGCTTTTTAGCAGGTTTTACATAAGGCCGCAGCGCCACATTTTGCTTACCCTGAAGTACTGCTCGGCTTGCAGGCGTGAGCACCAGCGTTCCATGTCCGTGCGCTTCTACAGCTAATAATCCGTTTGCAACCAGTTGGCGAAAGACGCCACGCCACTGCGCTTCAGAATGCTCGGCACCGATACCAAAAGTCGATAAGGCATCATGCCCACGCTCCACTACACGTTCTGTGCGCTTGCCAATCAAAATATGAATTAAATGGCCTGCGCCAAATGTATAACCACTCGCACGCTGCACACGATACACACAGGAGAGCGCCATTTGCGCTTCACGTGTGGCATCCCAGACCGTTGGAGGCTCTAGGCAAGTATCGCAGTTACCACAGGGGTTACTGACCTCGCCAAAATAAGCTAGCAAACGCTCTCTACGGCATCCCAGTGCCTCACAAAAACCCAATAATGCGTCGAGTTTGGACGATGCAATACGTTTATAGGCCTCTTGGGCCACTGATTCTTCAATCATCTTGCGCTGCAAGATGACATCTCCCAAGCCATATGCCATCCAGGCATTAGCAGGAAGGCCATCACGGCCCGCACGACCTGTTTCTTGATAATACCCTTCAATGCTTTTAGGCATGTCCATATGGATGACAAACCGCACATCCGGTTTATCAATGCCCATACCAAAAGCAATGGTTGCCACCATAACCACACCCTCTTCACGTTGGAAGATTTTCTGATTACGGCTACGCTCTTGCGCACTCATTCCGCCATGATAGGCGAGCGCATAAATTCCCTGCGTATTGAGCCATTGCGCCGTCTCTTCGACTTTTTTGCGCGACAGACAATAAATAATTCCTGCATCACACTGCACGACTGCATTCTTTTCGGGAGAAACGCTGTTATTGCGTTTTGCCGCGAGCAGTGTTTTTTCATCACTACGTATATGTTCAGCAAGCAGAAAATTGAGCAACTGCGTGCGGATATTTTCTTTCTCTACAATCCGGTAACGGATATTGGGCCGATCAAAACTGGAAATAAATAGCTGCGCACGGTCTAGCGACAGTCGCGTAACAATTTCCGTTCTAGTCAGCGGATCAGCAGTAGCCGTGAGCGCCATGCGAGGCACATGGGGATAGCGCTCTTGCAACACTGCCAATTTAATATATTCAGGTCGAAAATCATGCCCCCATTGAGAAACGCAATGCGCCTCATCAATGGCAAAAAGTCCTACTTTCGCGCTATCGAGTAGCGAAAGAAATCGCGGCGTCATTAAGCGCTCTGGAGCGACATACAATATTTCTATATCGCCTCGGACAAATGCGCGCTCTGTATCACTCGCCTCTTTTAAAGACAAGGTTGAATTCAAATAAGCTGCATGCACGCCCAATTCGCACAGCGTTGCAACCTGATCCTCCATCAAAGCAATCAATGGAGAAATAACTACTCCCCCTCCCAAACCCGCTCTATGCCGAACCAAGGAAGGAATTTGATAGCACAGGGATTTACCTGCACCTGTGGACATAGAGACAAAACAATCGCCTCCTGCAGCAGCATGCTCGACAATCTCAGACTGATGCCCTCTAAATACCCCATAGCCAAATACTTCTTTAAGAACACCAAGGCAAAGGGAATCAGACATGGGCAGGCCCTCAATAAATGGAATTGGCATGCTTTAAGCAAAAACCTGCCTGGGACCTCCTAAAAGAGCCTCTTTTCAGAGCTATTAAGACCTTCCAAGACTTTTTTACTTGCTTTCACAGCAAAAGCCCTTGAAGCCCTTTTAGGAGATCCCAGACAGAAAATGCTTGGATTACGCAATGAATCCATCCAAGACCAGATCAAAATGCATCATAGATCAAGGATCACACGCAGATGAAAAAGATTATTTTCACCTTGTGCATGTTTTTTTCAAATAGCCCAAAAAGCCATTCAATGCGGTCGTATGGGGTGGTAGGTTTTTGCGCTCAAAAAGTACGCAACGCCCTGTATACACCATATAGCTGCACTTAATGACTCTTACAGGAAAGCTACAAACCAGATTTATATCGTAAAGTTTCTCAAAAAGGCCCATTTGCGCTTAAGTGTTGCTTGGGAGCATCACTGTTAAACCATTGCCAAAAGGCGATGGTTATAGGCATGTGGTGCGCATGTTGGGGTTCGTACCTCACCCCAACCTACAGTGCTATGAACCCTTCTGAGAAAACCGGTTTTTAGGCTGCTGGGTTTGCAGATGGTTCTACTGAATCAAAAACTACTTCTTCAGCATTATGTGCAAGTCGCTCATGCTCGATACGTTGTAGACGTGCTCTAGCAGCTCTCAAACCTGTACCTGCAGGAATCAGTTTTCCTAGCATAAGGTTTTCTTTAAGCCCGTTCAATATATCGATTGTCGCATACCCTTGCATACCAAAAGCTCTACCGCCCTTGCCTTCACTTGCGACCACATTAACGCCCTCTGTAGCGGCACGAACCATCACACTGGTGGTCTGCTGGAAGGCTAGTGCCGCCAGAACAGAAGGTGCCAATAGAGATGCATTCGTGATACCAAGCAGCACGTTGTTATACGTAGCAGGGATCCCATCTTCAGCTATAACTCGATCATTCTCGTTCAACAAGTCTGAACGCTCGACTTGCTCGCCAAGAATGAAGCGTGTATCACCTGGGTTCACCACCTGGACTCGGCGCAGCATCTGACGAACGATAACTTCAATATGCTTATCGTTAATCTTCACCCCTTGTAGGCGGTACACATCTTGCACTTCATCCACAATGTAGCGCGCTAAAGACTCAACACCTTGCAAGCGCAAAATGTCATGCGGATTAGCGGGACCATCAACAATAACTTCACCTTTATTGACGATCTGACCATCGTGCGCCAATACCTGTTTCTCTTTCGAGATCAAGAACTCGTTTTGCGTGCCATCTTCCTCTGTAATGACCAGGCGCTGTTTTCCTTTGGTGTCTTTACCAAAAGAAACCGTACCGGTCACTTCAGCCAAGATACCTGCATCTTTCGGAGCGCGCGCTTCGAAAAGTTCAGCCACTCGCGGTAAGCCCCCCGTAATATCGCGTGTTTTTTGCGATTCGGTTGGGATACGCGCTAAGACTTCACCCATCTTCACGTGTTGCCCGTCTTTGACCAGAATCAGTGCACCTGCTTGGAAGCTGATGGTCACTGCATGGTCTGTACCTGGAATCTTGACCTCTTGACCTTGCTCATCGAGCAACTTCATTTGAGGACGAATCGTCTTAGCAGCTTGCAAGGTACGACGTTTTGGATCAATCACTACGAGGGTGGAGAGACCCGTTAACTCATCGATCTGACGAGATACCGTAATGCCCTCTTCCGCATTCTCGAATTTCACAACCCCTTGGTATTCCGTGATGATAGGACGCATCAATGGATCCCAGAATGCAAGCTGCGTTCCGGCTTTAATGTGCTTACCATCTAGGTGCATGGCTGTTGCACCATACGGAATCTTATGGCGTTCACGTTCACGGCCTAAATCATCAATGATGATGATCTCACCAGAACGGGAAATAACGATTTGCTCGCCTTTGCTATTGGTAACGTAACGCATTGCGGAAGTAAACCGTATCGTACCGGTAGATTTTGCTTCCACGCTCGATATCGTTGCCGCACGCAGTGCCGCCCCCCCGATATGGAAGGTCCGCATCGTAAGCTGGGTACCTGGCTCACCGATGGATTGAGCAGCAATAACCCCTACTGCTTCACCCACATTTACATGTGTGCCTCGACCCAGATCACGTCCATAACACTTAGCACATAGACCGTAGCGCATTTCGCAGGTCAATGGCGTACGCACACGCACTTCATCAATACCCAGGCTTTCAATGGTTTCTGCAGCCGTCTCAGTCAATAGCATGCCTGCTTCAAAGAGAATGCCCTGAGTCTGAGGATTCGATACTTCCTCAGCCAATACACGACCCAAAATACGGTCATGCAGGGTTTCAATGACTTCACCCCCTTCAATTAGTGCCTTAACAACTACACCATTGGTTGTTTTGCAGTCCTCTTCTAAGACCACCAAATCCTGCGCAACGTCAACCAGACGACGCGTCAAATACCCGGAGTTTGCTGTCTTAAGCGCCGTATCTGCCAAACCTTTACGTGCACCGTGCATCGAGATGAAGTACTGCTGAACATTCAAGCCTTCGCGGAAGTTAGCCGTAATCGGAGTCTCAATAATGGACCCATCTGGCTTAGCCATCAAACCACGCATACCCGCTAACTGGCGAATCTGCACTGCAGAACCCCGAGCACCTGATTCCGCCATCATGTAGATGGAGTTAAAGGACTCTTGTTTAGTGGACTTGCCTTGGCTATTGGTAACGCGCTCAACGGACAATTGCTCCATCATCGCCTTACCCACTGCTTCTGCAGTAGCGGACCAGATATCAACCACGTTGTTATAGCGCTCTTGCGCCGTTACGAGGCCGGACATGTATTGGCGATCGTACTCTTTTACCTTCTTCGCAGCTTCCGCAATGATGGCTTCTTTTTGTGGTGGCACCAGCATGTCATCGACGCAAATCGATAATCCTGCACGAGTGGCCAACTTAAAGCCTGCTTGCATCAATTGATCGGTAAAGATAACCGTTTGACGCAAACCACAGCGACGGAATGCTCCATTGATTAGGCGTGAAATTTCTTTCTTTTTCAGCGCCTTATTCAGCATGGAGAAAGGCAGACCTGCAGGCAGAATTTCAGACAATATTGCACGGCCAACGGTTGTTTCGTACTGTGTGACCGTTTTCACGAAACGATCGACATCCGCTATTGGCTCTGCATCCGGATCGAAATCTGCATTCGGCACATACTCAACAATGCGAGCAACGATCTTCGACGTCAGATCTACTTCTTTATTCTCGTAAGCACAAATTGCCTCGCTTACGGTTGCAAAACACATTCCTTCACCGCGGCCATTTGCACGCTCACGAGTCGCGTAGTACAAGCCTAGAACGATATCTTGTGAAGGCACGATCGATGGCTCACCATTTGCAGGGAAGAGCACATTGTTCGAGGCGAGCATTAATGTGCGCGCTTCGAGCTGAGCCTCCAGAGACAACGGTACATGCACTGCCATCTGATCGCCGTCAAAGTCGGCATTAAAGGCCGCACATACCAACGGATGCAGCTGGATGGCTTTACCTTCGATTAGCAGGGGTTCAAAAGCTTGAATACCTAAACGGTGCAGAGTCGGTGCCCGATTTAGCATAACAGGATGCTCTCGGATCACCTCTTCTAAAATATCCCATACGACGGGAGTCTGGTTTTCAACCTCTTTCTTCGCCGCTTTAATGGTGGTTGCTACGCCCATCACTTCAAGTTTATGGAAGATAAAGGGTTTGAAGAGCTCAAGAGCCATCAATTTAGGCAAGCCACATTGATGCAATTTAAGCTCAGGTCCCACCACGATCACAGAACGACCAGAGTAATCGACACGTTTACCCAACAGATTCTGACGGAAACGCCCGCTCTTACCTTTGATCATGTCGGAAAGCGATTTCAGAGGACGTTTATTAGCGCCCGTCATAGCTTTACCACGTCGACCATTATCTAAGAGCGAATCTACCGCTTCTTGCAGCATCCGCTTCTCATTGCGCACAATAATTTCAGGCGCTTTGAGTTCAAGCAAACGCTTCAGACGGTTATTTCGGTTAATAACCCTACGATACAAGTCATTCAGATCTGAGGTTGCAAAACGACCTCCATCAAGCGGTACCAATGGCCTTAAATCAGGCGGCAAGACGGGTAGAACTTCAAACACCATCCACTCAGGTTTAATTCCGGAGCGTTGGAAGGCTTCAAGCAATTTCAGACGTTTTGCAAATTTCTTGATCTTGGCTTCAGAACCCGTTGCTTTCAAATCAGCGCGCAGCTGCTCAATACGAGCACCTATATCCATGGAACGCAGCAGTGCACGTATGCCTTCTGCACCCATTTCAGCGTGGAATTCGTCACCGTATTCTTCGACTTTGCTGTAATAGTCTTCTTCCGTCATGATCGAGCCGCGCTTGAGCGGTGTCATGCCGGGTTCGATAATCACATAGGCTTCGAAGTACAACACACGTTCGATATCACGTAGTGTCATATCCAATGCCATACCAAGACGAGAAGGCAACGATTTCAAGAACCAGATATGCGCAACTGGGGAAGCCAATTCAATATGGCCCATGCGCTCACGACGTACTTTTGCGAGGGTGACTTCAACACCGCATTTCTCACAAATCACGCCACGATGCTTCAGTCGTTTATATTTTCCACACAGACATTCGTAGTCTTTGATCGGTCCAAAAATTCTGGCGCAGAACAAACCGTCCCGCTCAGGCTTAAAGGTACGATAGTTAATCGTCTCAGGTTTTTTCACTTCCCCAAACGACCAAGAACGGATCTTCTCAGGAGAGGCCAGTCCAATCTTAATAGCGTCAAAGCCATTGTCTTGGTGCACTTGTTTGAAGATATCAAGCAGTGCTTTAGATCCGCTTTCTTGATGTGCAGGACCCTGGCGCGCCAAATCAATATCAATTCCTAGGGAGCGGATTTCTTTCACCAACACATTGAAAGATTCCGGCATACCCGCTTCAATGACGTGTTCACCTTTGACCAAGTTTTCATATACCTTGGTCCGTCCAGCAACGTCATCGGACTTGACTGTGAGCATTTCTTGCAAGGTATAGGATGCACCATATGCTTCGAGTGCCCACACCTCCATCTCACCGAAACGCTGCCCCCCAAACTGGGCTTTTCCGCCCAAAGGTTGCTGCGTAACTAAAGAGTATGGACCTGTGGAACGCGCATGCATTTTGTCGTCGACCAAATGGTGCAACTTCAGCATGTGCATATACCCAACCGTCACTGGGCGTTCGAACGCTTCACCAGTATGCCCATCATAGAGCGTGACCTGGTTTTTGGATTTCGTCATCCCCAGCTGTTTTGCTATTTTGTCGGGATAAGCCAAATCCAGTGCATGTGAAATATCTTCTTCACTTGCACCATCAAAAACAGGGGTTGCAAATGGCACACCACCTTGCAGATTACGAGCAAGTTCAAAGATTTCGTCATTGCTTAGCGTGTCAAGAGGCTCTGAATGATGACGACCGCTATAGACTTTTTTGAGGAAGTTACGCACTTCAGTGACTTTGGCCTGCGACTGCAACATGTCGCCAATACGCTGCCCTAATCCTTTAGCGGCCCAACCCAAATGGGTCTCAAGAATCTGCCCCACGTTCATACGTGAAGGCACACCCAGAGGATTTAACACCATATCTACTGGCGTACCATCCGCCATATAAGGCATGTCTTCAACGGGAACGATTTTAGAAACCACCCCTTTATTACCGTGGCGACCGGCCATTTTGTCACCGGGCTGCAAGCGACGTTTGACAGCCAAGTAGACCTTCACCATCTTCAGCACACCAGGGGGAAGTTCATCGCCTTGGGTCAGTTTTTTACGCTTCTTCTCAAAAGCCAGCTCAGATTCGTGACGTTTTTGCTCAATAGACTTTTTAATAGCTTCTAATTGAGCGGCTGCTTCTTCATCTACTAATGTGATGTCAAACCAGTGATACGTATCTAGGCTAGTCAGATAAGCATGCGTAATCGCTGTATTTCTTAGCTGTTTTGGTCCGCTACTTGCCTGTTGACCTACCAACATTTTCTCTAGACGCGAGAAAGCATCCCCTTCCACAATTCGGAGCTGGTCATTCAGATCAAGACGGTAGCGTCGCAATTCATCATCAATAATTTGCTGCGCACGTTTATCCCGGACAATGCCTTCACGGGTAAATACCTGCACATCGATGACGGTTCCATTCATACCGGAAGACACACGCAAAGAAGTATCTTTAACGTCTGAGGCCTTCTCACCAAAAATGGCACGCAATAATTTTTCTTCTGGAGTGAGCTGTGTCTCGCCTTTAGGCGTTACTTTTCCAACTAATACATCGCCTGCCTGTACTTCGGCACCGATATAAATAATCCCAGAATCATCCAAACGGCCTAACTGCGTTTCAGCCAAATTGGAAATATCACGCGTAATTTCTTCAGGGCCCAACTTTGTATCGCGTGCAACGACACTGAGTTCTTCAATATGGATAGAGGTATAACGATCTTCTGTTACTACGCGCTCGGAAATCAAAATCGAATCTTCGAAGTTGTATCCATTCCAAGGCATAAATGCGACCAGCATATTCTGGCCGAGAGCAAGCTCTCCTATATCGGTAGAAGCGCTATCTGCAATAACATCGCCACGCGCAACCCTGTCGCCGACTTTAACAATCGGGCGTTGATTGATATTGGTGCTTTGGTTCGAACGGGTATATTTAATTAAGTTATAAATATCCACACCCGTACTGCCATCAGCGGCTTCGTCATCGTTTACACGAATCACGATCCGGCTAGCATCTACGTAATCAACCAATCCACCACGGAAAGATTGCACAGTCGTACCAGAATCCACGGCTACCGTACGTTCAATCCCCGTTCCGACCAATGCTTTCTCAGGGCGCAAGCAAGGTACAGCCTGACGTTGCATGTTTGAGCCCATCAGCGCACGGTTTGCATCATCGTGCTCTAAGAAAGGAATCAAAGATGCAGCAACGGACACGATCTGGGAAGGCGCTACATCGATGTACTCAACGCGCTCGGGCGACGTCATTAACGTCTCACCCATTTCACGCGCAGAGACAAGCTCATCGGTCAATACCCCTTCACTGGATACCGCAGCATTTGCTTGAGCAATAACATACTGGCCTTCTTCAATAGCAGAGAAGTAATTTACTTCTTGCTGCACAACCCCTTTTTCTACTTTACGGTAGGGGGTTTCAAGAAAACCATACTCATTGATGCTTGCATACAGTGCCAACGAGTTGATCAAACCGATGTTTGGACCTTCTGGTGTCTCGATTGGACAAACGCGACCATAGTGGGTGGGGTGCACATCACGTACTTCAAAGCCTGCACGCTCACGCGTCAAACCGCCCGGTCCCAACGCAGAGACGCGGCGTTTATGCGTAATTTCGGACAGCGGATTGGTTTGATCCATGAACTGCGACAGCTGGGAAGAGCCGAAGAACTCACGAATAGCCGATGAAATGGGCTTGGAGTTGATCAAGTCATGCGGCATTAAGTTTTCACTTTCTGCCTGACCAAGACGCTCTTTGACTGCACGCTCTACACGCACTAAACCGGTGCGGAATTGATTTTCTGCCAACTCGCCCACACAGCGCACACGCCGGTTTCCTAGATGGTCGATATCATCGACTTCGCCACGGCCATTACGCAACTCGACCAAGATCTTAATCGTAGACAAGATATCGTCATCGCTTAAGGTCATCGGACCTGTCACTTCGCTTCTGCCAACACGACGATTGAACTTCATACGACCTACTTTGGACAGGTCGTAAGATTCTTTATCGTAAAAGAGTCGGTTGAATAAAGCTTCTACTGCTTCTTCGGTTGGCGGCTCACCTGGACGCATCATCCGATAGATGGCAATACGCGCTGCAGCTTGATCCGTTGTCTCGTCAATACGCAATGTTTGCGAAATATAGGCGCCTTGATCGAGATCATTGGTATACAAGGTCTCGATGGTCTTAATGCCTGCTTCTCGCATTGCATCTAACAGAACATCCGTAATTTCATCATTTGCATTAGCAATAACTTCGCCGGTCTCTTCATCGACAATGGCTTTAGCAAGTACCCGACCCATTAAATAGTCGTCTGGCACAGACAAGTTTTTGGTATTTGCTTTTTCAAGCTCACGAATATGCTTAGCATTAATACGTTTATCTTTAGCGACAATAATGCTGCCATCATCTGCCAAGATATCGAAAAAGGCTACTTCTCCACGCAGACGCTCAGGGATAAACTCAATCTGAGCACCCTCAGTTCTTAGTGTAAAAGTATCAAAATCAAAGAACAGGTCGAGAATTTGCTCCTGGGTTAAGCCAAGGGCTTTAAGCAAAATAGTGACCAACATTTTGCGACGGCGATCTACGCGGAAGTACAAAATGTCTTTAGGGTCAAACTCAAAGTCTAGCCAAGAGCCACGGTAAGGAATGATACGCGCGGAAAAAAGCAACTTACCAGAACTGTGCGTTTTGCCTTTGTCATGCTCAAAAAAGACGCCAGGTGAGCGATGCAACTGCGAAACGACTACACGCTCCGTACCATTGATCACAAACGAGCCCGTCGGAGTCATGAGCGGAATTTCGCCCATATAAACTTCTTGCTCTTTGACTTCTTTAACAACGGGCTTGCTTGGAGACTCTTTATCTAGAATGACTAGACGGACTTTGGCACGTAGCGCGGAACAGAAAGTCAAACCACGTTGCTGACACTCTTTGACATCAAAAATTGGAGGTGCAAGCGTGTAGCTTACAAATTCCAAACGGGCGAAGCCGTTATGGGAGGAGATAGGAAAAATTGAGCCAAATGCGGCTTGCAAGCCTTGGGGCTTACGTTGAGAGGGCTTTAAGTCTGTCTGCAAAAAAGCAGTGAAAGACTCAAGCTGGGTCGCCAGCAAAAAAGGAATCTGGTGAACGATTGAACGCTTTGCGAAACTCTTACGAATCCGCTTTTTCTCGGTAAAGGAATATTGCATACCATCTCCAGATCGCTAGAGCATTTCCCCCTTTTGAAAAATGCTCTAAAACGTAAAATCCATCTACGCGTCACATCACTAAAACCCGCTCACGATCTTCAAAGAGAAGATTGAAATAGCGCCATGCGCGAACACCATCAAATTGTCAATGGACAACCGTTAAGTATTGCACAGAACACCATGCATATCCTTTTTAAAAGATCGCAAACAGGCTCTTGTGGAAAATCGGGCTTACAAATGCAAAAAGCTGGCGTGTAAAAACGCCAGCCTGTAGCACGGTGGCTACATTTATTTGATTTCAACCTTGGCGCCAGCTGCTTCCAATTTCTTCTTGGCTTCTTCAGCTTGCTCTTTAGGTACACTTTCCTTAACAGGCTTAGGCGCACCATCTACCAATTCTTTGGCTTCTTTCAAACCAAGGCCTGTCAATTCACGTACTGCCTTAATGACAGAAACCTTATTTGCACCGGCTTCAAGCAATACCGTTGTAAATTCGGTTTGCTCTTCAGCAGCAGCGGCTGCACCGCCACCTGCAGGACCTGCAACAGCCATTGCAGCAGCAGACACACCAAATTTTTCTTCAAATGCTTTAACTAAATCATTGAGTTCTAAAACCGACATTGCGCCTACGGCTTCCAAAACATCTTCTTTCGCCATTGCCATTACATACTCCTAAATTTGAAATCAAACTGAAAAAGGGGGGTCTTTCTATCGGAACTTATCGCACCGTATTAGACATATATCAATTCTATAAGCCTGCTGAGAACCGTGAATTTAAGCAGCTTCAGTAACTTCTGTTTCTTGCTTTTTAGCGGCAAGTGCTGCAAGTGCGCGTGCAAAACCAGAAACAGGGGCCTGCATTACACCCAGCAATTGAGATATCAATTGTTCACGGCCAGGAATATTTGCTAATGCTTCTACAGCAGACTTATCTAAAATCTTTCCTTCGCAATATCCTTGCTGTACCACTAACTTGTCGTTGCTCTTTGCAAATTCATGCACTACTTTTGCAGCAGAAACAGCATCTTCCGAAAAACTGTAAATTAGTGGCCCGATCATATGATCAGCCAAAGGTGCAAAAGCCGTACCTTCTACTGCACGACGCATCAAAGTATTTTTGAGCACACGCAGATAGACTTTTTGCTCTTTTGCCTTTGCGCGAAGGCGCGTCAAGTCACTACTGGACATACCGCGATATTGCGCGAGGACAACTGTTTGGGTCTGTGTAATTCTGGCAGCCATTGTCGCCACCACATCCCGTTTATCTTCTTTATTTAGCGGCACTGTGGCCCCCCTTATATTGAAACCAGGCATCTTGATTTAAGCTCATAAAGCCAATCAAATGATGCATAAACTATTTGAATGAGAATTCGCCAAGAACCAGTCTACAAATTATCAAGTCTATGGGCGAGGACATTGGGAATATTTTTTACCCCAATATCCGCGAGGCATACATACCTCTTTTCAATCCATAGCACTTATGCAGCAAAGGCATTTTGCTCTACGCGCACGCCAGGACCCATGGTGCTGGAAAGTGCAATTTTGCGCAGATATAAGCCTTTACTGGTTGCAGGCCGGGCTTTTTGCAAAGTTTCAATCAAAGCAGCGATATTTGAGCGCAATGAAGACGCTTCAAAGGAGGCACGACCCACTGTTGCATGCACGATACCGTTCTTATCAATACGAAATTGAATTTGACCGGCCTTAGCATTTTTAACAGCGGTTGCCACATCGGCTGTAACTGTACCTACTTTTGGGTTAGGCATTAAGCCTCGTGGACCCAAAATTTGCCCTAATGTTCCAACAATACGCATGGTATCAGGCGAGGCAATCACTACGTCAAAATTCAGTTGACCTGCCTTAATTTGCTCAGCAAGATCTTCCATCCCAACGATATCCGCTCCTGCTGCACGCGCTTGCTCTGCTTTTTCGCCTTGGGCAAAAACCGCTACGCGCATCGTACGACCTGTACCTGCAGGCAATACTACAGAGCCACGCACAACCTGATCCGATTTACGTGCATCAACGCCTAACTGCACTGCTATATCAATGGATTCATCAAATTTAGCAGTCGCACAGGCTTTCACTAATTCTAAAGCTTCATCGATAGGATACAGTTTGGTGGAATCTACTTTTCCTTCGAGTGCTTTTAAACGCTTAGAAAGTTTAGCCATTACATTCCCTCCACAGTAATACCCATGGAGCGTGCGCTCCCGGCAATGGTACGCAACGCGGCGGCTTCATCGCCAGCGGTTAGATCCAAACGCTTGATCTTCACAATTTCTTTTGCTTGCTCAAGCGTGAGCGAACCTACTTTTTGCGTATGGGGAGTAGCAGAGCCTTTATCTACTTTCGCACCTTGAGCGTCTGTAGCCATTTTCTTAATCAATGCAGTAGCAGGCGGGCTTTTTATAATGAAGGAAAAGCTTTTATCTGCGTACACTGTAATGACTACAGGTAAAGGCATACCAGCTTCAAAAGATTGAGTCTGTGCATTAAAGCCTTTACAGAATTCCATAATATTAAGACCGCGCTGACCCAAAGCAGGACCAACGGGAGGAGAAGGATTGGCCTTCCCCGCGGGGATTTGCAGCTTAATAAAACCGACTATTTTCTTTGCCATTTTAAAACCCTGGTCGAATGCATAAGATGATTACATCACTTACTGCATTCAGTGAGTCATAACGCAATTACCCAAAACACATTCAAATAGAATGCCTCCGGTTCTTGCTCCTCTTGGTGCAGCACCAGGTATTAAAAATATTTTTTAATACCTGGTGCTGCAATTTACAGCTAACTATATTCCGATATTTTTTCAACCTGCCCAAATTCGAGCTCTACAGGCGTTGCACGTCCAAAAATCATCACAGAGACTCTAAGGCGAGACTTCTCATAATTGACTTCTTCGATGCTGCCATTAAAGTCTGCAAAAGGTTCACTTTTAATGCGGACCATTTCACCCACATTAAAGAGCGTTTTGGGACGCGGCGCTACTTTGCCTTCCATTCTAGACAGAATTTGGTCAATCTCTACTTGAGGCACAGGGCTAGGACGACCGGCACTAGAAGAGCCTTTCCGGGAGGTTGAACCTTTACGTGCTCCACCTACAAAACCCATGACCCCTTTTGTGGCATTGACAAAATGCCAGGTCTCATCGGTCATCTCCATCTCGAGCAAAACATACCCGGGGTAAAACCGACGCTCAGTAACAATTTCACGTCCATCCTTGATTTCTACCACTTCTTCTGATGGCACCAGGATGCGACTGAATTTGCTGGCTATTCCAGCCTGTTCAACGCGCTCTTGCAGCAGGCGCTGAACACTTTTTTCCATGCTGGAATACACATGAACGACATACCATGCTTTTTTTGCATGCGCGTCTGAACCCACCGCTGGACTCGCTGTTGGATCAATATCACTCATTTTATTTCCAGCGCAGAATTAATGAAAAAATCAACCATTCGATAATTTTGTCGCTCATCCACAAATACACAGCCATCACAAGCGCAAAAACAAACACTATCAGTGTCATTTTCCCCGCTTCTTTGGGTGCTGGCCAAACTACTTTACAAACCTCTATATAAGCGCTTTTGGAAAATGCAATAAATTCACGGCCGGGTGCGGAAAATAAAATAGCAATAATTCCAGCCACCACACCGCACGCTAAAGAGAGCAGTTGAATATAGCCGTTGTAATGATTTAAAAAAGCAAAACCCAAAATACCCAGAACGAAAAAACACAGGCCCAGTGTGAGTATTAAACGATCACACAGAGCTTTTTTGCTGCTTTGAGTAGAGGAATTAGCCATAAAATGCGCAAAAGCTGCTTATAAAGAGAAAAAGGCATATAAAAATGCCTCACACCTCGTAGCAACTAAGTAAGGTGTAATAAAAAGCCTGAATATACAATCTACTTCATAGATTAATAAAAATCAGAAGCCGATTTTAATACGGGCAGGGGCAGAGGGAATCGAACCCCCAACCTTCGGTTTTGGAGACCGACGCTCTGCCAGTTGAGCTATACCCCTGTAGGAGCGCTATTTGGGCTGACCCAAATAAAACTGCAAAAGAAGAAACTGGGCCTGCAATGCACGCAATGCCCAATTTCTTCTTTTATTACTTTACTTAATAATTTTAGCGACGACACCGGTACCGACAGTACGACCGCCTTCACGCATAGAGAAGCGAACACCTTGCTCCATCGCGATCGGAGCAATCAACTTAACCTTCACGGTCACATCATCACCAGGTACTACCAT
>JASSUK010000037.1:0-50532 GCA_031963045.1 Mycoavidus cysteinexigens
GCGCAAACCGGTGCCCTCACGCACACCTTACAAGGGCATACCGACTCTGTTAGTAGCGTGGTGTATTCTCCCAGCGGGCAGCAGATCGCCTCGGGCAGTAGAGACAATACGGTGCGCCTGTGGGACGCGCAAACCGGTGCCCTCGCGCACACTTTACAAGGGCATACCTCCTTGGTTGAGAGTGTGGTGTATTCGCCCAGTGGTCAGCAGATCGCCTCGGGTAGTAAGGACCAGACGGTGCGGCTGTGGGATGCGCAAACCGGTGCCCTCACGCACACCTTACAAGGGCATACCGGCATTGTTACTAGCATAGTGTATTCTCCGAGCGGCCAGCAGATTGCCTCGGGTAGTGAGGACCATATGGTGCGGCTGTGGGACGCGCAAACCGGTGCCCTCGCGCACACCTTACAAGGGCATACCGATTATGTTAGTAGCGTGGTGTATTCGCCGAGCGGCCAGCAGATCGCCTCGGGCAGCTTTGACGAGACGGTGCGGCTGTGGGACGCGCAAACCGGTGCCCTCACGCACACCTTACAAGGGCATACCTCCTTTGTTTTGAGCGTAGTGTATTCGCCCAGTGGTCAGCAGATCGCCTCGGGCAGTGATGGCCAGACGGTGCGGCTGTGGGACGCGCAAACTGGAGACCTCGCGCACACCTTAAAAGGGCATACCGGGTCTGTTAGTAGCGTGGCGTATTCGCCCAACGGCCAGCAGATCGCCTCGGGCAGTGATGACCAGACAGTGCGGCTGTGGGACGCGCAAGCTGGGGTCCCCGCGCATGCCTCACACGGGCATGCCGGCTCTGTTTTGAGTGTGGTGTATTCTCCCAGCGGCCAGCAGATCGCCTCGGGCAGTCGGGACGAGACTGTGCGGCTGTGGGACGCGCAAACCGGTGCCCTTGCGTACACTTTACAAGGGCACACCGACTGGGTTCGTAGCGTGGTGTATTCTCCCAGCGGCCAGCAGATCGCCTCGGGCAGTAGAGACAAGACGGTGCGGCTGTGGGACGCGCAAACCGGGGTCCTCGCGCACACCTTACAAGGGCACACCTACTGGGTTAGTAGCGTGGTGTATTCTCCCAGCGGCCAGCAGATCGCCTCGGGCAGTTGGGACCATACGATGCGGCTGTGGGACGCGCAAACCGGTGCCCTCGCGCACACCTTACAAGGGCATACCGACGCTGTTTTGAGCGTGGTGTATTCGCCGAGCGGCCAGCAGATCGCCTCGGGCAGTATTGACAATACGGTGCGGCTGTGGAACGCGCAAACCGGTGCCCTCGCGCGCACCTTACAAGGGCATACCTCCTTGGTTGAGAGTGTGGTGTATTCGCCCAATGGTCAGCAGATCGCCTCGGGCAGTTATGACAAGACGGTGCGGCTGTGGGACGCGCAAACCGGTGCCCTCGCGCGCATCTTACAAGGACATACCGATTATGTTAGGAGCGTGGTGTATTCGCCGAGCGGCCAGCAGATCGCCTCGGGCAGTGATGACCAGACGGTGCGGCTGTGGGATATCGCCTCGGGTCAGTGTGTAGCGGTGATGCGAGATTTTGGTGGAGCAGTCATTAGCGTTGCCTGGAGAGTGACACCCGGTGGCACCTATTTGGCAACCGGCTGTGCCGATCACTCTGTTCGCCTATGGCAGGTCATAGAAAAGAAAGAGGGTTATCAAGTACGTCTGCATTGGAGTTCGACGCATGACAGACTGACCGTATCGAACACCTCTATCCAAAGCGTGCAAGGCTTAAGTCGGATGAATCAGCAGCTCTTGCAGCAGCGCGGGGCTATCGGTGAGCCATCCCCGTCTTTAAATGTACGTGAGGCGCGCAAAAAGAGAATCCGTTTGTCATAGGTGGCATCATAAATAATGAGCCACTAAATCGCATAGGATATTAGGCTGTTAAAAAATGCTGCAAAATAGCTTTGGCTTTTTGGTATTCCGGTTGTTGGTGCAGGCTTTCCCAGCAGGCTTCAAAAGTGTTTGGGTTGATAGCCGTTGTGAAATCTGGCAGGAGCTGAGGAATATTAGGCTGATGGGCCGCTAAACGAGCCAAGCGACGTTGAGAGCCTACAGAAGCAGGAGGGCGTAAGCCTGCCAAGACCGTATCGGTTTCTTCTGGATGATTACATACTAAAACCATATCGCAGCCTGCAGCCAAAGCAGCTTGAGCGGCTTCTAAAACACTGCCTACTGATTTGGCGCCTTGCATAGAGAGGTCATCGCTCAAAATGGCGCCGGTGAAACCCAGTTGCTCGCGCAAAATGGTATGTAGCCAGAAGTGAGAAAAGCCAGCTGGATGCACATCTACATTTGAATATTGAATATGAGCAGGCATTACAGCAGCCAGTGCTAATCCCAGCCCTGTATAAGGTTGTGTATCGCCTAGAATATCTTCTAATGTGCGAGGGTCTACCGGAAGTGCATGATGTGAATCTGCCTCTGCATACCCGTGCCCTGGGAAATGCTTGCCACAATTTGCCATGCCGGCAAGCGCCATACCTTGGTTTAAACTTTGCGCTAGCGTGGCAATGACGGTGGAATCCGCATGAAACGCGCGATTTCCAATCACCTCTGAGCGGCCATAATCCCTATCTAATAGGGGTGTAAAGCTAAAGTCTATGCCGCATGCCCGCAGCTCTGCTGCAAGTACATAGCCTACTGCCACAGCGGTATGCATTGCCTCAATCGGATTGCTATCCCACAGAGCGCCGAGCTGGCGCATGGCTGGCAATACGGTAAATCCATCTGTTTTAAAACGTTGAACCCGCCCACCTTCATGATCCACTGCAATCAAAATAGAAGGTCGAACGGCACGAATTTGAGCGACTAATGCGCAGAGCTGGGCACGATTCTCAAAATTACGTGCAAATAAAATAAGGCCGCCGGTTAACGGATGCGCAATGCGTTTGCACTCTTCTTCAGTGAGTGTTTTCCCAGCCACATCTAGCATAACGGGGCCACGCAAAGGTAGGGGCTCGCTCGATATCTGCTCTATTTTTGAAACGTCCACAATAATTTCCTATTTCTGAGGCAGTATTTGCACGCAGATTATTAAATAAAAAAAGCAAAAAATTAAATACATCCGTTAGGGCGTCTCCTCAATTGCCCAAAAGGGTTCATATTTGGGGGAGCAGGAGCGCAGGGACCGGAGCTGTACTTTTATACAGTGAGGATCCCGAGCACCGCACGACCCCGAAGATGGGCCCTTTTGGGCAATTGAGGAGACGCCCTAGGGCACTTCAGCAAGAACAAAAGCAACTACCGCCTCGCGCTCATCGCTCACCGATACATGGGTCCGGATGCATTGCTTGTCTAACCAGCTAGCAAGTGCCCCAGTCGTAACAATATGCGGCCGCCCAGTGGCTGGGTCATTTAGCGTTTGGAGTAGTTTTAGCGCTACAGGAGGTTTCAAGCCTAAGCCTACTGCCTTTGAAAAAGCTTCTTTTACTGCAAATCGGGTAGCCAAAAACGCCATACCCCGCTTTGTGCAGCGCGCACTGCGCGCTTGGTATTCCTCTAATTCTTGCTTCCCTAATACACGCTCGGCAAATCGCCCAGACGTGCGCTCCATCACCTGCCTGATGCGGGCGATGTCGACTATATCCGTACCAATGCCATAGATCACCGCCTTTCTCCTTTTATGGATTTTCTAAAGGAGAAGATTCGATACCCACACTAAGTAGTGCTTTCATGGATCGAACGGCTTCCATCCACCCTACTAAAACCGCATGAGAGACGATAGCGTGGCCAATATTAAGTTCCCGAATACCTGCAATCGATGCGATAGGCTGTACATTGCCATAGTGCAACCCATGCCCTGCATGGACTTGCAAACCTAAGGAAAGCCCCAGCGCTACAGCCTCTTGTAAGCGTACGAGCTCTTGTTGTACAGCAGGGGTTTGTAGGCCTGCTGCGCACTGATCTGCATGAAAGCTGTTGTAACACAGGGGGTCATAGGGCTGCCGCCAGGAGTCTTCCAAATTATGCGTAAGGGTTTGCTCTAAAAGATTTGCGTATAGCCCAGTATGCAACTCGATAATGGACGCTCCAGCCGCTTTAGCCGCTGTAATAGCGTGGGGGTTTGCATCTACAAAAAGTGCAACGCGTATGCCCTCTTGGGCAAGCATAGTGCAAGCAGCCTGCGTAGCATCAAAGTGGCGTTCTACATCCAAACCGCCTTCTGTAGTGAGCTCTTCACGCCGCTCAGGAACGAGGCACACATCCTGTGGGCGAATTGCACAGGCAATGCGCAACATCTCTGGAGTAATCGCACACTCTAAGTTCATACGAGTACGTAGCAAAGGCCGCAACCGGGCCACATCTTCATCTTTGATATGACGCCGATCTTCACGCAAATGCAGCGTAATCACATCAGCTCCCGCTTCTTCCGCAGCCAGTGCCGCTTGAATAGGGTCCGGGTAGGGGGTACCTCGTGCATTTCTAATGGTTGCAATATGATCAATATTAACGCCCAGACCTAATGCAAAAATGGGGGCGAGGAAGCCGTGCATATATTTAAAACCTAGTATCAAATACAACAGAATAAAGATTATCGGAGCGCATTTATAAAATAGCTAAAGTAGCTATTTTAGATATAAATTTAATTACAAACTGATGTTACGCACGTTATAGAACGGCGAGTTGTTGATAGGTAGAGCGCAAAGAACGGTAGGTTGGTGGTGACGAAGGAACCCCAACATGCAAACCACAGTCTTTTTGAATACCTGCATAACATCAGTTACAACGTATGCAGGTCCGACAGCATCCGACGTGTTTTTAAAGACTCACCACCGAGGTGATGATCTAATAAAAACCGTAGTAGACGTTTACTTTGAGTGCGGGTTATTGGTCTTTGGTAATCATCTTGTTCCATATCCAAGAGCGTTTGCCCATCTACAGAAGGACACAGCGTAGGATCTTCCATTTGAGCCAGACGTGTACCGTGCTCAGGATCAAAAATATAGCGCGCCTCAGGGATAACGCGCTCATGCGTATTAGCGACGCGGTCCAATTCTGCTAAATAACCCATCTCACGCAATAGCGCATGTTCAAAAGATCGCAGAATGGGCGCTGCAGATGCACTGGGTTGGGTTAAGCGCTGCAGAGTCAGAACATAGTGATCAAAGAGTTTGGGGCAGGCGTCTTCACGCGCGCAGAAGCGGATCAATAATTCATTTAAATAAAATCCACACAGTAAAGCATTGCCATCTAAGGGATGCATGCCTCCTACCCATTCTGCGCGCGTAAGCGTGCGAACCTCTGATTTGCCAGACCAAGAAAACGAAAGTGGCTGAAAATGCTGCAATACGCTCCGTAATGCCGAGTGCGGGCGCTTTGCCCCTTTTGCAATCAATGCAACACGCCCATATATCCGGCTAAATCCTTCAATAATGAGACTGGTTTCACGGTATGGGTAGCGGTGCAATACAAACCCCATTTGCTCTTGTACACGTGTAGCCTGACGAGCAGGAGTAGGGGGGGGAAGGGTGGGAGAATGAATAACAGAGAGAGGATCAAAAAAACCCGATGCGCTAAGTTCTGCAGATTGGCTAACTACCACGGGCAGAGCCGCAGCAAGCGCGTGATTATCCATCGCATTAGGGGAGGGTGATGTGTTCTTTTTTCTTCTTTTCTCGGAAATAGAGGAGCCAGCTTGTAATTGAGCAGCGTTAGAGGATTCAAAAGAGGGCATAAAAAGCCGTTTTTAATGGACTAAAAGAAGAAATAGGGGGGGCAAACTGTACTGCAAAATTAAACTGTTATGGATAAATAAACGGTATATGCTTATAATTTAGACATATTATTGCATGTCAATTTCACAAATGGCGCTATATTTATATGTCATATAAAACACTTTTTCAAAATTTGCGGGTTATGCGTAAGCAAGCTGGTCTTAAGACCGCGCAGATTTTGGCTAAAACAGGTTGGTCGCGCCAGCGATTATCGCAGTTAGAACGGGGTGAGGTGGATGCTCAACTGTCTACTTTCACGGCGTTGGCTTATGCGATAGATGCAGAAGTCATGTTGGTCCCTAAAGCCCTGGCGCCGCTTATTCAGACTTTTATAGCTAGTGGGGGTTCCTTCTCTCCGCGCGCTACAAAGACGGGTGTTGACTTCTTACTTGAAAATCCACGTCTATGAAATTTTTGGCTATCTATTTAAATGAAATACGCATTGGCTTTTTGTCGCAATTTGGGGATATCTATCAATTTTTTGCGGATGAGGCTTATTTAATCACACCCAATCGTCCTACTTTATCGCTTGCCTATAATGTGCGTGGTAATGATGAGCTGACGCGTCAGCTATTCACTGAGCCTGCAACGGTTTTGACGCGCGGTGTGGGTAAGCTGCCGCCTTTTTTTAATAATCTACTGCCTGAAGGCCCATTACGAGAGTGGTTGGCTGCACAACGTCATACTACCGTGCATGATGGCCTGGAATTATTAGCAGCTGCTGGCAATAATTTACCTGGTGCCGTCATCATTCGCACCGAAATGCCGGTAGAAAGCGCTCGATTAAAACACTATATCGACAAGAAAGAGGCTTTAAAGCTGCAGACCATCGAGGAGCCGGTTGCAGATGCATTTTCGTTAGCTGGTGTGCAGTTTAAGCTTGCCTTATCGGCGCTTGACGACAATAAACGTTATACGGTGCATCTTGAGCCGGGTGTAGATGGCGAGCCTATTATCGGCAAATTCCCCTCGGCTCAGCGCAGTGATATGGTGTACACCGAATTTGCCGGAATGGCGCTAACGCGTATAGCCGGCATTGAAACAGCGGATTGCTGGTTAGCCCCTCTAGCTGCGCTAGATAAAGGGCTGCATAAGGCCCAACAGTCAATAGGAAAGGAATTTTTGGCTGTACGGCGCTTTGACCGTACAGCAGAAGGTGGCCGTGTCCATATCGAAGATTTTTGCCAAGTGCTCAGTATAGCGCCTGAGCGCAAATACGGTAAACAGGCGGACTATGAAACACTAGCTGCCATTTTATTGCGTGCTGCCGCCCATGGGGAACAACAGGTTGAAGCCTATGTGCGCCGACAAGTGGTCAACACCTTACTAGGCAACACAGATGCCCATTTAAAAAACTTCTCCCTGATATATCGAGATGGCCGCACTCCAGAATTAGCGCCTGCTTATGACCAGGTTCCTGTGTTTCTGTATTTTGATGAAAGTCCAAATCTCAGCATAAACAAAAAAATTGATGCAGTACTAACTGCGCAGACGCTACAAAGCTATCGCGCGCTCTATAAACAGCTTAATTTAAGCGTGTCTTTAGCTTCAAAAATAGTAGTTGATACGGTTGAGCGGTGTTTGACGTTATGGCCGCAGGCCATGCGTCATTTGCCATTAACCCTGGATCAACGACTAAAAATTGAGCACCGGATAACCCGCTTACCATTGGTGCAAGAGGTTATGCGACATCGCACATCGTATTGATTGCGTTATAAGAGACGCGCTTATAAGCAGTGGGCTCTACTATCTTCATACAATCTTCTGATCAGCCGTCCCTTTCTTTACCTTAATCCACACTTCCAGGTACACGGGGCCATCAAATAGCTTCACCATATCTTCGCGCGCTTCGGTATTTATCTGTTTTAATTTACTACCCTTAGCACCAATCACCATAGCTCGATGTGTTTCGCGTTCCACAAAAATGGTTGCAAAAATACGGCGTAATCGACCTTCTTGAATAAACTGTTCGACAGCCACGGTAGTTTGATAGGGCAATTCATCGCCGGTATGGCGAAATATTTTTTCACGCAATATTTCTGACGCTAGAAAACGTTCGCTGTGCTCGGTCAATGTATCGCTGTCGTACATAGGCGCGCGCAGAGGAAGGTGATGCTCGATCGTCTCTAAAAGATGCGCAATATCGTCAGGACGTTTTGCGCATAAAGGCAAGCATTCTGCAAAAGGGTACAGACTGGTTAGGTGGTCTAAAAATGCGGGCAACTGTTCACGATCGCCAATGCGATCCAGTTTATTAGCTAATACAAAAATAGCAGGCGTTCCAGAAACACGAGGCGCATCGGATCCTACCGTGTCGGCAGCTTCCGAAGTAGGGCCTTCAGAAAGGGCCATGGCTTCAGACGTATCAGAACTATCATCGCCTAGTGTAGGCAATTTTCCATTCTTTTTAAATTTTGATGGAGCCTTCATCCCTGGCAGAAGACCTAATACAGTATGGTCATCTGCGCCATAGCGTCCTGCTTCTACAACATAGAGCACTACATCCACACTAGCTAACGAAGCTTTAACCGCACGATTGAGTGAACGATTAAGTGTTCCACCATGTTGTATTTGAAATCCAGGCGTATCGACAAAAACATATTGCGCAGTAGGGCTCGTACGAATACCTGTAATAGGATGGCGAGTAGTTTGCGCTTTACGCGAAGTAATACTGATTTTTTGCCCAACGAGTGCATTGAGTAAAGTGGATTTACCCACGTTTGGTCGGCCAATGATTGCGATGGTCCCGCAATGCAATGGCTTGTCACTATTTTCGCTAGTGCTAGGGATGGAGGTAGGGTTGATTGCCTGTGCGCCTTCTTTAGCGCTGGTATCAGACGGAGTTTTGACAGAGTCAGACATAATAGAGAAATACTTCAAAGAAAAGAGGGGAAGCTCTGGGTCATTACCCAGAAGCTTTGGATAGGGGCGCGCGTTTAATGGATACTCGGCGTTTTGCAGGCGCTTTAGCCTTGATCATTTCTAATACAGCATGCGCTGCAACTTGTTCTGCAAGGCGGCGTGTAGCTCCGACCCCAAGAGCGTCAAGCTTCAGATCTAAAATAGCGCACTGCACTTCAAAAACAGGAGGCACTGCACTGTCATCCATAGACAGCATAGTGTATTCGGGCAATGCTATTTTTTTATGCTGTAAATATTCCTGTAACTGGGTTTTTGCATCTTTTCCTGGTGCGCAGGGATCAAGCTTACTTAATATGGGCTCATAGATAGTTGCAATAACAGTATGTACCGCATCAAATCCACCATCCAAATATACCGCTCCCAGGATCGCTTCAAACGCATCCGCTAGCATCGAAGGGCGTTCTCTACCGCCCGTTTTACGTTCACCTGCCCCTAATTTTAAAGAAGGTGCTAGCGCAATATGCTGCGCTTGCTCACATAAAGTTTTCTGATTCACCAAACCAGAACGCATACGCGAGAGATCGCCTTCAGGCCATTGAGGAAAGCGCGCAAATAGCAATGCACTGATGATGCCATTTAAAATGGCATCACCTAAAAATTCCAAACGCTCGTTATGCGTTGCGCTATAGCTGCGGTGCGTTAGCGCGCGTTGTAACAAGGTGGAATCGACAAAATGATAGTGTAGGCGACTTTCGAGTTCAAAAAGAGACATACGCCATCTGCAAAGTACATGAATCTCGCTCTCTAATTTAATACAGGGCGAGGAATGAAAACTCGAAACCTGCTTTAAGGAGTGTATTCCATTTAAAACAGGTTCCGAGGACCTATGCAGAATTTTAGCTCAAAGGGGGTAGGGCGTGTCCTTAATTGTCCAAAAGGAGCTATTTACACTACGGGCTTGGCGGTTTTGTGTGTTTTGGTTTTTACCGTGTCGGATGCGCGTTTTTTTGCCGGTTGCTTAGTGGAGACAGCACTTGAGCGTACATTGCGCGAGGCCTGGGCGCGGCTATGTGTTTTTGCAGTCACTTTTTTTGCTCTAGGCGTTCCCGTTGTTTTAACACGAGAGGCAACCGCAACAGAGTGCGCTTTACCGCTGCGTACAACAGAGCGATTCGCTGTGGTATTAGCCACATGCAAAACGATAATTTGCCCTGGAACCAAACGCGTACGTTTTGTTTTATTCCAAGTTTGAATCTGCGCAACACTCACCTGATAGCGTTTTGCGACGACCGACATATTTTCATGTTTGCGAATACGAAGCAGCATTTTGCGCGTAGCTGGAAGATCAGGCTCTATAGCTAGAAAAGCGCTCTCTGCTACTTCTGCACTAATGTCTTCATCCTCTGCATCCGCTGATTTTGGCACTAAAATGGTGGCGCCAGGCTTAAGCCGCATCCCAACGGGGATTTTATTGACTGCAATCAGTGTCTTGGAATTGACCCCTATCTTTGCTGCAAGTGCAGCAGGACGCGCACGCTTGGCAACGGTATACGTGGTCCAACTAGACAAAGTACCTTGATACGAATTGAGATTTTTTTCAAAAGCTTGCGCATTTTCAAAGGGCAGCAAAATCTGCGGATGGGTTGCCCCCAAAATAACGGGTTTTTTGAAAGAGGGATTGAGCGCAGTAAACTCCTTCAGACTTAAACCTGAAAACTGTGCTGCGAGTTTGACATCGATATCACGCTCGGTAGTAACCGTAACAAAGTAAGGGTGATTAGGTATCGGAGGCAAGGTCAATGAATAGGCTTGCGGACGTGCAATGATATTTTTCACTGCCTGCAACTTAGGTACGTAATTACGGGTTTCTGCAGGCAATTTTAAGCTTTGATAGTCTGTGGGCCGCCCTGCTGCACGATTGCGTGCAATAGCGCGCTGCACATTGCCTTCACCCCAGTTATACGCTGCGAGTGCGGTAGGCCAATCTCCAAACATACTGTATAGCTTGGTTAAATAGTCAAGGGCTGCATTAGTAGAAGCCAATACATCTCGCCGCTCGTCTTGAAATATATTTTGTTTTAGATTGAACGAGCGTCCCGTTCCTGGAATAAACTGCCACATGCCTGCTGCTTTAGCCACGGACAATGCTTGTGGGTTATAGCCTGATTCAATAAAAGGCAACAGCGCAAGCTCCGTAGGCATATGGCGGGCTTCCAATGCCTCTACGATGTAATATAAATACAGCGCTGACCGTTCGGTCATACGCTGCACATAGTCTGGACGGGTGGTATACCAACGTAGCTGCGCATCTACCAAATTACCTTTCAGATCGGGTAGTTGATACCCTCGACGTATACGGTCCCAGATATCTCCTGAACCAGAAGCTAGCGTGTCACTATCCACATTGATGGGCTGATCTGCCGGGATTTTTGCTTTAGCCGCTTGTCTGAAAGAAAAAGGCGCGCGGTACATAGAGCTTGTTTTGTCGCCAGCGGGACCCGCACAGGCGACTAATAAAACACCAAGCAATACACTTAGCAGCACGCTATAACATCGTTGCATGAAAATCCTGATAAAAGGAAGGAAGGCTTTAAAGAGGTTCTTTGGCCTATTGTAGAATCCATAGATTCATAACGCAATTCTACAAAGAAGTGCCCATGATATGCGTAGAATAGCGTCCGTTTTGGCTCTCTTTCACGAAGGCTTTTCTCATTATGAAGACGGATATCCCCTGCAAAAAAAATACCTCAGCCTGGGCGGACTCCGTTTTGGGTCGCTATATATTAGCCTGGGAACAAGAACAAATTGATTCTGCAGTAGCAGATCTTTTTGGCTATCACGCTGTGCAGATTGGATTGCCAGAACTCGATGGGCTGCGAAATAATCGTATGACCTACCGGGGGTTAGCGTTTTCGCATCCGGCCAAGGCATGGACCAAAAAACCCCCAGAGCAAACAGCCCCTAGTATGCTGCATCTCGCCCTACCAGAGTTGCCTTTTGCAACCCAGAGTATTGATCTGCTGATTTTACCGCATACCCTAGAATCGACAGAGCATCCACATCATTTACTAAGAGAAGTGGAGCGCGTTTTGCTTCCTGAGGGCAAGCTCATTATTTTTGGATTCAATCCATTCAGTTTATGGGGAGTAAGAAATCGGCTGGCAGGTTTACTAGGCCATACTTTCTTGCCAACGGGTGCGCCTTTAATTGAACTAGAACGTTTAAAAGACTGGTTAAGCCTCTTAGGCTTGGAATTAGAATTAGGACGTTTTGGCTGTTATAGATTGCCTGCACAAAGCCAATCACTCCTCGACCATTTTAAATATATGGAAGCCGCAGGAGATAGATGGTGGCCGATTTGTGGCGCAATTTATATGCTCACTGCAACCAAGCGCGTACGTGCGCTTAGTTGGGTAGGCCCTGCTATTTCTTCCAAGGCTTTACCTGCACGCCCTGCATGGGCTACGCTAAAACAGAACACCCCCTTACCTTACCCAAAAGACAAAACACCATGACCCTGGAATGTGCAAAAAATAATATTGTTGATATTTACACCGATGGCGCCTGCAGCGGCAATCCAGGCCCAGGAGGGTGGGGCGCTTACTTCAAATATACCTCCGGTGAAGAAGCACTCTGCGGAGGCGCTGCACAGACAACCAATAACCGGATGGAATTACTCGCCGTAATCCAAGCCCTCACCACCCTAAAACCTGGATACAGCGCTAATATCTATACCGATTCTCAATATGTACAGCTTGGCATAGGCACGTGGATTATCAACTGGAAAAAGAAAGGATGGCGCACCGCCGCCGGCGCTCCCGTTAAAAACATGGATCTATGGAAAGAACTAGACGCCCTAGTAGCCCTGCACACCCAAAAAGGCCAAACCATTCAATGGCACTGGGTTAAAGGCCACGCAGGAGATCCAGGAAATGAACGCGCAGACACCCTAGCCCGCCAAGGCATCTTAAAAGCCTCCAAAGCTTGACATGCATATACAGAACGGTAGGTTGGGGTGACGCAGGAACCCCAACACGCACACCACCAGCTCGCAATCATCGCTTTTGATCTGCATACACAGGTTTTAAAAAGACTGTGGTAATCATGTTGGGGTTCGTACCTCACCACCAACCTACATTCACGCTTTTCGCGATTACAGTGCATTATCTACAACTGTATTGCCAAGAAAATTACTATTTGAATTAAGCATAGTATATATCCCACTCACTTGCGCCAAAATATTAGCTATATCATTGCGAATATCGTTATCACGTTGATTAGAGGCTGAGTCTTTTAGAATTTTTATTCTTTTCTTTATATTGTCTGTTAACGTAAGGAAAATGTATTTTCCCTTAATGTTTTGATATCTTCGATCTGATAAGACAGCATAGCCCAGCACTGTAGCTATGCTTAACTTTTTCCCAGGGTATTTATGGATAGCTTTAGCACCGTGCTCTCCTCATACTTTGCAATCCATCACCTAAGCCAAATCAGCCGCTATGCGCATGCGAAGCAGAATAAGAGAAAGCGTTGAGCGCATTGCGTTCACGGGTGGATGCAGTTGAACCCACGATGGGTCCTATTAAAGCCGATGGCAAACTCGGCCAAAATGATTATTAATTTTTTAATTCGTTTATAAAAAATGCCCATCATGAAAATTACAAATGGACTTATAAATAAAGTTGCACCCTTCATAGATTCCTCTGTCGCACTCGTGAAAAATAGAGGAGTAGATACAGCTCGTCAAATACCACCGGAAGTGGTAGATATAATTTTAGCGTATGTTACAAAACCATATATCCCCATAGAGTCTACACAAAAATTATTTTTGCTAATGAGAATAAATAGTACTTTTCTGAATCGAGTAAAAATAATATTAAAAAATGATGGTGTGAATTTAAATTGGAATAGAGATAAAGAATTTATTGGGAAAGTTGAGCAATCATTAAAATGGAAAAAATATATAAAATACTTAAGCAAAGTGAAGCAAAGAAAATGGTGTGATCATAGCGTTGATGCGATCGTGAAAAATCGTATTTTACATCCCAATAAAATTGCATACGAGGTTAAAAAAAATCTAGAGAGAGTGCGGCATATCAAATTGAGTTTAGCCTACATAACCCCTGTAGGACGCCATGCAATATTGGATTCTTTGTCGAAAAGAACAGATCTAAAATCGTTGGATTTATATGTCGGTTGTGAGAGTCGCTTTGTCAAGCAAAAATATGCAGAAGCAGTTATAGAAATATTAAATAAAAATACAGCATTGGTTGAGATTCCGTATCTTGGATTTGTAGGAACTACATTTAATATTGAAAAGCTCGATACGTTAATGGGGGCATTATTAAATAAAAAGGTTGGTGCTCTTAGTTTTGATATAATCAGAATGAATGAGGAAATTTTAAAAAAATGTTCTGAAAATTTAAAGAGGCTGGATGTTGATTGTTTGTCAATAAACTCTGCTGCACTCAGTCGTGAAGGGATGAAACTTTTGATTCTTAATCTCCCGAGAAATCTAAAGGATTTGTCATTAAAAGCCGATAATATTGATAAGGATATGGCGAAATTTATTTTCGAAAACTTACAAGGTACAGAGGTCGAATGTATATATTTATCAAAAAATAATTTATCTGGATTCCAATTTGATGATTTGCGAAAAATTTCAGAATATTTATCTGTAAATGAAATACATTTATATCATTGTGGCTTGTACTATAAAAGATATGATTTTGCTGGCATGCTGAATAAAAATAAAAAAGAAATTGAATTTTTTTTTTGAAATTAAATAATTTGGAAAATAGTGCTAGCCCTGATCCGAGTGCATGATCAGCTTGTCATCTTTGCCCAGACGTACACACGCCTTTTTAAGCATATCGCTCACCATCTGAATACTGGGCGTGTAGCCATTTCATAGGTAATGATCTCTGCGCTATATAAATCTATAGCTGGTCTACACGAATATCAAAGTGGGCTGGGGTCTCCTGGTACGATAGCGCGTGCTTTCGCATATGTTTCAGAACCGACCGTTTGAATTGTGCACTGTAATAACTGCGTTTCTTCTCAAGGCTCGTTTGACCATGTATTTGGTAAGCAGCTACCCATTTCGCACTGCTGCACTATCAATGCCGTACTACTTCGGTATCGCTCCCTAACTTTCTACTTCAGACAAACATCTCTGTACCACTGAAAGTTTTAATTCTTTACTATACGCCTTCATAAAAATTTCTAAAAAGTCAGACCCAATGTCTAACTTTTTAGGAGCAGACTCATGTGGGGTTCTTCCATCGCCACCAACCTACCTCTATTCGTTAGCTGACGGTTATAAAGAAAGCCTTAACCCATTCTTAAAAATTTTCAAACCATAGCCACAAACATGCGACAACTTTTCATCGATACCGAAACAACCGGCTTGTACCCTAACAAAGGCGACCGCTTAGTTGAAATTGCCTGTGTAGAAATGAACCAGCGCCGCTTAACAGGAAACACATGGCATTTTTACGTCAATCCTGGTCGAGATAGCGACCCTGCTGCATTAGCCGTTCACGGCCTGACCACTGAATTTTTAAGCACGCACCCTCCCTTTTCAGAAGTCGCAAAATCATTTTGCGACTTCGTACGCGGTGCCGAAGTCATCATCCATAACGCCCCCTTCGACGTAGGCTTTCTAGAAGCAGAACTCAAGCGCGCAAAGCACCCTAGCTTCACATCACATTGCCACGCAGTAATCGACACCCTCGCACAAGCCAAATCACTCTTTCCAGGTAAGCGAAATTCCCTAGATGCGCTATGCGACCGCTTCAGCATCCCTCGCACCCACCGCACGCTCCACGGCGCCTTACTCGATGCACAGCTACTCGGACAAGTCTATCTGGCGATGACGTGTGGGCAGGAAGAGCTACTCATAGCTGACCCTCAAACAACGCCTACCGCTCAGCACTCTACAACGACCGCATCCGCCGCTATTTCCGCGCAAATTGCAGCTTCTCTGCGGATTATCGAAGCCACAGAAGAAGAGAAGGCAGCGCACGCTGCACTAACCAACTTTTAAATAACTGATGTTACGCATGTTATAGAACGGTGAGTTGTTGATAGGCCGAACACAAAGATTAAAAGGAAGAAGTATGCATGTTGGGGTTCCTTCGTCACCACCAACCTACCGTGCTTTGCTTTTCTTGTGGTTGGTAGCGTTTGATAGAACCCTTTTACATTAGGCATCTCGGTAGGTTGGTGGTGACGAAGGAACCCCAACATGCATACCATTGGCTTTTTGAATACCTGCATAAAATAAGTTAAATAAGATAAAGTCATCAAATTTTGCAGAACAATTTTGTTCCCTCGCCTACAAAGGTAGAAGCAAAAATCAATATCGCCAGCATGATAGGAGGTCCTATCGTGGCTGATTCTAATAGTGAGAGAGAAAATTGTTTAACTTTATAGCAGGAGTGCGTCCGCTTTCGTCAACCCCATTTTTGCCGCATCCTTCTCTATCTTCGCAACATCTGTTAGGCCAGGCGCAAGCCTACCAAGCCATCGGCAATCTAGAAGAGGCCCAAAAATGGTATGTAGAGGCAGTAGAGAAGGCCAAAATCGAATATGAAAGAAATCCTACTGATCTAGCCAAACAAGCCTTTGATACGGTACGCGATAAGTACCACGTTTTTTTACAAGAACTGCCATTAAGTGAGTATCAAGAACAAAGTGCGGTAGCCCCTTTTGACGGACAAAGCTCTATTTCGCCCTCCCAGAATCCATTGCCTCCTTGCACCGGAGGTAATGCGAGCCTATCAGTGTCCAACGCCGTACAAAGTGAGCAAGTGGATCACTTATTTGAAAAGGCACTCTCTACGTTTGAACGCTTAGATGTATTGAATAAAGTCAGTCTGTTTCTGGTCTATGCGCACGATAATCCTGCTTGCGGACAAGCTAAAGCTAGTATTGCTAAATACTTAATCAAAAAATTATCCGAAATCCGCGTCAATCTGTATTCTGATCAAACACCAATGGGGCAACCTGCAACGTCCTCGGAAGAATCCGGAAGCGTTCAGCAATTAGAAGATATCTTAACCAGTCAGTTCTGCTTGCTGCCCACTCAATTAATAGAAGGAGTGGCCCCTGTTGGTAAGGTGGTTGTCTGTTGTTCTGAGGTATTAGGTAATTACTTAAAATGGCCAGACTATAAAAAATTTTACCAGGCACTTCGAGAAGCCTACTTCAAAGATCAAGAAACCTATCGCATTGACAGCGCGCAAGCAAATGCATCGGCCATTCGTGAGGTGGTAAGGCAATTTTCACAAGAACCCGAATATAAGGCAGGGTTTCATCATGTATTGACGGAAATCGCTTTTTTACAAATTCGGGAAGAGCGCCTCAAAGATCGGCACGGCATTATCTCCGTTCCATTAACGCCTCAAAGCCATGTATCGTGTCTCGCGCACTTTATTGCAGAGACCGCGGTTCGGATAGGCGATATTCCACGATTTGAGGCGCAAGCTCAAGCGGGACGAGAGGTGTATCCAAATCAAAGCCTGCACCTCGTCTTGTTTAAGCTAATCGAACGGCTATTGGGAGAGAGCAGCGAAACAAAACTGTTTTTGAACAAATTTTGGGAGGGGTATGACGATTTAATTTCCAGGCTAAAGAATAAGCCATCAACACTGGCGTGGTCTGAATTTGTCAAGCTGTTAGACGGCATCTTTGATGATATATGGATGAAGCAGCTCAGGGAGCAAGCGCAGCATCTATCTCAAATGCGTATGCAACATAAGGAGATCATACAAAAACTACTCCCACCCACGTTCTCCTCAGTCGATCTGCGCGAAGCGCTGTATCAGTACTATAAACGTTCAAATCTCTCGATTCAGCGTGTATCAGGCCAGACAATGCTACTTGATGATTGCTATATCAATCTAGCCATTGTGGAAAGCCGAGCGTACAGGGAAAAAGATCAGGAAGAATTGAAAAGACAAGCCACGACTTTTGAACGCCTACCAAGTGCAGAGCGGCTAAAAACAACGAATTTCAATAAATTAATCCCTCTAGAGCAGCTTTTTGAAAAGCAGAAACTGCGTGATGGCTCAGAAAATATTCCCAAACGGATTTTGATTCAAGGCCGAGCCGGGATAGGTAAAACCACTTTATGCAAAAAGATCGTGCATGAGTATTACCACAATGGTTTATGGCGAGATCGGTTTGACAATATCCTATGGATCCCGTTACGGCAGCTTAAGACCGCCTCGTCCCACTATTTAGAAGATTTACTGTGTCACCATTATTTTTCACATTATGGCAAGGCCAAAGCCCAGGCTTTAGGAAAAGCTTTTCTTGATTATCAGGACAAGACTTTATTTATTCTGGATGGTTTGGATGAAGTCACGGAAATTTTCAGTGAGAATCATCATTTAAATCATTTTTTTAAGCATCTTCTTAACCAGCCTCATGTATTAATTACATCACGTCCGGCAGGGGTAAATGCTTCTCAATGCAATGAGCTGGATCTGGAACTGGAGACAATCGGGTTTAGCTCAGAGAATGTACGAACCTATATTCAAAAATTTGCACCTGAATCGAACCAGGCAGCGATTCAGCGATTTATCGACCATACACCGTTGATTCAGGGGCTGGTAAATATACCGATTCAGCTCGATGTTTTATGTTACAGCTGGGAGAATTTGCCTCAAAATCAAACTGTGACCATGACCAGTTTATATGAAGCAATGGTGAATAAATTATGGTTAAAGGATAGTAAACGCTTAAAGAAAAGAAATTCTGAAGAGGAATTGACAGAATTTAAGTTGGGAAAAAGGATGGCTCCTGAAATCCACTATTTAAGCTACTTGGCCTTTAAAGGTTTAGAAACGGGGAAAATTGAATTTAGCTGGAATGATTTATCTGAATGTGAAAAAGAGCTTGACGCCGCTGGTGGTATAGAAATAGATGCATATACGCTGAAAAAGACGTCTATTTTACATACCATTAATGCAGAAGAACCCGACGAAAAAAAACGTTATTATCATTTTCTGCATTTAACGTTTCAGGAGTTTTTTGCAGCAAAGTTTTTGGTAAAACATCTACAAGCATATACAAACGTGGAAAGGTTCTCTGCGTATGTTGATGGTGTGCAGAAAAGTTTAGGCTTCATGCCGAAGCACAATGAGGTGGAAGCATTTATCGCCACGCATAAATACAATCCGCGGTATGAAATCATATGGTGGATGTTGGCGGGGCTGCTTAAGGGGGCTGCTTTAGAACGTTTTTTTACTCTTTTTGAACAATCTCCCCGTGACCTGATTGGTGGCCGTCACCAGCAGGTATTGATTGGATGTCTGAGCGAGACGCGTAATCAGCTAAACCCGAAAACGGTTGATGGGCTAGAAAAAGAGCTCACACAGTGGGTTAATTTTGAAATGAAACGGGGAGATGAATCAAGCGGACTAGGGCGACAGCAGGCTTTTCCGGAGCGTCTACTGCTTAAATGGCTTGACCAGTCTGATGACTTAAAGATTCCGATTATTTTGACCTTAGGCAGGCGTCTCACTTTGTCCAAAGCTGCTATGCAAGTCTTGATTGGTACTTCACAAAATGAGAATGAGGAAGTCAGGCTTGCGGCAATCCATGCTTTAGGATGTCAGAGTACATTACCCAAAGCCGCCGTACAGGTCTTAATCGACGCTTTTCAGGATCAAAGTGAATATATTAAGGTTGTGGCAATCCGTGCGCTAGGAGGCCAGAGTATGTTGACTGAAGCCGCAGAGGAGGCTTTGGTTTGCGCTTTACAGCATAGAAATTCGCTTATCGTACATGAGGCAATTAATGCGTTAGAGAAACAGAAGACGTTGTCTGAAGCTGCAGAGCGGGCCTTGATCGATGCTTTAAGGCATAGAGATCGGTTTCGCAGGTCTGAGTGGTTTCTCAGGTCTGAGGCAGCGCATACGTTGGAGAAACAGGAAACGTTGTCAGAAGCCGCGGAGCAGGTTTTGATCAGCGCTTTACAGCATGAAGATCGGTGGGTCAGCTTTGATGCGGCCAGTACGTTAGCAAAACAGGAAACATTGTCTGAAGCTGCCGTGCAGGCCTTTATTGGTGCTTTACAATATGGAAGTGCGATTGTCCGGCTTCCGGTTTCCTCTGCGTTAGAGAAACAGAAAACCTTGTCTGAGACTGCCATGCAGGCCTTAGCCGGCGCCTTGCAGCATGAAAATGGGGGTATCAGGTCTAGGGCTGCCAGTGTGCTCAAGAAACAGGAAACATTGTCTAAAGTTGCTGTGCAGGCCTTGGTCGGAGTTTTAAAAGATCAAGCTAAGGATGTCAGGTCTGCGGCCGTCTATGCGTTAGAGAAACAGGAAACGTTGTCTGAAGCTGCCGTGCAGGCTTTGATCAGCGCCTTAAAAGATCAAGATATGATTGTTAGGCTTACGGCTGCCCGTGCGTTAGAGAAACAGGAAACGTTGTCTGAAGCTGCCGTGCAAGCCTTGATCAGTTCTTTAGAAAGTCAAGTCGAGGCTGCCGAGTATGCGGAAGCCAGTCTGTTAAAGAAACAGAAAACACTATCCGAAGCCGCCATACAGGCCTTGATCGGTATTTTACAGTCTGGAGATATGGCTGTTAGGTACGCGGTGGCCGATGTATTAGGTACGCATGTTGACCTTATTTATCCCATACTGCCGAACTTGTCATCTAGCCAGATTGAAGTTCTCTATACGAAATTTTTGTTTAATTATAGCTGTGAACACATAGCAGCACTTTATGTGCAAGATCATCAACTTCATTTTTATACAGAAAGAGGCCTAGGTCGAGTGGAGGTAGAAAAGCCGGGGAAAATCATTCAAGCTTTTGAAGCGGTGCAAATAAAGGGAGGTATAAAGTCGATGCGAAAAGAAGCGCTGTTGTTGAAGGAAGCCTAAGCTCGAGGTGAGGTGAAAAGGATACATATTAGGCAAAATGGCGTTTTTAAAAATCCGCATCAACTTTTAAGCAAAAAAAGAATAAGAAATACATCATGTTAAGTCTTCCAATGCCTTATCCGCAGAGGCTGCGCCTCCCGTTTGCCGCAGCGGGATGGAGAATGGGTAAGGAGCATTGATTATGCTGGGTTATCCTGCTTCCTACACCATAATCGTCAACCAAGCGCGGGTTCTAGCGCAAGGTTATCTGGATCAGGCGCGCCTGCACAAGGAGGCGCAGCAGTTCGAGGTAGCCTTGTTCTTTTATGACCAGGCCAAAGTCAACTTTAGATATATCACGACTACGCGCAAACAGTTTCCTGCGTTGTCAGAGATAAAAGATGCGTTTAACCGAGCCAGCACGTCGCAGACAGCTGACGATGAAGCGTTGCGACAACGTATTGCGCAAGTGTATTTTGAACGTGCCGAACTCCTGGAGAAGTTGGGCAAAGAGGACAAAGCGCAAGCGAGTTATAAAAAGGCGCAAGCCTGGGGTCATCCGGGCGTTGCGACGCAGTCGGGCCGCGGTTCTCCAGTTGCCGTACATCCAGGCAAGATATCACCTGCTACGGCACCGTCCTCTCCCACCCCCGCTGACGTTTCCCTCTTAGAAAAGAATAAATTGGTTGACCTGCTGTTTACCAAAACCTTAGAGACATTTCAGCAATGCAAGGTATCGAGCGTTTGGCCCAGCGCCTTTTTAGTGTATGCGCATGACAACCCCCATGTCGGGGTAGCGGACGCTGGCACAGCAAAATTTCTGATTCATCACCTGGGTGAGCTGGGTGTAAATCTATATTCTGATCAAAAGCCCAAGGGGCAGCAAACGCAAGCATCGTTCAGCACGCGAGCAGACACAGCCAGATTGGACGATATTCTGACCAGCCAGTTGTGTTTATTGCCTACAGCGATTGGTGCGATCCAACCGGTCGATAAGGTAATTGTCTGTGGCTCGCAGGTCCTGGGGCATTATTTGCAATGGGGAGAAGCCGGGCAACACTATCAGGCCTATTGCGCGGAGCTGAAAACGGCCTATGGGCTGGCCCAGCAAAATGTCACCCAGGCCGAAGCCGAAATACGGAAAGTGGTCAATACCTATTCCAAAAAAGCCGACTTTCACCATGTGTTGACCGAAATGGCGTTTTTGAAAATCCGTACCGACTATCTGGAACAGCACGGGATTATTCCTGTCTCGTTATCGGCAGACGGATATAAAAACTGTTTGCAGGATTTTATCGAAGCGACGACTGTTCGGATTGAAGATATGGCTCGCTTTGCCTCGAAGCCGGCGAGTGGTGAGTGTGTGTACAAGAACCAGGGCCGTCATCTGGTCTTCTTTAAGTTATTGGAGCGACTGCTCGCGCAACACAATGCTGAGTCGCTGTTAAGCACCTTTTGGACTGGGTATGCCGGCTGGATTAAGCGCTTAAACAGCGAAGCCGCTGTGCCAACGGCCTCCGCCTATTTACCTGTTTGGGATGGCATCACCCAGCAGGCCCAGCAGGCGCTAAAAGCCTTGCAGAAGAAGGTGGATGCGAACGAACTGCGCACGGCGTTAGCCCGCTATGCATCACTGGATCGACTGGCGATTCAGCGGCTCTCGGGCCCGCCGCTGTCGATGAAAGATTGCTATATCAATCTGGCCGTCGTGGAGCACGAGAGAGTGCGTAAAGCAAAAAAAAAACCTAAAGAATGGGAAGAGAGCGAACCTAAAGAGGAAGAAGTTGCCTCCTCCCCCTTTCATCGCTTACCGAGTGTCGAGGCGATAGAATCGAATCAACAGAAATTAGTGCCCCTCGAGCAGCTGTTTGAGCCTCGAAAAGTCAATGATGAAAAGACCGTCACCCCAAAACGGATACTGATTCGAGGCCGAGCGGGCGTGGGCAAAACCACCTTATCCAAAAAGATCGTCTACGAGTACACGCAAAAAGGGCAATGGCGGAATCGCTTCGACTATTTGTTGTGGATTCCGCTGCGCACACTAAAAGGCAAACAAAGTTGTGATCTAGTCACCTTGTTTCATGAAACCTATTTTCAGTCTCGTCCTCAAGGTGTGGCGTTAGCGAAGACGCTCGCCGAGCAAGTCAACGGGCCAGCTAAGGATAAAGCCCTCTTCGTGCTCGATGGTTGGGATGAAATCGCGCAGGAATGGGGCGAGCACGAACCGATGTCTGGGTTTATCAAACAATTGCTCAATCAGCCTGTGGTGTTAATCACCTCTCGGCCCTATGTCGAGTTGAAACAGACCGATCCGATGGATTTGGAATTGGAGACGGTGGGCTTTAGCCCAGAAAACGTCATGGCCTATCTTGACAATCCGGCTATGATGCCGGTTCCGCAGGCCCAGCAGATCAAGCAATTCATCCAGGCTACTCCTTTCATCCAAGGGCTCGTCAACGTGCCTATCCAGCTGGATGCCCTTTGTTACAGTTGGGATGAAATCAAGCGTCTGCAGCAAGCAGCACCGGGCGCGATGACGGTAACCACGTTATATCAAGCCATGATGAACAAATTATGGCGTAAGGATATTCTAAGGCTAGGTAAGCGGGAAGGGGTGGAGCTATTAACCGCGAGCCATATTAATGCGCTAAGCCCATCTCGTATTGAGAAAGTAGTGAAAACCGAACAGGATTTTTTGAGTGCCTTAGCTTTTCAGGGATTGCAGAATAACCAAATTGAATTTCAGCAAAGCGATTTGCATGCGCTGATTGAGCAGCTTGAAGCACAAGGGGCAGCGCTCCCATTTACGTTAGAAGCAAACCTCAAAAAACTCACATTTCTGCATACCGATGACGCGGAGGAAAGCCATTGTAGCTACCACTTCATGCATTTGACCTTTCAGGAATTCTCTGCCGCCAAGCATTTTGTTCAGTATTGGGAAACGGAGCGAGAGATCACCCTCCGATCTCCCAACAGCAAGCAGTGGAAGCAAACCTCCCCCGACGCATTTGTGCGCCAGCACAAATACAACCCACACTATGAAATTTTTTGGTGGTTCGTCTCAGGGCTGTTGCGAGGAGAAGCGTTGAACCGATTCTTTACTTTACTTGAATCGGAGCCACGTGATTTGTTCGGCGTGGCTCATCAGCACTTGATCATGAATGTTCTGCATGAAGCGTCCCGTATGCCTGGTATTGAATTAGCACCCGCCATCCGAGGCAGGCTGGAGCATGGTTTAGGACAATGGCTACGATTGGAAATGCTCAAGACAGGCGAAGGCACGCTGGCGTCTGTATCCACCTTTCCCAAGCATGTATTGCTCCAGTGTCGCGAGGAGTTAGCCTCCATGGAAACAGCAATAGAGATAGGACGCGCACGTCACTATCGACATGCCTTGCCAGCATTAACCTTCGATTCTTCGATCGCATTTACGAAGGGCCTGTACTGGGGTGAGACGTGCAGCACGGCTGAGGTGTTCAGTAAGCAGTCTTCGTTACCGGCCTTGGCATTAGATGAATTGATCGCGTTGATGAAGGACCCGTACGGAGGAGGGTTGAAGGGCCGCCCGCCTCCTGCCTTAGGTAAGCCTCCGTCATCAGCCTCGGCCTTGATCGCTTTGACGAAGGACCCGAGCAGGTGTATGAAAGGTCGCCTGGCCCCCGCCTTAGGTAAGCAGTCTCCGTTACCGTCCTTGGCCTTAGATGACTTGATCACTTTGATGAAGGATCCGGACAGGGATGTGAAGTACCGCGCGGCTGGGTTGTTAAGTAAGCAGTCTTCGTTACCGGCTTCGGCCTTAGATGCCTTGATCGCGTTGATGAAGGATCCGGATAGGGATGTGAAGTACTGCGCGGCTACTGCCTTAGGTAAGCAGTCTTCGTTACCGTCCTCAGCCTTAGATGCGTTGATCGCGTTGACGATGGATCCAGACAGTGGAGTGCAACACTGCGCAGCTGCTGCCTTAGGTAAGCAGTCTTCGTTACCGGCCCCGGCCGTGGATGCCTTGATCGCGTTGACAACGGACCCGCACAGGGAGGTGAAGCGCAGCGCGGCTTATGCCCTAGGTCAACTGTCTCATTTACCGGCCTCGGCAGTAGAGGCTTTGATCGCTTTGATGAAGGACCCGTACTGGGAGGTGCAGCGCAGCGCGGCTGAAGTGTTAGCCAAACACCGCTGGAGATTCTATCGCTTATTGCCTATGCTTAACAATCAACAAATAGCACTAATCTATACAGAATGTTTACTCAAACAATGCTTTGATCAGGCAGGAGCTTTCTATATTCAGGAAGGTTCCTTGTATTTCTATACAACTCAAGGACTCCAGAGCATTCCTTTTAGCGATGCGAATCAGGAAGTCAACTTCAAGCAGGCGATTCAACAAGCCCAACAGGCGGCTGGCCTGCCTCTCGCTTTGTAAGCGATGCCCGTAAACGTCAGGATGCGTCTGCCGCGACGAAAAATACTGGTGTCGCTCTCATTTCGCTTACAGTGGATAATTTAAAAGTGTGTAAAAATATTTTGCAGGGTAGGGGGCGCACCAGGCTATCTGAACTGCCAGAATTGAGCGATCTTTCTAAATTTAACCTCCGCGATCACCTCCGATTTGCTTTGCGTGAGCGTGGAGGTGGCTCGTCCACAGCACCACGCTGCGCTAAAAGCTGCGCATTAGTCTCGCTTAGGCTTTTTCGTACTCCGTTGATTACAGTACCACTTGCTCTAAGTACATCTTGCGTTGAACTCCAGCACAGAAATGCTTTGTAGGTATCGCTCTCTTTGACGAGCTTCCATCTCCGTACAGACTTATCATGACTACCTGTTATTAGATAAAGGCCGTTAGGAGTTTCGTGCCAGGTTACGCTGGTCACTGGCCCATTAAAGGCTTCGATTGCTGCTAGCTCTTTGCCTGTATGAACGTCCCATATTCGCACAGTCTTATCCATGCTGCCTGATGCGATCTGATCGCCTTTGGGTGAATATGCAAGGCTAGTAACTCCATCATTATGACCGTACAACGTGCGGAATAACTCCCCATTTTCTGGATTCCATAACTGCACAGTACGATCCTCACTTCCCGAAGCGATTTGATTACCTTGCGGCGAATATACGACACTCTTAACCCAACTTTTATGGCCTTCCAAAACGTGGAGAAGCTCACCGGTTTTAGCATTCCACAATCTTATAGTGTTGTCTAAACTCCCCGAAGCGATCTGGTTAAGTGGAAGGGGCGAATAGGCAATACTGTAAACCCCCTTACTATGGCCTTCTAAAGTGCGGATGCACTTACCGCTTTCAGCTTCCCACAACCGCACGGTGCGATCATTGCTTCCCGAGGCGATCTGCTCGCCTTCAGGCGAATAAGCGACGCCAATAACCTCATGTTTATGGCCTTCTAGAATGAGATGCAAGTTACCCGTACTTATGTTCCATACGCGTATGGTTTTATCAGTACTTGCCGAGGCGATCTGCTCGCCTTTGGGCGAATAAGCGATGCTATTAATCCTGCGGGTATGGCCTTTTAAAGTATGGAGTGGCTTGCCGGTGTCCGCGTCCCATAACCGTATGGTTTGGTCCCAACTTCCTGAGGCGATCTGATTATTTTTGGGTAAATACTTAACGCTACTAACCCAATCGTTATGGCCGCTTAAGGGGGAAAGCTGCGTGCTGTTATTTATGTTCCACAATCGCACAGTCTTGTCATAACTTCCTGATGCAATCTGATTGAATTGGGGAGAGTACGCCACACTTGTAATATTGTCGCCATGGCCTTCTAAAGTATAGAGGAGCTTACCAGTATTCGGATTCCATAGCCGTATGGTCTTATCGTAACTTCCCGATACAATCCGATTGCCTTGTGGATGCTGCAAATACATGACGCAGTGCACTTGGTGGTTATGTCCTTCTAAGGTATGGATTACTTTCCCCTCTCGCACATCCCATATCAGCAAAGTCTTATCCCAACTTGCTGATACAAGTTGGTCTCCTTCGGACAAATAGGCGATACTAGTAACTATACTTTTATGTGCTTTTAGAGTATGGAGTAATGCTCCACTACTTAGGTCCCACAGCCGCACGGTGTCGTCATAACTTGCTGAGGCGAGTTGATTCCCTTTAGGCGAATAGGCGACACTAGTAACTATCTTGCTATGTCCTTTTAAAGTTTGCAGCAGATTACCGTTACATACGTCCCACAACTTTATCGTATTGTCATAACTTATCGAGGCTATCTGGTCACCATTAGGTGAATAGGCGACGTTAACAGCCTCGTGGTGGTGATCTTTTAAGATGAGTTGAGTTTTGCCCGTATCTATATTCCACAATCGCACGGTTGTATCCCAACTACTCGAGACGATCTGATCATTTTTTGGCGAATACATAACACTAGTAATGCCTCCGCTGTGGCCTCGTAGGGTATCCTTCTTTTCCCAATTTGACGTATCGTAGAGATTAATATTGCCATTCTCGAGGCCTACTGCAAATAATTTCCCATCGCCCGAGTACGCGCAGGACAGCACCCTATCCTGTTCTTCAAGAAAGGGGAGTTCATCAAACTGCACCCCTTTCATTTTTGCGTTGCTTAAATTAGCTTGACGCAGCCATATTTGGCGAAGATTAGCCTTTCTTAAATCCGACCCTTGCAATTGCGCAGAATCGAATACACCATAGCTCAGATCTGCACCGGGAATCTGAATTCCCTTTAAATCCGTTCCATTAAACTGCAAGCCTGCTTTGACTAAAATAGTGATGGCATTGGCCGCAGTTTGGCGGACTTCAACATCCGTTTTAGAGCGCTCGATAATCGCTAAAAGGTGCTCTTTAAATGCGTTTTCTTGATGAACACGCTCGGTCAGTAAGCGCACTACACCTAGATCTTTGACCCAATGTTTTGGGGCTAATGAGAAGTCTTTCAGTATTTGGCGGGGTGAAACAGTTTGGTTTTCAAAACTATAGGTGGAAGCATCGCTACCGCGGCGGCGGATGTTTAGTGCTTCGCACGCATCAAATGACTCAAATAGCGATCGCACAACAAAATATTCCAACAGCGACTTATGGATAAAGCGGTATTGATTACCGCTGCGGGTCAGCGGTGAGGCATCACGTAGCAATTGCTTTTTGTCTTCGCGCCCAAAAAAGCGCTCCTTCCAATTTCCCTCATCTTCAAACAACGAAAATTCGACCACCGGGTTACCTGCATTCTCGGTATATAAATGCACCGCCAAATCTTTCGCGAACCGCATACCGTGTCGGGTAAAGCCATCATCGGAGAGTTCCCTAAAACTCTCCCTTTTGGTACCGGCTAAAGCTGGGGTGCTTAAGCGCAGCTGGTCACGCTCAAACCATAGTTTGACGAACTGGTCATACAGGTCCATGAGTAACTGTACGTCACTTCGAGTCTCCTCCTCGTTTTCCAGGTAGGGCAAAGCTTCTAATATCACTCGGAGCAAAAAGGGAGTGCTGACCAAAGCATGTAAATGCGGTCGTTCGAGTGCCTGTTTATATTCGGGTACCGTCCAACCCATAGGGTTGCGCTGCACATATTTTTCTAGATACTGATTGCGTTCTGTTTCTGAAAATGGCGCGATCACGATTTCTTGAAAGGAGGAGGCCTCGCCCAGCAGGGTCTGATTAGGTTGAAAACGAATTTGATAGTCCTGGCCCAAATATTCGCTGCGACAACTGATGACCATATGACCTTGCCAGCCGTCGGGCTGGTTAATACGATTGTGCAGATACAAATTCTGGGTTTGCTGAATTTCGTCAGAACCGTCCAAAATAAAGATGAACCGCTGCTTTTCCTTCTTTAATTTCTGAATTTGAAATTTAGACAGGCCTCTTTGCTTGAGCGCTTTGGCGATCAGATCGTGCTCAGGTTTTTCGATACTTGGCAGAGCAATAAACAGAGGAATCGTATCTGGTTCTTTTTTCTGGCCCCATAATTCCTTTTCGAGCATGCGGTTGAAGGTCGTTTTGCCGGCTCCGGAGTCGCCCGTCAGCAAAATCACGTGTGTATCTTTTAGTAAGGCTTGAACAGTCGATAACAGCAAAAAGGGGGCGGTGTCTTGCAAAGGTGTTTTGCCGTAGGGCGCCACATAGAGCTGCAGCGTTTCCTGAAATGCCTTATCGTGCTTAAGGGCATCGAAGTACTGTTCTTTCAGCGCAGCCTTCGAATCTGCATGGAATACCCGTAGTTGTTGATGGTGTTGTTGCACGGTGGAGGCCAGCTGCCGGTGCAGCGTGGCGTGTATGTCGCCGAAGATTCCATCTAATAGCTTCGTAAACTCCAGTTCGCCCAGCGTGGAGGACGGATCCTGTAAACGGGATATAAGCTGGGCGTGCCCATCCCAAAACTTGCTCAGAAACGTTTTGGCTTCCTCGCTGCTCGCTAAAAGCCGCTCGATGAGCTTAAAAAGGACGCCATGCTGACTTTTTTGATAGGCATACTTGTTGTTACTGTCCCCATCAAATCGGAGCATATCCTCCATGCGCACCGTGGTCGATGTAATAAAGCGCCCCAGGCATTGCGTATAGCTCTCTGGGGTTAAGGAAACTGGAACTATGCCATGCGTATCCTCCTTCCGCTCCTGTGCCCGAATTTCCAAAAAAGCCATTTCCGTTAACACATGATGAAACTCGGCGTTATATGCAGGCACTTGTGAAAACTTTTTGACCACCTGACGTATGGCCACAGCGCTCGCTTGCTCATCGTCTTCGAGATAGGCTTTTCGATCTTCGAGGTAGGCCTTTTGAAGTTCTTGATAAAACTTTTCATAGTTCGGCCATTTTTCCAAATAGCTTCCTAATACCTCCGAACAACATACGACGACCTTATCGACCGGTTTCACTCCTTTTTTTAACTGAGTGGGCAATAAACAGAGCTGATTGCTTAAGATATTTTCTAACCGGGCATCCTCTTCCAACTCCTGTATAGGAGTTGAATATGGTTGCGCCGTTGGTGCTTGATCGGAATAGAGGGTGACTTGGATTTTAGATAACTGTTTGATTAAATCTTTAGACGTAGAAGCCCTGGCCTCTCCGTGTGTTGAATTATCGTGGGCATACACCAGAAAAAGACTCGGTTTATTGGGCACCTCTAAGGATCCCAATGTCGATAGCGCTTTCTCAAACAGATAATCTATCCAGGCACTTTTTTGTTGGACAGACATCGAAGCAGAGGTGGCGGTCTGAGTCACAACTGAGGTATCGCTTGCAAACCGGGGTAGAGCAGGGACTATGGATGAAGACTTGATTCCCTTATGACCCCACTTTTGCGCCTTTTTATAGCTCCCCAGCGCTCTATCGTGTTGCCCTAACTTTTCTAATACCTTGCCATGCTCGAAATACACGGTAGCGATTTTATCCCGCAGAGTTTGATCTGCTAGGGTTTCAGGAGCATGCGCCTTTTTCAAGGCTTTTTTCATCTCGGATAACGAGGCTTCTGCGTCATCGCACAACACCAACGCGATCTTGAGATCCTTAGCCTTGCGGGCAGTCTCTAAGTAAGAGCTCGCTAGATCTAGCGTTTCCTGTAGCGAGAGTAGGCTCCGTGATGACGAAAAGATGCTGCCTAGCATGGTTTTATCCTGTTAATTTCTATAATTGAGCATTGGAATATGGCATCGACTTGAGCAAACCTACCCCGATCTCAATAGCTATATAAGAAAGCTTTCTATGAAATCGGGGTAATCGGCCATTGGAGTTGACCCTTTTTCGCGGACAGTTTTACACTACACAAAAGGAGTCCTTTGACCGAACCCTCTAGGCGGCGCAATGAAGTTGAACGCCTCTTCCGCCGCCTTAAAGGCTTTAGGCGTGTCTTCTCCCGTTTCGACAAGCTCGACGTCATGTTCAATGCTTTTATACACGTCGCCTTTATTGTCGATGCGCTTAAATTTAAATATAAGTGTTAACAGGCCCTAATAAAGGCAAGGTCAATGAGTGACAAGCTCACATTATCGGACAAGGTGATGGCGATGCGCTGACTTCTGAGGCAGATGCAATCATTATGGGTGCCTGTTCTCTAACAGCCCCGCGCTGAATGAGTAACTGTGCGTTCATCGGACTTAAGCCCACGGCACCTTGGATAGATAGCCCAAGCACTGTCAGCCTACCCCGCGTTGAACTTCGGCACAGAAGCACTTGGCAGCGATCACCGTTGAATTGAACCTGCCACAGGCGCACCGCCCCATCTTCACCATTAGTCACAAGATATGTATTTCCTTCTGGAGTAGCATACCAAGCTACACTGTTAATGGCCCCGTGACATGTCTCAACAACCGCCTGACATTGGCCTGATGCGACATCCCAGAGCAGTACTGTCGCGTCAACACTGCCGGAGGCAATTTGCCGACCATCAGGTGAATACACAAGGCTTTTAACCGAGCTGGTATGCCCTGCCAAAGAGATGACTTTGTTGGTGATCATATCCCACAGTTGACTCGTCAGCTGGCCATCGGGCGAATATGTATGGATTAGAATGGAATCGTTAGGGTTCGCCAGCCTGCGGATCTCTTGGCCGGTCTGCGCGTCCCATAGTCGCACCGTGTAGTCAGCACCACCGGAAGCGATTTGTTGGCCATCGGGCGAATATGCAACGCTATAAACAGGGTTAGTATGGCCTGCTAAGGTGTGGAGAATCTCGCCAGTCTGAGCGTCCCATAGCCGAACCGTTTCGTCATTACTACCGGAAGCAATCTGCCGGCTATCAGGTGAAAACACAACGCTTTTAATATAGTCGGTATGACCTATTAAGGTAGAGAGAGCTTTGCCAGTTTGAGCGTCCCACAGCCGAATCGTCTTGTCATTACTACCGGAAGCAATCTGCCGACCATCAGGTGAAAACGCAACGCTTTCAATATAGCAGCCAGTGTGACCTGTTAAGGTGTGGAGAATTTCACCAGTCTGAGTGTTCCATAGCCGAACCGTTTCGTCATTACTACCGGAAGCAATCTGCTGGCCATCAGGTGAAAACGCAATGCTTTCAATATAGCCAGTGTGACCTGTTAAGGTGTGGAGAACTTCGCCAGTCTGAGCGTCCCACAGCCGAATCGTTCTGCCACTACTACCGATTACGAGCTGTCGGCCATCAGGCAAAACCACAACGCTGATAATGCGGCCCGTATTATCTGTTAAGGTGGGAGAGATTTTACCAGTCTGCGCACCCCACAGCCGAACGGCCCGATCCAAACTGCCGGAGGCGATTTGCTGACCATCCGGTGAATACGCGAGGCCTATAATCGAGGAGCTATGTCCTGTCAGCGTGCGGATTTCTTGGCCAGTTCCCATACTCCATAGCCGAACCGTATTGTCATCACTGCCAGAAGCGATCTGCCGGCCATCGGGCGAATACACAACGTTCCTAATCGATGCGGTATGACCTTTCAAGATGTGGATTTCTTGGCCAGTTTGCGTATCCCATAGTCGGACCATGCTGTCTCGACTGCCAGAAGCGATCTGCCGGCCGTCAGGTGAGTACACGATGCTTGTAACAGCCTCGGTATGACCTGCTAAGGTGTGCAGGATATAGCCGGTCTGGACGTCCCACAGCCGAACTATTTTGTCATCACTAGCGGAGGCGATCTGCTGGCCATTGGGCGAATACGCCACGCTCAAAACATGCCAGGTATGGATTAGTAAGTGGTGAAAGATCCTTTTGCCTGCCTGGGCGTCCCACAGTTGCATCGTTTGGTCCCAACTGCCGGAAACGATTTGTCGGCCATCGGGCGAATACGCCAGACTCAACACTTTCTCACTATGACCTTTTAAGATGTGAATTTCTTGGCCGGTCTGCGCGTCCCATAGTCGCACCATGTGGTCAGCACCACCGGAAGCGATTTGTCGGCTATCGGGCGAATATGCAACGCTATAAATAGAGCCAATATGGCCTGCTAAGGTATAGATTTTCTGCCAGCTTGTAGCGTTGTATAAGTTGATCTCGCCGCTAGCGAGTCCGACGGCAAGCAATTGTCCATCCGGAGAATAAGCACATGCCATGACTTCGCTGCTTTCCTTTAACCAAGGCCATTCGCCAAACTGCACCCCATGCATCCGAGTCCCACTTAAGCTGGCATTGCGCATCCATACGCCGCGCAGATTCGCTTTGCTGAGATCTGCTCCGTCCAGTCTCGCACAATCAAAAAAACCGTCACTGAGATCTGCTCCTGGAATCTGGATGCCTTGTAAATTCGCTCCGTTAAAATGCACCCCTGCTATGACTAAAACCGTAATCGCATTAGCTGCGGCTTGACGTACGGTTTTGTCGGTTTTAGAGCGCTCGATAATCGCTAAAAGCTGTTCTTTAAAGGCGGGCTCTTGCTCAACGCGCTCGGTCAACCATCGCACCACGCCAAGATCGCGAACCCAATGCTTGGGAGCTAGCGATATCTCTGGCTGTGACCGAGAGGGTAAAATAGGCTGAGCTTCAAAGCTATAGATGGATGTATTACTACCTCGACGGGGGCGAGTGCCCAGCTCTATGCACGCATCAAACGACTCGAAGAGCGCTTGCGCTACCAAATATTCAAGCAGCGATTTATGGATAAAGCGGTATTGATGACCGCTTCGGCTCAACGGCCAGGCTTCGCGCAGCAGTTGCTTTTCCTCGTCTCTGCCAAAAAAAGTCTCTTTCCAATTGCCCCTGTCTTTACGCAACGAATACTCAACAACCGGACTGCCCGCATTCTCGCTATACAGATGCACCGCTAACGCTTGTACCAATGCGATGCCGTGCTCGGCAAAGTCATCATCGCACAACGCTCTAAAAGCCTCACTTTTATTCCCCGTTAAATTTTGTGCGCTTAAGCGCTGCTCATTGCGCTCAAACCAACGTCTAATAAATTGCTCATACAGATCCAGGCGTAACTGGATGGCACTTTGAGCTTTCCCCTCGCTTTCCAGGTAAGGCAAGGCTTCAAGTACGACACGCAACAAAAAAGGGCTGCTGACCAAGTCTTTTAAATACGGTTGTTCTAGGGCATTTTGATATCGTTGCACAGCCCAGGTCATCTGGTTGTGCTGCACATATTTTTCTAGATACTGATTACACTGTGCTTCTGAAAACGGCGCGATCACCACTTCTTGAAAGGACGGGTCCTCGCCCTGCAGATGCGGATTAGGTTGAAAACGGCTTCGATAGTCCTCGCCCAGATATTCACTGCGACAACTGATAACCATGCGGCCTTGCCAGCCGTCAGGTTGGTTGATGCCATTGCTCAGATATATATTCCGGGTCTGGCGAATCTCATCATAGCCGTCCAAAATAAAGATGAACTTTTGTTTTTCTGTCCTTAAGGTCTGAATCTGAAATTCTGACAGTCCTTTTTTCTTTAATGCTTTGGGGATGAGATTGTGCTCAGGTTTATCAATACTCGCTAGAGAAATAAAAAGCGGGATCGCATCGGGTTCTTTTTTCTGGTCCCATAATTGCTTTTCTAGAATGCGATTGAACGTGGTTTTGCCCGCTCCGGAGTCCCCCGTCAACAGGATCACGTATTTATCGTTTAGAAAGGTTCGAACTTGGGGGAAAAGGTGAACAGTGTTAGTAGTCTCATTTAAGCTCACTTTGCCGTGGGGTGCCACATAGAGCTGGAGGGTTTGCTTAAATGCCTCATCTTGCTTGAAGGCAGCGAAATACTGTTCCTTCAACGCAATTCTAGGATCTGCATGGAACATCCGCAACTGTTGGTGGTGTTGCTGCACGGTGAAAACAAGCTGGCTGTGCAGGGCAGTGCGTATGCCGTCGAAGATGCCATCTACGAACTTGGCAAACTCCAGCTCGCCCAGCGTGGATGACCCATTATCATTATTTAAACGAGAAATAAAATCGCTGTACCCCTGCCAAAACTTGTTCAGAAACGTTTTGGCCTCATCGCTGCCCACTAAAACCCGCTCGATCAGCTTAAACAGCACCCAGTGCCGACTTTGATTCGGATATACGGCTTGCCCCGCTTTGGCTTGCTCCTCAAATCGAGGAATATCCTCCATGCGCACTTTGGTTTTTTCAATAAAATGATCTAGGCAGTATTTATAACTCCTGGGGGTTAATGAAACCGGGATAATGCCGTGTTCATCTCCTCGCTCCTGTGCCCTGATTTGCAAAAAAGCCATTTCCGTCAACACATGATGGAACCCTGCTTGACGTGAAAATTGTTCGACTACCGTACGTATTGCCGAAGTACCTGCTTTTTCACCGTCTTGGCGATAGGCTGCTAGATCTTGGGAATAGACCTCGTGAAGCTTCTCATAAAACGTTTGATATTCCGGCCATTGTAGGTAGCTTCCTAATACCTCCGAACAACACACCACCACCTTATCGACCGGTTTTACATCGCCTCGCAATTGATCGGGCAACAAACAGAGTTGACTGGTTAATATATCTCCTATCTGTTCGTCCTTTTCCAGTTCTTCCGGCGAGCTGGAAAAGGGTTGCCCCATCGGGGTTTGATCGGAATACAAGTTGACGCGGATTTGAGATAACTTATCGATTAAATATTTAGCCGTAGAGGCCTCAGCCCGTCCATGATTTTTATTGTCGTGGGCATATACTAGAAAAAGGCTGGGTTTATTGGACACCTCTAACGATCCCAGTGTCGACAGCGCCTTTTCAAATAGATAATCTACCAGCGTGCTTTTTTGCTGGGCAGGTAGGGGAGCAGATGTGGCGGTTTGAGCCCACGCCGGCGCACCACTCAAAGAAAGCAGAACAGCTGGGGGGAGGGATACAGGCTGCATCCTCGAATAGCCCCAGTCTTGCGCTTTTTTGCGACTCGCCTGCGCTTTGTGAGGCTTTCCAAATTCATCCAAGAGTTCCGCGCGCTCAAAATAGACTTCCGCGATACGCTGGCGCAATGCCTCTTCTTCCGGTGTCTGAGGCGTACGTGCTTGGATAAAAGCGCCTTTCACCTCTGATAAAAGAGGAAATAGTTGGCGTGCATCTGCGATATTTTTGAAAGCGACTTTTGCCTGGTCATATAAGATTAAGGATACCTCGAGATGCTGCGCTGTCTTTTGCAAACGAGCCTGATCCAGATAAATTTGCGCTGCTAGCACCTGCGCTTGGGTGCTTGTCAGGGCTTGGGAAACAGGATTACGCAACACCCTCGATACTCCTTCTATTGATTAGTTTTAGTCCGGCGGCAGGCGTTTTGTATGCTTTGTGCTTACATAACCGCACAACGACTTTGCTGATGCTGTGTTGCTTATGCACGCTGTTGCACCTCACCCCCAAACCCACCGTTTTTTGCTTTTTCTTGTGGTTTAGTAGAGTTTGATAAAGCCCTTTTTTTACATATACATCTCGGTAGGTTGGGGTGAGGTACGAACCCCAACATGCGCGCCACTGTTTTTTGATCTTTTGTTTTGAGCGTTTATAAGCTATTCATCAATGAGGCAGTGGTGTGCATGTTGGGGTTCCTTCGTCACCACCAACCTACAGTTCTTTGCTTTTCTGGTGATTGGTGAAGGTTTATAGAGCCTTTTTGCATATGCGCCTCGGCAGGTTGGCTGAGGCATGAACTCCAACATGCATGCCGCAGTCTTTTTGAATACCTGCCTGACATCAGTAACAATCTAATAATGCATAGTTAACGCGGTCTAATTTTCTGAAAATTTTATAAGATTATTCTGTTTTTATTGATTATTCTTATTTAGCATTGAGTGTCAATTTAAAATTTAGCCGAATCCTACTCCTCTATGCGGTATGTGATTAATTAAAACATGGAAAAAGCGGTTTCCCCCTGATACGTACCTCTGCCACGGTCTCGCTAGAATCCGCTCCACGAATACACACCCGTGCAGGCGAAGAGTTGTGCGCCTTGAGTAAAACAAACTAAAAGGAAAAGATGGATAAGATAGGCCGCTCAATGGGAGGTAGCAGTATTTCTTTATTCTCTGCTCGTGGCACTTATCAAGAAGCAGGGGGAGAAGCGAGCGAGAGCAAGCGAAGTAGCGTTCAAATCTCTAAAGCGCAGACTGCACTCCAAGAAATAGAGGCTAAAGGCAGCCTGTCTCTCAGTGTTCAGCAAAAAAATCAAGCAATAGATAAACCGTGGCTGGCTCCTGTCCTTTCATGGTTTACCAGCAGCACGCCCCCTTTAGCTCAGACTGCCTCGTCTATTCAAGCAAAAAGCGTACTGCTCGATCGCTTATTTGAAAAGATGTTGTCTTTGCTGAGTACATTAGAAATACCGAATAAACCCAGCCTATTTCTAGTCTATGCGCACAATAATACGGATTACGGACAAGCCAAAGCCGATATAGCGAAATACTTGATCAAGAAATTATCTCAGCTTCGTGTAAAGCTGTATTCCGATCAAACGCCGATGGCACAACCGTATTCAGGCTTAATAGAAAATCTACGCAAAGATGCCCAGCTCGACAATATCTTAACCAGCCAACTCTGCTTGCTGCCCACGCAGTTACGAAGTGATGTGCACCCTGTGGATAAAGTCATGGTCTGTTGTTCTGAAGTATTAGCACAGTATTTAGCTTGGTCAGCCTATCCCGATTTTTATCAACAACTCCAACAAGCTTATTTAATCGATGCACGCCAACGAAGTGATGTGCATATTCGTGAGGTCGTCAATACCTTTTCCCAAAAAACTGGCTTTCATCATGTGCTCACCGAAATAGCTTTTTTGCACATCCGAGCCGAAGAGTTAGGGGATCAGCACGGTATTATTCCAGTTGCATTCACGCCAAAAAGTGTTCAGCGCTGCCTAGGTCATTTTATGGACCAGACCACAGTACGCATTGAAGATATTCCTCGCATTGAACAACAAGCCCAAGCAGGGCAGGTTGTATATGCTCAACAAAGTCGGCATGCCGTGATGTTAAAACTCATCGAGCGACTGTTCGTGACGAGCGATGAAGCGAAAGCTGCTTTAGACGAGTTTTGGCAGGAATACAGTCGTTTTATGGACCGGCTAAATACGCAATCGTCCGTGCCGACTGCGCTGGAGTTTTTTGATCGTGTAGAGACTATCTGTAACAAGGTGCAGGCTGCGCTGAACCAGCAACCCCGTCACCTGTCATCCAGCGATCTACGTCAAGTGTTGTATCAACACTATTACCATTCCAATCTATCGATTCAGCGAGTTTCAGGTCAAACGGTTTCGCTAAGGGATTGCTACATAAATCTAGCGATTGTCGAAAGTCATGCGCAATTAGAAAAAGAGAAAGAAGCATTAGAAAAGCAAGCGGCGGCGTTTATCCGCCTGCCCAGCAGTGAACAGCTTCAAGAGACTAATTACAGTAAGTTAATCGCATTAGAAAACTTGTTTGATGCGCAGCCATTACGCGATGGGTCTATTGGCTTTCCAAAGCGACTTTTGATTCAAGGCCGAGCAGGTATTGGTAAGACAACCTTCTGCAAAAAACTGGTCTATGATTACCAGCACCGTGCGCCCTGGAGCCATCGCTTTGCTTGTGTGTTGTGGATACCGTTACGGCAACTGAAAACTATACAACTCTATAGCTTAAAAAAATTATTGAGTGAGCATTATTTTGCTAGCCAAACGGATTCCGAGGAATTAATAAAAACTTTTGAGCACAATAAGAATCAAACCCTCTTTATTTTAGATGGCTTAGATGAAGTGGTAGGCGAACTCGATGACAGCCATCCATTGAGCCGGTTTTTAAAGGAATTACTGAGTCAACAGCATGTCGTCATCACGTCCCGACCTGCAGGGGTGGATACCCATTTACTGGGTCAGTTGGATTTAACCTTAGAAACCGTCGGTTTTACGCCAGACAATGTGCAAACCTATATTCGAACGTTTGTGCCTGAAGTGAACCAAGCCGCGATTCAACAATTTATCCGGCAAACTCCGTTCATTCAGGGGCTCGTGAATATCCCGATTCAGCTGGATGCCCTCTGTTATAGCTGGGGTAGGCTTCCTCAAGGTCAAGGAATCACCATGTCCGCTCTGTATGAGGTTATGGTTGATAAATTATGGCGCAAAGACTGTGTACGCCTAGAAAAAAAAGAAGAGGGTCAATCTTTAGGAAGCGAGGTCATTGCGAATTTGACACAAGCAGATCTTAAAGAATTTATGGCGGCTGAAATCTATTACTTAGGATACCTAGCGTTCAAAGGATTAGCGGCAGAGAAAATTGAATTTGATCGGGAAGAATTGAGCCAGCGTAGAAATGAAATGAATGAGAGCGCGGCGATAGAAAGACAATTACTTTTGAGTTTTACCACGAATCTGAAAAAAACATCTTACTTACACACAGCCGATACCCATCTTCCTGAAGCAGAGCGCCGCTATCATTTCTTGCATTTAACTTTTCAGGAGTTCTTTGCGGCGCAGTTTCTCGCAAAGCACTTACAAGCGTATTCCGCCCTGGCGCACAGAGGGTTAGGCTTAATGCTGGATCGAGAGAAACTACATACTTATATAGCAACCCATAAATATAACCCACGGTATGAGATTGTCTGGTGGATGGTCGCGGGCTTACTCAAGGGACAGGCATTAGCCCATTTCTTTACGCTTTTAGAGGAAGCGCCACGGGACTTGATTGGTCTACGTCATCAGCAAGTCATTATGGGGTGTTTGAATGAGGCACGCCCCCACTTGAAAGCCAATATGGTCGATAGGTTGGAAGCGGAGTTGGTACAGTGGTTGCGTTTTGAGACCACATCTGAAAACTGTAAGATAAGCATGCTAGGCCGCCATATGGCCTTCCCTGAGCGTCTATTGCTCACCTTCCTCAATCAGCCTGAAGGGAGGAGGAATATTATTTGGGCATTAGCAATACGTCCGACATTATCTGATGCTGCCATATCGTCTTCGATAATATTGCTACAGCATGAAAATAAAGAGTTCAGAGGTTGGGCAACTCAAATATTAAGCAGACAGGAAACGCTTTCGGAGAATACGATCTCCTCTTTGATAGCTTTGCTATCGCATGAAAATGAAGCAATCAGAAGGCAGCCAGCCGGAATGTTAATCAGCCAGAAAATGCTTTCGGAGAATACGATCTCCTCTTTGATAGCTTTGCTGCAGCATGAAAATCAAGATGTCAGAGGTTGGGCAGCCACAATATTAATCATGCAGGAAAGGCTCTCGGAGAATACGGTCTCCTCTTTGATAGCTTTACTACCGCATGAAAATGATGCAGTCAGAGATCGAGCAGCCGGAATATTAAGCGAACAAAAAACACTCTCGGAGAATATGATCTCCTCTTTGATAGATTTGCTGCAGCATGAAAATGAAGTGCTCAGAGGTTGGGCGGCCGAAATATTAAGCAGATAGGAAAGGCTCTCGGAGAATACGGCCTCCTCTTTGGTAGCTTTGCTACCGCATGAAAATGAAGCGGTCAGAGATCGGGCAGTCGAAATATTAAGGAGACAGGAAACGCTTTCGGAAAATGCGATCTCCTCTTTGATAGATCTGCTACCGCATGAAAATGAAGCGGTCAGTAACTTTGTAACCGTGATATTAGGCGGACAAAAAATACTCTCTGATAACATGATTTTGGCGTTGAAAGCTTTATCACAGCATGAAATCGAGGAAGTCAGAGTTCGCGCATACTATGTGTTAGGCAAGCAGAAGAAGCGATCTGATGCGGTCATATCGACCTCGAGCGCTGTGCTACAAGATGAAAACAAAGAGATCTGCAGTGCGGCAGCGTTGGATATGAGCGAGCCGGAAGCGTTGTCTACTCAACCTATTTCAACTTTAATAACTGCGCTAGAAAATGAAGATGAGGAGTTGAGGAAGGCAGCAGCCAAGATATTAGATACACAGGAAGCCTTATCCGATAAGAACCTTTCAGCCTTGATGGCCTTGTTACATCATAAAAACGAAGCCGCCAGAGAAGCGGCAGTTGAAATATTATGTCGGCAAAAAGCACTGCCTGAGTGGTCTATTGTGGATTTGGTCAATGCAGTACAGGGTACTAATCCGGCTTTGAGATTGGCTGCAGCTGGTGTATTAAGTTTTCATCTTGATTTGGTTTATCCTTTGCTGAAAAACTTAATGTTTGAGCAGATTCAAATCCTCTATCGCCTTGTTTTTCTTGGACCAAGACAACCGGTTACGGTGCTCTATATTCAAGATAGTCACCTTTATTTTTATACGGCAGCAGGTTCCAAATCGATTCATTTAAAACCTGAGCAGGTTGATAAAGTGAGCCAAGCTTTTATAGGAGTACAAAAGGAAGCGCAGCTTACCTGGTTGCAGAAGGAAGAATAGTGTGTACTTAAAATAGATTTCTTTCGAAACCGAGTAGCCAGTATGGTAGGTTCGTGCCTCACCACCAACCTACCGGTATATAGATGTCAAAATTAATAATTAAAAGTTGGCAGTTTAATGTTGCGGTTTCTTCGTTACCACCAACGGCTTCCCTTTATTAACTGTATGACTCCCTCTAGTTTTTACCCTCGATACATAAGGCTGTGACTCAGCATACAGCCTTAAAAACTCTCTTTGATATTGTTTCACTAACTCTGGCATCTGCTTAAAAATATTAAAATTCTCTGCATTTCTCCGATTTCCCCCCTCCGTAAAATTCATAGACCCAAAAGCCACAGCATTATCTACGATCAAAAACTTGTGATGCATGATGGCATACCGATGATTAATACGCACATCCACTCCATAGGCAACCAGTTCCGCTGCTTTACTTGATCGGCTAAATTCATTGGAGGCATCTAATACTAAATGGACTTTTACGCCGCGTGCATGTGCCTCTGTAAGTGCTTGTGCAATTTGGCTCGAAGTAAAGCTATAACCTGCAAGCCAAACGTGACGCTGTGCACTTTCAATAAACTCCACTATTGTTGCGCTACAGGTACGTGTATAGGAAAAACAGGTTTCAACTACTGCATCATGGGGAATAGTTTCAGGTTCAGCCTGAGCCGTAGACAGGCTTGCACATAGAATTAAAAGGGGTAGAGTGAGGTATTTTCTCGGAAGGTAATTTAAAAATAGGGGCATGGGGGCGAAAAGGATTATATTGAATGTAGATTATGTAATAGTCTTATAAGTATAGTTTCAATACTTATAAGCAGATAAGGAGAGCATAATGCCTTTAAAGAAAGGGAAATCTCAAGAAGCCATTTCTGAAAACATTAAAACACTCATGCATGAATATAAGGATGAGGGCCATATTGGAAGCAGTCATCCTAAAAATAAACAAGCAGCACAAAAGCAGGCCGTGGCTATTTCTTTAACCAAAGCAGGGGTCAGCAAAAAAAATAAACGAAATCAGTCTGATAAAAAAGATAAAAAATAAGTGGAAAATCTGCGCTGTGTATTACACGCTGTATTTTTCTGCAAATGCAATGGTCCGCGTTTCAGGAAGCTGGATAGGTATACGATAAAATTTCTTAAAAGACCGAATAATTAAATCACACCCTATTGGTGTTTCTTGCAAAATACAATCCTCAATAAATAAGGATGGGAATTGTACGGTTGCCAGGCATTGTGCAGCTTGAGGAGACCAAATCCGAATAGTATGCTCATGTTTGCTTACAGACGCCAGCCATTGACTATTTTCAGAAAAAGTAATGAGGTCTATTTTGGCTGTGTGTCCACGCAAGGTGCAGCGAAATCGCTCAGGGGGGTAGCCAGGTCTAACAGTCTGCCAAAGGCCGATAGAAAAACGCACGCTATCATCATAAGCACAACTTATATTCCCTACTGCCAACCACCGCCCATTTGACGATACTGCCAATGCAGTGATTTCTGGTATTGCATATTTTGATGCTGTTTTTGCCTGCGCGGCTATTTGCTGCGCATATAAATGGCTATTCGATGCTAAATGCGTAGAGGATGAAGAGGGCGCAGCCACTTTCTTCTGTGATTCCAGTTTTAATTGTATTTCCGGTAGTGCTTTTGGTTGCCCTTCTAGGGGAGTGGAGTATATATGCACTATGCCGTTGCCCGCACAGGCGAGCCAGGTATTGCAAGGTAAAAAAACAGGTTGAATATGATTTTTATTGCTTGCTAAAGACCGGATGCATGGATAAGGAGCAATCATGCTCCTTAGTTGAGGCTGGTACAGGGTAGGGGAGTTTCGTTGTAGATAAACCATCCACTTTCCATCTGAAGAAAGTGCTATGCACTCCGAATAATCTTTCTGTGGGAGCGTTGTTTTTTCTATAACCCTATCCAGTTCAAGTGTATGGACATTATATATATAGATAAAATTACTTCCACTGGCGACAAGATATTCCCCATTTTTTGAAAAAATTAGCTTTTCAAAACCATTATCTATATTTCTACCTGTAGGTATAATTTCTCGTTTAAAAGTAAATACCTTGTGCACATTTTCTGTATCGTATAAAAAAATCTGTTGCAACTCGAGGCTGGCTGCGGCAATCCAGCATCCATTGGGAGAAAAACAAATGGTGGTGAAAGTATTGAAATGATGGGCAAGAGAAGCTAATTCACCGATAAACGGGCATTCTATAGTTTCTGTAGCATACGGCGTTTGTACAACGGCCTGTATGGGCTCTGACACATCGAAAGAAGCTATGATAGGGCTAGCGCTATCATGGGTATAAGACTCTGTTTGAACTTGGCGGGAATTTCCAGACTGAGCTAAAGGAGGTATGCGATCCATATGCCTTTCCATTCATGGTTTACTAAAGGGTTTCTATAATTGGCCCCAAAGGGCGCATCTTTGTGGTTGCGCAGTGCGCCGTGGCTCTTTCTTCATTTTATTCTGTAGATCCTACTTCTCAAATGCCATTTTTACGCCGTTGTAATCTCATTGCACCATCGGGGCATGTACGCGACCCAGCCAGCGTCGATCGCGCCATTGCGCGCTTACAAGCTGCGCACTGGCAAATAGACCAGCTTGAGGTAACGCAACAGCGGTTTTTGCGTTTTGCAGGCACAGACGAAGTGCGTGCCGCGCAGATCAACCAGTTAGCCGACCCACACTATGCACTTCCTGAACTAGTACTTGCTGCGCGGGGAGGGTATGGGGCTATTCGTTTATTGCCTCTATTAAACTACACAGGCTTGCAACAACGCTTAAAGCATACCTCAACTATTTTAATGGGCCACAGCGATTTCACCGCCATACAAATGGCCTTGCTTGCCCTCGCAGGGCTTACCACCTATAGCGGCCCCATGCTATGCAGCCATTTTGGTGCACAAACAGCAAGCGCATTCACCATGGACGCGTTTGAGAAAATATTCGCACCGTCCCCCCTCACGCTAAGCGTGCATTTCCCACAAACTCAATCATTGCACTGCTCTGGAATGTTATGGGGAGGCAATCTCGCCACAATCGTTTCCCTCATTGGCACCCCTTATCTGCCGCAGATTGAAGGCGGCATTTTATTTATTGAAGATATCAACGAAGCCCCTTTTCGCCTAGAACGCATGCTGTGCCAGCTACACTTGGCTGGCATACTAGGGCGCCAGCAAGCACTCCTTATAGGAGAGTTAGGTGCAAACCGTCCTGCCGAGCAAGATACCAATTACACTTTAGACAATATGCTGGACTACCTGCGCAATACCTTAAACATCCCGATCCTCACGGGCTTACCCGTTGGGCACGGCCCTGATATTGCAACCTTGCCCGTTGGCGCACATGCGGAATTGGTCAGTGATACGCAAGGCTTCGAGCTAAAAATAAGACAGCACCCATCCATTGGAGCAGCACAGTCATAAAATAACGAAAACCGCTGATAATTTATCTTTATTTTATGAATTTTCGATAAAGGATCTGGTAGAATCGCGGCCCATCGGTAGTTGCAAAGCGCGTTAAGTATAAAAAGTAGTACAAAACGTGCAATGCCAATCAGATTGCGAGGGTGGCGAAATAGGTAGACGCACCAGGTTTAGGTCCTGACGCTAGTTAAATAGCGTGCGGGTTCGAGTCCCGCTCCTCGCACCATGCAATAAACAAAAACCCCCTTGTGAACCAAGGGGGTTTTTGTTTATTGGGCGTGTAAATTTGGCGCAGTGATTAAAATTACTAGTGGTTCACATGCATGAAAAGCCTGCTTACTCAAGTTCTTCATATTTCTGGCAATCAGAATAAAATCGATTCTTTTAATGATACAGAATTTCGTGCTACTAATAAGAAATTAATTTGACGTTGCTATATTGATTATAGACATTTAAAAGAGAGATGTATTTTTATAGTTTTCACTTTTTTAATAAGTTGAGATAATCATGGGTAAGAGCAATGTTTCAAAAAGTTCTTTTCATCTACCATCGAGTCTAGAAAAAACACAAAATACAGATAATCGAATTCTTGCAAAAGAAGTTGCCATAAAGAGCAGTAAGGCTTCCGTTCTTCGAAAAATGCTCCATGTATTCGGGGGGAGTGATCGTAATATTGGCTTGGCAAAATTCAAAGAAACCGATCGGAATGGAAAGACGAGAAAAACACTCACAGTTGTAGCACGTAGCATGGGTCAGGGTGTCGATTATATAAATCTACCTCCGGACATAGATAAAGCACTCACTCACAAAAACCATCCCAGAAAACGCTCGCATAGCGAAGCTATTCTGGCTGCTCTGAAAGCAGTAGGCAAACTTGAGATAAACGGCACGGAAGTGCTCGATATTTCAGGAATGCAGCTAGCATACACCGCCTCAACTAACGAACCGTGTTCTGACATTCACCAGCAAAATTGCAAAGATCTGGCAGAAACATTCCTGGGTCCTATGCATTACATTAATCCTTACAGTGGCAAGGAGGATGCACACGGAAGTCATGCATTATTGGCGGAACACGAAACCCTTAAAGATACTAAGCGTGGCTATCATAGCGATCCTGACAGCGACAATGAAGCCGTCGAAAAACGGATTGTTATCATCAAAAGCCGTAGTTTGGCGGGCCGAAATTTCACTACGGACAAGAGTCCAATTCCTGCTACAGATTATGGTATGAATTTTGAGAACCTTGATCTTTCTCACGATACTGAACACTAAACAAAAACTAACTCTACTATATAGAATGTGAGAGATGGCTTTGAAGCGGTTGGAGTTGAGCGAAGCAGAGCGTGTTGAGCTAGAAAAGATATCGAGCAGCCGTCGTGATTTGGAGATACCCTAATTTCCTGGACAGATTATAGTTTCCCTGAGGAATACCTCCTTTATTTAGAGCTGTCTACTGCTCCTTTCTGTTTTAACAACTTCTCATTCGCTTGGCTTAAACCGCTTACTTCTTCGATTAGCATATCTCTCACATTTAGTTGCCTGTGCAATGATATCCACTCCAGTTCTGCTGTATACCCTTCTCCTTCTTTTTTTACCTTCCACTGGCGCAATAAACGATCTTCACCGCACATCAGTAGATAAGAACCTTCAGGCGTCTTTTTCCAGGCTACGCTATTGGTATGGCCACTAAATCCTTTAATCACTTTTATACACTTTCCAGAAGCAACCTCCCACACACGGACTGTCTTGTCATAGCTGCCCGAGGCAATCAGCGCTCCGCTTGGCGAATACACCACACTAATAACCGTATCTGTATGTCCGTGTAAGGTATGCGTTGCCACTCCGCTATGCACATCCCACAAACAGACTGTCTTATCAGAACTGCTCGAGGCGATCTGCGTTCCATTTGGCGAATACACCACGCTAATAACTGTATCTGTATGTCCGTGTAAGGTATGCGTTACCACTCCGCTATGCACATCCCACAAACGGACCGTCTTATCAGAACTACCCGAGGCGATCTGCAATCCGTCTGGCGAATATACTACCCTATCAACTTGCTTAGTATGTCCCTCTAAGATGCGTACAACCGTCCCGCTCTGCGCATCCCACAGACGGATTGTGTTATCACAACTATCCGAAGCGATCTGCAACCCGCTCGGTGAATACACCACACTAAAAACAGTATCTGTATGTCCTGTTAAGATATGTAAAGCCGCGCCGCTTTGCGCATCCCACACACGGACCGTCTTATCAGAACTGCCCGAGGCGATCTGCAACCCGTCTGGTGAATATACTAACCTTCCAACCGGCTTGGCATGTCCCTTTAAGATATGTAAAGCCGCGCCGCTTTGTGCGTCCCACAGGCGGATCGTATTGTCAACACTGCCCGAGGCGATTTGCGTTCCACTTGGCGAATACACCACACTATAGACCTCACGTGTATGCCCTCTTAAGATGCGTACAACTGCGCCGCTTTGCGGGTCCCATAGACGGACCGTTTTGTCAAAACTGCCTGAAGCAATCTGCATCCCATTTGGCGAATACACCGCGCTTGTAACAGATTCTGCATGTCCTTCTAAACGGTGTATAGCAGCTCCCCTTTGTGTGTCCCATAGGCGGACTGTCTCATCATCGCTACCAGAGGTAAGTTGTGCTCCATTCTCAGAATACGCTACGCTCCAAACAGGGCATGTGTGTCCTACTAAGGTATGGGCAACCGCGCCGCTTTGTGCATCCCACAGGCGAACTGTTTTATCAGAACTGCCCGAGGCGATTTGCGTTCCACTTGGCGAATACGCCACGCTATAGACCTCACGTGTATGCCCCTCTAAAGTGTGTACCAGTGCGCCACTTTGTGCATCCCATACACGGACTGTTTTGTCCATGCTGCCCGAGGCAATCTGCGTTCCATTTGGCGAATACGCTATGCTATAGACCTCGCCTGTATGCCCCTCTAAAGTACGTATAACTGCGCCGCTTTGCGGGTCCCATACCCGGACAGTTTTGTCCATGCTGCTCGAGGCGATCTGCATTCCGTCCGGCGAATACACCAAGCTAAAAACGGTGGAAGTATGTCCTTCTAAGGTGGACAGAGCTGTCCCGCTTTGTACGTCCCATAGACGTATTTTCTTGTCAACGCTGCCCGAGGCAATCTGCGTCCCGCTTGGCGAATAGGCCACGCCCCAAACAGCACAGGTATGTCCCTCTAAGGTATATACAACCGCACCGCTTTGCACATTCCACACGCGGATCGTCTCATCATCACTGCCAGAGGCAATCTGTGTCCCGCTTGGCGAATAGGCAACGCTTCTAACAGAGTATGTATGCCCTTCTAAGGTATGCACTTTTTCCCAATTCAAAGTCGTATATACGCTGATATTGCCGTTGCCAAGACCTACAGCACATGTTTTACCATCAGGGGAGTAAGCGCATGAAGTCACATTGCTTTCTTCTTGCAAATAGGCCTGTTCGCCAAACTGCACCCCTGATATCTGCGCTCTGCTTAAATTCGCTTGCCGCAGCCATGTCTGATGAAAATTAACGCCTCTCAGATCTGCTCCCTGCAATTGCGCTGAGTCAAATACCCCATAACTTAAATCAGCTCCAGGTACGCGTACTGCTTTTAAATCTTTATTATTAAATTGCACGCCCGCTTTTACTAAAAATGTGAGTGCATTTGCCGCTCTGGTTTGCACCTCTTCTATCTTTGAGCGTTCTACCCAATTCAACAGCTTTTGTTTTAGCTCAGGGTTTTGTTTTATTTTTTCTTGTAAATATTCTGATATTTCTGGTTTATTAATAAACCACAGCAGCTCAAAAAATTCACTCTTTTTTATAATCTGATCGAGTTGCCCCAACGCGGATAATCTTTCTAATTGATTGAATGCAAATTCATATAACGCTCTATCCGGATTCACCAAGGCCCTTTGATACTTTGCTCTGATCCGGCTTTTGATTAAACGGAGCTTCACAGCCGGCTCTTCTACCGCCTCGCCATTCCGAGTTACCGTTGTCAGAGCTTCAAATAACGCCTGGCGATCTGAAAAATCTAGTAGATCTCCTATCTCTTGCTGAATTTCTAGAGGTAGCGAGAGAAATGATGGCTGCGCTGATTTTTGTGCTGTAAAACCGGCTGGAATAGCTTTATTCAAAATTGGAGTTAACATTTGCTACTTCCTTAGGGTATATCTAAAGTATTGCGCAAATGTCAGATTAGTCTTATTCCTCACGGAACGAAGACGACCGTATTTTGCACTCAATTTCCTACTCTTTAAGAATAACTAAGTCAACAAAAAGAAATATCTCTGCATTTCCTGGCTCTCTTATTTTCGTATCATTTTTCTATCTTTAAAAGTCTTTTCTATTTTTAGCAATCTTTAGGTCTTGACGCTAGTTAAATAGCGTGCGGGTTCGAATCCCGCTCATGCACCATGTAATAAACAAAAACCCACTTGTAAACCAAAGGGGTTTTTGTTTATTACATCCATAGTCACACTAAAAGTCCAAATATACGTGTGTAATCTTTACATTCGCGTGTGCGATTCACAGAAACGCATCATACTGCGGTTGCGCTACTTTCAACTCGTCTCACCAAAATATTCAGGCCAATATCGGGTGTACGAACCTTGTCTGCAGAGTATATGATCGGGCTGATCAGTAAGATTTTTGTTCGCCGCGCTTCTAGAGAAAATGGAGTTTTGCATAATGATGCGTATTAATACTGCTTGTACTATTGCGCATCCCTCTATTGAAACGAAGACTTCATATGAGGAAAGCCCCGCCAGTACATGCAGCAGCGCATCCTCGATCGCCAGCAGTAATGATAGGTGTGGCGACGAAACGCTCGTCGAGAGTGCAGGATTAGAGAATCTAGAATATGAGATAGGCGAAGGGGCCGTAGATTTATTTTCTTTTTCAGCGCCTGCTGACGAAGATGCATCAAAAATTGCATTGAATCTTGATAGTATCAATATACTTTTTAATACTAACTTGGATATTAATGCGCATGACATATTACGCGATACACTGAGCGATGCTGTTAAGCGGTTTGAAAAATGTAATAAAGCGGTTCATACTTCTTGGGCAAAAAAACAACTTCTTTCTGCTGAGCAAAGCACTTTTCTTAAAGCGGAAATGGAGCAGGCAAGCAAGTTATTAGTTTGTCTTCATCAGATTTGCAAAGATGTGCAGCACATTAAGAATGAAATAGACTGGATTAACGAACCCGTCCTCACTTCTTTATCAGGTGAGACAGAAAATCAAGAAATTTTCCTATTGCCCGAGGAATTTTCTACGCTTTTATCAGAGCAAGTTCACAATAGTATATCTGTGCATGTCGATAACATCAGGGTGGTGCAAGACCTGATAGAAAAGCACATAGAGCAAACTGAAAGGTTTCTAGCTCTTGATGAGCACACCCCGCCCAAGCCTGGTCTATTAGAGCGGGCTTCCTTTATATTAACGGCGATACCGAGTTTATTAGGTGGTTTGGGAACGTTAATAGCGTATGTTTTGGGAGCAACATCCGTATTAGCTTTTCTTCCTTTAGCAATGGGGGGAATAGGATCTTGCATCGCTTTATTGTATCTTGTTTTAAATTTATCAAAATTTGCTCCTACTGAAAAAATTACGCAACTTACAGAAGAGCGAATAGAACTTAACAAAAACGTTTTTAGACCCGTATTAGATTTATTGAAAAAGGCAACAAAAATGAATAGTGGTGGGAGTGGAAGAATTCCTGATGTGGCAAATCAGCCTGCAACTTTTGCGGCAGTGTATCAATTATCTCAAAACTTTAATAAACCGATTAAAGATAATACTACTGCTATTCTAAATGAGCTAAAAGATATTAAAGCCAATCAGCAAAAGCAGGATCAAAAGTATTTAACTCGTGAAGAAGCACAATCACTATTAGAAAGATATGGTGCAAGGTCACGTGCTACTTCAATGACATCGTTAAACTCCAATTCTTCTAGTGATTCCCAAGCATCAACACTAGTAGGTTCTACGTCCGGTTTATATCCAAATACGCCTCCTAATCTAGAACAAGCAAAAAAGATTGAGGAGTTAGAAGAAATAATTAAGCGGCAAGATCAGAAGATTAGTGGATTAGAAACTACTCTTATTCATGTAAATTTAAACCTTGAGCAAATGCAGGCTTCTCAGTTAACAGAGGAAAAATTGGCAAATATGCTTGGAAAATTTTTTAATCCAAATAATTTAGGATGAGAAAATTACTATAAAAAATTATTATTAAATAAGCTTCATTTAAAAAAGCCCTCTATGAACTGACCCCGAAAAGTTGGACGGTTAAAGTAGCTAGCAATGAAAGGACTGAGTTCGGTATTGCACCGGGCTTAGTCCTTTTAGTTTGAGCTTGATGCGTTCATGATTGTAGTAATAGATATATTTGCTCAAGCCCGCTTGTAA
>JASSUK010000038.1:0-18505 GCA_031963045.1 Mycoavidus cysteinexigens
GAAGCCAAAGGTCGCTGGTTCGATTCCAGCCGGGCGCGCCAATAAATACAAGGGTTTGCGGCAAGTACGTTGACGCCTAACTGCGACTGTAACCTATCACTGTAACCAAAACTGTAACTAAGCCGCCGCTTTTTCAGGGGACATGCCATGGGCCAAAGAAGAGGTAAAAGCCGTATGGGATTGCACCCACTGAACCAAATGCGCTGAAGATAAATGCGCATAACGCTGCACCATCTCTAGCGTTTCCCATCCCCCCAACTCTTTGAGTACATACAAAGGCGTGCCGCGTTGAATATGCCAACTCGCCCACGTGTGCCGCAGGTCATGCCACCTAAAATTCTTAATGCCAGCAGCTTTTAACCCTTTGTACCAGGCTTTAGTTGAGGTCTCCTTAACCGGCTTGCCATCGTACACAAAGACGCTTTGCGTATAATCAACGTGCCGTTTTTTCTCCTTCTGACGCATTAAAACCGCTATAGCCTCATCGGAGAGGGGAACGCTGATGGGTTTACGCGCCTTCGCCTGGTCAGGATGAATCCAAGCGGTTTTTCTTGCCAAATCAATTTGCGACCACTCCAAGCCTGTTACATTGGCACGCCGTACGCCAGTTTCCAGAGTAAATTGCGCCATATCGGCCAGATGAGAGGGCAATAGAGGTAAAAGCCTTTCTGCCTCTTGTGGTATGAGCCAGCGAACACGCTTTTTAGGTTCGGCCAGTAACTTAATTTTAGGTACTTGATCCAACCATTCCCGATAAACCGCTACGTTCAAAACCGCTAATAGCAGCTTTAATACGCGATTAACCGTCGCCGGCTGAACTTTTCGACCTGTGCCTTTCTTAATTCCCCCCTTAGTCCTAACATGCAACACATCGTTTTGTTTAGCAATTTTGATTTTATGGATTAGCTCTTTATTAATATCGACAAGTGCCACACCTTCCAACCAAGGATTTAGCCAACGTAAGCGCGATCTGATACTCATTATGCTACCGCAATTCTGCCGTGGTTCTAAATACTCTAAAACAGCATGCTGCCATAAATATTTAGGTTCCCTCTCTAGCTTTTTCTTTAATTCTTCTTCTGGTTCTTCTTCTAATTTTTTTTCAGCGCTATTTTCATCCCATAAACTCGCCTTTAAGCGGTCGTGGAACTCTTGCGCTTTAGCTTTTTCTGGGGTGCAAGTGCTTCCTTGTAATGCTTTTCCAGTTCTTGGGCAGTAAATTTTGTAGTAGTAATTTGTACTTTCTTTACGTTTGTAGAGCGACATATTTCACCTTCATTTGTTGTGTCGCCCTGCACAACTCGCGAGGGCAATTGTCCTTCAAGATAGTGCTGTAATGCAACTATTGAAAAAATCCACCCCTTCCCTACTTTTCGCGCGGGGATTTCTCCTGTCCTCGCTTTCACACGAATAGTTTCTGGATGGGCATGTAACAGTCTGGCGACTTCAAACACATCTAATATATGAAGCAACGCTGAAGGGGTTTCCTTTTCGTCTTCGTGCGGTAATGACTTATATTCCGACATGTTTGCCCTGTTTAAAAAACCAGCATTTAATAGTCTCCGCTCCTGCTCCGCGAGAAAATCCCCCTGACCGGATAGCCGAACGTATAGTTTTAATTTCTATAAATTTGCGTTCCCTACTGCTTCGTAAATAGCGCTTGAGATCAATCTGCGGCGGTACTTTTTGCTGATGCTCTGCAGCTAACTTAACGAAATCATTAAGATTGACCGCAATCAACCCAGGCTCACGCGTATGATTGAGCTTCGATTCTCCACCGCCCTCGAGATAATCAAACGTATCCCAAAATTCCTGCACAATCGGATGATCGGTATTGATCATGTGTTGACGCTGTTTTGCCATTGCTATTAATTGCACTTGCACTTCCTTTTGTTGTGCATCGGGAAGAGGAACAATCAGCGCTAACGCTTCGACAAGCGCCATCAGCTGCGCATGATTCTTGGCAATACGCACATGCGAAATATCAGGCTGGGTATGTAGTTGCTGCTCGTAATAAGGCGTGCGCTCCAGAATGCGTTGCATAATGGCTGTCTCTTTGGTGAGTGCATGCAAAATAAATGGACTGAGTGCTTCGACAGGCATCCGCTCCAGAGCCTCTGCGTGGGCTCTGGTGTCCGACGTATGCAAGCTGCAATCGAAATGGAGATGAATGAGCCGTTGCAAAATGGCTTCACTGGCACATACCGGCGTGTTTTGGCTGATGACCACGCTGCCCCGAAATGGCGGCTCACGCGTTTCATTGCCGCTATTTTTGATACCGGTTGCCCGTACGCAGCGCCCGTTATAGGCGGTCTTTAATTCATCCCAATCGAAAGAAGCATACTTGCTGCTTTCCTCTCGACGCTCGCCCTCAATCAATACAACAGGCAAATCAGAAACTTGCGCAAAGTTACGCGCACGCGCTGCGAGCGAGGATTTAGAGGGATCAAAACCTTCATAATCCCGCCGCCCCAGTAATTTCCATAAAAATTCAATCAATGTCGATTTACCTGCTCCGGGCTCTCCTACAATCTCCAAAAACGGAAAGCTTTTGTGTTCCGCTCGGATTTGTTCGGCAAATAAAGAACCCAGCCAAAACGCTAATGCAATAATTCCTTTGGCTCCAAAGCATTCCCAGAATGGAGTCAGCCAATCTAGATCCTTGCTGCTTTTCTCGCGCGGGATAGAAAGCGGTGCTAGCTGGCTAAGCGTTTTGAGGCTGATGGATCCCAACTCAAAAAAATCTTCTTCATTAAGGGTGACCACTTGCCCTTTACGAATAGCGATATCTTTAAAGACGTAGCAGCCGTGCTCACTGCTATAGCCAATAAAATCAATCGTCTGAATGGACCGAATATGGGCCATACTGTTTCGTAGATAGCGGTCGAGCTGGGTGCTATTCCCGGAATAAAAAGCCCCGGGAGCGATGGTGAGCAGGCGTTTTCTAAATTCACTGGCGCAAGCAATTTGTGTACCCGTAAACGTGCTTTTGATAGAGGGGGCGTTAGGAAAGTCGATACGAAAGTAGTACCACGCTTCATCTGTAGCGGCATGGGCTTGGTAATACAGTGGAATAGGCGCACAGTTCGCAATCTCTGCGATGTTGCTACAATTTTTGAGCGCTGCATCCCCTTGTATTGGGCTATCTTCAGAGGATTGGGCCGCTTCACGAGCACGGTCAAGTTGCTCCTGATCGAGCTTGAACCAGTACAACCGCCGTTCATAATCAAAAGCAAACTCTCTCAAGCCATTCTTTTGATGTAAAAGCCTTCCACGCTCAAAGGGGCTATCGGCAATCAGCAGTGCGCCGTGATATAGATAGGTTTCCAGGTCTGCTTTGCTCAGGCGTTCGCTTTGATGTAGGTCATTCCAATCTAGCTTATTTTTACTCTGAGGAATTTGAGCTGCCTTACACTTCCAACCTGCCTTGCGTGCACGCTCTATCCCTTTGATAATTCCGCGTTGCCCTGCCTTATCACTATCCAGCGCCCAGATTAAGCGGGGTCGGTGGCCAGTGGATACGAGTCTAGCCAGCGCTTTCTCAGGATAGTTGGTGCAAGAGAGCAATGCGACTGCGGCAATTCCGTGATGATCCAAAGCAATCGCATCAAAGATCCCTTCCACCAGCCATACTTCTTTGACAGCCTGGATATTCAGTGTAGGCGGTTGCCACCAAAGACCTGCATAACTGCTTCCAGACTTAAAGTGTGCTTTTTTACCAAAGCGCTCCGGCTGATCGATGAGCCGTTCCCAAACAATGCCTTCCACAGTAAAGCGCACGGTGGCACTACTAATATTCAACGCCGTATCTCGATAGTGCCCTTGTGTATACCATCCACGAATTCTTTCTAAATCAAATCCCCGCGCATCACGCAAATAGGCTTCTGCTGCGGCATAAGGTTGGTCTTTTTGTGCTGGAAAGCGAGCAGACCAATTATCGAACAGATCACTATAAAGCTCTTTAACTGATTGCTCCCATCCGCAGCGATTTTGACGCCCACAGCGCAGAATCCAAGGATGCTGCGCATGCGTAAACAATTCTTTCTTTGCGCATTCGGGGCAACGTCCTTGTTGCAGCCAGATCCCTTTGTCCTGAAAGCCATAATCTGCAATTAAACGCGCATGGAGCATCTGATGCAGCGAGGAGTCCATCACACGCAGGTTCATTTATGCTGCTCCTGTTTCAGAAGGAGCATCATCTGCACATGGCGTCAGACTTATCTTGCTGGGTATGGGTAGACTCACGATGGCAGATGATTCTAAGAGTTTCATAATGTCTGCAATACTCAATACCCATCGCCCCCCTGTATAAGCATTCCGAATAAACAGCGCATCTTCCGTGGTGTATTCCAGATTAATATAGGCTTGTGTTTTTAATGCTTCTATACGCGCCAAAGCCTGTACTGCTATGTTTTGTGCATATTCTTTTGCATGAACACCGTATTCCCCCATGTGTCCATAGAGATATACCATGCAAGCGTCTACCAGCTTTTCCTTACTCCAATTCTGGCCTGCGTTTCTCTGCATAAAAGAAACGGCTTGCTGCTTAAAGCTACTGAATATCATGTGGATCTCCTTTAGAAAGCGCATATGCAGGCTGTAAAAAGCACCTTTTTCCCCAAAAAAAGTTAAAACATCCCTGTGCTCCGAATGGAGCATTTTTTTGAATAAAGAGGAAAAAGAAAAACGAAGAGAAAAATACGGAACTAATCAGAAACGCCTTCAGCTACAACAGACTCATAACTGCGCACACGAGTTACTATTTGATGCGCTAATGCTGGAGCCGATAAAAGCACACTAAAGGCTTCGAATATCGCGTCTTCAGCCATCTGTTCGGAGACTTGCCCGCCTTCGATCAAATACGTCACACACCGTTTCATCAAAAGCTGCATATCCCGTGTCAAGTGCGCTGCTTGATGCTCTGTTAAAAACATCAATGCTGATATAGAGAGAGTGGTTTTTGTTTCCATCATTTCCTCATAATGTTAAAAATGGGGGTTTTCCACAAAAAAGCGTACAGCCTCCCCAGCACGCCTCGTAAGCGTGTTTTTATCGGATGGTGCAAAGGAGAAAAAAATATTAAGATGAAGCTTACTTATGCGTAAGCTCATCTGTGATTAAGCCGCGTTGTGCTAACTGCTGCGCATAGGCATTCATGCGAGCGTGGGAACGTTTTGAAAGCGGAAGCACTACTTTTGGATTCGGTATTGCGGAAGGAGAAATCGTACTAACCGTTTCCAGATAGGCTATATAGGTATGGCCGCATTCAGGATTGCTACAGGTGTAACGTATTTCTCGCAATGTAAATTCATCTAACCATCTGCTAGCACAGTGCTTGGCTGGCGATTTGCAATGGGCGCAGAAACTTGCAGGGGACATAGGTATTCACCTGATATATATCAGCGTGGAATAGATTCCTAGCTGATTGCTTATAAAATGTGTACGTTTTAGTGCAATAAAATTAAACATTACACCAATTCTTACACATCCATATTAAGGACGCTATGTATGCCAAGAAAAATAAGCTCATCACCGGATGAGCAACTAGATATGCGGCAGGAAGTGGGCAGTAGATTAGAAGCAGAGCGTGGGCGATTAGGAATCACGCAGGATCATATGGCGATGCACGCAGGCGTAACCCGCCGCACCTATGCGTATTACGCGGCAGGTTTACGAGATATTGATGGGATGATGCTCAATAATTTATCGTTGGCAGGGGTAGATATCGTATTTGTATTGACAGGGAAAAGGCAGCCAGACACGCTATCTCCCCAGGAAGTTAAAATGATTGAAGATGCGCGTCGTATGCACCCCAGTATGTTGGCGATGTTTCAGACCATCATGCACGCTGTCTCTATTTCTCCTCATGGAGGCGAAGAAACGGGATCTTCCAGCAACTATATCCACGGCGACAACGCTACAGTCGGTCAGCATTTCCAGGGAAGTCATCAAAACTTTGCACCGCTGGTGATGCATGTCGGACAAAGGTCCACTAGCGGCGCTGCTGCTGGAGGGGGGGAAAAGGAAAAACGGAAAAGTAAGAGTACGAAGCTCGATAAGAAAGAAAAGTAGCCCAGACAGCCGCATCATCGGCCAATATTTCGGGGGTGCGATGACCATCGTACATCATCATTACATAACATTGAATGTGCATATAGCCGACCATGCATAGTATTTTTTTCAGCATGCTGCTTATGGTTTTTCCAGGGGAGGACGCAAAGAAATACTTTTTGCTCCAAAGCGCGACGAAGTACGTTGTCGAAACTTCCTACGATGACGCGCACTTGCTGGATCTTCTTGCACATCTAAATCCAAGCTCGTTGTAAATCCACCATTTTCCAGCGTATGGGTTGCTCGGGCAATACACCAGGTGGTGTCCTCTATCTCGGGTTTGAATCCGCTCAGCGTAATCAACCTTTCTGGAAAAAATTCTGGCCGTGCTGCTGCTAAGGTGAGGCTCAGCGTCGCTTGGCTGCGTTGAATACGCTGCCATTCTGCCTGTGCGGCGGCACGGGCTTCTACTTCGCTGGTGTAATGTTCTGGAAGTACCTTCAACCCTTGTCCATTTTCTTTGCCAATCACCACCGATGCACGGGTGCTGGGAAAGGCTTGAGAGGATTTATACCAATAGGCCCTCACTCCTGCATAGCGCTCTCGCTCGGCAATGTGATAGCGATAGCTGGTGCTTGCTTCCCGGGTCAGGTGTACTTCATCAAACGCTTCGCCTTGTACGGTACTGGCAGCTCCTATCGGCATGAAGAGTAGATACCCGTTTTTCACACTCATCAATGCGCCGTACCGATTGGCTAAGCGGGTTAAAAAATGCAGGTCGCTCTCGTGAGTCTGATCGACATGCGCAATCTGGATCCCACCCAAAGTGGTATCGATTTTGGGAATCAGGTTTTGTTGTTGTGCGATGGTTTTGACGATATCGGCAAGCGTGACCCTATGCCAACTGCGCTCGATGCGCTCTCTACCTACCCCGCTTAACGTGGCACTCCGTGCTCTAATAGTCAGTATGTCGGGGGGGCCGCTATATTCAATCTCATCAACCATAAAATGGCCTTTGTGCACCAGGCCGATGTGCGCCCATCCTAACCACACGTGTAGGGTGACTCCACGCTCGGGAAGGGCTAGTTCTCCATGTGCATCGGTGAGTACGATATCCAGTTGGTCGGATTCTTCAATACGGCATTCCGTTAAGGTGAGCCGAACCAGCCTTGTGGCTACCTGGGCGGTGATGTCTTCTTCTTTGACAATGATCCGATACTGGGGGCACAGCACTTGCATCGTTTATCCTTGGATACTCGCCGCATCTCGCTTCAGCTCTAGTGTGAAGTCGATTTTATGCGCCGTACCGTTGACGTAAAACAGCGTGGCATTTTCAGTCAGCCGTGTAATCACAAAATTGCCAAGAAATCGCCCTGTTCCACTCACTAAACTATGTGCTTGCCCGGTATGGGCCATATTCCGCAGCATTTCTACAGCAAGCGGCGAGCCTTTAAAGGCAGGAAGCAATACTCCAGTGAGCGTCCATACTTCTTCGCCTGCTCCAATAAACTGATTAACTGGGCGCGTACCGACGCTAGGCAAACTTTCATGCCGCCATGCAGTTTGATGTTGCGTATCTTGGTAAGCCAGGGTAGGCAAACTAAATACAAAAGCACCGAGTGCCATCATCATAGGTGTGCCCCCCAATGTTCAGTAAAGGCTGAGCGCAGGCGTGCTTGTTTAGCGCGGTCGCGTTGTTCTAACTCGGTATGGATGGCGCGCGAGAGGCTGGTTGCATCCATGCCGGGTGCCGCTTGAATATGCATATGAATCGTATCGCCGCCCATAGAAAGCGCAGGCGCAGTACGTGCAGCACGCACAGGAATAGCATTCGCTTCAAAGCGCGCAGAGGGGACTGCAGCGGTTTCTTTAAAACGTTCTAGCCCAGGACGATCGGGCCAGCGCGGTAGATGGGATTGGATCGCCTTGAATATACGCGGTAGCAGGCCAAATACCGTAGAAAATCCCTCTAACAGCCCCTGCATCCATTGCACGCCTGTTTCCACGAAGTGCGCGCGCATCGTGGCACATCCTTCTTTGATACGCTCCCATAGAGCGGCAAATTTGAGTTGGAGCGTGGACCAGTTTTTCCAAATCAAGAAAGCGCCGCCGGCTAATACTGCTATCGCGATGCCAAGCGGGTTAGCCAGGGCTAGGCGGCCTAACCACAGCAGGCCCTGTCCGATGCCCGTTACTACACTAAGGAGTTTGGCACCTTGTAGTCCGGCTGCCATAAACGCAAAGCGCATTATGGCTATAGGCCCTAGCACTGCAGCAACCCCAATAGCGGCTGTACCTAACCCCGCTACTGCCGTTGCTAGTACTGATACGGCAAATAGAATGCCTTTGACCGCGCTGGTATGCGTTTTAATCCACTGCGTAGCCCATTTGGTTAATTGGATGGTTTTTTCCAGTCCTCGGTGATAGAGCGGCATAATTTGCTCGCCCAATTCTGCATGCAGATTCCGCGATTTGACGAGAGCTTGAAGTTCTTTTCCATAGGCAATTTTTTGAGCGTTACGCGTCAAGGTATCAATATCATCCGCTTGGCGATTGTTATTCTCTTTGGTGTGAATGGACTCACGCTGGATGACCATTGACGTTATCAGATTTGCGGCGGTGCGATCCGTAACAATGGTCGCGATCGTATCGGTGATATCGCTTTCGCGTGTAATGCCGTGTTTTTGGAGCGTAGGCAATAAGTATTGCTCGAGCCATTCGAGCTGTGAGTCTTTGAATAACTCGCCCCCTTTGAGTGCACCTACGCCCAAACCCGTTACCTCCCTTGTTTTTTTATTGCGCCTTACTTTTTGGGGATCCAATAATCCTAAGCGTGCAAGCTCCTTTGCGGCTTTGACGGTGGTTTTGCCTTGATAAAGATTGTTATAGGCCGACATTAAGGCCTTGCCGACTGAATGCCCGCCCATTTCTTGAATCAGGGGTTCTAATTGGTAATAAAACGCGTCGGGACGCATCAATTTAGCCGCCACTCCGCCGGTTTGAATCACTGCACGCCATTCTTCGGGGCCTACTTGTGCGCTGGTTGTAGAAAGCACTTTTTGGACGCGGTCGGCTTCTTGTTTAAAACGCTGCGCATTCGCCAACCCTCCGCGCAATTCAATGACCTTCATCATGCTCATCAAGTAAGCACCTTTCTCCGAGCCTTCTTCACCCCCATACATCGCCTCGTTAGCGAATTTCATTTTGGCGATGGTGGGTAAAACAAGTTTGGCGTGGTGCAGATTCCCAAAGATGCTCATCGCATCACGCATCAGCTCGAGATTTTCGGTAATACTGGTGCCGGTCGTCTTTATGTTGCGCGCAAAAACCTGCGCTTCGGTGGTGATCTCTTTATTAAAGCCTAAAGCTTCGATACGGGTGTTTTCGCGTTCAATCTGCTTGGCTTCGTGCAGAGGACTGCTAAGCAGATGGAGTCCGCGTTTGCCCACTTGTTGTGCAGCGTAGCCGGCTACGGCTAGAGAAGTGGCTTTGCTTTGCGCGGTGTGGAGTTGGGTGCGCAGCGTTGCTACACGCTGTTCTTTCGCTGCGAGGGTAGAAAGTTGCCCTTGCTGTACAGAGAGAGCTTGGCTGGTTGCCGTAATAGCGTGTCGTAGCCGCTCTTCATGTTGGGTAAGCCGACCTGTCTGTATACCCGCTCGTTGCAGCTGGCTATGCATGCCACCTAAACGGGCGCTTTGCTGTTGATACTCTGCACCGAGCTGATGAACGGCGGTACTGGCCTGTGCAAATTTGCGAACCAGCGCGGCAGTGGGAACCTGGCTTGCTTCAATACGAGATTTGAGCGCATCCACGCGTTGTCGTGCTGCTCCGAGCGCCGTGGCCGTGTCACGTAGACTGGTCTGGAGTTGGCGAAAGGCGGCTATTTCTTTCTGGACTTTGCCCAATTCTTTAAGATGGGCCTGCGTACTTTTAAAAGACTGCATCAACGCTGCATTGCCTCGCAGCATCACTTTTAAAGGCTGTGTGACCCGTTCTACCAGGTCTAGCACCACACGAAGTTTAAGGTCAGAAGCAGCCATCGCTTATTGCACCAGTTTATATGTGTCAAATTAGTTAATATTTGCTAGACTGAATAAAAAATAAGGGGAAATTATGGATACCGCTGCGTTGAATTCACTAGATTTATATAAACAATTTGAAGAGATAAACATACCTGAGAAGCAAGCGCGCCTATTCGCAAATCTCTTTGCTCGAGTACAAAAAACGGAAGATCTCGCTACGAAATCGGATGTGGAAAACGACTTTAAAATACTCGAAGTCAGCCAGGATCGGAAATTTGACCAGGTCCGTCACGAACTTAGAGAAGAAGCTGAAAAAATTCGTCGAGAAATGGGCGATATCAAATCGGACCTGATCCGATGGATGGTTGGTATTTCTATTGGACAAAGTGCTCTATTAGCCAGTTTGATTTTTGGTTCAAAATTGTTCGGGGGATAACAACGAGCAGCTAACTCTCGCTTCGCTCTCTCGCCCGTTCTCGCCATTCCATCAATTCCTCCAAACTCAACGCCTCCATATCCCGCAGTGACCAATGAAACACGGCGGCGATATCGGCTATCGCCTCTTCTACGTACCGAGGTAGTCTGTAGTCACCGTCTGGGCCTTGACTAAAAAACCCACTACGATCCCTCCTAGTGCCACAAAGTCTGCAGGATCCAACTGCCCCACCTCGCTGTCGGTCAGGGTTGGCGTGCTAATACGTGGCAACGTGCGCACCATCGCATCGACTTCTAGATTAGCCAGCGCGACAAGTGATATACCGCTCAGTTCTCGTACAGAAGGTTTGCGTAGCGTAATCGTGTCAATCGTGTGCTCTCCCCGTTTTAATGGGGTTTCGAGTTGCACGGTATAGTTTGCAATAGAAGTTGTCATCTTGGTTGTCCTTTAGAAATAGCGAGATGGCTTATAAACCAATGGCTTGGCGTAGAGCTTGGAGCCGATCTTCGCCATGGACCTTTTCCACCCCATTGACCAAATCCATTTCAATTTCTTCGGTGCCGTTGCGCGTGAGCTTGTAATAACTGAGCGAGGTGGTGACCTTCATCGTCGCGATTTCCCCAGGTTTGGCTGCGCTCTGCTCAATACTTTGATGCCGTCCGCGCACATCAATCTCTACCGTATCGACTTCTGCCGTATTACCTTTCTGATAGGCACCAGTAAAACGCAACTGCACCCCATCATGCTGAGGATGCGCGTATTGCCCCAATATCTCCGGAATCACCCCTGCACAGGTCCATTCCATCTCTAATGCTTCCTGGCCCATATCCAGATTAATAGGTCCCATCATCCCACCCGCTCTATAGGGTTCGACTTTGCGTGCCAGCTTGGGCAAGTTCACTTCTAGGACTTCGCCTAGATAGCTTTTGCCATCGTTAAATAAATTGAATAGCTTGAGTGTAGAGGGCAGTGCCATAGTTATCCTTGTTTGGTAGCCAGGATGCGTTGGTGGAAATCTGCGAGATATTTATCCGTGATGTGCTGACGCAGCATCAAGTTTTCGAGCGGCGGGACCGGGGTGTATTCATAGGCAATCGTTAATTTACCCTCTTTGAGCGTGGTGACGCTGTTGGCCTCCTGGTCATACCAGGCTTTGCCATCGATCAAATACCCAGCCGCTTTCAGTTCTCGGAATTTGGCATTGATGCCTTCAATCATGAGCGCAGGTAATGAAGGATGCATCGGTCTATCTAATGCCCATAAATGCGCTTCAGCCATCGTATCGGCTAGAACCTGCGCCGTACGAGTGTAGTTTTCAAAAGCAAATTGAGGATCGGTAGACGGAGTACGATCGCCCCAAAAGCGATATCCTTCTTGCGCAATCAGCGTCGTCACTTCATTTTTATTGAGATGCCCGGCGTCGGTGGCAGGATTTTGTAGATCCCAAAAAATGTCTTTGGTCAGGCCAGTTACGCCATTAGCCGGCACATTTGATAACGTTTTATGCCAGCCGGTTTCTTGATCGATTTTTGCACGTAAACCCAGTGCAACCGCCGTGGCAGGAATGGGGGTAGATGCATTTTTAACACTATCCCATTGGGTACAGTCAGGCCAGAGGATCATGACCTCGCGTTGGCCAAATTGTCGACGATACGCGATGGCTTCCTCTCTATTTTGCGCACCACAAGCCGAGATATACGCAAAACCGCGTACGCTCTGCGCAACAGCAACCAGTGCTTGGGCAACGGGTAAGGTATCTAAACCCGGTGCGCCTAAAATACGCGGTGTGACGCTTAAACGGGTTTTGGCAGCCAATAGCGCCTGCAAGCCGGTGTATTTGCCTTTGTCCGTAATGGTGCCGATCACATTCGAAGTGGTCTCAGCTTCGTCTTTACCTTCTTTAACACGCACCACCACAACCAGGGGTTGCGCCTGGGCTGCAATCGCTTCTAGCGTGCGCGCTAAGGTGCCCTGTTTACCCGCTTGGCCTATAGCGGCCCTTACATTAGTCAGCAATACGGCCGTATTGAGCGGAAATTGGTCTGGGTTCGCATCATTAGCAGTGCCCACTATGCCTATCACTGCTGTAGATACCGTGCGAATAGGACGTATCCCTTCGCTGATCTCAATGACGCGCACTCCGTGGTGATAGTCCTCTGGCATAGCGATATCCTGTAAATACATCATTTAAAATTTTGAAACGGTACCTGTACGCATCATTCCAGCCAATCGGAAGGCACGTCCTTTAACCTGAGTAGCCCACAGCGAATGCTGCATCGCGTTGGCTGCGGATGCATAATCGTGGTTTTGTAGGGCTTCTAAAAACTGGCTAAAACCCAGCAGTTTTTCGATACCCAGATTAAAAGTCATATTCATCAAGACTCTCTGTCGTACGGGGTCAAGCTGATTCCACCAGGGGCACTGGATATGCAAGGTGGCCTCTGCACGCTCGATGTCGTTTAAGCATAAAAAGTGACTCTCTTCTACGCTGATGCCTATCGCCTCTAAATTGCGCCCGATGCCAATCGTGAGATGCCCCCGTGTGTCTTTATAGGGCTTGAGGCGTAGGCCTTCATCGCGCATGAGTTCTGCGTGCAGCAACTGCAGGTTTTGTCGCTCCATACGTGATTTAATCCTTATTGCGCGTGCCTAAACAGCGCTGTATCACGCTTTCTAAAACCGATTGCCCGCTAATCCCCAATGCAGAACCCAGGCCAACCAGCGCCACGGGCGATAAATCAGGGATCATCGCTAGCGCAGCACCCGCTGCCATGCTCAAACCCGCACCGGCTATCATGCGTCCGACCCAGAGCTGCCACGTCATCCTTTGACCACCTACTAAAAGTTGTCCTACAGCTAAGATCGCTCCTACACCTGCAAGCGCAAAAAGGGTATTTTTATCGCCGTTGTCGAGTTGCATGCTTGGTTTACCTTGTCTTCATTTTGTCGTGAACAGCCTCGTTTTTCCTTTTACCATTCGATCTTGACCCAGCCGGGTGCCCCATTTCCGCCCACCCCACCGCGTTTTGAAGCATGGTGATACGCTGCACCCGCACCGCCTCCACCACTCCCATACCCACTTCCTGCAAGGCCATTTTGTGCAGACGTACCCATAATAGAAGCACGCCCACCCCCTCCGCCGCCGCCAAATGGAGAGGATCCGCCTGGTCCACCATTGCCTGCAAAAGCCCCATCTCCGCCAAAACTGCCACTTGGCCAACCTTTGCCCGCATTCCCACCCGCACCACTACGCATATTGCCAGGAGTATTAATCATGCCCCCGGTAGATCCCCCTTCTGCGCCTGCAAGTCGCAATATGTAGCCTATTTTGGTCTCGCCTCCTGGTGTGCCGCTGGAGAGGTGATGCGCGCGCTCTGCTTCATCCGCAAATGCACCTGCTAAGCCCCCTGTGCCGCCTTTACCAATTACAATAGGTAGCTTATCGCCTGGTTTGACGGTATATCGTTTGCACAGCACACTTTCTCCTGCGCCGCCGCCTCCACCACCCCCTCCGCCATATCCTCCTGTTTCAGTATTGCTGGTAGCGCCCCCTCCACCTCCGCCGCCCCCACCTGCGCAAGCAGAAATCCACAAGCGGGTGACGCCTTCTGGAACGGTGAAGGTATCGTCTTCGGTAAAAACCGCCCACTGCGCATGCGCAAAAGCATGGCCTTGTACAAAAGCCGTGGTGGCTAAGCGGTTACTGCTATCTTCTTCAGGTAGTGTAGGAGCGGTTGGTGCGCCAATAAAATGGGGGCTTTTGAGTAGCGCATAGCCTTTTATGGTTTCAACGACGGCCTGTACAGAATCATCCACGTGTTTACGCGTAGCCAGCACCACACCCGGATCAATCATCAGCTGTACGGCTGTTGTACTCGATACCGCTAAAATCAGTCGCACCACCATCGTGCGGCCAGATCCTTCTGCCAATTTGGGCTTGTAGCTCGGTGGGCAACTTGCTACCGCACACAGATCCCCTGCATCGTCATACAGGCCGATTTCGCGTATCCACCATCCTCCCTCGTCTTCAGGAATAATTTGCTCTGCAACAATTTGATGGGTATTTTTAGTGTCCTGGGGATCTTCAAAAAGCCGATTAATGGGCGCACGTCGGCATTCATGCAACAGAGTAGTTTGATCAGGTGTAGGTATCGGAATAGCGTCTGGACCTTTACCCACGCCATCCCCCACCCCTATATCCGTTAACTTCAGCGTGGTGCCTTGTGCAATCGCCTGGGATAGCTTGGCCTCGCCAATACGAGTCAGAATCGCAAAATAAGGAGTGCTCATCAACGTGCTCATTCGGGTACCTGAATAGGTAAATACAGCGTATCTATCGTCTGAAGGGCCGTGCGTCCTAGCATGACGCCTTCACTGGTTACGACTTCAGCTACACCGGGAAAAATGCTCAGTGTCTCGCCAGCATACGTAGTAGAGCGCGCGTGCAATGCCCCCTCACAACGTATTGTTGCGCGCATCCACGGATAGACGGTTAAGACGTCACCATCACACTGTGCAGCAGCCATAGAGATGGCAGCAGCGCCTGTGGTCAACCTCATAGCCAGCCCTATCACATGGCGACTGACTGGTTTGACATCCTCTATCAAGCGCTCGATTTCTTGCAGCTGTACCTCGCTTAATCCTGCATCGGTAGGGAGGTGCACGTGTAATCGAAAGGTGCCAGCAGGATCATGCGGTTGCCTCTCCCACCATTGCGTCACGCTGATCTGATAGCCCAATGGCTCTAGCACTTGGCGTAGCGCACTGATAGTTCCTTTGCGCTGATGCAGCATAAAAGAGGTGCGTATGGCCTGACGTTTGGTGTTTTCAGGTGCATCGGCTTGCCAGCGCTCTACGGACAAGGTCCAGGCTAAATAAGGCAATAAAGCGGTTGGGCAGGTAGCGGGGTTCCATAAGGAGCGAATGGGACCATCTAGCTCTGAAAGCGCGGCACCCACTTGCGCAAGACGATGTTCTAACAACGTGCTGTTGGGAGGGAGTAACGTGTACATCATTACCGCTCCTCCTGGGCAATATCGAGCTGCACGGAGGTACAGAAAGCGGCTTCAGCCGGCGTGAGCGAGTGATCCGTTTCTGGAGTATGCAAAATAACGTTTTGTACACCCTCACCATGCAATGCAGCAAAGAGTGCTGAGCGGTGAATAGAGGCACCTAATCGGTGTTGGCGGGAAATATAATTTTGTAAGCGGTCTCGTGCGGCTTGCAAAATCGGCTCGGATTCGGGACCAGGGTGTACATACAGCGTGGCTTTGACCGTGTATGGAATAATCTGTGCGGATTGCACAATGACTCTATCGCCAAGGGGTCGTACCGTTTCATCGTTTAACGCAAGGCGTACCTTTTCTAAAAGAGTTTCTGAAGCAGTGCCATCTCCTTCATGGGCCAGCACGGTGATGATGACTGTAGCCGGGCTTGGGCTTATTGCGCTCGCATCCGCTACCCGCCCATCGGCTGCGCGAGCATGCATCACATAGGCGGTTCTGGGGCCGGCAGTAGAGAGTTGTTCAAAAGCATTTTGTGCACGCTCACGTAGCGCGGCATCGGATTCATAAAGTGGTTCAACTGGAGGAACCGCGCTCGGATTCCCTGGTTGAATAGTGAGGCGCTGAACATTGAGCAATGCCGCCACATTCTCCAGATCGGCTCCTTGCGCATAGGGCAGCATCACGGCTTGCGCCGCTTCATTGATCCGTTGGCGTAATAACAGCTCTCTATAGGCATTTTCTTGTAACAACATCACCAGCGGTTCAGACTCTAGCGCCAAGGTTGCCGCCAACTCAGCACGTTGATCTTCCGGATAGAGCGCAATCAATGCCGCTTTGCGTTGCGCAAAAATCTGCTCAAAATCCAGCGATTCAATGACGGTAGGTGCAGGCAGCTTAGACAGATCAATAGCAATAGACGTACTCATCTAGCCACCTTCCGTGAATGGAATCTGGGCTTGTACCGCTTCGCCTGTGCTCAAAACCGTGCCAGTAATCTCGAGGACTGCAGCCCCTGACGAGACTATAAATTGTACTTGCGAGAGGGTTAAACGCGGCTCAAAACGCGTCAATGCCCCTGCCACAGCGGCATAGAGCTGTACTTGCACCGAAGCATTATGGGGCGCATCCACCAAATTGCAGAGATTACTTCCAAAATTCCGTCGCATCACCCGAGAACCCAGAGGGGTCGTCAGAATCTTAGCGATGCTGTATTGCACATGCGCCAATCCGCTTAACGTGCGACCTGTAATAGGATGCATCCCTCTCATTGCGGGCCTCCCGTTTTACTACCGCCCGATCGCACGCCGCCGTGTTGATGGGTATGCAAGATGATGCCGTTAGAAGATACATCGCCCCCTGATTGCGTCAGGGAGCCTTCTATAGTGACCTGCCCTTTGAGCGTAATCGTAGACGCTTCGATAGCAGCATGCTGTAAACCGGTGGCGGATAACGTGCCCGTACCGCTGTGATAACTGAGGCACGCGCCATCCGGATAACAAATGGTGTGTAGTGCAGGATCTGTGCTCGGTGCAGGGTGGGTTTTGGAATACAGACCGCATAAAACAACGCCAGCCGCTAATTCGCCTTCTGGGCACAGTAGTAGGACCGGTTCACTCATAGTGGGCGCATGCCACGAGCGCGTGCTCCCTGCAAATGGGGTGAGCCAAGCTAACCAATCTGTTATGAGTTCACCGGTTTGTACACGACATTGCGCTTTAGCATGATCGATCTCTGCAATCGTGCCAAAGCGAATAAGATTTAATACAAGGCGGGGAAGATTGGCGATATACATGCGCTGCATGGTGCAGTAGGCCTACACAGAATGCACGCACTTGTATTTTTAAATTGCCCAATCAAAAAAATACACGCTAGAGATGTAATAATTTAAGTCTCTAGCGTGGGAATGTCTATATAGAAGCCTTTAGAAAGCACCTTGTAGGGATGGATAGCATTTCCTTATCTACAAGGATTTTTATTAAAAGTTAAAACCAGAAAAAGTATAAAAATACTTTGAAGCAACTATTTTTATATAGCTTCAAAAAGCGTGCGAGCATAGCTAGATAACTGCTTTTGAAAGATGCGCTTGGCTTCATCCGCACAAAGCAACATCCGTGCCTCTTCGGTTATTTCAGCTCCATCCTCCTGTGCTTCTGCAAGGGTGTTTTTTATATTTTGAATGGACGCGTACAAAGAGTGATCAAGCGGCAGGATATGACCCTGGTTTATCATGTCTTGAGCCTGGTCTAGCTCCATGGAGAAGGTATGCCGGAATCTCTCTAGGTTTTCTATTTCTTCTGGAGTAAGCGCGCTCATAGGGTGTTCCTTGTTAAAAGATTTTTTTATTCAAGGAGCAAATCGTATGCGTTCTTGCTTGGGCTGCACAATATGCAATACGCCTGATGGCATAAAGCTTTTACAGTAGATGTATTGAGAGATAGATTAAATAGATCCTAAATCTTATAAACATATGAAATACCCATAAAAAAAGCCCTCTTATTTTTTTAATAAAAAAGGGCATTTTTATGGGTCAGGTTAACCTGAATTTAAATTTACTGCTTGGCATACGAATTATATTTTTATGCTCTTTTCATTAAAGCATCGAGTAGTTTTTGGCTATGCTCTTTTTCTGCTGCTATTACCGCATCTTTTGCAGCCAGCTGCTCTCGCAACCGTGCATTTTCCGCTCTTAAATCAGAATCAGGGCTCCCTGACTCAGAGCGAGCAGCTAACAACTGGTCAATCCGGTCAAGCTTCCCATTAAATCGATCAAGTTTTTCATGAGCCTGGAGTCCTAGGTGGACTGAAGACATGGAAGCCAGTGCTGCATTCTTTGAGTTTTCAGCAGCTCGACTAATTTGTGCAGAATCCATTTTCTTTTTAAAATCCTTGTGGGCAGAACGTATAGTCTCGTGGCACTGAATAAGGGTGCGTGTGCCAGAAGAAGCACTTTCCGCACACGCATTTTTATATTCAGGCCAACTTTTTAGGAT
>JASSUK010000039.1:0-49199 GCA_031963045.1 Mycoavidus cysteinexigens
TCTTCAAGGTTAGTGGCTGCATTCTGCTCTTGAAGTCCCCTTAAGAAAGTGAAGAACTCGTTATGTATCGCATCGAATGCTTCTTTTACTTTCCGATCACCAGGATTTTTTTCATGTTCAGCTTGAGCCTTCTCTACTGCATCCCTATACGATTTCTTGGCTTCTTCCAAATTTTCTACGGCTTTATGCGCTCGCGCCTGGGCTAATAGATGTTGCGACGATATGGCGTCCGAGGACGGACGCACGCCGGCACTAAAGCTAAACATTTTTTTCTCCTGCCCATTTGAACTTGTTCTATTTCAAACGGCTTCTAAAAAATTTCTTAGAAAAGCAAAAAATAATCTGGCGAGTACGCACTCATCTAAATAGTCCTAGCCTCCTAGATTTGCGCTGATCGCAGCCTGTACAACATGCCAGACAACAAAAGCACTGCTGATAATTTGCACGAGGGATTTGCAGAGCAAATTAGTTATGCATTGCAGCTATGGAGAGAAGCGCTGGGAAAAGGGGAAAGCTCATTTTGGACTGACGTCGGGTAGCCGAGACATAGCAATATGTCTCGGCTACCCGACGTCAGTCCACTCAAAATTGCGGGCGTTCTTCAACGCGCTATATTTCTATATTTGCATCACTTCATCAATACAGTGCATTACCTGATAGGCAAAGATTTCGGTCTTCAAGTACTAAACGGACATTGGGCATCAATTATCGTGATGATGCTAGAAGGAGAAAACGGGTGTTTGGCTGCTTCGTAGTGACCGGTTGAGTTTGAATTGGAGCTGGTTTTGGCTCCCACTGATGCCTATGTCACTCATTCGCGCTGGCGGGCCAAATTACGCTTGGTCATGGGGGGTAATCAGACAATCTGAGATAGTGATTGGCAATCTCTACAGAGAATTAGATCCCCATTGCCACTTAATCGGCATATCAGACCAACTGGCTTATTGCGCAACGATGGATTGAAAATAATAGGTGATTAAACGCTTTTGATTTCATTCGTTTAAAAATCACGTGTTTTAAGGCTTAGGTCCAATTTAAGTGGTTTGCGCAATAATCAATAAAGAATTGAGTGGGGATTCTACAAAGAAAGCAAATCGTTAAAGTCAAAGAGAGCCGTTATCAAGCACATATTCGAATGCATATTTTTATGGGCTTGATAAAGGTTGTTGGATTTTGCCTCTGCAAACTTGTCCAGCGTCTGGCCATCGACACCTGCTGCTCCACCATTGGCCTTTACTAGTTTGTAGGCTTCCCATACTTGGCGTTTACTTATAGGAAGCGGCTTTGCTGTTGCCACACCAGTCCTACTGCGCACATTATTGTTTACAGGTGTTGTTGTGGCTGCAGCACAATAGGGCAAGTCCTTCGCTCCAGACCCATTACGGCCCTTCTTCGCTAGTACGACTTGCTCCGCCCCTGTACCCCGCATTGGTACTCTGATGCTCATGGGGCCTCCATTTGCGTTTCTCCCTTTGCATCGGGGTGACAGGTTCCCACGTTCCACACAAGAGCCTGAATCGACTTCACGCCGCCTTTATGCCGGATGCCGCGCAAGCAGTACACAGGTTGCCTCTTGCGCTGCTCCCACAGTGACAGACCTACCGTGGTTTTGACATCATCCCTATTCTTTCGACACGTCATCAGCGGTTCACTTGCGTTCGTCTCTTCGATTCATACCTGATTGGGTCTTGCCCAACCTTTTCCTATCTCGCTCACCACCACGCCTCTTTAGAGCAGCAGCAGTAGGCGGTTTGATACCTGCGCCTGTACGCCGATATCGAGGGACCTACCCTCATCTCTTGTGCAGCATAGCTGCTCCGAAGGATAAATCCTTCTTCGCGCCTTCGTGGCACACGTCTGCCCTGAATAATCCAGTAAGCCCTACGCTAGAAAGGGGTTTGAGCATTATCTACCTATAGGCGAGTGCATTATGGATGGAAGCCAGAAGGGGCAACACTGATGAATGGAGGCTTGCTGCATAGCGCGACAGCCTGACCTCGGCCATGCGGTGTCAACAGCGATTGAAAAGTGATGCACCGTTCTATAAATTTAGTGGTGCGATATTGTCGTCTTCTAAAGTGCAAACGAAACTCTTTTGGACCGTTTCCTGGTCATTTTGCGTTCGTATTTAGGCATCGCAGGCTGCTTCAAATGCCGCCGCACGGTATTTACCGCACATCCTACTTCTGCTGCTATCTGCCGCAGGCTCTTGCCATGCTTTTTGAGTAATTATATTTCCACGTATACCTCATTGGCGATCAAGGCTGCCTCAAAAAAGCAGCCATCTTCTCAATTCAGTGTAGCAATTTTCAATTGCTAGCCTGTATCAATTTACATGTGCTGCTAACACTGGGGGAATGCCCTGATACTTTTATTGTTTTTATTTAGGTTGAATATGTCGCAGTGAAGATAGCCTTCAGACGTTCATCAATGTGTTGCTTTATAAAATCTTGGGATGCCGGGTGGGAGCGTTGTAGGCTCGGTGGTGTCTGTCAGATCTGGTCACAGCTACTACAGATAATAGCTAGATCGGCTCCGCCTCATAGATATAAGGCCCGCTTCAATTGCGGGGCCTTATTGCTTTTGATCGCTGCAGTTTTTTTGTGGGGGATTAGTCAAATGAGGTTGACACCAGATGTTAGATAATTCTGTTTTCCAAACCATGTTAGGTAACCAAGCGCAGGCGCTCGCGCAAAGCTATCTGGATCAGGCCCGTTTGCAAAAGACAGGCCAGCATTTCGAGCTGGCCTTAGGTTTGTATGACCAAGCAAAAGTAAACTTTAGATATGTTGCCAATGCGTGCCAACTGGGTCCTGCGTTATCAGAAGTGAAAAGCGCTTTGATCCAAGCACGCACGCCTCAGACACTCGAAGAAGAAACCTTGCGCCAGCGTATCGCAGAGGTCTATTTTGAGCGCGCGGAACTTTTGGAGAAATTGGGAAAGCTCGATAAAGCGCAAGCCAGTTATAGCAAGGCGCAAAAATGGGGTCATCCCAGTGTAGCGGCTCAGCCAAACAGCCTATCGCCAGATGCAGCGCTGCATCTGGCTGCGCTGACGAGCCAGCTCCTCGTCGGCGCGCAGACCCCCGAGACCTTGCATGCTGCTGCGCCACCCTCCGCCGCCAACCCCTCCTCTTCCATCTCCGCCGATATCCCATCCACATTGGCTGAACCTGTGCAAAACGCAGCACTCTCGCCATGCATACTTGAAGGCATCGAGGAAAAGAATGACTTGGTGAATCAGCTGTTTACGGAAACGCTAGAGACGTTTCAGCGCTTGGATTTATCGAGCGTATGGCCCAGCGCGTTTTTAGTCTACGCCCATGACAACCAGCATTACGGAATGGCGGATGCAGGCACGTCAAAATTTCTGATCGATCACTTGGTCAAGCTAGGCGTCAATCTGTATTCCGATCAACGGCCAAAGGGGTTGCAAGCGCCGGCTGCGTTAAGCACTCGGGAAGATGCGGCCAGGGTGGACGATATTCTCACCAGCCAGTTGTGTTTATTGCCCACCGCCATAGGCGGGATCCAGCCGGTCGATAAAGTGATTGTCTGTAGTTCGCAGGTTTTAGGGCACTATCTGCAATGGGGAGAAGCAGGGAAATACTATCAAGCCTATTATAAAGACCTGAAAAAAGCCTATGGGCTAGCTCAACAAAGCCATACGCAAGCCGAAGCCGAATTACGGAAGGTGGTCCATACGTATTCCCAACAAGCGGACTTTCATCACGTTTTGACGGAAATGGCCTTTTTAAAAATCCGCGCTGAGTATTTAGATCAGCACGGCATCATTCCCGTCTCGTTATGTGCCAATGGGTATGCGCTTTGTGTGCAGGATTTTGTCCAAGCAACGACGGTGCGCATTGAAGATATGCCCCGCTTTGCGTCGCAGCAGGCGAGCGGCCAAGCCGTGTACCAGCAGCAAGGTCGCCATCTGGTTTTCTTTAAGCTGTTGGAGCGACTGCTGGCGCAAAACGGCGCAGAAGCGCTACTGCGCACATTTTGGACCGCATATAGCGATTTGATCAAGCGCTTAAACAGCGAAGCATCGGTGCCTAAGGCGGCGGAATACGTACGCATATGGGGACAGATTTCTCAGAATGTCCAGGCCACGCTGCAAACGCTGCGGACGCAGGTAGACGCGCACGAACTGCATACCGCCTTAAACCGCTACGCCTCTCTGGATCGGCTAGCAATTCAGCGGCTATCCGGTCCACCGCTCTCGATGAAAAACTGCTATATCAATCTGGCGATAGTGGAACACGAGAAAGCGCGCAAGGCAGAGAACAAACCTAAAGAGGGCGATGCCGCGCAAAACCACTTTCATCGCTTACCGAGTTTCGAGGCGATCGATTCCAATCAACAGAAATTAGTGCCCCTCGAGAAACTGTTTGATCGCCGAGCGTTAAACGATGGTAAGACCAGGCCTCCGCAACGGATTCTGATTCGAGGCCGGGCAGGCGTGGGCAAAACGACCTTAGCCAAAAAAATCGTCTACGACTACACCCAGAAAGCGCAATGGCGGGATCGCTTCGACTGGCTGCTGTGGGTTCCGCTGCGCACGCTCAAGGGCAAATCAAGCTGTGATCTGGCCATCTTGTTTCATGAAACCTATTTTCAGAGTTATCCCAACGGTCAGGCTTTAGCAAAGACGCTTGCAGTACACATCAACGGACCAGCCAAAGATAAAACCCTCTTTGTGCTCGATGGCTGGGATGAGGTCGCTCAGGAATGGGGGGAGCACGAACCGATGTCCGAGTTTCTCACACAGTTGCTCAATCAGCCTGCAGTGCTGATTACCTCCCGGCCTTATGTAGAGTTGAAGCAGGCCCAACCGATGGATCTAGAATTGGAGACAGTGGGCTTTAGCTCGGAAAACGTCACTGCGTATCTCGACCATCGAGATATAGTGACCGCTTCGGACGCGAAGGAGATGAAGTACTTCATTCAGACCAACACCTTCATCCAAGGACTGGTCAATGTGCCCATCCAGTTAGACGCGCTCTGTTACAGCTGGGATGAAATCAAGCGCATGCAAAAAGAGGCGCCCGGCGCGATGACCGTTACCGCTTTATATCAAGCCATGATGAACAAATTATGGCGTAAGGATATGCTGCGTTTTGGTAAATGGGAAGGGGGAGAACTGTTAACCGCGAGCCATGTTAACGCGCTTGAAAGGCCATCGCGTATCGAGAAATTGGCACAAGCTGAACATAATTTTCTGAGTGCCTTAGCTTTTAGTGGATTACAGCGTAATCAAATTGAATTCCATCATCGTGACCTGCATGCGCTCATTGAGCAGCTTGAGGAACAAGGAGTAAATCTCCCTATTACGTTAGAAGCTAACCTCAAAAAACTTTCATTCCTGCATACCGATGATGCCAAGGAGAGCCAACGCAGCTACCACTTCATGCATTTGACGTTTCAGGAGTTCTTTGCGGCCAAGCATTTTGTTCAGCATTGGGAAGCAGGGCGGGAGATTACCCTGCTGTCTACAGATACCAAGAAGTGGACGAAAGCAACACCTGAAGCATTTGTTTATCAATACAAATACAACCCGCGCTATGAGATTCTGTGGTGGTTTGTTGCAGGTCTATTGCGCGGAGAAGCCCTGAATCGGTTCTTCATTTTGCTCGAAGCCGAACCACATGATTTGTTCGGTGCGCATCATCAGCGCCTCATCATGAGCTGCCTGCATGAAGCATACCGTGCGCCTGGTATTGGGCTGCAGCCCGAAATCAGAGACCGACTGGAGCAAGGTTTGGCGCAATGGCTGCAATTGGAAATAGACAAGACAGGCGAAGGCACGCTGGCGTATCAGCCCACGTTTCCCGAGCACTTGTTGCTCCAGTGTCTTCAGAAGGCGACATCTGCGGAAATAAAACGAGCGGTTGCAACAGCACTCAAACATCAATCTGCCTTATCGGAGTCGGCCCTACTGGCCTTGATTAAGCTGGTGCAGGACGAGGATTGGTACGTGAGGAGCCGCGCTGCTGAGGCGTTAGGCCAGCAGTCTTCGTTGCCGGAGTGGGCCCTGCAGGCCTTGATCGCGCTGCTGAAAGACTGGGACGATAACGTGAGGTGCAGCGCTGCTGAGGCGTTATACAAGCACAAGAAGACTTCGTTACCGGAGCCGGCCCTGCTGGCCTTGATCGAGCTGGCGAATGACGAGAATGGGGACATGAGGCGCAGCGCTGCTGAGGCGTTAAGCCAGCAGTCTTCGTTACCGGAGTGGACCCTGCAGGCTTTGATCGCGCTGGCGAAGGACGAGGATAAGTACGTGAGGCGCAGCGCTGCTAAGGCGTTAAGCCAGCAGACTTCGTTACCGGAGTGGGCCCTGCAGGCCTTGATCCCGCTGCTGAAAGACGGGGACGAGAACGTGAGCTACAGCGCTGCTGAGGCGTTAGGCAAGCAGACTTCATTACCGGAGTGGGCCCTGCAGGCCTTGATCGAGTTATTTGAGGACGAGGACTGGCTGGCGAGGAGCCGCGCTGCTTTGGCGTTAGGACAGCAGTCTTCGTCGGCCCTGCAGGCCTTGATCGAGCTGCTGAATGGCTGGGACGATAACGTGAGGTGCAGCGCTGCTGAGGCGTTAAGCCAGCAGTCTTCATTACCGGAGTGGGCCCTGCAGGCCTTGATCGCGCTGCTGAAAGACGGGGACGATAACGTGAGATGCAGCGCTGCTTGGGTGTTAGGCGAGCATACTTCGTTACCGGACTCGGTCCTGCATGCCTTGATCGCGCTGGCGAAGGACGAGAATGGGGACGTGAGGCGCAGCGCTGCTTTGGCGTTAGGCAAGCAGACTTCGTTACAGGACTCGGACCTGCAGGCGTTGATCGCGCTGGTGAACTACAAGGGCAAGGATAGTTGGGTGAGTAGCCGCGCTGCTGAGGCGTTAAGCCAGCAGTCTCCGTTACCGGAGTGGGCCCTGCAGGCCTTGATCGCGCTGGCGAATGACGAGAATGGTGACGTGAGGCGCAGCGCTGCTAAGGCGTTAGGCCAGCAGTCTTCGTTACCGGAGTGGACCCTGCAGGCCTTGATCGCGCTGCTGAAGGACAAGGACGGGGGCGTGAGGCGCAGCGCTATTTATGCGTTAGGCAAGCAGACTTCGTTACCGGAGTGGGCCCTGCAGACCTTGATCGCGCTGCTGAAGAACGGGGACAAGAACGTGAGGCGTAGCGCTGCTGAGGCGTTAGGCAAGCAGACTTCGTTACCGGAGTTGGTCCTGCAGACCTTGATCGCGCTGACGAAGGACAAGGACTGGGACGTGAGCCTCAGCGCTGCTGAGGCGTTAGGCAAGCAGACTTCGTTACCGGAGTGGGCCCTCCACCAGACCTTTATCGCGCTTGTGAAGGACGAGAACTGGTACGTGAGGTGCAGCGCTGCTGGGGCGTTAGGCAAGCAGACTTCGTTACCGGAGTCGGCCCTGCAGGCCTTGATCGCGCTGCTGAAGGACAAGAATGGGGACGTGAGGCACGACGCTGCTTTGGCGTTAGGCAAACACCGCTCGACGCTCAATCGCTTATTGCCAAGGCTTAATAGGCAGAAGATAGAATTGATCTATAAAGCATACTTACTTGAACAACGCTTTGATCAGAGCGCGCCTTTCTATATACAGGACGGCGCCCTGTATTTTTATACCACTGAAGGTCTGCAAACTGTTCCCTTTGATGATCCAGACCAGGAAACCGAATTCAGGCAAGCGGTTCAACAAGCCCAGCAAGCTGCGGGCATTCCTTCCGCTCCTTACTTAAGCATGAGAGACCAAGTTGGACAGCCGGATACGCAAAATGAGGAGGTAGCACTGGTTGTTCCTTCTATCAGTCAAACGCAATGGGGGCTTTCTAAGACAGATCGGGGCATACAGACAGAGGTTTTTCCGACCGCTGCATCAGTCAACCGATCATCTCCTCCTCATCTGTCCATCAAAAAAAAGGTTTTAGGGTTAATCAAGGGTTTCGCATGACTGTTGTGTAAGCATGGGATGGATGCTCCCCCCTTAAAACGGCATCGCGATGTGCCAAAACGGGAAAGATCCATTTCAGCATACTTTGGCGATTGATCGGTAATGCCGTACCGGTTGAGCTTGGCCGCGCCATTGCAAAGAGCATCAAAAAGCATCTGGTATCGGTTGTGCACGATTCCTCGTATAACTTACTGCTAGATGCAGGAAATGTTCCTTTCGTGGCAACTCCATTAGGATGTGCGTTTAGATAGCTCCTTTTTGCCGGCTATGCAGAGGGTAAGGGCCGCATTCGGCAGATCCTGTTGGGTAATCAATCCCTCTGTATAGGCACGCTTTGCTTCGTCTACGCACAAAATCATGAGTGCTTGGGGGAGTATTTGAGCACCATCCTGTAAAGCAGCATCTATTTCTGTGGATATACGGTTCAACACAATTTGCATGTTATTACCGCTGAAAGATTAGATAATTGGCAAAAACGGGTTTAAAGAAAATTTTAAAAGGACTTTAGTGCCTCGCGCATCGATTCTCGAGCCGTGATAAATATCCAAATATTGTTTTATAACTCTGTCCACATACCATCATATTTTGAATAAGTCATTAAGCCGATAAGTGACAAAAGGCGTACTAATCGGCTTATTCAGCACTTCTATATTACGATCACCAAGCGGCAATCGCTGCACCTTTAAATTGTTCGGCAATATACTGCTTCACTTCGGCTGAATGATACGCTTTGATTAACTTAGCCACCCATGGTTGGTTAACATCAGCCTTGCGGATTGCAATTAAATTCGCATATGGCCCTTGCGGTGCTTCAATTGCCAACGCATCGCGAGTCGGCACAAGCCGTGCTTGCACAGCAAAATCAGTATTAATCGCTGCTGCATCAACATCATTGAGCACGCGCGGCAATTGTGCGGCATCGAGTTCCCTGATCCTCAGTTTTTTGGGATTTTCAACAATATCTAGCACCGTCACTAGCAATCCAGCTTCAGTGCGCAACTTAAGTAAGCCTTGCTGCTGCAGCAAAAGTAATGCGCGTGCACCATTGGTTGGATCATTCGGCACAGCGATGCTCGCGCCTGACTTTAGCTGCGCAAGCGACTTAATCCGCTTGGAATAAATGCCCATTGGGAAAGTCACTGTGTAGCCCACATTCACCAATTGATAACCGCGAGCTTTCACTTGCGCCTCTAAATAAGGCAAATGCTGAAAGCTGTTCGCATTTAATTCACCAGCCGCTAGCGCTGCGTTCGGTTGCACAAAATCAGAAAATTCAACGCCTTGAATCACTAGCCCATCTTTAGCCGCAATTTTTTTTACGACTTCTAGAATTTGCGCTTGCGGGCCACTCGTCACGCCCACTTTAATTATTTCCTCAGCCTGCGAACTAGCTGAAAAAAATGCAACTGCACCAAGTGTCAATAGCGACTTAAGGATAGAACGTAATGACATATAAACTCCTGTATAAGAGATAGAAATTCAATAGCACCGAGCAACTCAGGAGCAGTCAAAAAACCGTTAATGAAGCGATGTTGACTCGATCAGCTTACCCAAACTTCTTATTTACCGCGATTAAAGATTTTATTTATGCTTGATGGCTTAAATAGCGCACCAACTTATCACCCAGTGACTGTATGAGTTGCACAAAAATTACTAATATCAACACTACACCAAACATAATTTCTGGCAAAAAGCGTTGATAGCCATAACGAATCCCAACATCACCTAGTCCGCCGCCGCCGATTGCGCCTGCCATCGCTGAATAACCGACTAAGCTTACAAAAGTCATGATAAGGCTTGCGACAATGCCAGGCATGGCTTCGGGCAGCAACACTTTATACACAATCTGCCAATGCGTTGCGCCCATCGCTTGCGCTGCTTCAATCAGGCCAAATTCGACTTTGTGCAATGCCGTTTCGATAAGTCTAGCTGCAAAAGGAATCGCTGCAATGGCTAAAGGTACAATAGCTGCTACTGAGCCAATCGATGAGCCAACCAAGAGCCGCGTCAAAGGAATCACGGCGACCAATAAAATAATAAATGGAGTCGAACGCACAATATTAACAATCAGACCCATCACGCGATAAAGCAGCTTATTTTGCAAGAGCCCTCCCCGATCAGTCAGATACAGCAGTATCCCAAGAGGCAGGCCACCGGCTGCTCCAAGCACACCAGAAATGCCAACCATTAATAACGTTTCGCCAAACGATGACGCAAAAAGATAGAACAACTCACTCTTCATTAGGAAACTCCTCAACCACCACACCATGTTCTGTTAGAAAAGCAATTGCTTGGCTCACTTTCTCATGCTCACCACCGACCAGCACGGCGAGCGAGCCAAATGGACGTCCCTGAATTTCATCAATTCGGCCATGCAAAATATTAAAGTCCAACTCATAGCGGCGTATGGTTTCTGAAAGCAACGGTTGATCAACGCTTGCGCTGGTAAATGCCAGCCGCAGCAGATGCTCTTGCCCAATAGCTAGACGTGCTTGCACGCGCTCTTTAAGCGCTGGCGGCAATTCATGGGCAATCGTCTCGCCCAGCAGGGAACGAGTCACTGAATGGCGAGGTTTGAGAAAAAGATCAATCACCCCACGTTGCTCAACGATGCGACCGGCATCGAGCACCGCTACCGAATCACAGATCGCTTTGATTACTTCGATTTGATGCGTAATCAGCACAATCGTGAGTTTCAATTCACGATTGATACGCTGCAACAAGGCAAGAATTGAGCGCGTGGTTTCTGGATCCAACGCTGAAGTTGCTTCATCGCACAGCAATACACGTGGCTGCGGCCTACTCGCCAAGGCACGGGCAATCCCAACACGCTGCTTTTGTCCGCCGCTCAGTTGAGCCGGATAATGATCTTTATGATCACTCAAGCCCACCAGCTCAAGCAAGGGCAACACAATCGCATCGATCTGCGCGCGTGGCATACCTACTAGCTCCAGCGGCAAGCCAATGTTACCTCGCACCGTGCGCGACGAGAGGAGATTGAAATGCTGAAAAATCATGCCGATCTCACGCCGTACCGCACGCAAATCATGCAAATTAAGCGTCGTCAAATCGCGGCCATCTACGATGACACGCCCTGATGTGGGGCGCGTGAGTAAATTCATCGTGCGCAAGAGCGTGCTCTTACCAGCGCCACTGCGGCCAATAATGCCGAAGATTGCACCAGCTGGAATCGTCAAATTAATGTTATGTAACGCTTCAATTGGACCTTGTGGGCCATTAAAGCGCTGCGTAATGCTGTCAAGTTCTATCATTGCAGCCAAGCACGGCCAGTCTGGCCGAGATTAAATAATGGGGTTAGAAAATTTTTAAGGACCTGTTCCAAATTGCCTAAAAGGTTGCCAGCGCAGTAGTTAAATTCGGGGAGATCTCAGTTGAGAAGCGCTGTTACCCGTCCATATTTTGACAACATGCGAATTGCAACCTTGTATCTTTTAGAAGCTGTCTATAAATAAATGATTATTGTAAGGTATTAAGTTCTGGTATTTGGGGTTGAAATTGGATGGGCCGGTATCCAAGTGATCTAAGCGATGTGCAGTGGCAAGGTCGAGCGCTCTCAACTCACCGATAAAATCGATTTTTGGTCACGCTATTCACATAAAGAACAAGACATTGATCAGCGTACTCCAGTTGCTTAGCGTGTCCTTGTTATCCTGCTGTCGCCTTCCACCCCGCCGAAGTGGTGTAGCTGTAACAGTTAGTTTTCAGCTATCCATGCTGCTTTCACCCGTAGGATGTGGGTTCAGCCTTCGGATCTTATTGGTTTCGAAGCCACTTTTGCGTTCACTTTTATTACGGCCCGATAACTCGCACGCTCTCTTGTAGAGCGCTTGTCGATAGGCTTCACAAAATCACATGCCTCAAGGGACACTTTGGGCAGGCACTGCTGAACTAACTGCATCGCTTGTTCTGGGGTTCGACATTGCCAATGTGTCAACCCATCCAATATCAAGAGTGAACGCGGATGTCGCTGCACACAGTTCGCCACTTGCTCCAAAGCTCCCTGCGGACTTAAGCCGCCATGGCCAAGCGTATTACTAATAGCTTGGCCATCCGCATGGGCACGGCTCATACTGTTGCAGTCTGAGTAATTGGTCCGACTGCTCTCTAAGCACATAATGCGCTGGGGGAATAGGCCGCCGACCGAGGGAGAACCGGTGCTCCGACACAGGCAGACTGTGCTCGTTTAGAACTTGGGAAGTTTCAGCATTAACAAGGGGATCTTCTAGTCTTTCTAACGAATCATTTTCCCATTGAGATCGATTGGCGGCGCTAATAGATGGGTAACTGACTGATGACTTTCCAAATGCACGCTGACTCGCTCGTTTTCAAGCGAAATTGAGATGAATCGATCCAGAGCGGCTATCCGCTTGGGCAGGTAGCAGTAATGCTGGTGCTTCTGCTCTTTCTGTCAGCAATGAGCGTGCTTCTTGCTCCTCAGCATGATGCGGCTCTCCCGTCGCGCCACGTTGCTTGAGTAGCTTTGTATTTCTCGCACTGAGTCCGATCACATCTTGAATGGACATATCTGGCGCCGTCAATGTCGTCTGTGCGGAGGCCCAGTGTAATGTCACGCGACACGCTTCACCGTTCCGATGCACTTGCCAAAGGCGTATCACTTTGTCACTACTTCCCGTTGCTAGCCAGACTCCTTCAACGCTCGTACGCCAGTCAACAGAATTGACGGTTCCATTAAAACCCCGAATTATGGCCAAACATTCGCCTGATGCTACCGACCACAGCCGCACCGTTTTGTCATGACTGCCCGAGGCCAGCATTTTGCCATCGCTTGAGAACGCGACGCTTTGCACCCCTTCAGTATGCCCTTCGAAAAAGTGCAACGGCTTTTGTTTGGCTACCGACCACAGTCCCACTTTATTGTCCCAACTGGCCGAGGCCAGCATTTGACCATCGCTTGAGAACACGACGCCTGCCACCGAGGCGCGATGCCCTTCGAACGAGGGCAACGGCTTTTTCTCAGCCACCGACCACAGCTGCACCGTCGTGTATATGCCGCCCCAGGCCAGCGTTTGTCCATCGCTTGAGAGCGCAACACTAAACACAAAGGAGCAATCCCCTTTGAACTCGCACAACAGTTTTTTCTCGGCAACCGACCACAGCCGTACCGTATTGTCATGACTGCCCGACGCCAGCGTTTGTCCATCGCTTGAGAACGCGACGCTTGTCACCCACTGGGCATGTCCTTCGAACGTGTACAACAGTTTTTTCTCAGCGATCGACCACAGCCGCACCGTCTTGTCATGACTGCCCGACGCCAGCGTTTGTCCATCGCTTGAGAACGCGACGCTTGTCACTGGTTCGGTATGTTCATCGAACGTGTGTAACGGTTTTTTCTCGGCTACCGACCACAGCCGCACCGTATTGTCCTCACTGCCCGAGGCCAACGTTTGGCCATCACTTGAGAACGCGACGCTACACACCTTGTCGGTATGCCCTTCGAACGAAGGCAACAGTTTTTTCTCAGTCACCGACCACAGCCGCACTGTATTGTCATTACTGCCTGATGCCAGCGTTTGCCCATCGCTTGAAAACGCGACGCTATACACACAGTCGGTATGCCCTTCGAACAAGTACAACGGTCTTTTCTCAGCGACCGACCACAGCCGCACCGTATTGTCATCGCTGCCCGAAGCCAGTGTTTGGCCATCGCTTGAGAACGCGACGCTATACACAAAGTTGGTATGTCCTTCGAACGTGTGCAATTGCTTTTTCTCGACTACTGACCACAGCCGCACCATCTTGTCCCAACTGCCCGAGGCCAGCATTTGGCCATCGCTTGAGAACGCGACGCTTGTCACACGATGGGTATGCCCTTCGAACGTGTACAACGGTCTTTTCTCAGCGACCGACCACAGCCGCACCGTATTGTCATGACTGCCTGATGCCAGCATTTGGCCATCGCTTGAAAACGCGACGCTTGCCACGTGTTCGGTATGCCCTTCGAGCGTATGCAACGACTTTTTCTCGACTACTGACCACAGCCGTACCGTATTGTCTGCACTGTTCGATGCCAGCGTTTGCCCATCGCTTGAGAATGCGACGCTTGTTGGGAATGCGGCGCTTGGCATGAAATTGGTAGGTCCTTCGAACGTGTGCAACAGTTTTTTCTCAGCGACCGACCACAGCCGCACTGTATTGTCATGACTGCCTGATGCCAGCGTTTGGCCATCGCTTGAGAATGCGACGCTTGTCACCGAGTCGGTATGCCCTTCGAACGTATGCACATGCGCTAACGTCTCAACCTCATACAACGCAAGCTTTGCTGGTTTATCCCATTTACCCGTTGCTACTACTAGGTAGCGCCCATCGGGCGAATAACGGCAAGCATAAACAACGGTTTCCAACTGCAAGCTCGGCAATTCCCCAAACTGCACCATGTCCATGCGCGCCCCTGTTAAATCTGTGTTACGCAACCAGATGCCAGTTAAGTTCGTCTTGCTAAGATCCGCCCCTTGCAATCGTGCAGAATCAAATACACCATAGCTCAAATCTGCGCCAGAAATACGAGTATCTCGTAAATCCGCACTAATAAATGGTACCCCCGCTCTCACTAACACCGTGATCGCATTAGCTGCCCCCACCGTCACAGGCAAATTAGCCTTCTTGGAGATTTCTATCCAAGCATTAAGGTAAGCTTTAAACAGCGGCTGTGCTTTAACCTGCTCAACCAAAAAATCCAATATAACAGGCTCGTTGACTAACGAAAGTTGATTAAGTTCATCTACCGGATTGGGATCCATGACCTCAAATTTAGGCACACAAATGGCGCGCGCAACTAAATATTCCTGCATCGACTTATGCGAGAACGCGTAATGTTGTTTTTGCTTAATTTGGAACGGCGCATTAAAGCGTAACAGTCGTGCTTTGGCTCCTTCCTCAAAAAATGTTTCGTACACGTCTGCGTATCGCTTTTTAAAATTTTTATTATCTTGAGCGATCGTCAACCCCACCTTGGTCAGCGCTAACGCGCAATTTTGTATATAGGTAAAGCCTTGCGGGATAAACCCGCCTTCACGTTCAACAAGGTCTTGCTTGGCTCTCTCTTCTTCATCGGTTAAGGGAATTGCCCCCAAACGACCCTGCCAGTTTCCCCACCAATGTTGGAAATACTGCTCATAGACTGAGCCTAACGTTAAGCTCGTCGCAATTGGATGGTTTGCCTCCAATCCAGGCAAAATCTGCAACAGCATGCGCAACACCACCGGCCGCTCCAACTCTTTACCGAGCGGCGTTAATTGATTAAAGGCTTGCTCGTATTGCGCTACGCTCCAGGGCGGATTTTTTTCTTCTTTAACATAATTCTGAATATAACAAGAGCGTTGCGCGGAGGAAAACGGTGCTACCCACGCTTCCCATAATGCTTGAGGAGATGTCTTAGGACGAAAGTACGTTTGATAATTCGCATCCAAGTACTCAGGACGGCTCGTGATCACAAACTTAGCTTTTTCCCAACGCCATAATTCATTGAGTTCATAAAAATTACGATTGCGCTCTTTGATTTCATCGTACCCATCAAAAATAAAAATGCAGCGCTGGTGCAAATGTGTTCGTAACACTTCAATTTGTGCTGGAGCAAAACCTTTGCTGTCCAAGAATTTTTGGATGACTTGCTTATTGGGATTTTCAATACTTCTGAGTTCGATAAAGAAGACCAATGATGGATCATCAGAGGTTTGAGAGAGGTTGTGATAATCCGTCAGTTTTTTAAGTGCCAAACGCCGATTAAAGGTCGATTTGCCAGCGCCGGCATCCCCCTGTAGTAAAAATACGCTCGCCTCTGAAGCAAAGAATCGTTCTAATTCGGCGTCAAGATCTACGATTTCTTCGCCCTGCGGGCCTTTTTTGATACCTTGAAGGGGGACGTACATGGATAAGACATCGCTCTCCCCCGTTCCTTTTAAGCTTTGTTGATAGACTTGCTTAAATTGTTCGATATTTTCACCCAGCACTGCCAGTGCTTGAGGGGCAGCTTGCAAGGCTTGTCTCTGCATCTCTTGCACGGAGAGAACCTGTTGATTAAACAACGCTGTGCGGATATCTCTGAAGATGCTCTCTCCGAGCTCGTCAAACTCCAGCGCGTCCAATGTTGAGGGCGAATCCCTTAACCGCGAGATAAGCTTGCTGTATCCCTGCCAAAACTTGTCCAGAAATGTTTTTGCTTCATCATTGCCTACTAACAGCCGTTCGATTAGCTTAAATAACACCCAGTGCCGACCTTGATTTGGATACACTTCTTGCCCCGCTCGGGCTTGCGCCTCAAAACGGAGCATATCTTCCATGCGAACCGCTGTTGCTGGAATAAAATCCGCCAGGCAGCGCTCATAACTCTCAGGAGTTAACAACACGGGAATAATCCCGCACTGATCTTTACGCTCTTGTGCCCGGATTTGCAAAAAAGCGATTTCTGTTAGCACATGATGAAACCCTGCCTGATAAGGTTTTTCTTGGGAATATTTTCTGACGACTTCACGAATGGCCGAAGTATTCCGTTGCTCGAAGTCTTGGCGATAGGCTACTCGAAGTTCCCGATAAAAATCTTGGTAGTGCGGCCAGGTTAGGTAACTTCCTAATACCGCCGAGCAACACACAACGACCTTATCGACCGGTTTCACATCGTTTCGCAATTGGTCGGGCAACAAACAAAGCTGGCTGGTTAAGATATCCTCGAGCTTGCCATCTGCTTTCTGAGCATCTGGAGGGCTTGAATATGTTGGCCCCATCGGCGTTTGATCCGAATACAGATTGGCGCGGATGGTAGAAAGCTTATCGATTAAATATTTAGCAATATCAGCCTTGGCTTCTCCGTCAGCTGGATTGTCGTGCGCATACATGAGAAACAAGCTAGGTTTATGAGGTATCTTCAAGGAGGCAAGCGTTGAAAGCGCCTTTTCAAACAAACGATCTACCAGCGCACTTTTTTTCTGAATAGCGACAACCGCCGGTATTCTCGGCGCAGGCGAGATCGCCTGAATCCAATCAGGCGGTGAAATTGAGGGAGCTATGGTGACTTTGTGCGCTTGATCAATTTCTGTGCTTTTTTCCTGCAAGCTTAGAAATTGTTTGCACTTAAACTTAATGTCGTCGAGCAAAGCTTTACTTTCAGCATGATCGGGCTCTAACTCACAAGTTTCTTTCCCATAATCTAGCGCTTGTTGATAGGCCTCTTGTGCATCAACATAACGGCCTAATCTTTCCAGCAGGCCAGCATAATCCTGATTAATTTTGGCAAGTGTCCGACTTACATTGGCCTTAGTTGAATTGTTACGATTTGCTTGATGCGCAATGCGATGCGCCTGCTGCGCAACATCCAGTGCTTCCAGATAACTTGCTTGCGCTCTGTTCAGATTACCTTGCTTCTGATAATCAAGCGCTTCTTGCTGATGGCCACGAGCAGAGATTAAAGTGGCTCTAGTGCTACCGATTAAGCTGCCTATCATATCCATCTTTCTTCCCACCTGTTTTATTCAATCAGCCTCTCCGAATCCCTATTCGAGCAATGATTCTAGAGAGTAATTTCGCAGATTTTGGCTTTAATCGAATCGTTCAGTGCTTGATTCTTTTCTGCTGTGTCCTAGCAGGTTGCTGCGGCCTAAAATACGCCTGCGCACAATCCATTGCTTCCGCTTTCAGCTGCCAGTGTTCCATCACCTGCGCTTTGATTCTTGAGAAGATATTTTTCCTTCTTTGTTTTAGCTTTGAGCCAGCGCACGAATCGAAAACCAGCTTCTCGCCACAAGCGTCAATATCCGTCGATATGATCGACGCATCATTGAGACTCAACCATTTCAAATGCACGCTGACTTAGCCGTTTTCAAGCGAAATTGAGATGCAAGAAATGTGCCAAACCCATTTCTCATTGTTCGACAAAACAGCTGCGCTGACGAACGACCAGCACACATTCCACAACGCTTAATGCGATATGAAGCGCCAGTCAGGAAACGAGGTTTATGCGAATACTAGAGGTAAGAAGAAGAAGCAGAAATCAGGTGATACCTAGAATTTTTCAGGAATGTGAAAACACAGCAGCGCTGGCATTAAAAACAGTATGGAAGGGTAAATTGAGCAAAGCGTACGCAACGCGCTTGTTGCGCCTTAAGAGGGGATGTCAATTTTTATGGCGATATTGTTCATCAAAGTGAAGCTTTCTTTGCGGCAGCTTGATGTCTTTTTAGGCAGTTAGTGCAATAAATGAGAAGAACAATCTGGTTAGTCGTCGGGAAGTGGAATAATCTGCGTTAGTAGTAATGCGATAAGAAAAGAAAAGCTCTTTTAGCAGATAAGGAGTGGCGCGCAGGAGATATTGAAAGTGTTAGAAGAATTACCACTTAATAGTGCTCAAATGACAGAAAAATTAGTGTATTCACCTGGGGTGTGTCCTCAATTAAAGAGCCTCTGCATAACTCCGTAGCGGTGTCCAGTCTCTTTGCTACTGAGTTATGCAGAGGCTCTTTAATATGAGCAGAGGCGAGGTACATAGCAGCGTTGTACAGTGCCAGCCCGCTTAAGAGAAATCACGGTCATTTTGCCGACTTGCTGTAAAGTGTCGATAACGCAGATATCGGCATCGTAGGCTTTATCTACAATAATGGCCTGTTTCCTTGCCATACAACCGTACTGCCTTTTCTGCCGAATTATGCTGGCCTTTCCTCAAGAGAAATTTGTCTGATATTTTCTAATGTCCCTGAAAATTTCTGTAGTATTTTATTAGCTTTATTCCTATATCCTTGAGCTTCAATATACTTCATATCTTTCGATGAGAAAATTTCATTCTCTGTTGAAAAGCGTTCATACTCGATGAAATTATTCATGGAATTTAATATATTGATTACTTCATCAGTGTATTTTTTAATTATATTTAAGTTACCCTCAACCACCTCGAAAGTATTAATAGCGCTTTTTACTCTAGGATATTCCTCCAACACTTCGCTTACAGCAAGCTTAAATTTTGACGCTTTACTAGCGCATACCAAAACCTGAACTATAGCCGCTGCACATATTAACCAAAAATCATCAGATTTATATTCAAATAAACAACTTATAAAAGCAATTACTGGAAAAATATCGGTTAAGATTATTATTTTAAATTCTCTCTCCGTCGCTCTTATTTTTAATTTAGCATTAGATACTAATTCTGATCGCCTCATCAACTCTCTACCCATTTCTGAGGAAGCTTCTTGAGCATAGGATATACATTCATCAAATCTATCAGTTACTGCTTTTATTCTTAGATACCCAGGGTACCAATTATGTTGAAATAGAACGCATGCACTAATGGTTCTGCTCAATAGTGAATAAAATCTCACTTGTGTATCTTGGTAAGACCCCGTATAAACATTTCTGATATAAAGGCTTTCAAGTGCTTGTTCCATTTCATTTGCACTTTCCTCTTTAATCTGAGCAGTGCTACGCATAATATCTTCTAATTGAGGTACCGCTTTAGAAAAAATTAATCTTATCAACTCCCCTCTGACCGATCCATTTAGATTAAGTGTTTCAAGGTAGGCGGAATAACACACTTTACTCGCATAAGCTAACTTGACGCGCTCTGAAATATTCAAATGCCCAAAAATTTCATTTTTTATATGCGGAATATTTAATTCAAATAAGCTGTTCAAGTTCCTTGGCATTTCTTGCCAAGTGGGGGAATTTTGAATGAAAAGCATACATTCATCCTACAAAATAACAAGGAAATTATTCAATTGTTAATAGGTTTTATATAAAAACAAATTTCGAATTAACAAATAAAATACTAATTCATTTTATATATCCTACCATTGTAAATTTTACGTTTACGAAATTTTATATGGCTCCGATAATTTCATTTCGGGAGCTGCTCTATTAATGCCACGCCATATAGTAAAAATGCTGCGCAAACCCTTACATGACTAGCAGCATATTTCTAAACGTCTAATGTTGAATACATGGTAAATGCCTTAATTTCAGATAAAGGTCTATATCGACTGGAATTTTCACTAAGGAAGGCCAGTTATAAGCTGAACGGTGGGATCATGCCTCTGAATGGCTGCTGAATATTTGATGTTGAAGTTAGGGCCTGATATATGCGCTTTAGTCGGTGGTCTATTAAGGGAGTATGGAAAAAAGTGACCCTGCCCCAATATTTCGGCCAATTCAAAAGTAGTCTCTTCTGCAACACCCACTTCCATTAACCGCATCCCAACAGTATGGCGCAAGTCATGGACACGCACAGGGGTAGAAGAGTTGTTGGCTGAGACGATTGAAGCGGCTAAACGTAGCAGTGTGATTCAAGCGTCGAGCGTAAAAAAAGTGATCGTTGACACGACAGTGATGGAAAAGGCAGTAGCACATCCAACAGATTCTCGTTTGCTCGAGCGTTGCCGAGCACATCTAGTAGCAGCAGCCCGATACGGGCTAAAGTTGAGGCAAAACTACAATCGAATTGCGCCTCGCCTATCAAGCCAGATCTGTTGTTATGCCCATACGAAACAATATAAGCGTATGCACAAGGCATTGAACGCACTGCGTTCGCGAGTAGGACGTGTGATTCGTGATGTTGAAAGGCAAATCGGGTCCGCTGCTCAAGCAGAGTCGTCAAGCATTGCAAGAGTTGCTAGCCCATACGAAAAGAATCATTGCACAAAAACCCAAAGATAAAGGCAAGCTCTATGCGCTACATGCGCCAGAAGTAGAGTGCATCGCCAAAGGTAAAGCACGTAAACCCTATGAGTTCGGCGTAAAAGTGTCGATTACCACAACGCATAAATTTTTGAAAATCGATTTATTCAGCGCCGACTACGTAATAAATTCAAAAGCTATCGCCAATTGCACGTGACCGTCCTGCTCGATCATCCCCACGGTGATGTGGCCCTGCTGCGCCAACCGATAGAGGTCCTCGACTTCAAACTCGCCATACGTAGCTTTATGCACCACTCGCTCGAACAGTGAAGCTAGGCGGGCAAAGTGTGCATCCAATTGAACAGAATCGGTTAAAAAACGAAGCGGCATCAAAGCTCTACGACCTTAAAATGGTCTTAACAGCCGATAGTTTAAAAAGCAGGATGCTTTTCTAATAGCTTTTCAGTATAGAAAAAAATTTTTATATACATATATATTCTATTAAAAAACAAGAAAGGATATTTAATTTTGAATGCCAATCAGATCCAATCATTAAGCCAAAGTACACGTCTACTTTCTATTTCCACCTTGTCAAATTTAGTGCTGGAGCAGCCTGCTGACGAAAATCAGGGCAAAGAAATTGCTTCTGATTCTACATTTAATCCTATTTTGCCGCTAAAATTTATTGAAAAAATTTTTGATTTTGCGTTGATGGCTGCTGTGAAGCCTTATTTGCCTATAGAATCCACGCAGCAATTATTGCTATTTATGAATGTGAATTCCATGTTCTATAATAAAATCAAAAAAATACTAGAAAATAATGTCACTATATATCAGCAGTGGAATAGAGATAAAACATTTATTAATATTATGAATCGCTTCCCGGAAAAAACTGTTGATTCAAATTCAAATGAAGATGAATTTCCAGGAAAGTGGTGCCGTAAAAAATATTTTGAAATTAAATATGCTAAAAAATTAACCAACGATGAATTTCGTTATCGTATGGAATATTTGTTTAAAAAAACACAGCACATTGACATCGATTGCCGCCTCCTAAAACTCAATCAACGTACGCAAATAATTTTTAATGCCCTTTTAAGAAAAACAGATATGAAATCATTTTCATTTAGTATGAATAAAAAGTCTTCTTTGAATATAGATGAATTTATAGATAAACTTGTATGCATCTTAAATAACAATAAAGAAATTAATGAAATCGGTCGGCTATGTTTGAGAAAAATTTATCTCAAAAATTCTCATATTAAAAAATTAGCTAAAGCGCTGTCAGGTAAAAATATTGGTAAATTACTACTAAGTGACAATAAATTTAAACCAAGTTGTACAGAAATTTTAACCAGGCATTTTAAAAATATTAAGGTTCGTTCTTTACATATAGAGCACAATAAACTTAACGATAAAAATATAGAGAATTTGACGGCTAATTTTCCAGAAGGATTGCTAAAATTATATGTGGCTCACAATAATATTAGCGAAGATGGTATAAATTTTTTAATAAATAAATTGAGAACATCGGAAATCAAAAAATTAAGCTTAGGAAATAATAACTTTTCTGAAAATTTCAAAAAATCATTAAAAAATACTCATATTTTAAATAGCAACAACAGGCACATTTTTATAAATGTATAAATACGGCACCTTACCTTCCTAGTAGCTCATAAAAAAAATAGTCGAGTAGCCCGAAGGAATCTCAGCATCAGGCTCTCACGCAACCGGACGTGAATCTCTCGATTCATCGGGCTCCTATAATCCAACCATTCCGGCGCGTGTAATACGCCAATGAGCAAAGAGCCGTGGCGAATGCGCAACTATGCGTTTCAACCATGCTCTCGCTCTTGCCATACTTTGCCAAGCCGTTTGTATTTCCGTTCGGCCCAACGTACGAGTGTTCACCTTCTGGGCACCATAGCAAAACCGGTTCATCAATAGTGGGCGAGTGCCACGAGTGCGTGCTACCTGCAAATGGGGTGAGCCAAGCTAACCAGTCCGTTATGAGTTCACCGGTTTGAACACGACATTGCGCTTTGGCATGATCAATCTCTGCAATCGTACCAAAGCGAACAAGATTCAATACAAGGCGGTAGAGGTTAGCGGTATACATGCGCTGCATGGTGCAGCAGGTAAGCGCAAAACGCAGCAATGAAAGTATCTAGATCGCTCCACTAGACTAAAAAGTTGAAATGTTTGCTTTAAATAGCCTCAACTCGGGATAAGAGCAGAGAAGCATGAACGCTGTACAGGGAATGTTGCTTTTTTGGGCATAAGGCAGTAAACGATAATGCCACTGAGTAAATTAACGGCAAAATGTATGAGCGATCGATGGCAGGAGTGCTCAATTAATTTGTTGCCGATCTAGTGCAGTACGTACCAAATCCCTATAGTTTGATGGCAATTGATTTGCCTTCGTGGCAATGCGATTGTAAAGATCAACTTTTAACGCTTCCGGCATGTTTTTGGTTTGTATAAAACATGCTAAACCTTGTAATTCTATACATTGAAAACTGGCCTCTGCCCGTAGAGCGTATTGTTCGAAGAACCTATTCAGTAATTGCTGCTTAATTTCTAGTGAGTACATATCATGAGTTAATTCTGGAATCAGCCTAGATAGAGTAACTCGTGCTTTACGGTCTAGAATACCGCTAGTTGATGTTCTGCGCATTGGATTAAATTTTGATATCTTTAAAGACTCATCGTTCTCAAGTAGCAAATCAAACATTATCGTTAGTATAGGCCTATCTATCGGGCGCATGGATCCATCAGCCATTCTGTGGGCTATCGATTGCCACGCAACATGGCGTATGGATTGCAGGTTTTCTGGAAGTTCATTAAGCCGTTGCAACATATACAATAATTGATTATCAGGAATACCCGGCATAGTCCCTACTAGGCCAACCCACCACTTTAGAGCCTGTTTAATAACTTCATCTTTTTGATGTTGGGGTAATATTTTTTTATTGATCACCGAAGAAATATCTGCCAGTTTTTTGCTGCTCAGTTCGGGATCTCGATTTAATTCGGTTGCGATAAGGTCTAAAACTTTTTTAATATTTTTTATTTCCTGCTGTAACTTGTGGAGTTTTATTTTCATACTCCAACTGGCGCTATACAAACGATGAAAATCAGATATAGACAATTTGCTTGCAATTTCTTTTTGTAATAACTCAATAGGCATTTTTTCTATAAAGCTTTTCTCACGGTCATCCGTGCCAATTTTTTTATTGTTACCTGACGAGCCTACTGTATTAGTCAGCGGCAATATTTGATTTATGGCATTTATAGGATTCATGATTGATTCTGTTTTTATGATTGAATAAATATAACCATCTAAGTCATATCTCAAAAATATATTTTTACAGTTACAAAGTGTGCAAGCTAGAAATGCTCGAAAAAGATATCGAGCTAATTACAAATTTCAGGAATTGACAATAGCATCCCATTGCATACCCAGGACACTCTCCTTGACAACCAACTTTCAGCACATATGATCGATCAACATTTCTAATGCAAGCCATAGCATAACTTGTTCATTTCCATTAGAAATCCTTAGCGCTCGCCTCTTGAGCATCTAAACATCACTCCATAGCTCAAGACTCTACTTATCCTGAACTGACGTTTTAAGTAGCGTCAAAAAGCGTGCGGGCATAGCTAGATAACTGCTTTTGAAAGATACGCTTGGCTTCATCTGCACAGATCAACATCCGTGCCTCTTCGGTTATTTCAGCTCCATCCTCCTGTGCTTCTGCGAGGGTGTTTTTTATATTTTGAATCGAAGCATGCAAAGATGGGTCAAGCGGCAGGATGCGACCATGGTTTATCATGTCTTGAGCTTGCTCTAGCTCCATGGAGAAGGCATGCCGGAATCTCTCTAAGTTTTCTATTTCTTCTGGAGTTAATGCGCTCATATTGTGCTCTTTGTTAAAAGTTTTTTATTCAAAGAGTTAATAGTATGCGTGATAGGTTGGCCTGCACAATATGCAATATACCTGATGGCATAAGTCTTTTGCATAAGACATTTATATTTATATATACATTACTCATAAAAAAAGCCCTTTTTATTTAAAGGGCAATTTTTACAGTTTAGGTTAACCTAATTTTTATTTACAGCTTGGTATAACGAACTACTTTTACCCCAGTTTATGTATTAATGTCGCTATTAACTCATCTTTCTTTTCAATAGTCGCATCTTTTGCAGCTAACCGTTGCTCGAGTTCAGCAATTCTTCTATCTTTCTCGGCTAATAATTCAGGGCTACCTGACTCAGAACGGGAGGCTAGTAACTGGTCAAGCTTCCCATTAAATCGGTCAAGTTTCTCATGAGCCTGCAGCCCTAGGTGGACTGAAGTCGTGGAAGCAAGCGCTGCATTCTTTGAGTTTTCAGCAGCTCGACTAATTTGTGCAGAATCCATTTTCTTTTTAAAATCCTTGTGGGCAGAACGTATAGTTTCGTGGCACTGAATAAGGGTGCGTGTGCCAGAAGAAGCACTTTCGGCACACGCATTTTTATATTCAGGCCAACTTTTTAGGATCCCTCCAATCACACACGCTACCCAAGCAATACCGGTTATCGCTTGCGTTAGCGCTGCAGTCATAGAGATAATTCCTAGCGAAGTCAGACTATACCAAACTAGTGTGGCAACAGGCACAAACGCTACTGCGAAAAGTATTACCCATAAAAATGCTTTGGCAGGACTGGGCAAGCTTTTCTGGAGCGTGACAATCTCCGTGGCGATTTCCTCTATGCATGGATTAAGTTCATCAATGGGCGTTTGAGAATCACTGTGTAGCGTTTGTATCTTTTCACAAAGCGTCTGAACAAGCTCTAGCGCTCGTGTAATTTGTTGCTGCACTAGGTCGATGTGGGATGCTTTGCCTTTCTCAAGACCAATATGGGTAACGGGATCAATCGCAACACCGTTTTTCAAAGAGCCTATCGTACTGTGCTGAGCTTGGCAGATCCTTTCGAGCTTTTGCAACTCCCCTTCGCGATCCGCCGTCCTTATTAAGCGTTCATCCGTGGTATGTATAGCGTGCACACATTGTCTGAAAAACTTATAAAGCATGGATGAATCAGACGAGATATTGCTACTAGGACTCCCTACGCCCCAGCCCGCATCCGATACACCATCAACAGGTATGACCTCTTGATAACGCGGCTCAGCACGCTGCTTGCCCTTACCAGCGTAAAGTTGAATAGTAGTCACCCCCATAGGGGTACTTGAACTTGAAGAGGAAGCTACGCTAGTAGACGGATTCAAAGCTTCTCCCTTTTTGCCTCTTTGTTGGGCAAAAAAACTATTGGTCTTGGATAGTTCTTATTTATGGACATCTGCCATATTTACCAAGAAATAGCGCTCTTACATATACAGAAAGAACCCTATAAAAGGCATCAAATAGGTCATGCAAATTTAAGGATGGATAGTCCAAAAGGCAAAAAAAGCCCCGCATAGCGGGGCAAACCTCTTGTAAACCATGAGGAATGGCTAGAAAACACCTAAGCAGGATTTTCTACTGTTTTCTGATGTGTTGAATGCTGTGTATTAGATTGCTTTTGCACCAGATTAATCAGCACCTCCATGCTTGCTTCAATTCTGGTGAAACGCTGTTCAATCTCATCAAATCGCTCTACAAGGCCATCTGCCTTTTTATTAAATTTGGCGATATTGTTGTCTCGCTCTGCGCGTATCGCTTTAATTTGATCGCCGAATAGCGTGGTTTTGCCCAATTCCATAAAATCCTCCATCAACGAGTCGCAGATTTCCATAAATCTGACTCGATCTTCAGTGGTTACTTTTTCATTAAATGCATCAACACGGTTTTTAATTGCAAGGCCAAAGCCAATAAAACTGCCGATAAAAGGCATATTTTTTGTCACCTCCGGCGAGAGCAGGCCTGACTGCGCTATCAACCCCCAACCAGTCAATATGACAGGACCAAAGAATTCTCGTATTTCTTTCCAAATACGCGCCATAGGTCCATCTTGATCACTCGATTCTTGGCCTGCAGCAGGCTTGAGTGTCGCCTCTCCTTTAATGGCTTCTAGCGCATCTAACGCAGTTTGTAGCTGATTGAGATGATCTGCCGTTTCGTGCTCACACATCGATTGTGCGGCTTCTGAGATAAGCGCAATTTGCTCTAATCCTGCTTGGATGTGTTGCTGAATAGTGACTTTTTCTTCTTGGAGTATCCAGGCTTTGAACCAGTTTTGCTCCAAATCTACTAAGGAGGCTTCCAGCTGAGCTTTGGCTTTTTCACAGGCCGTTATCAATTTGCCCCACCTCACCACCGGTTTAGATGCGGGATGCTCGATTGCACGGAACTGAGCGCTTTTTATATGCTGTTCTCTCTGTGCAATAAAAACCTGCATGTATTCCGTTAAGGGGCTCTGACTTACAGCAGCGGTAGCGGCTTCATACGTGGGAGGGGGAACTATTGACTGGCTTGCAGGTTCACTGCCAATAAGATGCAATGTACCGATGAAATAAGGGTCGCTCTGTGGAGGGGCAAGCGGTAGATTTGTTGGATTGGTATTCGACATGCCGTCCCCCTTAAGCAGAAAGTGCTAGGAGACTGACGCAAAACAAGCAGTGCGAAGCTATCTTTGAAAAGGTAGCGTGCCAACAAATTTTGAGGGAGGGAGGGTGAAGAAAGGAGGAAAAACTTATTGGGGGTTCGGGGTATGAGTCAGCGTAAAACATAACAAACTCCTAGAGGAGAGCTTAAATCCCCTACCGCCCCTCGCTATCAACCAAAGGGTGGCAGGACCGAGCGAAGGTTGATAGGCTGGCCTCTAGACCAGCGAGCCTTTCGGCTCCCAACACCCGGCCCCGCCATAGACGGATACCAGACATCTAGAGGACAGGGCCTATCAAACCCTGGCCGTCTTTTGTTTTATCGACGGCAGATTCACTATGGCAAACTTTTCAGATCTTGTCAAATAGATAGCTAAGAATGGCGCACTTACCTGATGCATTCAATTCAGTCTTAAAATTTGCTTTCACGCCTGGCTGGCCTTCTATTAAGTCTGCCGAATTATCTATTTATGTATGCGCCCAATGGCAAAAAAGATGGCATCCAACTGATCCCGGTGTCTGAAGTGCATGCACGCGATGAATTTTTCAATATTAAAAATATTACCCGAGATGACCTTTTAGCTGCGCATCGTGTACAACCGCGGTTGCTCGGCACAGTGCCCTTGCTTATAAGCGCCTAATTTTTTGATGAACTAGTGCGTATATTTTATGATTTCTGTATATCCATCATCATCGCAGATTAGCTTGGGCCATATGCGAAGTGACCTAAGAATACTCTGCATAACCACCCCCATGACTATCACTCAGCCTCAACATACGACCTTTAGGGCTAGGGAAACATAAATTTATGTAGATCTTCCCTATCAATCCTAAATTTTTTCCTCCCCCTCGGCGCATCACCACACTCCACCATCTAACACCTCATCACAACAGGATATATTTTTTGCTAAATGCTTTGCGCGCATGCCAGATGAACTCCAGCTTTATATCTGATGGGATGATTTGTACGGCGCTAAGAAGGCCACGCTACTAGCTTTTCTCAATACAACTGTATAGAGAAAAGTGCATCAATCATGCTGCAAGATGCGAAATAGGCTCATGCGTAGAATGTATATATACATTATTAATGTTAATTTTTTTTAATGTATTTTTTAAAATATCTGCCTCTTCTATATTAATTTTATTTCTTTCAAATGAAATTAAATTAATATTTTTACCTAATAATGCCTCGGCTAATTTTTTAATATGAGCGGCATGCAATTTATTTCCTTCTAAAGATAAATAAGAAATAGTATGCAGTTCTTTATTATTTTTTAAGATGTCTGCAAGTGTATCTATGAATTGATTTATGACTTCATCTGAACTATAACCCAATATATCGTCTGCCCAAAATTCCAAAGATTTTATATCTGTTTTTCTTGATAGAGCATCTAGCACGAGGAAGCGTCTATCAGGTTTTATAAACTTCATATTGATATGGATATGTTGTATAGTAGTCAATATATTTTTAATATTAAGTTGAATTAGTTCGAAATCTTTTAAAGCTGCATCATTTGCAGTTGCTTTAATTTTTTTGCTGCAATATCGCATTTGATCTTTAATCCAGTTGGATTGCACAACACGATTGAGTGTTAATACTCTATTAACTATATATAGAGAATCGCTGCCAAGCAACATCCATGAGGTTAAATCTTTTCTGGATTTTTTTATTGAATAAGATTGCAAAATATAACTGTATATTTTTTCCACAATCGACCATGGAAGTATACAAGATGTCCTGCCTATTTTTTTATTGCCAAACGCTATATTTTCATTTGGTAATAATGCACATTGAAAATTCATGATTTTATCTTGATGCGCTTCTGCATTAGCATCGTATTTGGTTAATGCAATAACATTATTTGATAAAGGGCTTTGGTAAATAGGTAATGTAACCATATCACCTTGATATAATTCAATTTTATGCTCGACTTTTTTGAAAGTTGAAAAATTGTTTGGTAAGGTATTTTTTGATATAGATAGCATAATTATCCTTAATTTTTCCGTCTATTAAAAAATAATATTTTACATAGAATTTTTTTATATATATTGGAATTGCAACAATATTATTGTGATACAGAAAAATTATTGCGCATACCTGCTTATTAGAACAGTCCTAAATTTAGATAGTTCCTGTAGGGCTAAATTTTTAGCAGTCCTGCTGGCATTGAACGCGATATTGTCTATGTCCTATGCTTTTTGAGTAAGTAAAAAATCAGGCGAATAGAACGATTTCTTATATACATCCTTGATTTCGCATTCACATCTACCTGACTTGCAGGTATATCCTATTATTTCTATAAAACTGTGTTGTTTATTTTATGGATTATAGGAGATTGCTGTGTTTCCTGTGCAAAAAAATATATCTTCCAATTCGTCTATTAGTAACAATTCAAATCAAAGGAAACGTAAAGCTGAGGATAACGATTCATCTCAACCTATGCCAACTGGAAATGCATTATTTAATGATATTCCAAGAAAAAAAGAAAAAATAGCTGCACATGCCAACAATCATATGCCTCAATCTATGCAGATAGAGCATCAAATAGAAAAACAAAATAAAGTTGGATTAGAAAAAAATATTACTCGACCAGTAAATTATATAATACCTAGACCAGATAAAAATAACTTTTACCAAGTTATTTTTATCCCTCATTTCTCTCAATCTAAAAATCAACTTAGTAGGCCGCCAGAAGATAAATATAATATTTTGTTAGAAAAATATTATCCAGAAAAAGATATGTATCACATAGTAATTGAAGAAAAAATAAATAAATTTGAAAAGATAGTAGGCCCTGAAACAGTTTTAATAAATGAAGCTCGAGAAAAAAATAATAATATTAGAAAGTGCAGCATGAAATTAATGGAGAAAAAAAATAAAGATGCATGCGCATTATCTGAGTCAGATGTTAAAGATGTATATGCATTATCTGAATCAGATGTTGAATATATAATTCAATTATATGAGCATAAAAAAATAGAAAAAAAATTGCATGGATCTGCGAATGTATCTGAGTCAGATATAAAAAATATAGTAGATATGTATATGTTAAAAAAAGAAGAGCATACTAGCAAAACGGAAAAATTACAAAAAGATAAATGGATTGTAAGAAATGATATAAAAAATGTCATTCATATGCACGAATCCAAAAAAGAAAAAAAAGAAATTCAAAAGAAGAAAGGACACGATTATTTTGTTGACTCAGAATCAAAAATAAGAGATATATTGGAAGATTATGATGGAGGAGAGGATTTAATAGAAATGCTTGAAAATTATACAGATATGGAATATGAAGATACAAATGATAAGATTAGATATTTACACAAAAAAGGAGATGTAAAAAGAGCTGCTGCTTTAGCTGCCCCTTATAGAGAAGCAATAGAAATATTGATAGAAAATAATCTAAAGGCAAAAGAACCACTTCTTTTTCGCGCGGTGAAAAATCATAATTTATTTCAAGAAGGAGAAATATTCTACGAGCCTGCACCTATGTCATTTTCTATTCTTAAGGAAAAAACGATAGATTTTTTAAATTCAAATCCTATTGTAATAGATGATGAAGTAATACAAGAGCCGCCAGGAGCTGTAATGCATGCTGCTTATGTTGAGGCAGCAAATATTTCTGGACTTTCTATGAATGAAGATGAAGCGGAGGCTTTAGGCAAGCCTGGTGAGCACTTCGATATTATTGGAAAGTTTTTTGATGAAAAAACACAAACCTATCAAGTTATTGCCAAAAAAATAGATAAAATAAAAATTCCGAAAAAAAGAAGAAATAGTATTTAAATATAATGGTGCGCAAATAACCCTAAATGGCTTGATATGTCAATTAAATTTTCCAGAAGGGTTGTCTGCCTACTGGCGTAGAAACTATTGCTTCTCGTCAGGCTATTTTAAAAAAACTGCCGTAAATATGATACCGCATTGACCTTGTCTAATTCAAATATTCAATTTTTTATTAATTATACTTCTTTCGAAACCCTGTAGAAAGGAATTCCTTTGGTGCCAGTACACTAGTTTCAGTATACGTAGCGGTATGCAGATGTTCACTAACTGTAAGGTTTATAGAGAAGCGTAGCAGTGTGCTTTTTCCACGTGATGACATGTTATAGACTAGATAGTTTGATAATTTGTCATTCGTACAAAGTTCTGTGGTAATAGACGCAGTTGCCCCCATTCCTGTACAGCTATTCTTGATGCCTCAATCGAGGTAAGAAAAAGGCTAAAATATATATTGGCTCCTTCGAGCCACAACAGCGTCATATGATTTTCATGATCTTTTTCGGTAGCGTGTAAATAGAAGCTTAACAACGTAGCTATAGCAGCGCCCGTTTTTAGTCCATTGTATAAATAATAATAAGTATCTAGCCGCGCCCACCATTGAATAGCAGGCCAAAAGCAATTTGTTGGTTGTTGCGCAATGCGTGAGGAGCTTGCTAATACTATGCGCTGCTGCGAAGCCTGATTCGGTCGTAACCATGCGGCTATTTTTTTGGACCCTCTAATATAATAACCAGGGCAGGAAAATAAGAACCTAAGGTACCGAAACGCAATAAGGCAAATATTAATGATCTGAGTAGCCAGTATCTCTGTATGGTTTTCATGATACTTTTCAATACAGTGCAAGCAGAGAATCGCAGTAGAAACTATCAAAGATAGCAACTGAGAACATACACGACAAATGTTCTTTACGGTCTAAGTTCGCATGAACTTCAATATAAGGTTGTAAACGATTCGTTGTGCTAGAAAAAGAAAATGTGCCTACATGCGCTTGTTCAATAGGTTCATTAATGACCAATAACTCTTCCATTTCATCTGATCCACTACTCTCTGCTGCGCGAAGCAGAGATTGGCGAACTACTCTATCATCCGCCATAGCAGGATCATTTTGCCGATGCTGATACAGAGATCTGATTGAAGATATTGTGGTAGGCCACATCTCTCTATTTCCTTATCTGGATAATTTTTCTTCTTATAGAACAATGCGCCTAATTCAAAAAGTGCTGAATAACGCTGTAGCAAAAAATTGCCTGCGGACTCATTGCCTCAGTACCGTAAAAAAGGATGATGCCCCTACAAGCTGATGTAAATTTTACTTTTTAGGTAATGAGTATATTGATTGACCTTCCTGAAGCGTGCTCTCGTTTACTATAAATTTGGCCGGTTCAATCATCGTAATCATGGTGATAGTCAATCAGATAGCCCCGCAACTGTAAGGCCAATTAGTGCAGTGATAATTAGCGAACAAAATGGAAAATGCAAAAATGTAAGCTCTAAAGGCAAAATGCATGTCAGTAATATCAGCAAGCTAATGGCCAAACCAATGAGTGCCTTATCAGTATCCATTTCCCAATATATAGGCTCCTCCTGAACAACATTCAATTTTTGAAGGGGAGAATTGTCCTTTACTGTTTCAACATCCTCTTTTTCAACTGTTTGCTTTTTATTCGCTTGGTTAGTATGAAATATGACTTTGGCAAAAACAGTAGGTTGTGACTGTATAGAAGGCGAAGAAGTCATGCTTATTATTACCTCAGCTACTAGCAGCAGCAAAAAATGAACTTTAAATAATGATGGTACATCGTATTAAACATGGGTAATTCAATATAAATACTTTTCTGCAACCTGTTTCTCTATAAACCTATGCGTTTTTATCGACAAAAACGCGTAGGTTTTATTTTCCATGGAAGAGATATAGGTATTTAACAAAAATTTTCATGCGGAGCAATACACTCCATGGCATAGATATGTATACACGTACCAGATCTATACCGTCCTGCCCCTATTGATGAGCGTACATCATGATGGAATCAGCTCGATACACGCTATAGTAATACTTTAGCGTTCCTAACAATGGAAGCGCTCATAAAATCCACTATCAAAGCTAACAATGGTGTTGAAGCCACGCCTCAAAACGCAGCCCCCCCACGCCAGCGCTCTTTTCAAAATGCGCAATTTTTGATGCACTTTAAGATTGCCGAGAGGCCCCTATTACAAATGGTTGAGCGTATAGAGTGGTTTGAAAAGCGATGCATTTTGATGCAGATTGGACTGATGCGGCGGAATATTGACCAGTACAAGTCACCTACAAAAGTAAGTTGGGGTATTTGAATTATGTAAATGAACCTTATTCTAGTTATGAGATTTGGAAAAAGGTAACAAAAATAACGAAGACAAAAAATGTCTTCTAACCTATTGATATATAAAAAGAAATTTGAATTCAAAAAATGTAATAAAAGAGTAACAAAAAGGTAACATGTAACTTTTTTTATTAGATTTTATGGATTTTCAAAAAATTAGATAAAAATGAGGCGGTGTACTTCTTATTACAGTTGCGTTACCTTTTTGTTACTCTTTTATTACATTTTTTAAAAATTCGTATCCCATTGATTTATAAAGAGAAATTAGCCTATTTTTAGAAATGTTACTTTTGTTACTTTTTTCCAGAAGGCTTTCTTATTTCCAGTGCTGTATAGAGTAGGCACCAAACTTACATTAAAAATGCCCCACACGAATGTGAGGCATGTCTGATTACTATGCTCCTTTTAGAGTGTAGCTAAATTACACCTATGACGAATTTTGTTTACGATGGAATAAGGCTTTGCAGCCTGGGTTTTAAATTGTGCGAATTGTGAAGAGGTTCGAATCCTGCCAGCTGCACCAGTATTTAAAAGCCTCCCGGCTGGGAGGCTTTTTGCTAAGTTAGGCCACTGTAGCTAAATTACAGCTAACGACTCAATTTTAGTTACATGATTTGAATCGACAGCGCTTTGCAAAGCGGTATGTGACTTTACCCATTGCGCTAGATGCGGCACATTAAGATCGGCATAGCGTTGTACCATTTGTATACTCGCACACCCCCAAGCTCTTTGAGTACAGGATCAGGGGTTCCATTCTGCCTATGCCAACTAACCCAGGTATGTCGTAAATCATGCCATCGAAAATTCTCAAGACCAGAAGCCGCTACTGCTTTGTACCAAGCCTTAGTAGATGTCTGCTTAATACGCTTTCCTTTATAGACGAACACATAAGTGTTATATCCACTTTCCGGACATCCTTCTTCTTTAAGCTCATCCTTTTTTACCAGTTGGCGCTTTAGAACCAAGATAGCAGTGTCAAAAAGCGGAACAGGAATAGCCTTACGGGCTTTTGCCTGATCGCAATTTGGTGAGGGCTTCAATTTCTTGCCCCTTAGCAATCTGCTGGGCTCTGCGCGTTACGGTATCGACATCATCGGCTTGGCATTTCTTGAATGAGTTGACGCATTGCGCTATCAAATTAAAGCAGCACGTTTCCCTATCCATCGAGATTTGCTTAGTTTGGATTGGCAAGAAACTCCTCTATCGCAAAGTGTCATTGAGTAACTCGCAAGTGCTGCCTTTATGGAAACTGCCCATAACTTAATCCTAGTAGGCGGTTGTGGAACAAGTAAAACCCATCTTGCCACTGTACTAGGTGTCTCAGCCATTCAAGCTGGAAAACGCATACGTTTCTTCAATGGGGTTGAATTGGCTAACGCGCTTGAACGTGAAAAACAGACCGGTAAAGTCGGTAATCTGGCAAAACGCTTCTCTCAGATCAATGCGCTCATTATCGATGAACTAAACTATTTGCTTTTTCCAACTTCTAGAGGCGCGCAGTTATTCCAATTCATCGGCCAACTTTATGAGAAAACGTCTTTGATCACCACCACCAATCTCTCCTTTAGTGAATGGGTACAAGTCTTCGGGGATGCAAAAATGACTACCACTTTGCTCGACCGCATTACCCATCATTGCCATATCCTCAAAACTGGCAATGAATCTTACAGTTTTAAACATCGAAATAAACCGACTTAGTAACCCTTTTTAACTGGTAAATTTTCGACGCTGTTAACTGGTGTTAACTGGTAACTTTTGCACGCTGTTTGGCATAATCTCAGATGGCGTCTTGATTAACGGGGCAGGCGCCTCTTGCTTGGGCATATTCTCGAATGGCGTCTTGATTAACAGGGCAGGCGCCTCTTGCTTAGACATATCATCCTTATCGCGCATAAAGTGTTCATTGCCCAGATCTGTCCAATGCCTTCCCCCAGCCGCAGAAGCTGGTAAACGTGATGTGTCTAAGCTAGTTCCGCCATTTCCATTTCCTTTAGCAGCTTGTTTGAAGTCCCAAATCTTTTTTGCATCGTACCCCCATGCTACGATCCCAGAAAAAGGGACCAAAAAGCCGCTAGCCTTCGGGTCGGCTTTTCTCCCTTCCTGCAGACGTTCGACCTCACGCTCGGTACCCCGATATTTAAATGGCTCGTAAATCAGTCCTGTCCTCTGCCACTCTTGCCGCCATCCCGTGAAATAGTGATCAGCGTCGCGGAAGATCAAACTCTGGCTGTCCTCAAGGCTCCTTTCTCGCAGAGGAACAACTAACTTAGTCAGCGCATAATCAATGATCTCTTCTTTTGTTGCTATGACTTTCTTGGTATTTTGATCCGTGAAGTGTTTTATGCTTAATTTGAGCGCTTTATTGATAACTTTCTTAACTGCTTCGTCATGCACTTTTGTAAAAATATCTTTATCTTCGGTCTTCTCCTTTGCTGTGGTGGGGGCTGGAACCTGATCCTTTAATCCCCCAACATTGGCTTCAAAGACTTTGTATTCAGGTTTATTCTTATTTTCCAAATAATGGGAGCCTTGCATCGCTTGCGTGCCATTGGGATCGGTCAACAGTGCAGCTTGATTCTTGGTGGTCCCGTCTACAAATCCGACGGGGTCTCCGCTCGTCCACCCCCCCAACCACGCCGGGGAATACCGCGCTCCCTCGTAATAAAGCCCACCCTCCTCATCCTGCTCCTTCGCCGCATACCGATCCCGGTTTGGCGTCTTAGTCCGACTTACTGCCTGAGCATTTTGCAGCTTCGCTATTGATGTCTTCATGTATCTCAGTGGTTACCTCGCTTTTGGCCAATGAACTAAGTTCACCATTGACACTTGTGGAATTAACGATGAGTGACAGAGTGAGGCATGAACCCCAACATGCAAACTTTTGACAATGAGTAGGCAGATTATGAAAGCCCTGTGGCGGGATGTTGGGGTTCCTTAGTCACCTTAACCTTCGCAACCTTCGCAGGCTTCACAAGCCATAGGCAGACTCTTCGAGTTCTCTTCCCCAATTGCCAAATGCCCATGCACTCGCGAGTCCGCCTAATATGCCAAGAACTATTGGTAGCCAGCTTACTGGCAATGTGACTATGCCAAGTCCAATCAAGAATCCATTCACCCCTCCCGCAAGCACGACTCCGGCGGTCGTACCAAGAGCTCCGCCCAGCAAACCACCGGCGAAATTACCTATTTCACCTGCCACCACGCGACCACGCGCATCTGGAGGAGCGTTATATATGTTTCGCGCGGCAGACCATAAACCAACCGCAATGCCTAGAGGCCCGACGACCCGTCCACCACGCGCTAAAATTGACATCCACTTGTTACTTCGACCAGATCCCTCTGCAACCCTCTCTGCTATAATATATAGGTCCCTAGGTGGAGAGGATGTTTTTTTTCCTGCGCCAAGCTCCTCCTTTACATACTTCTTCACTATGTCCTCAAAAAGCCATTTTTTATCAATTGCTTCCGACATTGCTCTACCACCCGGACTAAGTCTTTGTTGCGTAGCAACCCTCGCGGCATTCCGAGCTTCTGATGCTTCCTTCCCGATTTTCCAGGCGCGCACAGCCTTGTGAGCACGCTTGGCGTCCCTAATGCGGTTGATTGCATCCGCTGCTCTCGCTGCGTTAGAGGCGTTATATCTCCCTCTCTGGATTGAATCCCATGTAGTTACACTCGCAGCGCCAGCGTTTAGAAGTCCTGTCTGAGATTGAGTTGGCTCAGCCTCTGCCACCTCAGCAGCTACTTTATCTCTTCTTTGTCCCAGCTCACTTTCTTCCGGATTCAGCTGCGTAATCTGCTCTTCAACCCCTAATCTTCGTTTTTTGCTAGATTTCGGCTTATCCGTCTTTGCCTTCACATCCGAGCCCTGTGCCGAAATACTGATTTCAAACCGATAATCATAAGCTTGCTTAGAAAACTCACCATTCTGATTTCGTTTTTCGCTGGATTCCAGCTTATCCGTCTTTGCCTTTACATCCGATCTCTGTGCTGAAATACTGATTTCAAACCAATCACGATAAGTTTTCTTGAAAAAACCACCATCCGGATTGATTTGCATAATTGAATTGCTATGGTCGTATTGGTAGAGATTAAGATTGTTGGCAACACCAACAGGGTCTGTACTCGCCCACTCCCTTAACCATGCTGGGGAATACTGCGCATCATACTGCGCCCCATCATAATAAAACCCACTCTCCTCATCCTGCCCCCTCGCCGCATATCGATCCCGGTTTGACGTCTTCTTAGCCCGACTTACTGGCTGGGTATTTTTCAGCTTTGCGCTTGATACCTTCATGTTGGTTACCTCGCTTTTAACCAATGGACTAAGTTGCAGTAAAGCCGGCGTTCACCGCTTGGCACTGGGTCATTTGCAATTGGTCTTTGAAGTCCCGTTGCATGATTTAACGAGAAGGCTGCTTTCTTTCATCCCAAAAATCACTCAGGCTTTTCTCCGATTTAAAATCCTCGCAGCTGTCCTATAGTTGCCCCGTGTAATGTAATGATTTGACCAAACTTGTCTGGTAGTGTTGGGGTTCGTGCCTCACCCCAACACACACGCCTAAACACGATGACTACTTACTGCGGCACTGGAACATGCTTGACCTTTCTCTCGCTCTTCTTGCCGAGTGCCGTGGGCGCAGTTTTCTCGCTGTACTGTTTAGGTGAAACCTTGAGCTTGCGACAAAAGCTATCTACCTTTCTGATCGGGGTCGGTAGCGCTGTTTTTATTGGTCCCGCTATCATCGAAATCTTTGCCATCACTGGCCCTAAAACACAAATTTGTATTGATTTTCTGGTTGGGCTGTTTGCGCTGGCGATAATCAGCGAAACATTTAAGGAAATTCAATCCGCTGATTTAATCGGTGCTATTAAGCGCCGCTTTCTTAGAGATTCCTAATCATGAGAATGCTTGTTTCTGTGGCCTACGGCGTCATCTTGCTATTTAGCACTTGGATCGTGCTAAATCCAAGGATCCCCACCAAAATTTTAGGTACAGCTGGTTTTTCAGGCCTTGCGCTAGGCGCTTTCCTGTCTATTTTCGCCCCTGCGCGCTATAACGCTGAAATCGAACGTGCAGAACTCATGCTCGTGCTCTCTGCAGCCGTGTTGAGCGTATGGTTTTTCTTCCGCTGGATGCGAAAAAGGATGAGTAATGACGGCATTTGATGATGCCGTTGCGCAGACAATCAATCGAGAGGGCAGCTATTCTGCCAACCCGAACGATCGCGGCGGGGCAACTATGTATGGCATTACCGAGGAGGTAGCGCGTGCGGCAGGTTATCAAGGCTCAATGCAATCGATGCCGCTGTCGTTAGCCAAAACAATCTATCAGCGCCATTATTGGGAGCCACTCGGCCTCGAAGCCATCACTACGTTATCGGCTGCGGTTGCAGCCGAGTTATTTGATACTGGCGTCAATACGGGCACGAGCGTAGCCGCAACATTTTTGCAACGCGTGCTCAATGCCTTAAATGATCGGCAGGCTTACTATCCCGATGTAATCGTGGATGGCGTAATTGGAACAGAAACCATTCATGCACTTGCCGCTTTTCTGCGCAAGCGTGGCTCGCAAGGCGAGCGAGTATTGTTAAAAGCGCTCAGTAGCTTACAAGGCGCCTATTACATTACGCTTGCTGAGCGCCGGCCACAGGATGAAGCTTTCACTTTCGGGTGGTTAGCGAATCGAGTGTAAATAGGGCGACGCACTAACACAGAGGGGATCGCAATGTTTAACCTGCTCAAAGCGGCAATGGAGAGCGTGGTAGGAAAATACGCTGTGGCGGCGATACTCGGCGCTGTGGGCGGCATCATTTTGGCGTCACACCTTTACTTTGGCCCACTTCTAAATGAAGTCCGGATTGCCAGCGCCCGATATCAGGCCAATATAGTGACTGCAAATGCCAAACTAGCTGCGGCCCAAAATAATGTAACTAGCCGCGTTGAAATCCAATATCGTGACCGCATCAAGATTGTGAAGGAAAAAGGCAATACCATTATCAAGGAGGTGCCCATTTATGTCACCCACGAAGATTCTGCCCATTTTGGCGCTAATGTTGGCTTCGTGCGCAGCTACAACGCAGCATTCACCGGTACGTCTGCCGGACCTTCCAGCGAACTTGACCGAAAACCCGCCGGCATTCCGCTTACTGACATTGCCGACACCACCGCCTTCAACGCCAGCGTCTGCCGGCAGTGGCGAGAGCAAGCCTTAGGCCTGCGAGCTTTATATCGGCAATTACAGCAGGCGGAGCAATCAGCGATAGGTTCGAATTAAATAACTCAATATGAATAATGATGAACTAAACCTGAAATTTACAGCAATAGAAAATGAACAAGAAAACGACCCTGGCATCGACAGAACCGTACTAAAACTTAATATACGGATTCAGCAAGCTATAGCCTCTTATTTTGAAGATAAGCCCGTAAAATTCCGCTTCGACTTGCCCAAGAAGAAGCCGACGCAGGCGACGGTGAGTATCTTTTTGTATGAAATTCAGGAGGACGTGCAGCTACGAAACGGCGTATCACGTCAGTATGACGTACGGAGCAATACATTGCAGCCTGGGTGGGTTCATTTACGTTGTAATTATTTGATTACTTACTGGCAAGAGCTTGAGAAGGATGATGTATATGTGAGGATGCCGCCGGATGGGGAGCAGATTAAAGCAATGAACCGAGTTTTAAATGCATTGTTAAATACGCATGCATTTGATGGTTTACCTTCGGTGTATACCAGAGTGATTGAACCTTCGGAGGGGCTCACTAGTTTGGGTAATTTCTGGCGCTCGCTAGATGATAAACCACGTTTGTGCATCCATTATGCGGTAACGGTGCCCATGCAGCTGACTCCATCGGCAGACGCTGACACTATCAAACCAATCAATGTAGTTGAATCTGTGCTGACACCGATTAGCCGTAACGGCAAAGAAGAAACTATGCCATGACTGATTTGATCGATACTACCGTGGTGGAGCTCAATAAAAGTATTGAAGCCGCATTAAAAAAATATTTTACACAGACGCATACGGTGGAATTTACTTTTGATCTGCCCGACCCTAAACATCCTCCACAAGTAGCGACAATCAGTGTGTTTTTGTACGATGTGCAAGAAGATTTGCAGCTACGTACTGGCGAAGGCCGCCGCTATGATCCTGCTACCGGCATAATCGCGCCAGGTCTCGCGCATGTACGCTGTTGCTATTTGTTGACATACTGGTCACCTGTGGGCGATGCGGAAGATGCTCCCTATGAAGGTCCCGATAGCGAAGCGATGCGAGCAATGAACCGTGTTTTGAATGCCCTGCTTCATCATCGTACCTTTGACAATCTGCCTGGCTCGTATACACGCGTAATCCCGATGCAAGAGCGACTCAATAGTTTAGGGACATTCTGGCAGGCGATGGATAATAAACCGTGCTTATGCTTGAGTTATGCGGTGACGGTGCCAGTAGCGCTGCGGAGTGAAGAATCAGTGAGCTCACCGGTCAACGCATCGGTTGTGACATTGGATAGTCAAGTACCACCACGCTAGCATGCAAACAAAGTTACAAATCAATCCGCCCCATTTTAGTCTGCTCGCGTCGAAGGGCTTGTTGAATATGAGCCAAGCTCACTGGAGCTTGATCTTCTGCTGCGAGCCAACTGGCGAGTAAAGCAATATTGCGAATGTTGGCGCCGGTGAGATCGGTTTGCCTAGCTAGCGCAGCAAAATCAATGTCTTGATTTAATACGATATGCTTGGGCCAAATACGGCGCCATATCTGTTCACGCAGCTGCGTATCAGGCTTTGTAAAATGGGTGATGAAGGTTAAGCGTCGCGTAAATGCACTGTCAAGGTGCGAACGGTGGTTGGATGCGAGTATGACTAATCCTGGATAATTTTCTAGCCGTTGCAGTAAATAGGACACTTCAATATTAGCGTGTCTGTCTTGCGCGTTTTTAGTCTCACTGCGTTTACCAAACAACGCATCAGCCTCATCGAAAAACAATACACCTGCATCGGCACTAGCCAAATCAAAAATACGGGAAAGGTTTTTTTCCGTCTCACCGATGTATTGATTGACTACGGTCGATAAATCAATTTTGATCAGATCCACGCCCAACGCACCTGCTAGCACTTCGGCTACCATCGTCTTACCCGTGCCAGAATCACCGTGAAACAGAACGCTAATGCCGAAGCCATAGCCGATTTTGCGCGCAAATCCTTGCTCTAATACATGCTCTCGGTGCCGTATAGCGGCCAGAATTTCTTGCAATTCCTGGTATAAACCATCGCTAATGATAAGGTCATCGAATTGGCGCACGGGGTCAATGCGTTGAGCTAGCTTGCCAAAATTTTGCTGAGCGCGTAAGCGAAAGGCAGCGTGCAAATCCGCTTGCGATAAACAAGCGTCAGGGTCACGTTTACGGCGATATAAATCAGCTTCTTGTACCGTCTGACGTAAGGTATCCGGACTCATCTGAAAACGCCGGACTAACCCCTGTATATCCAGCCTTTCAGTGCTAAGCAGCTGACTACGTAGCAGCGCCTCATTCTCTTTTGCTGAACGTACCGGCAGATTCAATAGCACTTGCGGCAAATTACCTAGCCAAACCGTTGCAGTATGAGGTTCAATCAAGCACACCACCGGCTCTGTGTGGACTGCGAGACGCTTACTTAAGCTTGCGCACAAAGCAGCATATTTACCACTGAATTCTGCCACCCCCCTTAATACTAAACAGGCAGATCTAAGACGTGCTTCTCGCAGGGTCAACGTCAAAATTTCCCGTGCGACCTCGTCATCTTCTGGTAGCAACGCCAGATCAAGGCATAGCGCCTGCCGCCCCATACTGGCCGCTGCGGCAACTACCGCAACAGCTCGCCCACTACCTGGCAGACCGCGCAACAGTATCAAGGTCGCCCCAGCCCCCTTCTCGCGTTTCCCCTTGCCCTTGCTATTCTCACTTTGATTACAACAGACTCGTGCCAATTGCGCGGTAAATGCAGGGTGTGTATCTGGCAAATGCTCTGGGACCACCAGCCAATGCACGCACTCCAGATACTCCGGCAATGCATCCTGACCAATCAGATAACGGTATAGAGCAGGCTCCGCATGCACAGTACTAAAAAGGCCGGCTTTATGTTTCAGGGTTATCAGGCCATTAAACAGCAGAGTGGCTTGTTGTGACAGGCAGGCTTCTTGAGCAAGTCTGTCATCCACTCCCTGGCACAATAAACCAAGCGCAAAAGCCACCGTGACGCCCGTTGCTTTTGAATCATCTTGTAAATACCTCAGTAATAACTCATAACGAGACTCAAACTGGGGCAGCAAGCTCAAGAGCAGTAAATCTATCTCAAAGGAGGTCAAGTCAAAACGCGTAACTAGCTGCCCCAAACGGCTGTCTTGATCAATAGGTATCGCACTTGGCTGTGTCAGCACCTTTTCGTTTGATACCCAATGCGGCATCCCGTTGACTTCACTCATGCGCTGCTCATAAGTCTCTCGCGACCCCAGAAAACTTTGCATATCGTGTTTGTCATTTTCATCACGGTTTTGCAGCTTATAAAAATAGCGTTGCAGCAGCTTATCTATCCGCTCAAGCTGCGCAAATAATGCGCGCGCATTCACATCTCGCGCCAGTAGACGCTGTGTCTTACTTAACGAGGATGCAGCTTCTTCGAGTAGATGTATGGAATTCATAGGGTATAGGTGATTGGCCAAACAACCTCTAATGCTTCGGTCATCCAGGGTAATAGAATCGAGTGTAGGGGCCAGGGGATTTGAGCTAATAAGATGTCGCTCGCATTGGGCTCAATGTCCAACGTGCAGGGGGATTTCTGTATGTTTAAGCTGCCTGGACGCTGCATAAATAAGTGACGAAGGTCATCTGCACTGCAGCGATGCAGCCCCGGCAATAGCGAAGGCAGCCCGTTAAGCCATTGCTGCATCTCCGCCCTTTGCGCTTCAGGAGGGCTATGCCACGAGTCAATCTGTGTATCTAGAGGTAAACCGCATATATAGCGTGTTAATGGTGTGCGATCGTAGCTATGTATATCGCCATCGTTCCAGATTAGCCAATCCAGCCAACACACGGCCTTATGCTGTGCCTCCTCGTTTATAAATGCCTTATTTTTAAGCAAGCCTAGATGCGTCAAAAAGCCAGGTAACAGTGGCCACAATAGAATCAACCCCGCGTTGCTTACCGGCACAGGCCTATCAGGTGACGCAACTAGAATAGATGCGGGGACTCTGCATACAGTGGATTTAAGCTGCTCGTGTGTAAGCGGCTGCGCCTTTAATAACGCTTGAAGCTTAACAATCAGTGGCGGCGGTACATACTGTTTTAACCGACTATGCAATTGCGGCTGATCAAAAAGAGGTCGCAGCCATTGTTGCAAGATGGGGCTGGGTCGTTCTGCTTGCAGCGGCTCTAACCACATTGCTAGCTCTGGCTGCACGGTATCTGCCTGCAGCACACCATCTGCAACCGGCATAGCCAGCGTGGGCTGAAGCTGAAAATAACGTAACGCACCCAAAATAAGATAAGGGGCGGGCGTATCGTGATCAGATTGCGCAAGCCTTTTGGAACTGCCACTCAACTGATGGCTAATACTGCGCAAAGTATCGGGGTTATATAGTTGCAGCAGACGTTGCAGCGAACGATGCTGGACGCAGCAGCGGGCCAGCAAAGGGTACCAAGCACGAGGGTTCGTTCGTACATTTCCAAGCAACCACTCCTCTGCCCCAAGCCATGCTGGTTTAGCGAGTAGACCGCTGTGTAAATAAGATTCGAATTGAGCAGCGACAGGGTCATCAGAAAAGCGCTTCGCTGCCTCGGATGCGGATAACGGTAGATCGGATTCAAGTTGCGATGATGATTGCTCTGATCCGGCCGACGGTAGGTTAGGCTCTGATTGAACAATAAGGGGGCTGGTAGAAGAATGCCTAGCTACGTCGGGTGAAGATGGCGGTAGATCGGAATTAGATTCGAATTGGGTAGCAGTAGGGTTATCAGGAAAGCGCTTCGCTACCTCGGATGCGGATAACGATTGATCAGATTCAAGTTGCGATGAGGATTGCTCTGATCTGGCCGACGGCAGGTTAGGTTCTGATTGAACAACAAAGGGGCGGGCAGAAGAACGCCTAGCTACGTCGAGTGAAGATGGCGGTAGATCGGAATTAGATTCGGATTGGGCAGCAGCAGGGTCATCAGGAAAGCGCTTCGCTACCTCGGATGCGGATGATCGTAGATCGGACTCAAATTGAGAGGGAGGCTGGTTTGCAGAAAGGGGCCGCGACGTAGACACCTTATCAGCCACCCCATTTTGATCTTTGATATCTGCGTGGTCTTGCGCAACAGGATTTAAGGCTGCCCCCTTTTCTGCTTCCCTCGGACAAATTGCCCTCGAGAACTTCGACAACTGCAATGCTAGCTGCTCAAGCACTCTGTCGCGCAGTTGCGTATCGAACGCGTGCCAAGCGATCTGGCCAATATCCAAGGTCAATGTATCGAGCTGCATCGGGCCATACTGGTTCAACACATTACTTAACTGCGCTTGTAATTGTTGATGAAATACCTGACTACACTGCTGTTGCACCTGTGTCGCCAATGCAGTATCGGTTTGCAATATAAATTGCACTCGATTGATCCGATGTTTATCGGTTTGAGGGCGTTGCATATCTAATACCTCCGCTAGCGAGCTCGTCAATAGTCACAACGTGACCCATTTCGACGAGCGGTAGAGTATGTACAGCGGCGGTTCTCACAGGGAGATATGCCATGCTTTGATTGAGTTGTCGGTCGTTTCCATAGATTTGTGCGCAGTAACTTATCGTGTTCCCTATCACTTGTACCCGTTGTAAAACTTACCAGCGCGCCTTTTGTATCAGTCTTTGCCGCCAGCTTAACTCCCCCTAACCCTTCTATATAATTCTCAAAACGAGGGGGGCGACAAGATGACTGGCATGAATACAGTGAGCACAAAAAACCAGCAATCGATGATAGAAACGGATTGTCACAAGTGAATATGGAGACGGTCACTCCTTAAAAGACTTCCGGCAATATGGCAGTTCTGCTGAGAAATTTTATTTCTTAATGGAAGAGATAGGCCGAGCCTGAATCAGCTCCCTTATCTTGATCCCTGAATGCCCCGACGGCCAGGATCTGGCCATCGGCACTCAGACTGACACTAACACCAAAGCCATCTTCTGGAGCCCCATCCGATGCCGTCAGTTTCTGTTGTTCCGTCCATACATTTCCTGAACGACTGAAAACATAGACCGAGCCTGATTTCAACCCCTTATCGTCATCACCGTATGCCCCGACGGCGAGGATCTGACCATCGGCGCTCAGAATGACACGATCCCCAAAGAAATCTAGTTGATGCCCATCCGATGCCGTCAGTTTTTGTCGTTCCGCCCAGGCATTTCCTGAACGACTGAAAATATAGACCGAGCCGGAGTCCAATCCCTTATCGTCATTACCATATGCCCCGACGGCCAGGGTCTGGCCATCGGCACTCAGAATGACACTATAGCCAAAGTAATCTTTTGACTCCCCATCCGATGCCGTCAGTTTTGGTTGTTGCGTCCAGGCATTTCCTGAACGACTGAAAACATAGACCGAGCCTGCTTCCGATCTCTTACCGTGTGCCCCGACGGCCAGGGTCTGGCCATTGGTACTCAGACTGACACTAATACCAAAGCCATCTGCTGGAGCCCCATCCGATGCCGTCAGTTTTGGTTGTTGCGTCCAGGCATTTCCTGAACGGCTGAAAACATAGACCGAGCCTGCTTCCAATCCCTTAGCGTGTGCCCCGACAGCCAGGGTCTGGCCATCGGCACTCAGACTAACCCTATAGCCAAAGTGATCTTTTGCCTCCCCATCCGATGCCGTCAGTTTTTGCTGTTGCGTCCAGGTATTTTCTGAACGACTGAAAATATAGACCGAGCCTTTATCTTCATCACCATCTGCCCCGACGGCCAGGGTTTGGCCATCGGCACTCAGACTGACACTAATACCAAAGCGATCTGCTGGAGCCCCATCCGATGCCGTCAGTTTTGGTTGTTCCGTCCACGCATTTCCTGAACGATTGAAAATATAGACCGAGCCTGTTTCCGATCCCTTATCTTGATCACCGTATGCCCCGACAGCCAGGATCTGGCCATCGGCACTCAGACTGACACTAGTACCAAAGTGATCTGCTGAAGCCCCATCCGATGCCGTCAATTTTCCCCATTCGGACAAAAGTCTGCTCTCATAAAGTGACCGAAATATAGCTCTTTGGTCCGCCGTGCTTAACCGTTCAATCGCTGTGACAGACAAAAGTTTATCTTTATTCAGACTTAACCGCCCCTCATTAAATACCAGACCTGAATTTTCTTCAATTTCGACGCAAACCCCTGAAGAGGCATCTACTCGAATACCGTCCCCATCCCTCACCGCGAGCTGACCGGTTGTTTCCAGTTGGAGACCTGCTCCGGCGCCAGCACCCTGCTGACCGGGAGACAGGCCGGCGGCCTTGCGGCCACTGTCTGCGATATCGATCAAGTCCTCAAACTCTTTTTCTAGTGGAGTGTTTTGTGCGTGAATTCTTGCCTTAAGATCTGCGGTACGCGGACCTACTTCCTTCTTGTTATCAGCCATGGTTTACATTCCCCCATTTTTATTCAGGTTCCTGGTTGCGGTCTGTGGCTGAATACAATGAGCACAAAAAACCAGCAATCGATGATAGAAACGAATTGTCACCAGTGAATATGGAGACGGTCACTCCTTAAAAGCTCTCCGGCAATATTGCCGTTCTGCCGAAAAATTTCATCTCTTAATGAAAGAGATAGACTGAGCCTGATTCCAAGCCCTTATCTTGATCAAGGTATGCCCCGACGGCCAGGGTCTGGCCATCGGCACTCAGATTGATCCTATAGCCAAAGCGATCTCCTGGAGCCCCATCCAATACCGTCAGTTTTGGTTGTTGCGTCCAGGCATTTCCTGAACGACTGAAAACATAGACCGAGCCTGTTTCCGGGCCCTTATCGTCATCACCGTATGCCCCGACGGCCAGGGTCTGCCCATCGGCACTCAGACTGACACTCTCACCAAAGAAACCTTCTGGAGCCCCATCCGAGGCCGTCAGTTTTTGTTGCTGCGTCCACGCATTTCCTAAACGGCTGAAAACATAGACCGAGCCTGAGTACCATCCCTTATCGTCATCACCGTGTGCCCCGACGGCCAGGGTCTGCCCATCGGCACTCAGACTGACACTCTCACCAAAGAAATCTAGTGGAGCCCCATCCGAGGCCGTCAGTTTTTGTTGTTCCGTCCAGACATTTCCTGAACGACTGAAAACATAGACCGAGCCTGATTCCGAGCCCTTATCGTCATCACCGTATGCCCCGACGGCCAGGGTCTGCCCATCGGCACTCAGACTGACTCTATTACCAAAGCGATCTCCTTCCCCCCCATCCGACGCCATCAGTTTTAGTTGTTGCTTCCAGGAATTTCCAAAACGATTGAAAATATATACCGAGCCTGATAGCGGTCCATTATCGTTATTAAAGCGTGCCCCGACGGCCAGGGTATGGCCATCAGCACTCAGACTGACACTAAAACCAAAGCGATCTCCTTCCTCCCCATCCGATGCCGTCAGTTTTGGTCGTTGTTGCGTCCAGGCATTTCCTGAACGACTGTAAATATAGACCGAGCCTGAGCCCGAGCGCCTACCGTGTGCCCCAACGGCCAGGGTCTGGCCATCGACACTCAGACTGACACTAGTACCAAATTGATCTCCTGGAGCCCCATCCGATGCCATCAGTTTCGGTTGTTCCGTCCAGGCATTTCCTGAACGATTGAAAATATAGACCGAGCCTGACCACGAGCCCTTATCGCCATCACCGTATGCCCCGATGGCCAGGGTTTGGCCATCGGCACTCAGACTGACATCAGCACCAAAGAAATCTCCTTGAGCCCCATCCGATGCCGTCATTTTTCTCCATTCGGACGCAAGCTGACCGGTTGTTTCCAGTTGGAGACCTGCGCTGGTGCCAGCACCCTGATCGGGCGACAGGCTGGCGGCCTTGCGGCCACTGTCTGCGATATCGACTAAGTCCACAAAGTCTTTTTCCTGTGGAATGGTTGCGTGAACTCTTGCCTTAAGATCTGCGGTACGCAGACCTACTTCCTTCTTGTTATCAGCCATGGTTTACATTCCCCCATTTTTATTCAGGTTTTTGGTGGCGGTCTGTGGCATAAATACGATGAGCACAAAAAACCAGCAATCGATGATAGAAGCGGATTGTCGCCAGTGAATATGGAGACGGTTATTCCTTAAAAGCCTTCTGGCAATATTGTCGTTCTGCCGAAAAATTTTATCTCTTAATGAAGAGATAGGTCGAGCCTGAGTCCGAGCCCTTATCGTCAGCAAGGAAGGCCCCGACGGCCAGGGTCTGGCCGTCGGCACTCAGACTGACATCAGCACCAAAGAAATCTCCTGGGGCCCCATCCGATGCTGTCAGTTTTGGTTGCTGCGTCCACGCATTTCCTGAACGGCTGAAAACATAGACCGAGCCTGATTCCGATCCCTTATCGCCATCACGATATGCCCCGACGGCCAAGGTCTGGCCATCGGCACTCAGACTGATACTCAAACCAAAGCCATCTCCTGGAGCCCCATCCGAGGCCGTCAGTTTTGGTTGTTGCGTCCAGGCATTTCCTGAACGGCTGAAAACATAAACTAAGCCTGATGACGAGCCCTTAACTTGATCACCGTATGCTCCAACGGCCAGGGTCTGGCCATCGGCACTTAGACTGATACTCAAACCAAAGCCATCTCCTGGAGCCCCATCCGAGGCCGTCAGTTTTGGTTGTTGCGTCCAGGCATTTCCTGAACG
>JASSUK010000040.1:0-112756 GCA_031963045.1 Mycoavidus cysteinexigens
TGCCTGAGGCCCCTCATAATGGACCAGAATTACCCCAGAATACGCCGGAGAGCGCGCCGCAGAGTAATACGCAGGGACTGAAAGAAACGGTTAAGCAGGAACCTGAGGTGCTTGAGAAGGTCACTGCGAGTAAGGTTCAATCGCTCAAAAGTGGAGTGGAAAGCGAGACACAGACACTTGGAAAGACGGTTGAGCGTGAAGGTACTCAAGTGCTTGAGGGGATGGATGGGGAAAATAATGATCGAGTCGAAGCCCTAGCAGGGGCATTTAATACAAAGATAGAATCTTTAAAGGATAATCTAAAAGATACTAACAAAGAAATAGGATCTTTAAAGGCAGATCTAAAAAAGGCTCAGGAAGAAAACAAAAAAGCATTAGAGAATGTGAGTGCCAATATTTTGGAGCAGATAGCAGAATTATCCGTTCAAATAACGTCTATTCAACAAGGTAGCAGCAGAAGTAGTAGTAATAGAAGTAGCCGCAGAAGTAATAGCAGTAGCAGTAATAGCCATAGATCTCTTCGCGGAAATAATGCTCAGGTGCTTTCTCCTGATTTGAATACTGCTCCTCCGATAGAGTCGACCCTCTCTTTATATAGCCAAAATCCTTATCATATGCCTGAACCTTCTTCTTGCAGAGTATCTACTTGGGCAAATCAACAGGCTACGGAAGAACTGGAGCAGGATCGCTATCTGGAAATAGTCACTCCTGATGCGACGCAAAATACTATTGAGGAACCCGAGTGGGAATTTGGAGAATATCATTCTCCAGAAAGAAGGGGTAGCAGCCGTATCAGAGGCCATTCCCCATTTAATCCAAATAACGAGAGAGGATTTTCTTCTAGTTCAAGCCAAAGCAGCTATGGGACACTGAGCATAAGCCAAAATTCTTTTGCCTAGTCTGCTTAAGGCATTCGGTTTTATATATGTAATAAGTAAGAAATACTTCCTCCTGCATTATTAATATAAAAAATATGAGCAGACGCTTTTAATGAGGGCTTCCCTTTTTTCTTACTCCATAGTGAATGACCCCAGAATAGTGAGATAACGTATCTCACTATTCTGGAGCTTTCTTACGTATCTCTATCTGAATGGTTCAAGCTATTAATCAATCCATTAAAGTAGAAAGAGTTTGGGTTGAAAGTGGTAGTGCGTCATAGCATTACAGCACGTACTTGCTGCATCAAGTATCCACGTAGTCGATTATCTGAGACCGACCTCACGCTCTCAAAATGCGGTCCCCCACGCCCGCGCTTTTTATTTAATGCGCAATTTTGATGCATGAGGATATGACTGGGAGGCCTATATTACAAAGGATTGAGCGTATAGAGGGGTTCAAAAAGTGATGCAGATTGATGCACAAAGAGAAAAAGCACTTTTGTGCTCTTGAGAAGAGCAATACAAGGGGAGAACTATTCTTGAGTAGATGGGTATAACTTTCTTAAAAGGTAATTATTACCTTTAAATTACCTTTTATATTTTTCTTCTTTCCCTTATGCATAAAGGGTTTTCGCTGGTTTTAGCTAAAAATTACCTTTGCCTCAGCCTTTCCTTGTACCTTCTTATATAAGAAAAAAGCTTCTCATACGTAAAGAACGGCACAGCTAATTTTAGGCATTACGCCAAATATAAAAAAAGCCCTTTATTTTCAAGGGCTTTTTTTATATTTCTGGTGCCGGCTGCAGGACTCGAACCCGCTACCTGATGATTACAAATCAACTGCTCTACCTGATGAGCTAAGCCGGCATGATTAATATAGACAATATGCGCTATGTACGTTTATCTTATCATGAAGCGGTATGTGCTCCAATCAAAAAGGCTTGGAATGGTCCAAGCCTGAATGCAATTTAGATAATGCGTAAATAGGCAGGCTACATTGCCGATTACATTGGGCTTCTAACTTTGTGAAACCCTTTATTGTATGTGGCTCCTCGACCAGGGCTCGAACCTGGGACCTGCGGATTAACAGTCCGTCGCTCTACCGACTGAGCTATCGAGGAATTGAAGAACGGCGATTTTATTGGCCTCAGCGCACGCTGTCAACAGAGTTTGGCGTAATTTATGAAATAAACTTGGTGCAAGATGCATTTTTAGGGGAAATCATTCGAAATCATGGAATTTCCCCTCCTCTTTTTACAGAGGCACAGCTCTTATAAGGTATAACTTTTTTGCTTTGCTCTATTTGTTCCCTATTTTTTACTTGGGAATATCTTGTTCATTCGTTTGGGCTTGCTCTGGTTTTGGAAGCGCAGTTGAAGAAGCAGGTGATGAGGAGGTGGCAGGCTGGGATGCGCCTAAAACACCTGCTGAAATAGGTGCTTTTCTAGAGCCTAGGAAAGTGAGCGTTAAAGTGCAAGCGAAGAAAAGTATGGCTAACACTGCCGTAGTACGCGACAAAAAGTTGGCTGAGCCAGTGGGGCCAAACAAGCTGCCTGAAGAGCCACTACCCAGGCCTGTGCCCATGTCTGCGCCCTTACCTTGTTGAATAAGAACCAGTCCAATTACGCCTAGCGCGCTGAGCATTTGTCCAACCATCATTGCTGTTTTGAGCCACATTGTTTTACCTCATGTTTTTAAATAGGGGTCCCAGCTCTTATAAGGCTGGCTTGCAAGGAGCAGGAAAAATAAAAATTGTCATTTAGAGCATAGCGGCTCTGCATGCATTCGTATAGTTATTGTGCAGCTGTATAAATCGCTAGAAATTCAGACGCATCTAGCGAGGCGCCTCCGATGAGACCTCCATCGATATCGGGCTGTGCAAGCAGTGCAGCAGCGTTTGCAGCTTTCATGCTGCCACCGTACAACAAAGGAATGGACCATGCGGATGCAGTATTACTATGCCCTGCTTGTGCAGGGATTTTTGTACCGCTTGCGTGGGTACTGTTTTCTGCTGGTAATTCTAGCTTTTTGGCAAGCTGTGCACGCAGATAAGCGTGTACTGCTTGCGCCTCATCAGGGCTAGCACTGCGCGCAGCGCCAATTGCCCATACTGGCTCGTAAGCCACTATGATTTTTTGGATTTGTGCTGCCGATAGCACATTCAAAACGGCTTGCAATTGCTCACCCACTACTTGTTCAGTATCTCCAGCATCTCGCGCTTGCCTAGATTCTCCTACACAAACAATTGGAGTGATTCCCGCTTCTAATGCACGCAGTGTTTTTTGCGCAATGGTTTCATCGGTTTCATGATGATAAGTCCGCCGCTCTGAATGCCCCACTAACACATACTGCGCGCCAAATTCACTCAGCATGGAAGCAGCTACTTCACCGGTATACGCGCCACGTGCATGATTAGAGACATCTTGAGCACCCCAGGCCAACACACTGCCCTGTAAAGCCGCTTGCACCTGCGCAAGATAGGGAAATGGCACGCATACTGCTATTTGCGCAGGGCGCTTACTCTTTACATGCTCTGCCGGTTGTTGTGCTAACTCTGCAGTTAGTCCATTTCGAATGGCTGCAAGCAAGGCTGCATTGGCGCTAAGCGTGCCATGCATTTTCCAGTTTGCAACTATTAATTTTTGGCGTGCGTGTAAGCCAAGGTCAGAGGGTTGCGTTGGATGCATTGTATAGTCCATTCCATTCCTACAAATCTTATTGTTATTGAGGCTGATTCGTGTTTTTTAAGACCTTGAATAGCGTTTTACCCGCCACTCACCAGGTCAACACCAGCTTCCCTATATGACCACTTTCTTCCATCAAAGTATGGGCCTGCGCAGCTTGCTCCATGGCAAATGTTTGATGGATAACTGGGCGTATGGTGCCGGCTTCAAGAAGCGGCCAGATATGCTGCTTGAGCTGCGCAGCAATCCGCGCTTTAAAAGCAATAGAGCGTGGACGCAATGTAGAGCCCATTACCGTTAAGCGCTTAGTCAATAATTGAGCGAGCGCAATTTCTGTGCGCGCTCCACCCTGCAGTCCAATTAATACTAAACGCCCACCTTCTCGTAGTAAATCTAGCTCGCGTGACACATAGGTGCCTGCGACCATATCCAAGATAATGTCTACCCCTTTGCCCTCTGTGCATTCTCGAACCACGTCAACAAAATCTTCTTGTGGGTAACACACAGCCCGCTTGGCTCCTAAGGCTTCACATGCTTCGCATTTTTGCTTCGTTTTAGCGGTTGCAAAAACAGGGTGACCTAGGGCATGGGCAATTTGGATGGCAGTTACGCCAATACCACTTGATCCTCCCTGAACTAGCAGCGTTTCAGGCTGACCTGATTCGTCTTGACCTAATCGTGCATAGTCAAACAGATTGCTCCAAACAGTAAAAAAAGTCTCCGGTAACGAAGCAGCCTCCACATCGCTTAAGCCTTTTGGAATAGGTAGGCATTGGGCAATAGGCGCTACTACATACTCGGCATACCCTCCTCCTTGCAGGAGTGCGCACACGCTCTGTTCTTTTTGCAGGCCATACACGTTATCGGGATGCGTCAGTTCTCCCTCCACAATCTTGCCAGATACTTCTAACCCCAGAATGTCTGAAGCACCTGGAGGAGCTGGGTAATATCCTTTACGTTGCAATATGTCCGGGCGATTGATCCCTGCTGCCTGCACTCGAATCAGTACTTCTCCATACTTAGGCGTTGGCTTAGGAAGCTCGCCTATCGCGAGAACCGAAGGCGCTCCATATTCGGTAATTTGAATAGCACGCATAGGTAATTACCCTGCATAAGAAGGCAGCAACCCTAGATACCTTATCGGTACCTAGGGTAAGAGAAACAACCACAATTATTTTTTAGGGCACGCCCTAGAACACGTTTATAGACGCGCTCTAATGAGTAGCGGGTGCAAAATCTTCCTCAGGCTCCACATTTTCCATTTCTGGATGGCTAGAGGAAGGAGGTGCATCAGCTTGCACTGCTTTGGCGGAGAGCCTAAAACGACCCTTGCCATCTGTCTGAATTACTTTGACATCAATAGTTTTGCCTTCCAGAATATCAGGCGCTTGCTCACGCGTAATTTCTGACTTGTGCAGCAAACCATCTCGGCCAGGCATAACATTCACAATTGCGCCAAACTCAAGCAATTTGATAATCGTACCTTTGTATACCTGTCCGACTTCAACATCAGCAACGATTTCTTTGATGCGGCGTTGGGCATCAGCAATAGCGTCTGGGCTGGTGGCTGAGATGGTCAAAGTACCATCATCACCAATGTCAATATTCGTACCGGTTTCTTCTGTTAATCCACGGATGACTGAGCCGCCCTTGCCGATCACATCCCGAATTTTTTCAGGATTGATTTTCATCGTAACCATTCTGGGAGCGAAAGCAGACAGTTCATCGCGCGCGCCTGAAACGGAAGTTTGCATAATTTTTAAGATATGCAAGCGCCCTTCTCTAGCTTGTTCTAATGCACATCGCATGATTTCTTTAGGCACACCTTGGATTTTGATATCCATTTGCAAAGCAGTAATGCCATGCTCGGTACCCGCAACTTTGAAATCCATATCGCCTAAGTGATCTTCATCGCCGAGGATGTCAGTCAGTACAGCAAAACGTTGGTCTTTCAGATCGAGAATCAGACCCATCGCGATTCCAGCGACATGCTCTTTCATCGGTACGCCGGCGTCTAATAATGCCAAGCAACCACCGCATACAGAAGCCATCGAGGAGGAACCGTTTGATTCTGTAATTTCAGAAACCACACGAATGGTGTAGCCAAATTCTTGCTCACTGGGTAAACAAGCAGCTAAAGCGCGTTTAGCAAGTCGACCATGACCGATTTCTCGTCGCTTAGGTGTGCCTGTACGCCCTACTTCACCGGTTGCAAAGGGAGGCATGTTGTAGTGCAACATAAAGCGGTCACGATATTCGCCTTCAATCGCATCGATGATCTGCTCGTCGCTCTTGGTACCCAAAGTAGCTACTGCGAGGGCTTGCGTTTCGCCTCGTGTGAAAAGCGCAGAGCCGTGCGTACGGGGCAATACACCGGTACGGACAGAGATGGGGCGCACTTCACGTGTACTACGTCCATCGATACGCGGTTCACCGGATAAGATCTGATCACGCACGATTTTAGATTCTAGATCGTATAAGATCGAACCGATTACTTGTTGTGAAGGTAATACACCACCTGCACCTGCATCCGCTGAGGCGGCTGCTTCCTGAGCCAATTTTTCATTGACGGAGGCATATACATCGCGAATGCTATCTGTACGCGCTTGTTTTTCCCGAATTTGATACGCCGCTCTTAGGCCATTTTCAGCTAATGCCGTGATGTGCGCAGCAAGTGCAGCATCTTGAGCTGCAGGTGCCCAATCCCATTCTGGCTTACCTGCTGCTTGCGCCAATTCATCAATTGCTTGAATGGCTGTTTGCATTTGCTCATGGGCAAAAACGACTGCATCGAGCATCACTTCTTCAGAGAGTTGTTGTGCTTGTGCTTCCACCATCAACACACCGGTCTCTGTACCTGCTACAACTAAATCTAATCCCGATTTTTGAGCCTGAGCCTTGAGTTGGCTATAAGTGGGATTGAGTACATATTGATCATCTATATACGCTACGCGTGCTGCACCAACGGGTCCATTAAATGGAATGCCTGATACGGCTAGTGCCGCAGAAGCAGCGAGCAAAGATGGAATATCCGTAGGCACATCAGGATTGACTGATAACACCTGTACAACCACCTGCACTTCGTTATAAAACCCTTCAGGAAATAACGGACGCAACGGACGGTCAATCAAGCGGGAAATTAATATTTCGCCTTCTGAAGGACGTCCTTCACGACGGAAAAAACCTCCAGGAATACGGCCTGCGGCATACGATTTTTCCATGTAGTCAACAGTCAGTGGGAAAAAATCCTGACCAGGCTTGGCTTGCTTTGCACCAACTACCGTAGCTAACACAATCGTTTCATCGATATTGACCAAGACTGCGCCACCCGCCTGACGAGCAATCTCGCCCGTCTCCATGCGAACTTGCTGCGCACCCCATTGGAATTCTTTTACCACTTTACTTTCAGACATTTTTATTCCTTTCTCGCTCAAGCAAAATATTGGGCGCTCTTTATAAATAGATAAGGAGAGCTGCCATATTCAGAAGAATTTAAATTGACTATCGCAGTCGATAGTAATTACATTACAACCCACTCATTTCAAAAAAATAATGCCTGCATCCATGCGGCATGCAGGCATTCTCAACCTAATACGTTGAATAGACTATTAGGTTTTTAAAATACATTTTTTATTTCCAGATATTGGCTCACATTAGAACCAAAATGTAGATTGGGGTGAGCAGTGTTCCCCAATATGACTATCACTAGAGCACTATATCTACTTTCATGACAACACGTTGAGACGCATCTGCCCCTCAACGTGTGCAGCCTATACAAAGCTAAATGCTTATTTACGCAATTCGAGCTTTTTAATAATCGTACGATAACGATCGAGCGATTTTTTCTTCAAATAATCAAGCAGACTACGGCGACGGCTTACTTTTTGCATCAAACCACGGCGGCTATGATTGTCTTTTTTATGGATTTTGAAGTGTTCAGTGAGGTGTTGAATCTCAGCAGTTAAAATAGCAACCTGCACCTCTGGAGACCCAGTGTCATTTTGCGCACGCGCATATTGCGCAATAATTTTTGCTTTATCGATGACTTTATCTTGCTGCGACATAGTTATTCCTTAAATTGTAAACAAGCGGATACAGAAGAATGGCTGTACCGTGAATGAAATAAAAACGGAGTATTCCTTGCCAGTTGCCCAAGCGAGAAAGCGCAGATATTAGCATACGGCAAGCTTACAAGCTGGAAGTAGATATATTTTTGGTTGCTCTTGTCTTGTCGGTAGGTTGGTGGTGAGGCACGAACCCCAACATGCGGACCACTGCCTTTTAATTTTTGCTTTTGACAAGTCGCAAGCAGGTCTTCAAAGAGGCGGCGGTTAGGTGTTTGGGTTCCTTTCGTCACTCCAACCTACGGACTGGACATGACCGGTCGGATACAACTTATCTTATGATTTCAAGGCAAGTTGCCCTGCAAGTATGCTAAGGCCATATTTCTCAACAATAGCGAGTAATTTAAGTGCCATCCCGCTAGGCCGCTTCGCACCAGTTTCCCACTTCTGAATGGTAGATGCGCTAGTGTTCAAATACAACGCGAAAAGGGCTTGAGTAACATGATTTTCTCTCTGATCGCTTTAATGTGCTGCGGATCAATTTCACGGGGCATTACTAAACAAGAAGCATCGAATTGGCGCATCTTATCTGCATCAATCGTCCCCGCCCGATGTAATCCTTCGGCTGCGCTATGAATAGCGGCAAAAGCATCACTTTTGAATTTTGGGCGTATTTTAGAAGTAGAATGACTGGTCATGACATATCTCCAGTAAATCGCCAGTGGCGAGTGCACACCTAATCTCGCTTTCTGTTTTCTGTTTTCTGACTATAAGCTTGGGCTAACTCTCTGAATGCATCTAACTCATGATGATGGATGTTACCTCTGTCTTGCTTAGCAAATAGATAGGCATATACCCATAAGCGGCGACCTTTTGCTAAGGTAGTTGAGCGGTGCAGGTTGTCATTCAAACGTTTCTTGAATACCCCGCCCCCTAAATCCTCGGCCAAACCCTGCATGACTTGCGCAATAGCTGCGCACAGATGAGTATCCTTAAGGCGAGCCTTCCGCACCGCTTTAGAAAACCAGGCTGTCTTGAAGACTCTTACGGCGAGAGCCTCGCAATCTTCCATTCCATCCCATCTTGACGAGTGTATTGAAAGCGATCGTGCAAGCGAGACGGGCGGCCCTGCCAAAATTCAAAGGTATCTGGACATAAGCGATAACCGCCCCAGTAGGGGGGACGTGTAGGAGTAGTGCCGAACTGCGCAATGCACTCTACTTCTCGGGTATCGAGCACACTTCTACTATCTAACACGGTACTTTGCCGTGAAACCCATGCACCAATTCGGGAATTGAGTGGTCGCGAATAAAAATACGCGTCACTTTCTTCTTCATCGGTCTTCGTAATTGCTCCTTCAACACGCACTTGCCGCTCCATATTTGCCCAGTAAAACACCATACTGGCAAAGGGATGCTGCTCTAAATCGTGCGCTTTGCGGCTGCCGTAATCTGTAAAAAAAGTCAGCCCCCGCTCATCCATTCCTTTGAGCAAAACAATGCGAGCAGAAGGTCGATTATTGCTAACCGTAGCTAGCGTCATAGCATTGGGGTCCCGCACTCCTGCTGTTACTGCTTCTTCTAGCCATTGGTGAAGCTGTTGAATTGGGTCTTTTTCCATCCCCGTTTCTTCTAGCACTGCACGTGTATAGCTCGTTCGCAATTCTGATAACGCATCCATCTAAACCTTCTCCAAGCCAAACAAACGCTTTTTCAACCAATATATTGAGCACGGTAGGTTGCTCACCCTAACCTATTATTCTCAGCTATTAAGAGGACAACTTGAGCGCTTATCGCTTCTTTTCTACCTATGCTCCCTACCTCTTCATTGGTCTTTGCTTTGATATTCACGCAATTGGGCGCAATGTGCAGATCCTCTGCCACATTCGCGACCATGCCTGGCAAATAGTTAGCCAATTTGGGAGCTTGAGCAAGAATAGTGCTATCCACATTAACTACCCCATAGCCTGCTGCATGCACAAGACGTAGCGCACTTCGTAGCAATACACGGCTATCTGCACCAGCAAAATGAGGGTCGGTATCTGGAAAGTGCTGGCCAATATTCCCTAACCCTGCAGCACCAAGAAGGGCATCCGTAATCGCATGGAGCAACACATCTGCATCAGAGTGGCCTAGCAAACCATGCGTATGCGGCACATTTACTCCTCCAAGCATCAGCGGGCGGCCTGGTACGAGGATGTGAATATCATAACCTTGACCAATACGCAGATTAAAAGCTTTGGAAACTGGCTTGTGAGAAGCAATCAAAGGCGTGCAAGCCTTCGCAGCTAAGCGCCGTTTGAGTTGAATACGCTTCATAGATCGCTCACCTGTAGCCCACCAAAATTCGAGGAAAGCAGGCCCTCCAGCGCTTCAAAATCATCTGGATACGTGACTTTGAAATTGCGTAAACTCCCAAGCACCATGCGAGGCCGATAGCCCAGACGCTCAAGCGCCTGGGCTTCGTCATCCACTTGCTCATTAGCTTGTCCAGCCGAAATCAGCGCTTCGCGCAGTAAGCCAATCCTGAACATTTGTGGGGTTTGAGCCAGCCATAAATCTTTGCGAGATTCCCGGCATAAAATGCGGCGCGCTTCCGTTGTAGCCGCCTCACCTTCTTGAGGCTCAGCCCGTTTTAGTGCATCGGCCACAGGCACGGCCAAAATACCGCCTACGGGATCATTGCGCACGGCTCCAATCAAGTTACGTATGAGCACAGGCGTTATACAAGGGCGTGCAGCATCATGTACTAGCACCCAGTCGTCATCGGCAGCGCCCAGTTCTGTTAGCACTTCCAAGCCATTCAATACAGACACTTGCCGCGAAGCTCCACCACAACGACGCACAACAAAACGCAGCCCTGAAAAACGTCTTGAATCAAAATGGCGATCATCTGGCGCCAATACCACTAGCGTCTTCGTAATTTCATGGCAAATATCAAATGCGGACAAGGTGTAATGCAATACATCACGCCCTGCGACCATCCGATATTGCTTGGGAAAAGGCTGTTCCGCTCGGGAGCCTGTACCCGCACTGGGAATCAGGGCAAAAAGACGTTCACTCACAGCACCCTACAATTCAAAAAAGTTAAAAAAACTACCAATATCAAACCCTCTTTAAAAGAGCAAGAGAGCACAGCCATCCAATCATAGAGTGGGATAGTGAAGGGAGCCAACGTGCAAACCACCGACTTTTCACTTTTACCCAAGAATGGTGAATAGGTTCCCAAATACGCTCTAGCACTGTACGCTCAATGCTATTAAAAAGTGCATTAGACATTGCACACCCTGCATAATTACTTGTACAGAAGACAAAATCCGCATAAAGCAAGGTAAATACGAAGCACTTTTGGACGCATACTACCCAGAACTTCTCGAATTCTATAATGTAGCGCTGCTCTCTTTACTTCTTTCATTTTCTGCTATGCCTGAAAACGCAACCGCCCTATCCGCCACTCTCTCTAGCCAAACACGCACTCTGCCTTGCCCTGTTCCGTTGGTAAAGCCTGGTCAGCGTTTTGAAATTCGAGGTATGGAAATTTCTGCTGATGCACTAGCGCTTGCAGGATATTTCACAGCACATCGCGCACATATGGCGCTCCTGGCGGTTATTTGTGCCACGGCAGCCGATGCACATCGCTTACAGACTGAAATCACCTACTTTGCTCCTGAGCTACGGGTGCGCCTTTTTCCTGATTGGGAAACGCTACCCTATGATGCATTTTCTCCTCATCAAGATTTAGTATCTCAGCGGCTAGCAACCTTGCATGATTTAAGCGAAGGCCGCTGTGAAATCCTTTTAATTCCAGCGATGACTGCGCTGTATCGCTTGCCGCCACGTTCATTTATGGCAGCGTACACCTTTGAATTTACGCAAGCGCAAAAACTCGATGCAGCCCAACTCAAAGCACAATTAGTGCTCGGAGGCTATGAGCATGTGAGTCAAGTAGTTCGGCCTGGAGAATATTCCATTCGCGGTGGGCTCATTGATTTATTCCCGATGGGCTCTGCCCTACCTTATCGAATCGATTTATTTGATGATGAAGTGGATTCGATCCGCGCATTTGATCCAGATACACAAAGAAGCCTGCATTCTGTGCCAGAAGTACGGCTATTACCAGGGCGTGAATTTCCATTTGATGCAGCTGCACGCCAAGGTTTTCGCACACGCTGGCGCTCTACTTTTGCAGGGGACCCCAGCCGGATTTCAATCTATCAAAATGTAAGTGAGGGTGTTCCTTGTGCAGGGATTGAATACTACTTGCCTCTTTTTTTCGACGACACTGCCACACTCTTTGACTATCTACCCACGGGGGAAAAACCTGCGCAACTCGCATTTACTGGCGACTTGCATCAGGCTATAGAACGTTTTTCAGCCGATACTAAGCAACGACACGCTTTTTTATCACACCACCCTGAACGCCCTATTTTGTCACCTGAGCGTTTATTTTTATCGGTGGAAGATTTTTTCACGCAGGCTAAACCTTTTGCACGCCTTATTTTGTCATCGAAAAATATAAGTGCATCACAAGCAATATCTCAAATAGCAACAGAAGATAAGACGCTGCTACCTCCCAAAAGTTCCGAAAATTTCGAATCTATAGATAAAGCAAAAAATGATGCGGAGTATAGTTGGAGCCTACCTTTACCCAAGCTCACACTGAACCGCCATGCGGATCATCCTCTAGAAGCGCTCACTCAATATCTCAAAACACCTGCCCAGCGCATTTTTCTCGCGGCAGAATCTGCCGGTCGGCGAGAAACCCTATGGCAATTGCTCAATGAAAATGCACTAAAACCTGCCCTCATTGATAATTTTTCTGATTTTCTGCATAGCGATGTACCGTTTGCGCTAGGTATTGCACCCCTGATGGCGGGCTTTGTACTACCTGCACAAGCACTGACCGCCTCACAAGACGGCGCGCAAACCAGCCGCCTTGTGTTACTCACAGAAAATGAGCTCTACGGACCCTCGACACGTCGCAGTAAACGCCGACAAGAGCGCACAAGCGATATCGACTCGATGGTGCGCGATTTATCGGAGCTCAAAATTAATGACCCGATCGTACATAGTCAGCATGGCATAGGCCGGTATAGAGGGCTTATGACGATGGATCTAGGTGCAGGCGAAACCGAATTTTTGCACCTCGAATACGCCAATGACAGCAAACTGTATGTGCCCATAGACCAGTTACTCATGATATCGCGCTACAGCGGTGCAGACCTTGATAGCGCTCCTCTGCATACATTAGGATCAGGTCAGTGGGAAAAAGCACGCAAACGCGCTGCTTCACAAGTCCATGATACGGCCGCTGAATTATTAGATCTTTACGCACGCCGCGCCGCGCGCACGGGCTATGCATTTACGCTTGAGTCGCGCGACTATGAGCAATTTTCTGAAGATTTTGGATTTGAAGAAACACCCGATCAGGGTGCAGCGATTACCGCAGTACTTTCGGATATGACCTCGGGCCGGCCTATGGATAGGTTGATTTGCGGGGACGTAGGCTTTGGGAAAACGGAAGTGGCTCTGCGCGCTGCATTTATTGCGGTCCAAAACGGCCGTCAGGTTGCTGTACTAGCGCCAACCACCTTGCTCGCCGAGCAACATTTTCAAACTTTTTCAGATCGCTTTGCCGCTTGGCCAGTACGTATAGCAGGCCTCTCGCGTTTTAAATCGTCTAAAGACATCGCAGAGAGCATAAAAGCGATTCAAGCAGGCACCATTGATATCGCAATTGGTACACATAAACTCCTGTCTTCTGACATTCAATTCAAGCAACTCGGTTTAGTCATTATCGATGAGGAGCATCGATTCGGTGTACGCCAAAAAGAAGCGCTCAAAGCGCTACGGGCCGAAGTAGATATTCTCACACTAACAGCGACTCCTATTCCCCGCACATTGAGCATGGCGCTCGATGGCCTGCGTGATTTCTCCGTCATTGCCACCGCACCGCAAAAACGTTTATCTATTAAAACCTTTGTACGTCGAGAAGATAAAAGCCTCATTCGCGAGGCCATTTTGCGTGAACTCAAACGTGGTGGACAAGTATTCTTTTTACACAATTCTGTTGATTCGATCGAAGAGCGTAAAGCGGCTTTAGCGGGGCTGGTTCCTGAAGCACGCATTGCCGTGGCGCATGGACAAATGCATGAACGCGAGCTAGAACAAGTGATGCGCGATTTTATTGCGCAGCGAACGCATGTGCTGCTATGCACCACCATTATTGAAACGGGCATTGATGTACCCAATGCCAATACGATTTTGATTCAACGCGCAGACACTTTTGGTTTAGCACAACTTCATCAGCTACGTGGGCGAGTTGGGCGCTCACACCATCAGGCTTATGCGTATTTGCTTGTCAATGATCCAGATAATCTAACCAAACAAGCCATGCTACGTTTGCAAGCTATTGAGCAAATGGAAGAGCTTGGTTCTGGGTTTTATCTCGCGATGCACGATCTCGAAATTCGTGGCGCGGGGCATATGCTAGGTGATAAACAATCAGGTGAAATGCAAGCGATAGGTTTTCAGCTCTACACGGAAATGCTCAGCGAAGCGGTAAAAGCTTTGCAAAATGGTGAAGAGATAGATCTGAATGCACCATTACATGTGACCACCGAAATTAAGCTCCATGTGAGCGCCATTTTACCGAGTGATTATTGTGCAGATATACAAGAACGCCTCTTCCTCTATAAACGTCTAGCCAGCTGTGAAACTTCGGAAGATTTAACTCAAATACAAGAAGAATTGATTGACCGCTTTGGCAAATTACCCCCAGCAGCAAAGGCTTTGCTAGAAACACACCGTTTGCGTATTGCAGCCACGCCTTTGGGTATTAACAAAATCGATGCAACACATACCGCAGTTATCTTGCAATTCAAAGCTAAAACCCCACTAGACCCCATCGATTTTCTGCGCGTGGTTCGACAACATCCTCACTGCAAAATCATAGGACAGGACAAAATTCGCATCGAGATATCCTCTACGGCTACGGAAGAGGAAAATGCTGAAAACCTGGTAGATACGACAGATCTAGCTCCTCGCTTAACGGCACTAAAAACTATACTGCAGGCGTTGCAAGCTACGCTCAAACCTATTAAACACAAGCAGCTGAAAAAATAAAAAAACCAACATGCGCGCCACCGACTTTTGATCACCGCTTTTGGCATGCGTATGCAAGTTTTGAAAGGACATTAGTCTGCATGTTGCATGGTAGGCAACGTTCCCCAACATGCCTGCCATCAACCAACCCTTATTTAAAAAAGCGAAAGGCCAAGAGGCTGGGGGAGTAATGTTCCCCAGCCTCTTGGCCTTTCGCTTTTTAACCGATGCCTAGATTTTCCATTAACTGGAAAATATTCTAAACCCGTTCTTAGAACATATAACCTACATTCAAATAGGTAACGATCGGATTAATTTTAATATTAGCGTACGAGCTTACAACTCCACCCGCTTCTGTGCGCGTAGTTAAATTCGCCGTAGTGCGAAGTGGAATATACGATACGGATACCCCACCAAACAAACGCTCTTGGAATTGGTAGGACAACCCTGCATTAAACACGGGGCTCCAAGCATTTTTCGCAGATACAGAGGTTGGTCCGCCAAGCTGTTTCTCTAAACCTGCGTTAGTAATACGTGCATTTTTGAACCATACCCGAGTTCCCCCAATACCTACATAAGGACGCAACTTGGCAGAGGAATCAAAAAAGTAATATTTTAATAAAACAGTCGGGCTCCACTGACGTACAGAACCAAGCTGTCCTAATTGGCTCAGAGCGCCTTTGCCTTTCAAGTCAAATTTGGGTGGTGTACCAAGTACCAATTCGCCTGCAAAGTTATTATCTATAAAATACGTTGCAGAAAAACCAAGGCTATCTGCACGCTTCACCGATGCACCGGTATTGGGTTGTGGTTGGCCTTCTACTGTCAGGAGGCCACTTTTATCACGCGGCATAAAATGCAACCAGCCTGCACTAACCAACAAATGGCCTGCCACTTCAGTCGCTTGCGCCGCACCGGTGCAAGCTAATAAAGCACATATTCCAGCAATAGATTTAAGTTTCATACATATTCTTAGAGTTAGAGACACACAGATATTCAAAAACAATAGCAATATCACCGAGCGAAAGATTCTCAGTGAAAGAAACAAAATTAAATAGCTGCAAACAACCCCTTGGACCTACAGCTTTATCGTAATTCGCACCAAGATTACTGGAGGAATCGCTCTACCAGTAGCCATGCCCAAAGCAGCAGCTTACTTTTCCAAAAAAATGGATATTTAACTTAAACAGTTGAAATATGGATTGTTATTTGTTAAAGTTCTTTGAAACAGGAGGAAGAGGAAAATTATGTGTGCTGCTGCAGTGAAGCCGGATCTATTAGAGAAATATCAGGACCTTGAAAAAGCAGGGATGGCTGCGGCCATTGCTCATGCAGTCAAAAATTTTGTATTGACTGTGCAAAAAGTTGGGGATTTCGTCACCCACTCAGATTTTCGCGAATATAAAGCTGGGAAAGCACATGATCTAAAAACACTTCAGGTACATCAAGATCAAAAATTTGACCAGATTCGCAGTGAATTCAAAGATGAATTCGTAAAGGTCCGCACTGAGATCAGAGAGGTTCGTACTGAACTTAAAGACGAAATCACAAAGGTGCGCATTGAACTTAAAGATGAAATTGGAAAAGTCCGCACTGAGATCGGAGAGGTCCGCATTGAGCTTAAAGACGAAATTGGAAAAGTCCGCACTGAGCTTAAAGACGAAATTGGAAAAGTCCACATTGGGCTTAAAGATGAAATTGGAAAAGTGCGCACTGAGCTTAAAGACGAATTCACAAACGAATTTGGAAAAATTCGCAGTGAAATGAGCAATCAAAAAGTAGAACTACTCCGGTGGATGATCAGCCTTTTGTTTGGACAAACGGGTTTAATAGTCAGCCTGATCATAGGTTTAAAAATATTCGGGTAATAATACCCAATCGCTCTTGCCACTTTTTTCTACGCGGTTAGCGCGTGAAGTGAGTACATCCGATAATGCATTTTTCTAATTCTTCACTCCATTCTTTTAGGCCTTTTCCTACACTGCAACATCAAAGATACGTTTTATGCTGATAAACAGGGCAAACTGCTTCAAAGCGTTGAATGCGGTTGATTTGCCCTTGCTCATCCAATATCTTTGCATGTAGGAAGGAAAATGTTTCACTCTGTACAGGGTACAGGCGCATCAAGTAGCCATATCCCCATAATGCACCCTCGTCAAAATGAGCCCGCCCCGCCTGTTTCTAGGCAAGCCGAAGCCTCCCTCCCATTGCCAGTCTCCGCTCCAGCAAGTCGCCAGCGAACCTGGAAAGACAAAGCTGCACCGATCGTTATGGGAATATCTTTATTGGGCCTTGGAGCATCGATTTGGTTATTTGGTGTAGGAATTGCTAAAAGAAAAGAAAAAGATGGCTCCCCCGATATTCCAAATAATTTCACCAACTCTTCGATTGCACTATTTGCCGTTTTTCTTTGCTTAGCAGGGGTAAGTGCGGTGGGCGTGGAAAATGGAGACAGCTGTTAGTGGTGGCATAAAGGAAAATAAAAAATCACTGCCCCACTATCGCGCACGGATATTTAAACAAGCTCTTGCATATCGCATACAAAAAGACGTTGATATTCCTTGATTGCATAGCGATCCGTCATACCCGCAATGTAATGTGCGATTAAACGAGGTTGCACTCCAGGATCATCGCTTTGATATTTGGGGGGCAACAAACGATTATCATTTTTAAATGCATTAAAGAGTGCTGTGATCATGGATTGCGCTTTATTAGCCATGCGCAATACTTTGTAGTGTCGATATAGATTTTTAAATAAAAATCGTTTGAGTTGTAGTGCCTGCCTCGCCATTTCAGTGCTGTAAGCCACTAAAGGAGGGGCTTGCCGAACAGCATCAGGAGAATCTGGGGCATGCTGTCTGATGTTTGCTCGCGTTCTATCGATGAGGTCGACAATCAATGCATTGATCATGCGCCGCACGGTCTCATGAATAAGTCTACGTTCAGGTAGCCCTGGGTACGTTTTCGAAGCTTCTTGATAGTATGTCTTCCATAAATCTAGTGCTTCGAGTTGCTCAAGCGTTAATAAACCTGAGCGCAAACCATCATCTATATCGTGATTGTTATAGGCAATTTCATCGGCCAAATTGGCAATTTGTGCTTCGAGGGCCGGCTGTTTACCCAATAGAAAACGCTCGCCTATTTCTCCTAAAGAGGCTGCTTTTTCGCGTGAGCAGTGCTTGAGAATGCCTTCCCGGGTTTCAAAACAAAGGTTTAATCCGTCAAACGCGCCATATCGTTCTTCTAGCTCGTCCACAATAGTCAAACTTTGCAGATTATGTTCAAAGCCTGCATATTCACGCATACAGGCATTTAACGCATCTTGGCCCGTATGACCGAACGGTGTATGGCCCAGATCATGCGCGAGCGAGATGGCCTCTACGAGATCTTCATTCACGCGCAATTGCCGGGCAATAGAACGCGCTATTTGCGCTACTTCTAGACTATGCGTCAGGCGCGTGCGAAACAGATCGCCTTCATGATTAACAAATACCTGCGTTTTATATTCCAAACGCCGAAAAGCAGCGCAATGAATAATGCGATCTCGATCACGCTGAAATTCCGTACGTGCATGGGGCCTGGGTTCATCATAACGACGTCCCCGTGAATACCTCGAATGCGAAGCGTAGCAGGCGAGGTGTGCTTCCAAATCCAAGGAGTGTGCTTCCTCCACCGGTATATGCAGGTCTGTATTCATACCTCTCTCTTACACATGATGAGCTCTACCATTTACTGCATGCTTTGGGCTAAAACTGCATAAAGATCAGAGTCGGACACAGGCTTTAGGCATGCTTCCCCTAAATTTTTTAGCAATACAAAATTGATTTGGCCTGCATCTGATTTTTTATCCACTCGCATACTCTCCATATAACATTGCGCGCTCAGTGTCGGAGGGGTTATGGGCAAACCTGCTGCACGAATAAGGTCTACTAAGCGCCTGCGTTGCGCTGCGCTTAGCGTATCTACACGCACCGATAGATCTGCAGCAAACACCATCCCGCATCCAACTGCCTCGCCATGCAACCACTGGCCATACCCCATATTAGTTTCAATGGCGTGCGCTAATGTGTGACCGAAATTTAAGATAGCCCGATTTCCAAGCTCTTTTTCGTCTGCGCCCACAATGGCTGCTTTTAATTTACATGCCCAATGTACTGCTTCTACGGTAGCAGTTTCATCGCGTGCATTTAAAGCTGTGATCCGAGAATCTATCCAATCTAAAAACGCGCTGTCGGCTACTGCTGCGATTTTAATAATTTCAGCCAATCCAGCGATCCATTCGCGAGAGGGCAAGGTATGCAGCGTAGAAGTATCTGCGATAACGGCCTGGGGCTGATAAAAGGCCCCGATCATATTTTTACCGAGTGCGTGATTGATTCCTGTTTTCCCTCCCACCGAAGAATCTACTTGCGCTAAGAGTGTGGTTGGAACTTGGATAAAAGGCACTCCACGCATATAGCAAGCAGCGGCAAACCCGGTCATATCGCCCACTACTCCGCCTCCTAGAGCAATCAGTGTGGTTTTTCGTGAAGCTTGCGCGAGGAGCAATTTTTCAAAAATCTGATTAAAGGTATGCCACTCTTTATATACCTCTCCATCTGGCAATACGATCCAGGTTACGGACTTACCCAATGAAGCCAGCGTAGCTCTCAGTGCTTCTCCATACAAAGGATCCACCGTTGTATTGGTCACTACCGCACAGGTACTGCCTGCTATATGCGGAGCAAATAGATCGGCTCGCGTAATAAGGTTGCTACCTATATGAATCGGATAACTGCGCGAACCAAGCTCAACGTTAAGAGTAATCATGCGTCATTGTGCTAAAAATTAATTAGGGTGTGTCCTCAAGATTGAGGACATGCTCTAGGATAATAAAGAAAACCCAACTTTCTCATTGCTTATTTTCCACAAGGGTAAGGATAGCTTTTATATACTCCGTGAACCCTTTTTGTTTTCTGTCACCGGCATCTGCCCCTTGCGGCAAAACCCAATGAGCGCAAGCGCGATAGAGCGGGTCACGCACAGCATATAGAGCCGCTAAGATTGCATGAGGATCGTCTGTTTGCAAAAGCGGGCGCGTTTTACTATTTTTGACGCGCTCCCAGAGTTGGTCTGGCGTAGCATGAAGATAAATGACCGTACCGCGACTACGGAGGTAGTCCCTGTTTTCAGGTTGCAGCACCGCACCGCCTCCTGTGGCCAACACAATACCTTGGTGCTGCGTCAACTCATCAATCATGCGCGATTCTCTACGCCGAAAACCTGCTTCTTGCTCATGCTCAAAAATATGAGCGATAGTTACGCCGGTGCGCTTTTCGATTTCTCGATCAGAATCCCAAAATGGGCAGGCCAGTTTTTTAGCAAGTGCTTGGCCAACGGTTGTTTTACCTGCCCCCATTAAGCCGATCAAAAAAATATTATTGGACATACTCACACTCACTGACCGCGCATAAAGAGTTGGTCTAATGCTGCCAAAGAAAGCTGATACCAAGTGGGTCTGCCGTGATTGCACTGATTGGCACGCGGAGTCGTTTCCATCTGCCTTAAAAGGCTATTTATTTCATCGATGCTCAAGCGTCGATTAGCTCGCACAGCATAGTGGCAAGCCATCGTACTTAATAGGGCATGCTGGTGTTCGATGAGTAGTTCTGAGCCCTGATATTGATGCAAATCTTGCAAAATGGCCCGCACTAGTGCGGGCAGATCCGCAAGAGCCAGTAGTGCGGGAACAGCTCGAATCGCTAAGCTTGTAGGCGACTGCACGCTTACTTCAAAACCTAGCTCAAGCAGCGTGGCTTCATGCTCTTGCACCAGTCCGGTCTCAATAACGCTCGCAGGCATGGATATAGGAATAAGTAAAGGCTGAACCGCAATGGAGTGCGCGCTCAGAGCTGCTTTGAATTGTTCATACAAGATACGCTCATGGGCCGCATGCATATCCACTACGACTAGACCTTGCTTATTTTGTGCCAATACATAAATGCCATGTAATTGGCCTATCGCAAAGCCTAAAGGATGTTCTTCTTCATTTTGTGTATCCCATATCTGCGTTTCTTCAGACAGAGGGAGATCTGTATCTTTTGCTGTTATATCTACCGCTATATGGCTAGATGGGTTTGCAAAATCTAAAGCAGAGGGATCTGAGGCCATCCCTGGCTGCAAGGTCGGTTCAGAAACATAATTTTGTGCTGGTTGCTCTAGCGTATACGTATACGCTTGCCCTTCGCCATTTTTTGTATATTTAGCGGCGTCTGCTGCCAAGCGCATTTGCAATGTTTGTTGATGCAAATAAGGCTGTGTCATGGGCCAAGAGCTTGCAAATGCGCTCTTTTTTGATTTTGGCGCAGCACTAGATCCACCAGACTTGGCAAAAACCTGCGCCAAAGTATTGGAAAAATCGGCTTCCAGATGCATAGCCTGCCCTGGAGCACTCTGCTCTCCAGCAACTGTAGATAAGGCGCGCTGCACGGCTCGACGGATAAATTGATGAATAGCGCGGGATTCATGAAAACGCACTTCAATTTTAGAAGGATGCACATTTGCGTCGACAGCGTCTGGCGGCAATTCTAAAAATAATACGTAAATAGGCTGCCGATCTCCATGCAGCACATCTTGATACGCACTGCGTAGCGCGTGCGTGAGCAATTTGTCACGCACAAAGCGACCATTCACAAAGAAGTATTGTTGATCTGCACGCGCACGACTTAATGTTGGCAGCCCTAATAGGCCATGTAATCGTATGGGTGGCGCTGACTCCTCTACACTTACATGCCCCTCACTAACGAAAGAAGCACCCAAAATATCTGCACTGCGCGTTGCTAGGTCACCCGCTAACCAGCGCTCTACTAATCGCCCGTTATGCTCTACCTCAAAGGCCACATCTGGGCGCGCTAATGCGATACGTCGAATAACTTCTAGGCAATGGCCCCACTCCGTTGTTTCGCTTTTTAAAAACTTGCGGCGAGCAGGGGTGCTGAAATACAGATCCTGCGCTTGGACCGTCGTTCCGAATCCGCCCATAGCCGGGGTCAAAGCACCTGTTTGTGCAGAAATGCTACTAGCATGCGATGCATCGGCCGGGCGGCTAGTAATAGAGAGCTGCATAACCGAAGCAATCGCTGCGAGTGCTTCTCCGCGAAACCCCAGCGTACTGACTGATTCCAGCTCAGCAAGCGAGTGTATTTTGCTAGTCGCATGACGCTGTAATGCAACAGCAAGCTCCTCTGCAGCAATACCGCACCCATCATCTCGAATGACGATCGATTTGACCCCACCCTGTTCGAGTGCGATATGCAAGGAAGATGCACCCGCATCTAAGGCATTCTCAAGAAACTCTTTGACAACCGAAGCGGGCCGCTCAATCACTTCTCCAGCAGCAATTTGACTAATCAACAGATCAGGGAGCAAGGCAATCTTAGCGGACATAGATAGGGAAGTAGAACGTATCTAAAAGATAATAATAGGAGAAGCTCGTAGGTTGGGGTGAGGCACGAACCCCAACATCCAACCACCGACCTTTTCAAACCTGCTTATAACTTTCCAAGGGTCGTTATTAGAGGATAGTGGTTTGCATGTTGGGGTTCGTGCCTCACCCCAACCTACAAGTCACGTTTTTAAATCAGTCAATTTTTTACCTCCCAAAGCTTGGCGCAAACTCTGCTCCAAACGTCGTTCAGCGAAGGTTTCGGTTGCTTGCTCGCAAGCTTTTAAAGCATGCGCTATCGCATCCCGATCTGTCGTACTTTTGGCTTCACGTAAAGACTGTAAGCTGGCTTCAATTACCGCACGCTCTGTAGAGGTAAGGATATCAGCGCTCTCAACTAGAGCAGATTCTGTAAAGGCCAGAAATTGTTCTGCTTCAATTTGCTGTTCACGCAAGGCACGAGCATGCATATCGGTGGAAGCCGATGCAAAGCTCTCTTCGAGCATGCCGCGCACGGCTTCATCGCTCAAACCATAAGAAGGTTTAACCGTAATAGAAGCCTGCTTACCTGTTTGTTGTTCGCGCGCAGATACATACAAAAGCCCATCTGCATCAACCTGGTAAGTCACACAAATACGTGCAGTACCCGCAGCCATCGGCGGAATATCCTGCAACTCAAAACGGCCCAAGGAACGGCAATCTTGCACTAATTCCCGCTCACCTTGCACAACATGGATCACCATGCCGGTTTGGCCGTCTTTAAAGGTAGTGAATTCTTGAGATTTAGCAGCGGGTAAGGTGGTATTGCGTGGAATGATTTTTTCGACCAATCCTCCCAATGTTTCAACCCCTAAGGTTAAAGGGAGCACATCGAGCAACAGCCAATCCTCCGATCCCTCTGCCACATCACCTTCTTTAGACCCACGATTGCGTCGATTACCCACCAGCAAATCCGCCTGCATTGCAGCTCCAAGCGCCACAATTTTGTCAGGGTCGATACTCGTGAGAGGGGGTTTTCCAAAAAACGCACTTACAGCATTGCGTAATACCCGCATACGCGTAGCACCACCCACCAAAAGTACTTCTTGAATATCTGATTTTTTAAGGCCTGCGTCATGCAAAACCTGCTGGGTCAGGCCCAAGGTACGCTGCATCAAGGGTTCGATGAGTTGCGCAAAAAGAGCCAGCTGTAAACGGCAAGTAATACGCTGCCCTGTAGAGAGGGTGGCATCAAACTCGACTTCATCAACCTCTGATAAGGCTTCTTTAATACGGCGAACTTCATTAAGCACACGCCGTTGATCTGCCGCATTGAGTGTAATGGCTGGATGGGGCGCATTGCCGCTATCGGTTATAGAAGAAGCTGTTGTTGTGCCTTCTGATTCGATATGACGCATCACATAGTCAAATACTAGGTGATCAACATCATCACCACCCAAAGCACTATCTCCGCCCGTCGCAAGTACTTCAAATACCCCTCGATCACGCTTCAAAATCGAGAGATCGAAAGTCCCTCCGCCAAGATCATAAACAGCATAGCAACCTTGCGCGCTATTTTCTAAACCATATGCTATAGCCGCAGCAGTCGGTTCATTCAGTAGGCGTAGCACATCGAATCCAGCCAATCGGGCTGCGTCTTGTGTTGCTTGTCTTTGCGGTTCATCGAAATAAGCAGGAACCGTAATAACCGCGGGCAAACGCTCAGAATCCTGCTGCAAAGACGCAGCGGTTGGATCAGAGGATTGTTCAGCAAAATAGCGTTGAGCACGCTCACGTAACGCAACCAAAATGTCAGCCGATACCTCTACAGGATTTTTGATACCCGCAGCTGTCTGGATCTGCGCCATCCCAGAAGCATCTACCCAATTGAGTGATGCGTGCGCTGCATGAGGGTTTTCAGGACGACTGCGTCCCATTAAGCGTTTTGCTGAAAAAACCGTATTGACTGGATCTTGCATCGCATTCGTTTGCGCTACATATCCTACTTCTTTGCTTTTATTAGCATCGATATAGCGCACCACAGAAGGCAATAACCCCCTACCTTGCTCATCCAATAACACTTCAGCACGACCTTCATGCACCGTGGCTACTAAAGAATGGGTGGTACCTAAATCAATTCCTACTGCTGCGCGCAATGGGCGCGGTGCAGTAGGAGCATCAGGTTCAGAGATTTGTAATAAAGACATGAGTATCAAATGATCGAATAAGTTGCGCGCTTTTGCAAAAAGCCTTCTGGAGCAGATAGCTAGCGCGCAGATGCTGTATGCAAGGTGTCATTTTGACACAGGAATAAAATAGGCCATATTACATGGCTGCGATGCTCAGGAAGCCGCACAATCCACTTCGATACTATTACGTGTAGATTTAGCCTCTTGAATTAAACGATTCAAAAACATTAATTCTCGTACGCTATTTATCGCCTGTACGTTCTCTTGAGCTTCTAGACTTTTTGCAAATACCTCAAAACAAAGATCTTGGCGGGCTTGTAATTCATATAAAAGCGTATCTAGCGCAGAACTGTCGCCAGTGGAAGCAGCCGCTTCAATACCCTCTCGCCACTCGATTTGCTGCATTAAAAATGCAGGAGAAAGCGCGTGTACCTGTTGCCCATCTCCAAGCTCGATATTGCGTAAATGCAAAATATATATAGCCCGCTTCAAGGGGTCTTTTAGCGTTTGATAGGCATCGTTTGCACGCGTAGACCATTGTGTTGCAATACGCTTTTGAGCCGCGCCCTGCGAAGCAAAACGATCCGGATGAATTTGTGCTTGTATCGTACGAAACGCTTGCTCTAAATGAGCCTGATTGACAGCAAAACCTTCTGGCAAACCAAAAAGTTCAAAATAGGTGCTATCAGCAAAAGTCATGATGCATGCCTATAAAAGGTCATAAAAAAAGACTGAGAATACGAATGGAATGCTCAGTGCATGTTAGGGCGTGTCCTCAATCGCCCAAAAGGGCCCCTCTTTGTGGTCGTGGGGTGACAGGTATTCACTGTACTTAAGTACTGTTCCGGTCCCTGCGCTCCTGCTCCCCCAAATAGGAGCCCCTTTTGGACGATTGAAGACACGCCCTAGGAAAATAAAAAAGCGGCATGCGCCGCTTTTTTAGGATCTATTTGAGAGGGATTCGCGTCATGCCGGTTTGTTCTCTACACACGGAAAGATTCACCGCACCCACATTCATCTTTAGCATTGGGATTACGAAATTTAAAACCTTCGTTCAAACCTTCACGCACAAAATCAAGCTCCGTACCCTGAATATAAGGCAAGCTTTTTTGATTGACTACCAACGATACGCCATGACTCTCAAAAATCTCATCGCCAGGTCCAAGCTCATCGGCGTATTCAAGTTTATAAGCAAACTGTGCACACCCAGAGGTGCGTACACCTAGGCGCAAACCCAGCCCTTTGCCTCGACGATCGAGTTCTTTACGTACACGTTGAGCTGCTGATTCAGTCAGAGTAATCATCATGACATGCCCTACCATTAAGCGGCGGCTTGCGCAGGCGCAGACCCATACTGCTTTTGATAATCTGCAATCGCAGCTTTAATCGCATCTTCTGCCAAAATCGAGCAATGGATTTTCACAGGTGGCAGAGAAAGCTCTTGTGCAATTCTAGTGTTTTTAACATTAGCAGCTTCATCCAATGTCATGCCTTTGACCAATTCAGTCAAAAATGAACTAGAAGCAATGGCAGAACCACATCCAAACGTTTTGGATTTGACATCGACGATGCGCCCTTCTTCCACACGAATTTGCAGCTTCATTACATCACCACAAGCAGGCGCACCGACCATTCCGGTGCCAATATGCGCTTCATCTTTTGCGAACGATCCCACATTGCGCGGGTTTTCAAAATGGTCCAAGACTTCGTGACTATAGGCCATGATTTACTCCAATAAAAGTAAGGGGGTGCAGGTTGGGGAACATTGCTCCCCCCTAACCTACCGTGCTGCGCTTATTTTAATGCGCAGCCCATTGCACCGTATTCAAATCAACCCCTTCTTGGTGCATTTCCCAAAGTGGGGAGAGTTCACGTAATTTTGTAATTTTGCGATGCACGAGTGCAATGACGTAGTCGACTTCTTCTTGCGTAGTAAAGCGACCCAAGGTAAAGCGAATCGAGCTGTGTGCAAGTTCGTCATTGCGGCCCAAAGCACGCAATACATAAGAAGGTTCCAGCGAAGCAGACGTGCATGCAGACCCTGAGGAAACCGCTACTTCCTTGATCGCCATGATCAGGGATTCACCTTCAACAAAATTGAAACTGATATTCAAGCTATGCGGAACTCTATGCTCCATGTCCCCATTGACATACACTTCCTCAATGGTAGATAGGCCTGCAAGCAAACGATCACGCAAAGCACGAATGCGTACATTATCCGCTTCCATTTCAAGGCGCGCCAGACGAAATGCTTCGCCCATTCCAACAATTTGGTGTGTAGGCAAGGTACCCGAACGCATACCTCGCTCATGCCCACCGCCATGCATCTGCGCTTCGATACGCACACGCGGCTTGCGGCGTACATATAAGGCCCCAATTCCTTTAGGCCCATATACCTTATGCCCAGAGAAAGACATCAAATCTACAGGCAAAGTAGACAAATCGATAGGTACTTTACCGGCTGCCTGCGCTCCATCCACATGGAAAATAATACCGCGCTCTCTGCATATTGCCCCGATGCGCTCGATATCTTGAACCACCCCAATCTCGTTATTCACCATCATGACAGAGACTAAAATAGTGTCTGGCCGCAAAGATTGTGTGAAATACTCAAGGTCAAGCAAGCCATTTTCAAGGACATTGAGGTAAGTAACCTCAAATCCTTGCCGTTCTAATTCACGGCAGGTATCCAACACGGCTTTATGTTCCGTTTTGACGGTAACAATATGCTTACCCTTACCTTGATAAAAGTGCGCAGCCCCTTTAATAGCAAGGTTGTTAGATTCCGTTGCACCGGACGTCCAAACGATTTCGCGTGAATCGCAATTCAATAGCGCAGCGACTTCTTCGCGCGCATCTTCCACAGCCTGCTCTGCTTCCCAGCCATAAGCATGGCTGCGAGAAGCAGGGTTGCCATATTGCTCACGTAGAACGTGGACCATACGGTCCACCACGCGAGGATCCACCGGTGTGGTGGCGCTGTAATCCATGTAAATAGGTTGGCTAAGCGTGCCGTCTTGCATAATGCGCCCCGAGTAGAGCTATAAAACTGTTTTGAAAAGTCGTAGCCACATTCCACATGATCCAAGCAGGCCCCGCAACGCGCTGGCCTGCTCAAGAAATTTAGATTAAAAATGGCACTACTAAAAGACCAATAATTATAAAGAAATGGCAAATTTAGTCAAGGATAAATTTAAATATCTGTATTTATATTTTATAAAAAACAAAATATTATTTTTTGTAATAACTTACTATGCAAATAATATTTTTCTATACCTAATAATTATATTTTTACGCGCATAGATGCAGCTGGCAGGAAAATAAAAAAGGCCGCTGAAGAAAATACTTCTGAGCGGCCTTTATACTTACAATCTTATATATTTTTTTAAAATTTATCCCTGTTGCGGATTTAATTTATCTGGCTGAATATACAATTTATTTAAGGCAGCCAAGTATGCTTTAGCCGACGCCACCACAATATCAGGATCCGTACCCACCCCATTCACCATGCGACCTGCAGACGCAAGACGTACGGTTACTTCGCCCTGTGCCTGCGTTCCAGTCGTAATAGCGTTGACGGAATACAGCATAAGCTCCACTGCACTTCCCAATGTTGCCTCGATCGCTTTAAAAGTGGCATCGACTGGGCCATTACCTACCGCTTCGCTGCGCACGGTTTGAGAGGTAGTTTGGTTGCTGGCTTGGCCATTTACTTCCTCTCCCGACCCTTTTTTTATTGCTGGGGTAGTAAATACGATTTCGGCCCAAGGCTGCTCCCCTGTCTTCGAGCGCTGCTCAAGAGAGACAAATTGATAGGCATCTTCTTGCTCTGCAGTGCGTGCAGCATCCGTCGCTATGGCCAAAATATCTTCGTCGTAGATGTCCGCTTTACCATCCGCTAACGTTTTAAAACGAATAAAAATTTGGTTGAGCGCTTCTCCATTGTCATCAGTGGGAAGTTGCACTCCTAGCTCTTGCAGCCTTTGTTTGAGCGCTCCACGTCCTGAGAGCTTGCCCAACACCATCTTGTTTGCACTCCAACCCACATCCTGGGCACGCATAATTTCGTAGGTATCGCGCGCCTTTAAGATTCCATCTTGATGGATGCCTGAGGCATGCGCAAAAGCATTTGCGCCCACAATGGCTTTATTGGGTTGAACAATAAAGCCTGTTGTTTGAGAAACAAGCTTAGATGCGCTCACTAGTTGTGTAGCATCAATGCGTGTATCCAGCCCAAAGTAATCTTTGCGCGTACGTACCGCCATCACGACTTCTTCTAATGAGGTATTGCCTGCACGCTCACCGAGTCCATTAATCGTGCACTCTATTTGACGTGCCCCACCAATATGAACACCGGCTAGCGAATTAGCTACCCCCAACCCTAAATCATTATGACAATGGACCGACCACACCGCTTTATGCGCATTGGGAATGCGTTCGCGCAGGTTTTTTATCATCAGGCCAAAGCTCTCAGGTATCGCATACCCAACGGTGTCAGGAATATTGATGGTGGTAGCGCCTTCGTCAATAACCGCTTCAATCACCCGACACAAAAAGTCAGGATCAGAACGGCTACTGTCTTCTGGCGAGAACTCGATATCATCACTAAAACCGCGCGCAAAACGCACCGCAGTACGCGCACGTTCGAGTACTTGCTCTGGACTCATCTGCAATTTCTTAGCCATATGCAAAGCAGAGGTTGCCAAGAAAATATGTATACGAAACTGCTCGGCAGCCTTTAAGGCTTGCGCAACACGCTCAATATCTTTCTCATTGGCACGGGCTAGACTACACAGCTTACTATCTTTGATCAGCGTGGCTAGTGCTTGTAGCGTCTCGAATTCTCCTTGTGAGCTGGCAGCAAAACCTGCCTCGATCACGTCTACCTTTAGTCGCTCTAGTTGCCTTGCAATTTGGATTTTTTCATCCCGGGTCATTGAAGCACCGGGCGATTGCTCTCCATCGCGCAAAGTCGTATCAAAGATAATAAGGGTGTCTGCCATATTAGTGATGTCCCTACGAAAAAAACTACGTTGAAATTTTTGACTTTGTACGGCGTTTTTTAAGCATACGGGCCACCCACAACCCGTAGCCTGACAAGCTATACAAAATAAATAAACCAAAAAGCATGAGTGGCGGATCCGAAGAAATCAGCACAAACACGCCCACTACCAATAAAGTCACACCGAAAGAGACACGATGACGTACATCGAGTGCTTTGCCGCTATAAAAAGGTGCGCTCGATACCATAGTAAGCCCTGCATAAATCGTCAATGCAAAAGCCACCCATGGCAAATAAGTCATATCTATTGGCAAACGATGCACCATAGCCAACCATACAAAGCCAGCAATGAGTGCTGCGGCTGCGGGACAGGGAATGCCTTCAAAAAAACTAGGATTGACCTTGGCAATATTGGTATTAAAACGCGCAAGACGTAGCGCGGTTCCGGCACAATAGATAAAGGCAGCCAACCAACCTAAACGCCCTAAATCTTTTAAAAGCCATTCATACATAATCAGTGCAGGCGCCACACCAAATGAAACCATGTCTGACAAGCTATCGTATTGCTCACCAAAAGCACTTTGGGTCTTAGTCATACGAGCCACACGGCCATCCATACTATCTAAGACCATGGCAATGAAAATAGCGATTGCAGCAATTTCAAACTGCGTGTTCATTGCTTGGACAATGGCGAAAAAACCACAAAAAAGTGCCGCGGTCGTCAAAGCATTTGGCAATAAATAAATCCCCCGTTTGCGCAATAAATTGTGTCGCTTGGAGCGTAGAGGATCCATGAATGAATCGTTTGCCAAATAATGAGAGGTGCGAAAAAAATCACCGCGCTCTGTACGACCTCGACGACGTCTTAATGTATTCATAAGCAATCTTTAGTGACGAAAGGCAACCGCACGGCAGACCGAAGCACATATATCTTGAAGGACCTGAACGCACGATCACAGAACAAAGAAGGGCCCCTTCGGACCCTTTTAGAAATATCAAACCACTTTAAGAAGGCCAGTCAGCCAATATAGTCGACGTAGCCGATACTTTCTGACCAATAGACACACGGGGATGGCTGCCAATAGGCAAATATACATCTACTCGCGAACCAAAACGAATAAAACCGTACCGCGCTCCGCGGCGCACTTCGTCACCCACGCTTACATAGCATAAGATACGACGCGCTACTAAGCCAGCCACCTGAACCAAGCTGATTTTTTGCCCTTGAGAGGTTTCAATAACCAAGGCATTGCGTTCATTAGCAAGCGAGGATTTATCAAGCGCAGCATTCAAAAAAGTGCCTGGAAAATAGCCAGCATGTGTCACCGTGCCATCTACGGACATACGTTGTGAATGTGCATTGAATACATTCATAAAGACACTGATTTTCAATGCTTCACGGTCACCATATGGATCATGGCAAGTTTGTATCGCAACTACTCGACCATCAGCAGGACTCAATACTGCATTCGGATCACTGGGCACTACGCGTGGCGGGTCACGGAAAAATTGCAGCATAAAAGCCACTAAAGTCCAGAGCGGCCAAGCCCATTTAAATCCAGCGAGCAAATTCACACACAAAGCAGCAACCACTGCCAAAGTAATAAAAACCCAACCTTCGCGTGCAATGATCGGATGAGGATAGTTCATAAAAAAGGATCACTCAATGAGAAAAAAAACTTCTGAAATGCATGGGTGCGCAGGTTGGGGTGACGAATTTCGATAAATACGGAAACCCCAACCTGCCGTTACCAAAAACCTATATCTTAGTTTTTAGCGCGGTCGACCAATTTGTTTTTGATCACGCCATGCATCATTGCGCGCAGTTTGCTACCTACCTGCTCAATAGGATGCGCTTCTGTTAAGCGGCGCTCGGATATCAGCTTGGGGTTACCTGCACGATGCTCTAGGATAAAGTTTTTAGCATATTCACCGGTCTGAATATCTTTCAGGACCGCGCGCATAGCTTTACGGCTCTCTTCAGTAATAACGCGTGGGCCTGTGACATATTCCCCGTACTCGGCATTATTAGAAATTGAGTAATTCATATTACCAATTCCACCTTCGTAGATAAGATCCACGATAAGTTTTAACTCATGCAAGCACTCAAAATAGGCCATTTCTGGTGCATATCCTGCATCTACCAGAGTTTCAAAGCCGGCTTTAATAAGCTCTACCGCACCGCCGCACAACACGGCCTGTTCACCGAATAAGTCAGTTTCAGTTTCTTCACGGAAATTGGTTTCGATAATTCCTGCACGTCCTCCTCCGTTTGCTACGGCATACGACAAGGCAAGTTCACGCGCCATGCCAGAAGCATCTTTGGAAATCGCGATCAAATGCGGTACGCCACCACCCTCTTGATAGGTTGAGCGCACGGTGTGGCCTGGTGCTTTGGGAGCAACCATGATCACATCTAAATCACTACGTGGAACAACTTGCCCGTAATGCACATTAAATCCATGAGCAAAAGCCAATGCAGCACCTTGCTTGATGTGTGGATGTACTTCGTCTTTGTAGACCTGTGCAATTTGCTCGTCAGGGAGCAGCATCATTACGATATCGGCTTCTTTCACTGCTTCGGCCACTTCTTTTACCACTAAGCCTGCATTGACTGCTTTTGGCCAAGATGCGCCTTCTTTACGCAGACCCACGATGACCTTCACGCCACTCTCTTTTAGATTCAGCGCATGGGCATGCCCTTGTGAGCCGTAGCCGATGATGGCAACAGACTTTCCTTTGATCAAAGAAAAATCGGCATCTTTATCGTAATAAACCTTCACTTCTGCTCCTCTATGAAAAAGGGTTTACTGGAAAAATATCCAGAATCAATCACCCCATAAATATTTCTGTGTTGAATTTGAACTTACGAATTGATTCTGAGCATACGATCCCCGCGCCCTATTGCAGAATTCCCTGTACGCACAATTTCTAAGATCATGCCGGGTTCAAACGCCGCAATAAACGCTTCAATTTTGTCAGTCTTTCCGCTCAGTTCAATGGTGTAGGTCTTCCCGGTAACATCAATGATGCGACCCCGGAAAATATCGGCCATACGCTTTACTTCATCGCGCGCCTCTCCCATCGCTTGCACCTTGATCAACATGAGCTCGCGTTCAATATACGGGCCTTCTGTAAGATCCACTACCTTCACCACTTCGATCAAGCGATTGAGGTGCTTTGTCATTTGCTCAATCATATCTGGCGACCCAAAAGTAGCCAGCGTCATTCTAGAGAGAGAAGGGTCTTCGGTTGGAGCTACACTCAATGTTTCAATATTGTAAGCACGAGCCGAAAACAGCCCCACCACACGCGAAAGGGCGCCAGGTTCGTTTTCTAACAAAATAGACAGGATATGTTTCGAGCTCGCCATGCTTTACAAAGAAAAAAGGTGAATCATAAACGGCCTAAGGTCACTTAGGGCCAAATCTTCGAATTTCGCTAGGGCAATTGAGGACACACCCTAGAGTATGGATTAGAAATGCTTATAAATCTTCCGACCCCAAGAGCATCTCTGTAATTCCCTGCCCTGCTTGCACCATAGGCCAAACATTCTCTTGCTGATCGGTTTGAAAATCTAAAAAGACCGTCCGATTTTTTAAAGCAAGCGCTTCTCGCAGAGCGGGTTCCACCTCGGAGGGTTTTTCGATACGCATTCCTACATGGCCATAAGCCTGCGCCAATTTCACGAAATCAGGCAATGCTTCCATATAGGAATGGGAATAGCGTTTTTTGTATTCAATCTGCTGCCATTGGCGCACCATGCCAAGGTAGCGATTATTAAGAGAAACGATCTTGATCGGAGTATCGTGCTGCAAGCAGGTGGATAATTCCTGAATGCACATCTGGATGGAACCCTCACCGGTTACACACACCACATCGTCGTTCGGGTGTGCCATCTTAACGCCCATGGCTGCTGGCAACCCAAATCCCATCGTTCCCAAACCGCCTGAATTAATCCAGCGGCGCGGCTGATCAAATTTGTAATATTGCGCAGCCCACATCTGATGTTGTCCCACATCTGAGCATACAAATGCATTGCCATTGGTCAATTTATGCAAAACCTCGATCACATATTGAGGCTTCACAATATCACTGGCTCGGTCGTACTTCATGCAATCTATTTTTCGCCAGGCTTCAATTTGTTCCCACCATGCTGCTCTAGCTGCTTGTTGCGCCTTATACGCGGGTTTCTCACTATGCGATCTTTGCATAGCAGGCAAACGCTCAAGCATCTGTAGTAACACTTCCTTCACATCCCCAACGATTGGAATATCGACTTTTACGCGTTTAGAAATGGAAGAAGGGTCAATATCAATATGAATAATAGTACGCGGCATTTGTGCAAAGTGCTCTGTATTACCAATCACACGGTCATCAAAACGCGCGCCAATAGCAATAAGCACATCGCAATGCTGCATGGCCATATTGGCTTCATACGTACCATGCATGCCAAGCATGCCCAAAAATTTCTTATCTGATGCCCGGAAGCCACCCAAGCCCATCAAGGTATTCGTGACGGGGTAACCTAAAATATCAGCGAATTGATTAAGCTCAGAAGAAGCATTCGCTGAAATCACGCCACCACCGGTATAAATATAGGGGCGCTCTGCACTTAACAATGCGTCTAATGCTTTGTGAATATGGCCTGAATGTCCTTTTGTAATAGGGTTGTAGGAACGCAAATGAATACTTTTTGGATAGTCAAATTCGCAAAGCTCCTTCGACACATCTTTAGGAATATCCACCAAAACAGGACCAGGCCGGCCCGTGCGCGCAATGTGAAAGGCTTTTGCTATGGTTGACGCGAGCAAATTTACATCTTTCACCAAGAAATTATGCTTCACACACGGCCTGGTAATACCTACCGTATCGCATTCTTGAAAAGCATCTTGCCCAATAGCTGCACGAGGTACTTGACCACTAATCACCACCAATGGAATGGAATCCATATAAGCCGTGGCAATACCTGTAACGGCATTGGTAGCACCTGGCCCTGATGTAACCAGACATACACCCACTTTCCCCGTCGAGCGTGCATAGGCATCGGCTGCGTGCACGGCAGCTTGCTCATGACGCACAAGAATATGCTGAACTGCATCTTGTTTATACAGTTCATCATAAATATGTAGTACAGACCCGCCAGGGTAACCCCAGATAAACTCCACCCCTTCATGCGCTAGTGCTTTCATAAGCACGGTTGCGCCGATAGAAGGGCTGGCTGTCACACTTTCAGTATTTTCAGACTCGTTCATCGTGGATTCTTTAGAAACTTTTGAGCAATGGTAAAACACACACCAGAAGCTAAGCAGCACGTTAGGGTAGCGCTTATTTTCAGGATTCTTCGGGTCCTCTATTTTAGAGGCTAGCTCACGATAGGGATATAAGGATGAATATAATAATTGACCCGGCGACGCGACGCACTATAATGGCATGCTTTTGAAAGATTGTCTGTGCAAAGCCCGGATGGCGGAATTGGTAGACGCACTAGTTTCAGGTACTAGCGGGTAACACCGTGGAGGTTCGAGTCCTCTTCCGGGTACCAAACAAAAATTGCTTCGAACATGCTTAAAATTCTATAAAACCCCGAGGGATTTGATCTATCGGGGTTTTTTATTACATGCTCTCACAAAGTGATAGAGCCAATTTTAATAAGCGCAGTGTGGAGCACACATTTTATGAAACACACAAAAATCCTTTGGTTAAGGGATTGTTTAATACGTATAGCGCCACTGCGCGTATTTATTAACCTACTGATATATCTACTAATTCGACCTGTGTCCCGCCTACTTTTTGGAAAAAAACGCACCGCGTCTTCCATTGATTTTCTGCCAGCGCCTGCTAAAGGTGCGCGCAAAAAAAAGCATCTAGATACTTTACCGGGAAATATAGGCGATCCGGCTAAGATCCCAGCTAGCGTGCATCACATCGATATGTCGCTGATTTCCCCGAATGCACTGCGCGTCATTGAAACGTTGCAGGCAAAAGGGCATCACGCCTTTATCGTTGGAGGGGCTGTACGCGATTTATTGCTTGGTAGAGAACCCAAAGACTTTGATGTCGCAACCGATGCCACGCCCGAAGAAGTGCGGGCTTCATTTCGTCGCGCGCTATTGATTGGGCGGCGGTTTCAGATCGTACATGTTACCTTTGGCAAAGAGATTATTGAGGTCTCCACATTTCGAACCTCTTCAAATAACGCACCCCAGAATGCTGCCCCCACTAAAGTGCGGGAAAAACGCCGCTTTTTTTCAAAAGAGGATTCCTCCTCAGGCGGATTGAAGCGCTCCAGACGCCATTTCAAGCTCGAGGCCAATACGCATGCTGTAGATGCGAGTGGTTTAGTCCTGCGTGACAATATATGGGGAAGCCAGCACGAAGATGTCGCACGGCGAGATTTCACCATCAATGCGATGTATTACGATCCGGCAACCCAAACTATTGTCGATTATTACAATGGCGTTGCGGATGTAAACGCGCGTGTATTGCGCATGATTGGCGACCCTGCCACCCGCTATCGCGAAGACCCTATGCGGATGCTACGCGCGGTACGCTTTGCTGCAAAGCTCGGTTTTGACATTGCCCCGGATACCCGCACCCCCATACGTGAATTGGCGGATCTCATTTGCAATGTACCTCCTGCACGACTTTTCGATGAAGTACTCAAACTCTTACTCTGCGGCCATGCGCTGAGCTGCTTGCAACGTTTGCGCGCGGAAGGTTTGCATCACGGTGTTTTACCTCTGTTAGATGTAGTGTTAGAGCAACCGCAAAGTGAGCGGTTTTTCACGCTAGCCCTCTCTCGTACAGACGAGCGCATATTGTCAGGGAAATCGATTTCCCCTAGCTTTTTATTCGCAGCACTTCTCTGGCATGAAGTACGCACACGCTGGGAAAAAGGGCTAAAACAAGGGGAAAATCCACTTCCGTCACTGTATACCGCCATGAATGACACGCTGCTTATACAGACAGAGCGCCTCGCAATTCAAAAGCGCTATGTTGGAGATATGCGCATCATCTGGGATATGCAGCCACGTCTAGAAAAACGCGGGCGCAGTGCAGCAAAATTACTGCAACATCCTCGTTTTAGAGCTGCGTACGATTTTCTCTTACTGCGATGTGAAGCTGGAGAACGCGATATCCTGTTAGGGCAATGGTGGACAAGCTTTATCGATGCTACGCCTGAAGAGCGTGAAGAGCTGATTAAACAAGCTCAAAACAACCCTATCCCGCTGCCAAAAACGCACTCTGCTCATGCTGAGCAAGCGGATAAAAAACCTCGCCGGCGTAGGATAAAAAAACCCACCTCCACCGCGCTTGAGCAAAATGATGTGCCTGCTACAGACAATACTGTTGAGCAGACAAAGCGCCTATCTAAAAATCAGGATCAGTAAATTTTTTGTACTAGGGCGTGTCCTCAATGGGCCCTTTGGAGCAATTGAGGACACGCCCTATCCAACACCTTTATTTTTTATGACTACCATTGCCTATCTTGGCTTAGGAGCCAATCTAGGCCAAGCAGAATTAACGGTTAGACAAGCTATTGAATCTTTAAAAAAGCATCCAAGCATTCAAAATGTGCAAGTCGCAAGCCTCTACAAAACGCATCCTGTAGATGCCGACGGAGAGAGTTATTGCAACACGGTAGTAGCTATTGAAACCACACTATCCCCTCAGGCATTGCTCATACTCTGCCAAAGTATTGAAAACGCATTTCATCGAACACGCTCTTATCGGAATGCGCCTCGCACGCTCGACATCGATATCTTGTTATACGGTGCGCACTGCATTGAAGAAGACGATTTAGTTATTCCTCATCCCCGCTTAACCGATCGTGCGTTTGTTTTAGTGCCCCTTTTAGAACTCAATCCGCACATTGAGATTCCTAAAGCCGGACCCGCCCTCGTTTTTTTGAAAAAACTGCATTTTTCTGCAAAGGAAGCGGGGCTGCCCTCTTTTGGTGCCCCGCCTTTGCCAGAAAATGAACATGGCACCACACCTGCCAATCCTTCCCTTTTTCAATATATTGAGAAAATAAGTCTGTTATGAGCGTCTCTAAACCTACTCACCCTCGCGCCATCACTTTGCCCGAACTCCAGCGCATGCATGAACAATCTCGCAAGATTACTTCCTTAACTTGCTATGACGCCAGTTTTGCGCAGATACTCAATGAAGTGGGGGTAGAGATACTGCTGGTGGGGGATTCTTTAGGTAATGTATTACAAGGCCATGCGACCACCTTGCCTGTATCCATAGAGGATATGACCTACCACACCCGCTGTGTGGCACGAGGCAACATCACAGCCCTGCTGATGACAGACCTGCCTTTTGGAACCTATTCCACTCCACAAGAAGCGTTTACCCATGCAGCGCAACTCATGCGTGCAGGCGCCCATATCGTAAAACTCGAAGGAGGCGCTTGGCTGGCAGACACTGTGCATTTTTTACAACAACGGGGGATTCCCGTATGCGCACATCTAGGCCTCACCCCCCAATCGGTACATACCTTGGGCGGATTCAAAATGCAGGCTAAAGAGCCTGCCCAAGCAAAACAGCTTCTAGAAGATGCCTGTGCACTGGCCGATGCAGGCGCAGATATGCTGGTTCTTGAAGCAATTCCAGCTAGCCTAGCCGAAAAAGTAAGCTCTACCGTGCAATGCCCCACCATAGGAATTGGTGCAGGGCCGCACTGCTCTGGGCAGGTTTTAGTGTTACACGACCTACTGGGTTTGAGCGCGCATCCTCCGCGTTTTAGCAAAAATTTCCTAGCGGGATATTCCAGCATTGCTGATGCAGCGCGTGCTTACGTGGATGCCGTCAAAAATGGAACCTTTCCAGAAGCCCAACACTGGGTCTAAAAACCTTTTAATAATCAATACTTAAGATTTGTTTCTTAGAAGGCAGAGCGCAAAGATTCAAAGTAGATGGTATGCGTGTTGGGGTTCCTTCGTCACCACCCACCTACCATTCTTTGCTTTTTCTTGTGGTTGGTGGAGTGTGGTGATTCTTTTTACCTAGCCATTTCGGTAGGTTGGTGGTGACGAAGGAACCCCAACATGCAAACCACACTCCTTTTGAATACCTGCGTAACATCAGTTATTAAGGCCATGAAAACGCTGCAATACGCTCATTTTTACGCTCATCCATATAATCTTTACGACCTTTTATATAGCCATTCATGCCCTCCACGACTTCCGCTTCCCCGCTCACCTTAGCGGATTACTTCAAAAAAATAGTAACCGCACGCGTCTACGATGTAGCACGTGAAACGGAGCTCGAATACGCCTCTGCATTATCTGCTGATTTAGGACATACCCTGTATTTCAAACGCGAAGACAAGCAGCCTTGCTTTTCATTTAAGTTGCGTGGGGCCTATAACAAAATCGTGCAACTCAGTGCGGCTGAACGCGCTAGCGGTGTAATAGCAGCCTCTGCAGGCAACCATGCACAAGGTGTAGCGCTAGCTGCGCACCGGCTAGCATTACGCGCAACGATTGTGATGCCACTTACTGCTCCGCAAGTCAAAATTGATGCTGTACGCGCACTAGGCAAAGAGGCTGTGGATATCGTACTGCATGGCACTTCCTACAGCGATGCCTACCAACACGCGCTCGACCTACAAAAGGTCTCTGGTGCTACATTTGTGCATCCTTTTGACGACCCTGAAGTGATTGCTGGTCAGGGAACGGTCGCTATGGAAATTCTAAAACAGCACCCGGATCACATTGACGCTATCTTTGTACCTATTGGTGGGGGTGGCTTAATTGCAGGCATGGCGGCTTACATCAAAATGCTGCGCCCAGATATCCGCATTATTGGTGTGCAAGCAGAAGATTCCTGCGCAATGGCACGCTCTTTGGAAGAAGGCGAACGTGTGATGCTGCGCACGGTAGGTCTATTTGCAGATGGCACTGCCGTCAAACAAGTAGGTACCGAAACCTTCCGGCTCTGCCAGCACTATGTAGATGAAATAATTCGTGTAGATACCGATGCTTTATGCGCAGCGATCAAAGAAGTATTTGCCGAAACCCATAGCTTGCCTGAGCCTGCTGGTGCATTGGCAGTGGCCGGCGCTAAAGTATTTGCCGAGCGCACAGCTGGCCCTCCTCAAACCCTCATAGCCGTGGTCTCTGGAGCGAATCTCAATTTTGACCGTTTACGCTTTATTGCCGAACGCGCCCAAGGTGGAGAAGCCAGAGAAGCACTCTTCGCTATCACTATTCCAGAAGCGCAGGGAAGTTTTAAGCAGCTTTGCGCACTGATTGGCGCACGCCATGTTACGGAATTTAATTACCGTATTGCAGATAAACAAGAAGCGCACCTATTAGTTGGGCTACAAATTCAAAACCAATCAGAAGCAGCAGATATAGAAGCGCTTTTTAAACAACATCGATTCCCTATATTAGATTTAAGCCACGATGAGCTGGCTAAACAGCATATCCGCTATATGGTAGGTGGACACTCGCCCCTTGCTCGAGAAGAGCGTCTCTACCGTTTTGAATTTCCAGAATATCCAGGAGCACTCATGCATTTTTTGAGCGCACTCCAACCAGACTGGAATATAAGCCTCTTTCACTACCGCAATGAAGGCGCAGACTATGGCCGTATTTTGGTCGGGTTACAGGTCCCTCATGCAGACATGCCTGTGCTGTCTACATTTTTAGAAGCACTGGGCTATCCTTGGTCAGATGAAACAGATAATCCGGTATATCGCCTCTTTTTAGGCTAAAAAGCAAAAACTAGAGGGCGGTGGTTTGCATGTTGGGGTTCGTTCCTCACCACCAACCTACCTCTATCGCAAAAATATGAGGTTTCTCGTAGGTTGGGGGGATGCTGGAATCCAAATATGCAAACCACCGCCCTCTAATTTATAACCTTTTCAATATATAGGCTCTAGCTACAGGATAATGCGCCACATATATGGAGCCTTACGCCAAATTAGAGACCTGTGCAGGTACTAAATTTGGGAATAATTTTGAAAGCAAATTCATAATAAATTGGTACAAACGTTCCAAAAACGTGGGTCCAGATGTTCCAGTATCTGCGGCACTTTTTAGAACGGCATCCGTAGCATTTTCTAGAACATTATTAATAGATTCTAGCTGCAAGATATCGCTGCTTTCTTCTTGCGCATGTATCGCCGTTTCTTGGCTTGCTTGCGACACTACAAGACTATCTTTTTGGCACTCTTTCTTCAAATTTTCAAATGGGGCCTTAAGGGTTTTTATTATATTATTTTTTTTATTTTTATTGGATAATACTATCTCCACTTCACCTGAAGAGGATGCATTCGAATTAGGTTGCTGAACATTTTTAGAAAATAATTTTTGAATGGGTGCCATTGAAACTTTCATATTTCCTCGCATTTTTATTAATTAAAATGAATCGGATTATTTTTTCATAACCCTCTTTCTGCGGTTTCATGTATGCATTGGAATATACACCTCAGCCACACCATGACTCCGCAGCACCAAACTTAATTAATAATAGCCCAACAAAAATAATTTCCCATTCTATATTTTCTGTAATCTAGAAAAGAAAAAATACTTAACCCATCACAGAATAAGTATATTTTCCTACATCTCAGATAACCTATCGTCATTCAGTTTATCTGTGGCTTTTCATACTTATAACTCATAAAAACAAGATATTTGTAATTAGGCTTGACAGAAACATCGGACTATCCTTGGGCAGATGGAACGAATAATCCAGTATATACACGGTTACTAGGATGACTGGCGTGGGACGCGCCTTCCTGGTTTATAAAATGCACTCTATTGCTGTAGATCGTGCGGAGGGGTTTTAGGGGCCTTAAAGATCTTTCGCGCAGACTAGAGCGATTTTTTTGCACTATAGGAGCATAAGGAATAGAAATTTCACTATTGCATTTTTCCACTGCAATCCAATGCCTTATAGTAGCCACTGGAAGGCTAAATAATTTTGCCAATTTATCCATAGATATTTTTTCATGAGCAGCATATTTATATTTTTTATTGTTTACAAGTACTCTTTTAAAAATATATACCATAAAGGCTTTTAGCGTTTTCGTATATCGGTAAGAGCTCATCCAGTACCCAACACGCGCATCTATATCGAGTACATCAGCATACTGAGAAGTGTGGAGTAATATGTTTATTAAAAATAGCACCTCATTGCCAGAAAAATTCTTTTTTATAATATTATTTAATATTTCTTTATAATACATAATTTTTTCACTATCCGCGCTCCTCAACCATGCCATTTCGTCGCAATTAATCTGATTTTTCCATTCCAGCACATCACAATCAATAAGTTTTAACCATAATTTTTCATAAATATGAATATATTTTCCCCATGAATTTTTATCATAGTTAATAATATTTTCAATACTATTCTGAAGGGAATCCAAAACTGATTTTTTGTTTAACATAGCGCACTCCCTTTCCTTTAAGGGAAGTGACTTTTTCTCCGTTCTACCCGACCGTACCCCTTCCGTATCATTATTTTTATTTGCAGATAGTATTTTTTCTGGTCGATATCCATGTTGAGAAAAGTAATCTACATATTCAGGTTTCAGATATATTAGTGTGGGATCCTCTTCATATGCATTTGTTTTTTTAATGCGGTCCTCTTCTATAAGGGATGAAGCAGCAATATCTTGTGCCACCCATGAACATTCCAATATGCAAGATGGATCTATATATAGATCCAAAAGTGCATTCCCACCATCGCTTATTTTTTCTGGAATGCTTAAATAGACTCCATCATCCATGAAGTCTGCACTGGATGCATTCGATTCAGCACGCCTATAAAAATCATTATCAAAATATAATAATTCTGCGTTTTTTCCTTCAATATGGCTTTTATAATTATAATAGTTATTTAATATAACAGCGGGGGTCATCATAAGGGTGGCGAGGTTATTTTTAATTAAATATTACTTATTTTCACGCCACCTTATACTTTTATTTTCCCTACCACAACACAAATACATTATGCTTGAAATATATTATATAAAAAGTATAGACTGGCGTATGTAATCATTATTATAAAAAATTACACTCTATCCAAGCAGCGCAATCTTAAATCACTTTCAGCCTCGCATACACCATTTTAAAGATTATTCTAATCATCAAACTGCAGTGCCTATTTCTGTAGGAATTTTTTAGGATGACGTATATTCTTCATATTATTTTTATTCTAAAAAGAAAGCATCAATGTTGAGCACGTTCAATCGCTTCTTCAATACGATCTACTGCATACACACTCAAGCCATCAATAATATAAGGAGCAGAGCTTGACCCAGTGGAAGCCGTGCGAGAAGGGAGATTTGCGCGAGGGATAATAGCGGAGGTAAAACCTAGCTTTGCAGCTTCTTTGAGGCGCTCTTGTCCGCGTGGGCAGGGACGAATTTCGCCTGCCAGACCCACTTCACCAAACACTACTAAACCTTTTGGCAAAGCGGCATTCCGAAGCGAAGAGTAGATAGCTAAAAGAACTGCTAGATCTGCAGCAGGCTCCGTGATTTTGACACCTCCTACTGCATTTAGAAAAACGTCTTGATCAAAACAAGCAATGCCTGCATGCCGGTTTAAAACCGCAAGCAACATCGCCAGTCGGTTTTGCTCTAAACCGACTGCTAAGCGACGAGGATTGGGGATGTGAGCGGTATCCACCAAAGCCTGAATTTCTACAAGCAAAGAGCGGGTGCCTTCTTGTGTGACCAACACACAAGATCCTGAAACAATATGGGGGTGGTGCGATAAAAACAAAGCGGAAGGGTTGGCTACCCCTCGCAAGCCTCGCTCAGTCATTGCAAACACACCTATTTCATTGACTGCGCCAAAACGGTTTTTGAATGCGCGCACTAAACGATATGCCGAGTGCGTATCTCCTTCAAAGTACAACACCGTATCAACAATATGCTCCAATACACGAGGACCTGCGAGGTGGCCTTCTTTCGTAACGTGGCCCACTATAATTAAAGTCACATCCAACTGTTTAGCTAAACGAGTCAGTTGCGCTGCACATTCGCGCACTTGAGAAACCGAGCCCGGCGCTGAACTCAGGGCTGCACAGTACATAGTTTGGATAGAGTCAATCACCACTACCCGAGGGCGCTCTTGGGTCATGACGGTTGAAATACGCTCTAGAGAAATATCTGCGAGTAACTGGACAGGGCCTATCCCTCTCAGTTTTTGTGCATCTTTTGTCGATTTGGAGTCTTTAGTATCAAGCAGACCTAAACGACGCGCACGCATTGCAATCTGCGCTCCCGATTCTTCACCACTTACATAAAGAACCTGTCGGTCTGTTTCGTTAGCGCTTTGTAGGGCAAGCGATTGCAATAAGAGCGTCGACTTACCAATACCAGGGTCGCCTCCAATTAATACCACCCCTCCGGGAACAAAACCTCCTCCGAGCACACGATCAAACTCCGCTATACCACTTGAGAAACGGGCTACCTCCACCGCTTCTACTGAAGAGAGTAATTGCAGCGGTGTAGCTTGCGTTAAGCCTTGAAAGCGATGAGGTGATTCAGGGGAAATAGCTGCCTGATGTTCAATCAAAGTATTCCACTCGCCACACGCTGGACAACGCCCTTCCCACTTTGGCGTCTGCCCACCACATTCATTGCATACATACAAAATTTTAGGCTTACTCATTTTTAATAACCGATAGTGGGGAAAACAAATGAAAAACGCGCCATTCCGGCGCGCACTAGGGCGTGTCCTCTATGCAGGTTATGTTGAGGTTCGCAGCTTACTTTGACTTACACATTGAGCCGTTTCAACATGAGCTGAAATGCTCTCTTCCACACTAACAGGCACACGTAAAGACAGCGCGCACATCAATTCATAGCCCAGTGTGGAAGCGGCTTGGGCGACTTCATCTAAGGGTAAATTCTGCCCCCATAGCTCAACCGGGGCCCCCACTCCTGCTTGGGGAATAGGTGTTAAATCAACCGTCATCATGTCCATTGAGACTCGTCCAACGCTACGCGTTCTCATCCCATTCACTAAAACAGGGGTGCCATTTGGTGCATTGAGTGGATAGCCGTCTGCATAACCACAGGCTACTACGCCCACACGCATTGCAACCGGTGCACGATACGTAGAACCGTACCCAATGGTATCGCCCGGCTTGAGTTGCTGAACAGCAATAATTTTACTTGCTAATGTCATCGCAGGACGTAGGCCATGTGGCGCTAAATCCTGCACACGCCCTGAAGGGGACGCACCATACAAAATCACACCTGGGCGAACCCAATCTGCTTGGGTTTTAGTATGCCAGAGTAATGCCGCAGAATTTGCAAGGCTACGCTCTCCAACAATACCCTGTGCACCACGTTCAAAAGTGGAAAGGGGTGTTTCAATCCCTGATGCGATATCTGCGTCTGCGAAGTGTGTCATTAAGGTGATGTTTCTAACCCAAGGACATGCCCGCGCCCGCTTCCAAGCTGCTTGGAAATGCTCAGGAAGGAAACCTAAACGGTTCATGCCGCTATTCATCTTCAAATAGATATTAATAGGCTGCGTTAAACGCGTTTGCTCAAGCATGCAGAGCTGCTCGCTCGAGTGCACTGTCACTGTTAAATGGTACTGATCAATCAAGAGAAGATCTGCAGGATTGAAAAAACCTTCTAATAACAAAATAGGGCCTGCCCAACCCAGTTCGCGCAACTGGATCGCCTCATCCAAATCCAGCAAACCAAACCCATCTGCATTTTGTAATCCTTTAAATACTCGGATTAGGCCATGTCCATATGCATTGGCTTTAATAATCGCCCATACTTTTGAGTGAGGAGCATGGCACCTAACCACGTCAAGGTTGTGTGCGAGTGCAGAAGCGTGAAGCGTAGCGACAATAGGGCGAGGCATAGAAAGACAATAAAAAATTAAAGACAAGCTACTAACATTGAATACCAACTTGCTAGCAGACTGCTGATATTAAAAAAGAAATTCAAAAGATGCGAGTGCATTAGGGCGTGTCCTCAATTGCCCCAAAGGGAACCTATTTGGGGGAGCAGGAGCATAGGGACCGGAACTGTACTTAAATACAGTGCATACCTGACACCCCACGACCTCAAAGATGGGCCCCTTTTGGGTAATTGAGGACACGCCCTACAAACACTCAGTATACTCACCCTCTTGCGCATACCTGCACGCTATAAAATCTTAGAAGCTATCTTCAGGGTGCCTAAAAAAGTGCAATCTGTAGCCCAGCCAGTACTGTAGACTGGCTCTACTTTAAAAACCGCTGCTAAGCTATTTCCGCTACCATTTGCCCCCACTTCTCCGTTCCTGAGAAAAGGCTAGGTGCATGTTATAGCCAATAGCACTATTGAAGCGTTTTTTCTCTTCATCCTAAGCCCTATCATCTTTTAAGTTTTTGCTTCCTTTGCCGCATGAAAAAAGGTTTTTACACGATTATGGCCGCGCAGTTTTTTTCGTCGCTGGCTGATAACGCGCTGTTGATTGCTGCTATTGCCCTGCTCGACGCAAAACATGCGCCGGGCTGGATGACGCCCATGCTTAAGCTATTTTTTGTACTTTCTTATGTTGTGCTGGCCGCATTTGTAGGGAATTTTGTAGATTCCATGCCCAAGGGGCGGGCCATGTTTATCACCAATGGGATCAAGATTGTAGGATGCGGCTTGATGCTCTCTGGAGTACACCCGCTTTTAGCCTATGGCATAGTTGGATTCGGCGCTGCTGCGTATTCCCCTGCTAAATATGGCATTTTGACTGAGCTTCTTCCACCTGGCCAGTTAGTTGCTGCCAATGGCTGGATTGAGGGAACCACCGTTGCCTCCATCATTTTTGGTACGGTATTAGGCGGTGCGCTGATTAGCCCCTATTGGGTAGAAATCTTTTCGCCCTTTCTCACTTTTTTAAGCTGGCTACATATACCCACACTCTCTAGCTATGCGAAAAGCGCCATCGTGGTGGTGGTAGGCATTTATCTTTTAGCAGGGCTTTTTAATCTGGCTATTCCAGATACTGGTGCACGCTACACCAAGCAACGGCGGGCTCCAATGCATATGGTGTCAGATTTCTACTCAGCCTTTTTGGCTTTATGGCGCGACCCGCTTGGGCAACTTTCTCTATCAGTGACCACGCTTTTTTGGGGTGCGGGTGCCACCCTACAATTCATCATTCTAAAATGGGCAGAACATTCTCTGGGAATGAGTTTATCGCAAAGTGCAGTTCTGCAAGCCATGGTAGCCATAGGGATAGCCGCAGGAGCCATCTTTGCCGCCACCAAAATTCCTTTGCACCGTTCTCTTAAAGTCTTACCTGCAGGGTTTTTAGCAGGCATTGCCGTTATAGCTATGTCGTTTTATACAAGCCGTCTTTTCCCAGGCCATTGGAGCGTACAAATCGCTGGCTTTTCGCTTCCTATTCCTATATTGATAGCGGATGCGCTACTCATTGCTATTGGCGCGCTCTGCGGCTTTTTTGTAGTACCTATGAATGCATTGCTTCAACATCGCGGGCACCTATTACTCTCATCAGGTCATTCCATTGCGGTACAAAACTTCAATGAAAACCTCTCAGTCATTGTGATGCTTTGCGTTTATTCATTGCTAGTGTGGTTAGATATACCAATAACAGTCATCATGGTGTTATTAGGAGTCTTTGTACTACTCGTTATGGCTTGCGTCATACGCGTTCACCAAATCAACCAACGTCGCAATCAGCGCCTCTTAAGCCAAACCAAAGAACCCCGGCGCACTCCATCTGGACTTTGAAGTAGAGGTTCTGAATTAGAGATTTTTATTTTTCAATAGACTGCCTTTTGTCTAATAGCAGGCTAAGAATCCGGATGTTAGACTTCTTGCGAAAAGGAGAATAGATATGGGCTTACCTGCATTTGCATTTAATTCATTAGAATTTGTGAAGGAGCTAGAAGTGGCGGGCGTATCTCGTATTCAAGCTGAAGCACAGGCGCATGCTTTGTCTAAGGTTTTTGAGGCAAATATTAAAGGATTAGCGACTAAAGACAACCTTCAAGCTGTTGAAACCAATCTGCGCTGTGAAATTGCAGACTTGCGTAAAGATATGGATTTTAAATTTACTATCGTGGACACTAAATTCAGTGCCATAGAGGCGAATTTAGACGCTAGATTTGCTGTCGTAGATACCAAATTTGCCGCTGTGGATACTAAATTAGACAAACTGGCATCACAAATGACGGTCCGATTAGGCAGCATAGTTTTAGCTGCCTGCACAGGCATGCCATTCATCTTGAAGCTGTTTCATTTACTCTAAGCGGAGTTTGCTAGACCGTAAGGGCTAGAGTTCTGTCCTGCTTCCTTGTAAGAATAATGACCTCTTTTTCCTCTCCCTCAACTCTATCCAGCCCTCCTAGGCTCCTCACCATTGCAGGCTCTGACTCGAGTGGAGGTGCAGGCATCCAAGCTGATCTGAAAACATTTTCAGCCTTAGGGGGATATGGTGCCAGTGTCATCACTGCGCTCACCGCACAAAATACTCAAGGTGTATCGGCCGTACACGCACCGGATGCAGCATTTGTCACAGCTCAACTCGATGCCGTATTCGACGATATCGCGATAGATGCGGTCAAAATTGGGATGCTCGCCAATGCATCTATTATTCGTGCCGTCGCTGCGGCGCTTCGCCGCTATAAGCCCAGCCACATCATTCTAGATACCGTCATGCTCGCCAAAAGCGGGCAAGCACTGCTTGAACCTGAAGCTACCCATGCATTGCGTGAGGAACTCTTTCCTCTAGCGCAACTCATCACCCCAAACCTACCCGAAGCTGCTGCACTGCTAAACACCTCTGTTGCGCAAAATGAAGAGGAAATGGTCGAGCAAGGTCAAGCTTTACGCGCACTAGGCGCACGCCATGTTCTGATGAAAGGAGGCCATCTAAGCAGCCATGAAAGCCCAGATTGGCTCATAGGTAACGAGCCTCCTTTACGCTTTGTTGAAAACCGCTTAAGCCAGCCTAATCACCACGGCACCGGTTGCACTCTCTCAGCAGCTATTGCAGCACTCTGTCCCAGGCATGCTAGCCTCGCCCTTGCTATTGGTGAAGCTAAAACCTATCTAACTCAAGCTCTTTTTCACAGCACCCGTCTTCAAGTAGGTAAAGGCATTGGCCCTGTCCATCACTTCTACCGCTGGTGGTAATCCCCAAAAAAAACGCGCATAAAATTATGCGCGAGATCAATGTAGGCGGTAGGTTGGTGGTGAGGTATGAACCCCAACATGCGCGCCACTGACTTTTAATTTTGCTTTTGGCAATTTGCAAGCAGGTCTTCAAAAAGGCAGTGGTTAGATGTTGGAATTCCTTCGTCACCACCAACCTACAACACCATCATTTAAAAAATTTAATGAAGGGTGGGAGGTAGAGGTCTTTTCTCATCCTCTTCATATTCATCAAGCTCTTCATCATCTTCGCCATGTACGTGCTCGTGTACGATTTCATCAGGAGTGGCATCACGTACATCGATCACTTTGAGTTCGAAGCGCAAAGCGATACCAGCGAGAGGATGGTTACCATCGAGCACTATTTTGTCTTCAGCAATATCCGTCAGCGTATAAATCAACGCGTCTTCATCATCACCCTCTGGAGTACCTTCAAACTGCATTCCTACCTCTAAAGGCTCAGGAAAGCGGCTTCGTGATTCTACTTTGACAAGCTCAGGATCATATTCACCAAAAGCCTCTTCCGGTTCAAGCTGAACGTGGGTCTCAAAGCCCACGGCCTTACCTTCTAGCACGGCCTCAATTTTTGGAAAAGTGCCTTCGTAATCTCCATGGAGATACACCATAGGCTCTTTGCTATCTTCAATTAAGTTACCTTGGGCATCAGAGAGTTTGTACGCTACTGAAACCACCGTGTTTTTAGCCACTTTTTTCATCACATGATCCATTTATTTAATTCACCGAAACCAAAACATATAATACGTGTATATATATTTGTACGCACCCAAAAAACATATATATAAACTGACCTATATCTTTATTATTAACCTGGATTTTTCTCAAAATTTTTTCAGAGAATCCATTTTTATTCTTCTCCCCCTCCATGTGGCTTATACAAAACCAATTAGACAAAATAGGAAAGGTAAAAATCTGCCGCACGCATTAATAGGATGATGCGCAAGAAATTCTGCTTCACATACTTTTAAAAACATATCCTAACATTCTAAAAGCAACTTTTCCTTATAGGTATGAGGCGCCCAGGCTCATCCAGATGACTAAATTATCAAAGCCCCTTGCTTCTCAAATAAGAACAGCGCTGTATATCTTTCTTAAAAGTTTGCATTTGATTCTAAGAAATTCCATAAAACAGTTTCGGCAATTCGACTCTCCGCTTGAAAGCCCCTATACTCCGGTCAAGCAACTTACTGCACACGATCTTTTCAATTCCAACATGGTTGATTTGGCATATTTAACTCATTATTTTTATAATTAGTTTTGCCATTTCTAAAGGAAAAGAATGTCTGGCTTTGCTTGCATTAAAGTCAGTCAAGATAATGAATTACTTACCCTCGAAGGATGTGAAATGAAAAAATATATACTCCCTATCTGTCTAGTCGCAACATTGGCTTTGGCTGCGTGCCCCAGCAAGAAAGACGCTACTGCATCAGCTAACGCTTCTACTGAAATTCCAGCAGCTCCAAGCGAAGCATCTGCAACACCTGCAGCAAGCATTACACCAGACGCAGCTACAACAACACCCAGCGCGACTGGAACAGCTCTTACTCCTGCAACAGATAGCGCCGCTGCTCCTGCTGCAAATACTCCTGCAGCCACTCCCGCAGCTACGCCTGCAAAGTAATATTACACAGAGCAGAAACTGTTTAGAGTCTATCCAAATAGATGCTTCACAGTACATCAGCCAAACGTATAAAAAAATGCCTGCATACTATTTGCAGGCATTTTTTTATTGCAGTAGGGTGTGTCCTCAATTGCCAACCATGCTGTATTGCCTATTCCATTTATAGTTAGTTCACTGCCTTTTCAGAAGCACCTAAGCTTTGCATCAACCGGCCAAGCAATGCTTTTTCAAGTTCAGGGTTCCGAGGACGTTCTTGCCATATAGAGGAGTCTTTACCTTTTCCTACCAACACTTCTTCCATTCCATAGTGCAAAATCATAAGCCGCACGCCACTGGGTGAAATGGGCTCAACTACCATACGAAATTTATCTAGTGTGCCAGAGGAATACAGCACATCCACCCATTTACCTGCCGCTCTGCGAAACCAGTCATTCGGAATTTGAGCGCGATTTTCAGCCCAATCCGTCTCTAACCAACCTAACGCGGGCTGGTCTTCTTTTAATGTAAAGCCGTTTTTCTTCCAAAATGTACGTAACTGCGGCCAAATCACATCAAGCTGTGTATTAGGCACAACCAACCAATAGTGGCTCTGACCTTCGGAAACTTTTTCTTCCCGCTCGACTTGCATAACCACAGAACCCTGTTCAGCGTTACGCTTTGATGGAAGCGAATAGACATCCTGCTTTGACGCCAGCTCCGCTGATGCGCCATAACTAGGTAATGCATTTGACACATTTGTGGATGGATCAGGCAATAAAAAATGCTGATTCTGAGGAACAGGAGCTAAGTCTTTAGGCACTTCAAGAGCAGGGCCAGCATGCGCACTCTGATAATCTACTCTTTCAGCTGTCATCCAATCATTCACCGACTCACAGCCTGTCAATAGGCCTGTTGCTAGTAGGATTAGCAGAGCAGATATCTGAAACCGTGATGTACGACAAAATATGCCGCTTTCTTTTTTCAATTCACTCATTCTAACTCTCAAAAAACGGTGATTCATTGTAGGTTGGTGGTGACGAAGGAACCCCAACATGACGACCGCTGCCCTTTTAAAACCTGCATATGTATGGCAAAAGCGGGGATTAAAAGTCAGTGGTGTGCATGTTGGGGTTCGCGCCTCAACCAACCTACAATAATCCTGCTTCGCGTAACGCTTTACTCAGCACTTCATGATAGCGCGCATCCAGTGTGGTTAACGGCAAGCGAATCCCTTCTTGAATTTTTCCAAGGGTATGTAGGGCCCATTTCACTGGGATAGGGTTAGATTCGATAAAAATTTGTTTGTGCAAGTCCAACAAGGTCATCTGGATAGCTCTTGCACGCTCGATATCGCCCGTACAAGCAGCTTGACATAATTGACTCATAGCACGAGGCGCCACATTTGCCGTCACCGATACCGTACCATGACCGCCCATTAACAACATTGCAACCGCTGTAGCATCGTCTCCGCTATATACCGCAAAATCTTTTGGAACGGCCTTGAGCAGGTGCATACCCCGCTCCACATCCCCAGACGCTTCTTTTACGCCCACAATTCCAGGCACGCTAGCTAGCCGCACAATAGTGTCATTGCACATATCTACAACAGTGCGGCCTGGCACGTTGTACAAAATTATTGGCAAATCTACCGCCTCAGCGATTTTTACAAAATGCTGAAATAGCCCTTCTTGGCTAGGCTTATTGTAGTAAGGCACTACTTGCAGCGTTGCATCCGCCCCTACTTCTTTTGCATAACGTGTGAGCACAATGGCTTCAGCAGTCGAATTTGCACCGGTTCCTGCAATCACCGGAATGCGCCCTGCCACATGCTGCACAGCCGTTTCGATCAAAAAACAATGCTCCTCTACCGTCACAGTAGAAGATTCACCAGTCGTTCCCACCACCACTACAGCATGCGTACCCTCAGCAATATGCCAATCCAGCAACGCATGCAGCCCCGGCACATCTAAGCTTCCATCTGGATGCATCGGCGTTACTAACGCAACAATGCTTCCTCGAATAGCAGGAAAAGACGGGGGGAAAGCAGAAGAAGTACTTTGGGCAGACAAAACCATAACGCCAACCATCCATTTAAAAACTAAAAGGCAAAGAACGGTAGGTTGGCGGTGGGCAACGTTCCCCAACACGCATACCACCCACTTTTAATCTTTGCACTATCAACAACTTGCCGTTCTATAACATGCGTAACTTAAGACAAACAAAGCGCCTCACGTACCTCACGCATAGTCTCTTGCGCGCACAGTCGGGCTTTATCACACCCATCCGCCACAATGGCTCGTAGCAGCGAAGGATCGTCTCGATATTCTTGCGCACGCTCAAGCATAGGCTCTTGCTGGCGAATAATATTATCGATAACGGGCTGCTTGCACTCTAGGCACCCTATACCCGCACTACGGCAGCCTTTTTGCACCCAGTCATGCACGGCTTCATCCGTATAGGCAAGATGCAGCTTCCAAACAGGGCATTTTGTAGGCTCACCCGGATCAGAACGCCGTACTCGCGCTGGGTCCGTAGGCATCGTGCGGACTTTCTTTTCAATTTCTTTGCGATCTTCTAAAAGACCAATGGTATTGCCATAGGATTTAGACATTTTCTGTCCATCCAAGCCGGGCATGCGAGAAGACTCTGTGAGCAATACCTGAGGTTCAGCCAAAATAATTTTGCCAGAGCCTTCTAAATAACCGAATAAATGCTCACGGTCATTCATAGACAAGCTTTGCGACTCTTGCAGCAAAGCATGCGCCTGCTCTAATGCATGCTCAGCGCCTTCTTGTTGATAGGCAGTACGTAGTGTGTGATAGCGTTTTGAACGTCGCGTGCCGAGCTTTTTAACCGCTTCCAGCGCTTTTTTTTCGAAATCTGGTTCACGTCCATAGAGATAATTAAAACGACGAGCAATCTCGCGCGCAATTTCTATATGAGGAACTTGGTCTTCCCCTACAGGAACCAATGAGGCGCGATATAGCAAAATATCGGCTGCCATAAGCAAGGGGTAGCCCAAAAAGCCATACGTTGCGAGATCACGGTCTCGTAATTTCTCAATTTGCTCTTTATAGGTAGGCACACGCTCTAGCCAGCTCAGCGGCGTACTCATTCCCAATAACAATGCCAACTCAGCATGCTCAGGCACACGGCTTTGAATGAAAATGGTTGCCTGGGCAGGATCGATCCCCGCGGCAAGCCAATCAATCAGCACACTCCATACATGTTGAGACACCTGATCAGGTGTCTCATAGTGCGTGGTTAATGCGTGCAAATCCACTACACAGAAAAAACAAGGGTATTCGGATTGCAGGCGAATCCAGTTGGTCAACACGCCATGGTAATGCCCCAAATGCAGGGGCCCTGTCGGCCGCATACCGGAGAAAACACGAGGAGGGAACATGAGGAGAATAAAAAACAGAAGTAAAAAATGCTAAAGATATTGGCAAGAAATCAGCCAACATACCTACCTTGATAAGCTAGATAACAGCCTATAGTAAATCGCAAGCAGTATTTAGGAAAAAAGAAAAATAAAGGGGGACAATAAAAAACGCAGCACCCCATAGCCTAACTCTACCATTGGATGCAGCCAAAAATATCCAAGTGCCCCGGTCACCACAAGCAAGAGTACGATAAAAAACCCATAAGGCTCAATGCGCGCCAAACCCAATGCTTGTCGAATCGGAAGCAACATCATCATGGCTCGTCCCCCATCGAGTGGAGGCATAGGAAATAAATTGAACATACACAACAACATATTAATGCGTAGGCCGGCCTCTGCCATACGCAAGAAAAAAGGTTCTTGGTAATGAAAAACACCTCGAAGCACTATTCCTAACAATGCCCATAAAAAAGCCTGAATAAAATTGCAGGCACAACCCGCCAAAGCCACCCATAAGCTATGCCAACGAGGATTGCGCAGATTGCGTGATATCACTGGCACCGGCTTTGCATAGCCAAAAACAAAGGCGCCCGCTGTTGCAAAATACATGAGCACTGGCACCAAAATGGTGCCAAGGAGGTCAATGTGCCTGAGCGGATTAAGGCTCACTCGACCATGCAAATAGGCCGTATTGTCACCAAACCAACGCGCAACATAACCGTGCGCAGCCTCATGGAGAGTAATTGCAAACAAAACAGGTAGCGCGTAGACCGTTAAGGTCTGGATAAAAGAAGCGTCCATAAGAGGAAAGAGGGTTGGATGGACGTAAAAACGCCGCCGAGAAAAGAATAAAAAGGATACGTAAGTATGACTGGAATGGATTGCAAGCCATTTTTTCAAAGAAATAATGGGGTTGCACAACTACTATTATCCACGCCCTGTATGTCCAGCTTCCTTTTTTTTATGTTGTGCCTTTAAGGTAGCAGACTTTTTTTCAGCAGATATTTTTGGTTTAGAACGAGAAGGGGGTTCTGGAACTACCCGTTTTGGTTGAGTAAATGACTGGTCCTGTTTACGAACTAAAGATGGTGTATCGGATGTAACCGGCACCGGTTTTCCAGGCGCCACAAATTGCACAAACACTTCGTCTTTTTTGACAAGGCCCAGGTCATATCGTGCGCGTTCTTCTAACGCAACCGCACCACTTTGCAAGCTGTTTACTTCGCCCGCAAGCCGCTCATTACTCAAGGCCATCGCTTTATTTTGAGCTAACTGGGCCTGCAATTGTCGCTCCAATGTGCGCACTTGGAGCCACCCTCCTCTTCCAAACCATAAAGGATATTGCACGCCCACCAGAACCATAAGCAGTAATACGGTCAACCAACGCATAGATTTATTCACCCACGCGCCAAGTTATAAAACGCTGAACGACCAGGATAGATTGCTGTTTCACCCAACTCTTCTTCGATACGCAAAAGCTGATTGTACTTAGCAACTCGGTCACTGCGGGAAGGGGCACCTGTTTTGATTTGCCCTGCATTCAAGCCAACAGCAATATCTGCAATCGTGACATCCTCCGTTTCACCTGAACGATGCGAGATCACGGCAGTGTAACGTGCACGTTTTGCCATTTCTACAGCAGCAAAAGTCTCGCTAAGCGTACCAATTTGGTTCACTTTGATCAAAACAGAGTTGGCTATATCGCGCTCAATACCCTGTTTTAAAAAGTGCGTATTGGTCACGAATAAATCATCCCCAACCAATTGAATCTTCCGATTTAACTGTTTGCTCAAATACGCCCAACCTTCCCAGTCATCTTCGGCCATCCCGTCTTCTATCGAAATAATAGGAAATTGATCTGTGAGCTTTGCAAGATAGTGCGTGAAATCTTCAGAGCTCAGCTGCAGGTCTTCCCCTTTGAGGCAGTATTTTCCTTCTTTATAAAACTCACTCGAGGCACAGTCCAACGCAATCAGTACGTCTTCACCAGGCAAGTACCCAGCCCTTTCAATCGCACTCATGAGCAACGATAAACACGCTTCGTTATTTGCAAGATTAGGTGCAAAGCCGCCTTCATCACCCACCGCGGTACTTAAATGTTTTTCTGCAAGTATTTTTTTAAGGGTGTGAAACACCTCTACACCACAACGCAATGCTTCACGAAAGCTAGCGCTTGCTGAGCCCCCCATCACGGGCACAATCATAAATTCTTGAATGGATAAACCATTATTTGCATGGGCTCCGCCATTGATGATATTCATCATTGGCACGGGCATTTGCGTTGCGTTAGACCCACCAAAATAACGATAAAGCGGCAAATCCATTTCTTTAGCAGCTGCTTTTGCAACCGCCATTGATACGGCTAATAAAGCATTGGCTCCAAGACGCGATTTATTGTCTGTGCCATCTAGCTCAATCAAAGTCTTATCGATAAACGCTTGCTCAACTACTTCCAGCCCTTTGATCTCCTCAGCGATCTCATTTTGAATATGACTCACTGCCTGCAAGACACCACGACCCATATAACGCTGTGCATCTCCATCACGCAGCTCGATAGCTTCACGTGAGCCTGTAGAGGCACCTGATGGCACCGATGCACGGGCTAACACGCCAGATTCTAATAACACCTCACATTCCACACTGGGGTACCCACGGGAATCAAGAATCTCACGGCCAGTGAGATCAATAATTTGACTCATACTATTTCAGCCTTACAGAAAAAAAATGGATGCGCCAAGGGCTTTTCCAAACCTCTCTGATGAATAGGTTTAAAAAAGCCACGGGCGTCTGGAATATCGTCTTTATGCACAAAAGGCATAGGGGGCACGGCCAAATCTGCTTTTATCTTTCGAGGTCTCAATACAGTCGCAAGATAGGTCCTAGCAATTTTAGCAGCAGCGCCACTTAAAGCCTAAAGCCTATTCAAAATAGTCAAAAAATCTTTATTTTTGCTAGGGTGTGTTCTCAATTGTCCCAAAGGGGCTCCTATTTGGGGGAGCAGGAGCGCAGGATCCGGATGTACTTTTGTACTGCGAGGATCCCGAGCACCGCACGACCCCGAAGATGGGCCCTTTGGGGCAATTGAGGACACGCTCTACTTTGCACTCAAGGCATCTTCAAGAAATGGGGCTTTTTTCACGACCTGATCTAACTCAACCAGTGTGCTCAACAACGCACGCATCTGCGCCAGAGGTACAGCATTAGGGCCATCTGAGAGCGCACGGTCTGGATCAGGGTGTGTTTCCATAAAAATTCCTGCAACGCCTGCAGATACCGCTGCACGCGCTAACACAGGAACAAATTCACGCTGTCCACCTGACTTACCACCCTGACCACCGGGGAGTTGCACCGAGTGCGTCGCGTCAAACACCACGGGCGCTTGCGTGCTTCGCAAAATAGCCAAAGAGCGCATATCGGACACCAAATTATGGTAACCAAAAGAAGCGCCGCGCTCACACACCATAAATACATCCTCATCCAACCCTGCTTCTTTAGCAGCGTCCCGAGCTTTAGCCACCACGTGCAACATATCTTCAGGCGCTAAAAATTGGCCTTTTTTGATATTTACTGGTTTACCCGAGCGGGCACACGCATAAATAAAATCGGTTTGGCGGCATAAAAAAGCAGGTGTTTGCAAAACATCCACCACTGCTGCAGCCAATGGCACATCTGCTTCCGTATGCACATCGGTCAAAACGGGCACACCAATTTGCGCTTTTACTTCGGCCAGAATCTCTAAGCCTTCTTCTTTCCCCAAACCTCGAAAAGATTGTTTAGACGTGCGATTTGCTTTGTCGTACGACGATTTATAAATAAAAGGCAAATTCAGGCTCGCACATATTTCTTTTAGCGCACCTGCCGTATCTATCGCCATTTGCCTGGATTCGATAACGCAAGGCCCCGCAATAAGAAACAACGGGTGCGAAAGCCCAGCTTCGAAATGACAAAGTTTCATGGAATTTCTTTCCTTCTTTCTATATGCCTGCCAGCACTTAGCTGACAGCCTTTTGGGTATTTTTTAGGGATTTCGAACTATTTTTAAAGTAGGCGTAATCAAAGCCCACTAACCATAACAAGCCAAAGTACAACAGCACTATCGCAGCTAAACTTGCACCCACTAACCCTATACGTTGCAGTGGCACAGCACCCAAAGCAACCCAATCAAACCGATCGCGAATCCAAAGCAGTATGCCTGTACTGATCAAGCACACCCCTAAAAGTTTGATGGAAAAACTGCTCCAACCCGGTAGAGGCTTGTAAATATGCTTCTTACGCAATCCGATAAAAAGTAATAACGCATTAACGCAAGCCCCTATTCCAATCGATAAAGCCAAACCAGCATGCGCCAATACAGGCACCCACACGACATTACTAATTTGCGTCAGGATCAACACCACCACAGCGATGAGCGCAGGAGTGCGAATATCTTGTTTTGCATAAAAGCCCGGAGCTAACACTTTGATTGCAATCAGTCCAATAAGCCCTGCTCCGTACGCTTGCACTGCCCGGCCTACCTTATGTACATCCTGCGCACTGAATTGACCATAGTGGAAAAGCACTGCTGTAATCGGATCTGCAAAAGCTAATAACACTACTACAGCGGGTGCTGCCAGCAAAAAGGTGAGCTTTAACCCCCAATCCAGCAAAGCAGAGTAGTCTTCTGCATCGTGTTGTGCATGCGCTTTCGATAAGCTGGGCAAAAGCACGGTACCCAAAGCCAAACCAAGCAAAGCAATCGGAAACTCCATTAATCTATCTGCATAGGATAACCAAGAGACACTCCCCCCGGGTAGATGTGAAGCAATATTCGTATTAATAATCAAGCTCAGTTGCGCTACAGACACAGCAAATGTTGCAGGCACCATCTTAGCCAGTACACGTTTTACTCCTGGATGCTTCAATGCTTTAAAGGGATTAAGCCCAATTTTTGGCAACATCTTTAACTTTTGCAAAGCGGGGAGTTGGATAGCAAGCTGCAACACACCACCAACCAGCACCGCCAACGCAAGCGCATACACAGGCGTTGTCATATGAGGTGCAACCCACAAACAAGCGACGATAAAACTGCAATTCAATAATAAAGGCGCAAACGCGGGCAACGAAAATTGCCGATACACATTCAGCACCCCCGACGCTAAAGACGCTAAAGAAATCAGCGCAATATACGGAAACATCACCCGCGTCATCCACACCGCAGCAGGAAAAGCATCCCCATTTTCCCTCAACCCTGAAGCCACCATAAACACGATGCCTGGAGCACCCACCACTCCAATGATGGATAACAACACCAATCCCCAAGCAAGCACGGTTGCTACCGCATCCATCATTGCTTTTGCAGGGTCATGGCCATACTTGTTTTTAAACTCACCAAAAATCGGTACAAAAGCCTGAGAAAAAGCCCCTTCTGCAGACAAACGCCGCAAAAGATTAGGAATACGAAAAGCCACATTAAATGCATCTGTATACATCCCCGCACCAAACGTGCGCGCCACTAAGGTTTCGCGTATAAGCCCTGTAATGCGCGAGAGCAAAGTGTATCCACTCACCGTCAAAAGCGCTTTGAATAAATTCATATCAATAAAGGGAATCAAAAGAAATAGTATTTTGAGAGATGCCAGAACCCCAACATGCAGACCACCAACCTTGAGAGTCTGCCCACTATCTGGGCAAGACGCTGCAGGAACAATGCGCGAGTGTACATGGATGTCTCGCATATCATTGTAGTGGTCAGCAGACCGTTTGCACCTAAAGTATCCCAATGCAATATGCAACAAAGTCATCAAATTTTCTACATATTCCGTATACCTTGTTATAATCCTCGCCTTTTTACGATTTCACCTTTTGGTTTTGGTCAGCCGGTCAAGGCTTTGACTTTGCCAAAGCCTTGGTGCAAGAGTGCTTTGCGCCGAATTCGTATCGCCCAGGCTGCACGCTTTTTCGATTGCGCTCTACTGCACACCTTTATTCAACAGGAATGGTATTTCATGGCAAATTCTCCTCAAGCACGCAAACGCGCTCGACAAACCGTCAAGACCAATGCGCATAACTCTGGACTACGCTCCAAATTCCGCACCGCGATCAAAGCGGTTCGTAAAGCAATCGCCGGCGGCGATGCTGCGCAAGCTAGTCTAGTCTTCAAAGCATCTAGCAAAACCCTAGATATCATTGCGGATAAAAAAATAGTCCATAAAAACAAAGCAGCCCGCCATAAAAGCCGCCTTGCCGCCGCTATTAAAAAGGTTGCACTTCAAGCCAGCGCTGCGACTCCTGCAAGCAATTAATTGCCGCGGGTCTTGCTACGAATCTAATAAAAAAGCTGTATTGAACAGACTCCAAAGGAGCTCTAGTTCAATACAGCTTTTTTATTTTGCAGAAAATAAATAAGACCCGCCTCTGCGAACCTTAAATTTATTTATCCATCTTCAAAAAACATCCTTGCGTAACCACTAAGTTATTGTCGCTAGCAAATCGCATTACAAACTCAAAGGCAATAGGTTCGATATCGTGCAAGCGCTCATCCATAACTACGCATTTATGCCCCCCCAATAAAACAGGCCTAACGTAGCGCGAATACTTCAACTTTGCATTAGGCCCATTCGCCCCTGGGCCAAAACGTGACATCACCCCACATAGACGTTCAGCCCAGTCACTAGGCCGGAATTTCTCACCAGCCACCGTCACGCCTTGAATAAAAAGCTCGCGAGGGCCGTCTTCCGGCAAATCGTCTTGTCGGTCATTCATGGAATGGGCACAAAAAGGTGCAATTATAACGAGAGCTTTCGTGGGATGCGCTTATAGATATGGCCTGCGCGCAACCTCATCACCCTATCTGTTCATAAATTAGCATGGATAATGTGCTATTTTACAATTCGTCGAAGATCTGTCTCAAATAAATTGCAGATTTCATATCTTTACTATAAGATTAAAAAAATAAGGTATATAACCTATTTACATAGCAATTTGCCATTAAACAATCATCTGCTGTGCGCAATTGCACAGACTATGTGGCACTTGCTCGTGAACCACTCAGCATCCGTGTAGAGCATCCAACATACTCTCTTATACGCGTCGCTCAACTCACTTCTTGTCACTCTATGACGTTCCTCTCCTCACTTTCTTCCGTCTCCTCCTTCTCCTTTACAAACGAGTTGGCACGCTCCGCGTCAAAACTTGTAGATGAGGCTGCATTGCGATTGAAAGAGTCAGAGCTTGGGCAGAAAGCATTAGAAGTGACGACCCAAGCAGAGCAAAAACTTAAAGATACCTGCTCAGAAATGGTTAGCAAAACCACCTCTTCCGAGCTTGGGAAAAAAGTATCAAAAATAGCCACCCAGACAAATAAAAAAGTAGAGAGCTCTTGTTCGAGAAGCCGTTTAACTCAAGGACATACATACTTAAAAAGACTGTATAAGCTGGCAGATACTTACTCAGAAATCATTAATAAAACTACGCCTGAAGAATTTAAGCAAGCATGCGAAGAATTTGAGCAAGCAAACACAAAAGTTAATCAAGCAAAAGAAGGATTTAAGCAAGCACGCACAAAAGTTAACCAAACAGAAGAAGAATTTAAGCAAGCACACACAAAAGTTAACCAAGCAAAAGAAGAATTTTCTAAGATTCCCGAATTATCTAAGACATGCGAATGCATAAAGGGAAAATTTGAAGAAATTGCCGAAAGTTTTTTAGCTGTATCTGGAAAACAAATGTCGGCGACCGCTGCGCCAAAGGAAGAAACTGCTGCCACAGATTCAGCGGATTTTGATTATGCTGAATTTTCTTCTTTTATTAAGGATTGCTGCTCACCATTTAGCAATGGTGAACTCACATATTTACGCAAAATATTTGAATGCACATCCCAAGTTGAGTTTGCCAATAAGAACATAGCAGAACTACTGCTCCCATTTGTATGCAGTGCAATACCAATTTTTGAGGCTAAAAAAGAGGATAAAAATTGGGAAGATAAAGCGGCTGAGGTAAAAGAAAAGCATCGCATTACGATGGCTCGTGAGCTGTCTGGACATATTCCTCCCTTTCCAGAAAAATCTACACGCGAAACCGCTGAATTAGCAGCAAACTCCATCGTAGATTTCTTATATAGCAAAAACAATGTACTTCCAGCTTATCTTTTTTATGATTTGCCTGACGATTGTCTCCAACAAATATATCAGTGCATGGCAGAATGGGGTGAAATCTTAGGTATGCCAGCGTTACTTCAAGCTTTAAGGCCTGAGATAGCAGCTTTTTTCAAAATACCGCAGAAGCAGAAAACTAATGCATCTACAATATTAAAAGTTGACAAAGAGTCTTTTGTCTCGCACCAGCATTATCAAGAACGTCTTATAGAATTATATCAATCTATATACCAACATCGTCACCTAAAAAAACTAGAAACCGAAGCGATAGAAGAAGCGGAAGAATTCAAAAAAGCTTGCTATACATTTTTAAATCCACCTCAATATAGTGCTTCATTTCAAGGCCATGAGGCTAACCTACAGCAAAGCTTACAGCAATTTAAAACTGCACTTACAGAGCTGTGGGAAGCTGGTGCTGAACAATGTTTTGATTCTGATAAAATTATTGCCTGGCAGGTAAATAATATTATTAGCAATAAGCAAGGAAGTTCTGCGAAAAAATTTTCGAATAATAGGGAAAATTTAGAAATCCATAGCCGATTACAAAACACGTTTGCGCTAGTAAATAATGCCGATAGGATAAACTCGTCCCTTTTAGCATGGCCTGTATCGCTATGGAGCCAATTTGTCCATGGCGAAATTCAACACGTCCTTTCTGACTCTAAGTTAAAAACAACTGCGCATGAATTATTAAAAGTACTCCCTGAGGAAGATCAACTTGCCCTGGTACGCCTACAAGCAGAGTTTACAGCCCCTCAATTAAGCATAAGTATTTCTGTTCCAGAAAATACTATTACAAACCAGCCACTAACTACAGACTCCATATTTAAAACCACCCTCTCTTCATTGCTCAACGCGCTTCAAGCTATACAACAGACATTTAAAAATCTGTATGACATTACATGGGCTATTTGCATTAGCTACATGCAGTCAATCTTAGGCCATCTTCAGCATTTAAGCGGGAAAATACACCCTTCTTCTGAAGAAGCTCCGTTAGACTTGCAATTAAAAGATCTCCCATCAGAAAACGGTAAAATTGCACAGGATGATATATTAAATGCCTCCGAGGTTATTAATCTACCTCTGTCTATTCAACCTTCAGATACAGAAAAAAATCAGCATTCGGTAGCAAAAAATCTTCTCTGCACAGAAATTATTGAAGACTTAGAAACGAAGCTTAACCAAAACGATATAATCAATCGAGTGGATTTTGAGGGTGAAGAGTCTTGCACAACATTGCTAGAGACCGATCCAAGAATTCTCATATCAACGTTATTTAAAGAATTTAGCGACGCAAATGTTTTTCCCTCCGTATCTTTCAATGAATATGACTATAAAAATTCACATTCTGACTATACTAAAAAACACACACTGATTTCTAGGCTACAAGATTTTTGTGATCATTCTCCTTACTTCTTTGACAATCGGGACGAGTTTTTATTAATATCTGATATCCTGGGCGCTTCTTCTTATATCCAGAAATATTTGATGGATAGACAAGTACTTCCTCTGTTCATGTCAAAAGGAAAAACTCCTTCCACAAAAGAAATACAAAAATCATGCAATTATTTCTTTAGTAGAGAAGAGGATGGTATAAAATTAATTACCTCTTTTAAATATGATGAAGCAAATGAACATGATAAGAAAAACAAAACGTTTCATTTGGAAGAGCATGCTCACACCGATGAACGTGGCAATTCCATTCACTTGGAAATAGCGTTAAAAATTAACAAAAATAATCAGCTTAAAAGAATAACTATCTTGCCTGCAGAGTCTTCTTATCATTACAACAATGAAGAAGTTTCGCTGCCGATAGATACCAGCAGCCAGCGCCAAGAAACGGCCATGCAGCTTGAAGCAAATTCTAGTCAGTCTAGTTTGAATACTTTAGTAGATAAGCCTATTCGCACAAGTACTTCTTCAAGAACACCTCGCAGATTTGGTATGCTCCATCGCTCTAGCAGTGGATCTGCTGACAGTTTCCCCGGTATCCCTATGGATAATTTAGCGTAAAGGCAAAAAGAAACACCCTACATACTGCTCTAAACATAAGGACTTGCTCAAAAATAGCCGTTTTTAGGCCAAAATAGATATTAAAAGCCGAAAATTCAGTTTGGAATGAGGCCATAAGATCAGCACACTGTATCTAGCACAGACACCGTGTGCTAATCTGGCTCTTCTCTATTCAAACAGAATTTTTTCTGCGACTTCATGTTGACTCAGCTCTCTATTCCTTCTTTCACTTGTGCAGACATTTTGCAGCGTACGCGCCAGGTAATGCAATTTTTAACAACAAAGCTTTCTTTCGAAACGTATAAAAAAGAAGGCACTGCACTACTAAAGCTACTTAGCGAACTCACCCCCCCTGTTCCCGCAGAAAACTATAACTCTGCATCGGATTCTCTATTCAATGCCCGTTTGATCGAGCTCAACGATACATTTCTTGCTCTAGAGAACGCCCTCCAAAACGCCATATCCACGCGAACCCATTATTCTGAACACGCTAATTTTCTTGAAACATGCTGGTCTGGGCTCACCATGGATGAGCAAACCAAGTTGCTCAATGTATTGCAATCTGCTGCATGTATCGAAATGCTTGTTAGAGTGAAGGCACAGATGCCCTCTGCGCTACAGCAAAGCTGGCTGCGCTTATTAACACAACAATCCTCCATGCACGCTTGCGCTCCTGCTCTGCATGCCATTCATACTCCTGTACTCGAAACCCTCTATGACTGGCTACAGTCTTCGCTTGAAACGCAGTTGCAAAATACGTGGAGGGTGCCTTACTTTTATAAAATATTAAGTACTGAAATATGGAGTCGCAAGGCCGCTCAAGCAGAAGATAAAGATAAAGAAACGCTTAGACTCGTATTTATTGATTCTGTACAAGCAGAAAAAGACTCTGCTGCTGCCGTTAACTTGGAGAGCGCTGCAGCCTCCATCGCCCATTTTCTATATCGTAAAAATAAGCTGCTCCCCCAGCATCTCTTTGACTATCTACCCGATGCAGGTCTCAAACAAATAGATATATGCATCCAGAAATGGGCAGATACTTTGGGCATGAAAAAAATCGAGGCGTCCGAGATAGAAAGGCCTGACGGCGAACGAATGCATGAAAATCAAGTGTATCGGGAACGCGTGATACAACTACATCGATCTTTACGGCAACACCATCACTTACAAGAATTAGAAGCGCAAGTTGAAGCAAAAATTGCAGATTTTGAGCAGGCTTGCAGCCAGTTTTTACACCGTGCGCCACTATTGCAACACGCATCTTTACCCGTTTTGGAATCCGTTGATCTAACCCAAGAAATTTTAGCTATCTCTGAAGAGCAGGCCAAAGAGCACCTTCAGCACAACCTACAACAACTTAAAGCTGTGCTCACCAAATTGTGGGGAGCCAGTGCTGCAGCTCGCTTTAATCCCTATGAAGCGGATTACATAGAAGCGCGTAAAACTGCTGATCAAACCCCTCTTTCCTTGCCTCAAAATCCAATCTGGAACCAACACCGCCATACAGCAATATATGATCGGCTACGCGCCTCGTTAGACGAGGCAATCCATACATCCGCACCAAACTGGCCTACATCAGCTTTAAGCCAATTCATTGATAGCGAAATTCAATATGTCGTCAGCCATTTAAACCTAAGTGATTGCGATAAGGTATTAACAGCTCTATTTAAAAAAGATGAGCAGCGCTTAGGATATGCCCATAGCGCTCTACTGCACGACACCTGGCAAAAAAGCTCGGCTTCTGCAGAGGAACCCCTCTTTTTTCAAGCAGTTCAACTTATAAAAAATATACTTAACACCCTATATTCCATTTTATTTTTCCCCCTTATCTCACATCTAAAAAATATTTTTACTTATGCTCAAGAGCACGATAACCCAGGCCACTCAAATATTAAAGAACCTGCTCTAACTGATAATATAGAAAATACGGCTGATGCACTGACCAATACATTAGAATCCTCTTGCAAGCTCCATGTTGATAGATTATATAAAAGCATATTGCAAGCAGATGCGCGCGAAACCATAATTTCTTTTAATGCTTTATTTTCATCAAAACAAGATATTGCTCAAGCCATCCATACCCTCGAGACAGAAGAAAAAAATATCTTATTTTCAGCATTACACTCCGATGCATTTAAAAATCTACATCATGCCTTGCTCAAAGTCAGCAACTTAATAAAAGAAACCCACCCTCAAAAAAGCGCCCTGCTGCTCGCTTTATCAAGCTGCTTTTCTCCTCCTATGATGTCTGTTCTTGATACTGCAACACTACAAGCACAGCCACTATATACAGCACCTATAGAACTGGATGCCCTTTCTATTTTTGAGAATTACAAAGAAGTTATCCAAGAATATTTTCATGTGGATCTTCCAAGAAATGAGGATGAAAATTATAGAATATTGAAAGACTATATTTCAGAAAAAATTATGGATACGGTAGAATGCATTTTTAATAATGATTCAAACATCTCCACGATACCTCTAGATACCAGCCCCACGCTTCAAATATCAGAATTATTTGTCAGAGATAATGAAAGAAATCTGGTGCAGTGTGTTTCTATTAATGGAGAGGAATACCATTTTCAAAATACACACACTGCTCTGAATACATCTAGCTCATTAAGAGAGTCAAGACATATTCTTGCTTGTAAGCTACAAGATTTTTGCAACTATCATGAGGAATACGAAGAAAATAAAAATGAATTCGTATTTTTATCTCATTTTTTCACACAGTCTTCTTTATTTATTGATACGCATCTTAGTGCTTCAGGCATATTTTCTTTACCTACATTGGGAAGCATTCAGTTTTTGGACAGAGGGCTCAGGTCATGTACTTTTTATCTCGATAGATGTCTTGATGGCAGCATACAATTAAACATTGCCTTTCAACGCAATATAAAGGCCGTTTCACATCACGACTATGATGATGCTCTGCCATGTCAAACGGGTAGCTTTACCAAATGGCAAATTAGTTTAAAAATCGATGCAAAAAATACAAATAAGAAAGTAACACTAGTACCTGCTGAGTCTTTTTATCACTATAGTTTGGAGCAAGCGCATGCACGCCGGGATTCTGGCTATGTCCTACATATGGCTGCATAGCTTGGGACACGGAACAAGCTTTCACCAAGGATGAGTGGAAACCTTGAAAAAGAAGGCTTCTTTCAAAAGAAAGTTTTGACAACTAATGTGACAACACCCGCTACCACCATACCAAGCACCCACGTTATTGCTGAAAATTTGGCATCTATAGTTTTTTCTATAGAGGCAAGACGCCCATCCAGTCTTATTTCCAATTTTTCCAGGTCGGATCTAGTTGCTAAATCCGCTGTTTCATGCGATTCAAGCAGCGCTGCAGCCTGAGCTTTGGCTTGTTTCGCTGGCACACCTGCTTCCATAAGTGTTTCAGTATATTTAAGTGTATCGAACAAAATAGCATGGGCCACGGCATATTTCCTTGCAAAAAATTACGCTATTTATGCGAATTTAATATCCTCACCATATTCTTGCGATCAATGAAGATGTCTATGCACAGTCTGACACGCGTACGTATTTTGCCCAATATCCCGTTTGGCCAGCAACTTTTTAAGCTTGTATCTAATTAGTTTGAGCATTACCTATTAATGTTACGCAGGTATTCCAGAGGACCGTGGTATGCATGTTGGTTGGTGGTTCTACAACGTGCGTAACATCAGTTACTTATTTCAGCTCACGTACAGTCTGCATATCTTTATCCCCTCGCCCAGATAAATTCACCAACACTACCTGCTCCGAGCGCATGGTTGCGGCAAGTTCCATCGCATACGCTAGCGCATGGCTAGACTCGAGCGCGGGCAAGATACCTTCCATGCGACAGCATGCGTAAAAGGCCTGCAAAGCTTGCGCATCAGTGGCACTGACATATTGCACTCGGCCATTTTCTTTAAGCCAAGCATGCTCAGGACCTACGCCTGGGTAATCTAGGCCAGCTGAAATGGAGTGGGTTGGAATAATTTGCCCATCGCCATCTTGTAATACATAGGTACGATTGCCATGCAGTACGCCTGGAGAGCCTGCAGTTAACGAGGCTGCGTGCAATCCTGTATCTATGCCCCGCCCTGCTGCTTCTACGCCAATTAGGCGCACTGCTGCATCTTCTAAGTAGGGATAAAAAATGCCCATTGCATTAGAGCCCCCACCAATACATGCAACGATTGCATCAGGTTGTCGTCCAATGGCTTTGGGCATTTGTACTCTACATTCATCGCCAATCACACGTTGAAAGTCGCGCACCATCATGGGGTAGGGATGGGGGCCTGCGACGGTCCCTATGATGTAAAAGGTATTATCAATATGCGTTACCCAGTCGCGCATGGCTTCATTGAGCGCATCTTTTAACGTTTTTGAACCTGACTCAACTGATACCACTTTAGCGCCTAAAAGCTCCATACGCTCTACATTAGGCGCTTGGCGGCGCCGGTCTTCGGCACCCATATACACGACGCATTCCATTCCAAATCGGGCTGCTATCGTGGCGGTTGCCACTCCATGTTGGCCTGCACCGGTCTCTGCAATTATTCGGGTCTTGCCCATACGCTGAGCCAGCAGTGCCTGACCAATCACATTATTAATCTTGTGTGCGCCAGTATGATTTAAATCTTCTCGCTTTAAATAGATACGCGCCCCGCCACTGGCTTCACTTAGACGCTTAGCAAAGTATATGGGTGAAGGTCGCCCTACAAACTCGGCCAGCTCTTGATGGTAGGTAGCGATAAATTCTGCATCTACTCGATAATGTGCATAGGCTTTTTTAAGCGCTTCCAGTGCATCTATTAGCGTTTCTGCTACGAATGTTCCGCCGTATTTTCCAAAATGTCCTTGTGCATCCGGCAACGTATACTCAGCAAGCGCTTTATGCTCCATGCTCGTATTTAGCTTCTCTTTTATTCCCACTTCCATTTTTGTTCCTCAACATACAAAAAACTGGCCTACATGGACTGTATTTCAGTCCATGCGTTTAGGGAAACAGTATCACAAGCGATCCGTGGGCTCACCATTTGGCAAAAGTTTTTTGTCTATCTGCCTTACGTTTTTTTCAAGAGGCGTTCTGTTTCTATCTTTATTAGTGCGTCCTGCGCAATTTCTAAATAATGTACACGTTCAAGCGCCAGTGCAATTTGCGCAGTAAATGCATCAAGTAAATGCCCCTGCTCTGGCAATGCAAGCAGTCTTGGGTCTTGCATTATTAAGGCTAATACCCCTCGTGTGCGCATCGGCGCGCGCAAAGGCATGTAGAGCGCAGCGGCGGCAGATAAGGTGTTTGTGCCTGCGCCTGCGGGTTTTTGCTGGTCATACACCCACTGTGCAATACCCAAATCAAGCAATGCATCTGGCAATACAAGACCTGGGCTGGAGTCTAAGGTTTTTTGTTGGATATGATCGCGGCTATCAGGCAGCAAAATCGCCACTTGCGCTCGAAAAATTTCATGCACGTGCCGACTGCCCGTTTCTACAATCTGTTCAACGGTCAATGCAGACCCTAGCTCACCAGCCATCGCATACATTGCACTGGTGCGGCGTTCTCGGTAAATTGCACGTAAGGCTTGTTGTCGTAAGCTGGATGTGAAATGACTAATAACTAATGCGGTGACAAGCATACCGACAAAAGTCAGCACATACTGCGTTCCAGCTGCGGACCAAGAAGCGTGTGGTGGCACAAAAAAGAAATCAAAGGCGGCTACATTCAAAAAAGATGCCAACACCGCAGGCCAACGCCCTAAACGGGTAGCTAGCCATACCACGCCTAGTAAATACAGCATGACTTTATTGGTGAGATCAAAAGGCTTGAAAAGCACCCCAGTTAACAGTGTGGTGAATCCACATACCACTAGCACTTCTATATAACTGCGCACTTTACGGTACGTAGAGGCATACCCTGAAAAAATCAAATTAGAGGCAGATTCTCGGGCATCCGAGTCCTGCTTTTGCGTATTTTGTGTAGCAGAGGATAGAGATTGCGTAGATGCCTGCTCGCAGGGTTGCGTTTGATTGGACTGCCGATCCTGAAGGAGCTCCTCCGGCTGTGCAATGTTTGGTGTCGCTTCCTTCACCTCATCTTGCAAGCGTGCATGCAGGGTATCCGCAGCAATAAGAATGATATCGATCGAGCTGGCTTGTGTGATCAGTGTGTCTGCCAGAGAGGGCCTAAAGGTGTACCACGCTCGCTTTTTGCTGTGCGATGCGCCCATGACCAGTTTTGAGACATTGCGCACTTGTGCATAGTGCATCAACAAAGAGGCTACTTCTCCCGAGCGCTGCGCGCCTTCCAGCGTGAGTGTTTCTGCTCCAAGCTCTTGCGCCATTTTTAAAGCAGATAGGGTGCACTCGCGCTGCGCTATCGAACGGCGCTGTAATGTAGGTGTTTCAACATGCACCGCAACCCAATCTGCCTTTAGACTATGTGCAAGACGGCCTGCTGCACGCACCAATGCGATGGATTCAGGTCCAGGACCTATGCACACTAAAAGCCGTTCATGCGCTTGCCAAACCGGTGTAATCGCCCGATCTGCTCGGTAGACACGCATTTGCTCATCTACGCGATCAGCGGTGCGTCTTAATGCCAGTTCACGCAGCGCAATTAAATTCCCTTTGCGAAAAAAATTACGGGCTGCATGTTCAGCCTGCTTCTGCATGTACACCTTACCTGCTCGCAGCCGTTCAAGCAGCTCATCGACAGGTAGATCTACTAAAGTTGCCTCATCTGCTCCTTGGAATACGTGGTCTGGCACTCTTTCACGCACTTCAATACCTGTAATTTGCCCGACGATATCATTGAGGCTTTCCAGATGCTGCACATTCAGGGTCGAATAGACATCAATACCTGCCTCTAAAATATCTTCCACATCCTGCCAGCGTTTCGCATGCCGAGCGCCCGGCGCGTTCGCATGAGCCAACTCATCGATGAGCAGCAATGTAGGTTTGCGCGCAAGTGCTCCATCCAGATCAAACTCTTCGAGCACATGTCCTCGATACGCCATACGCCGCATAGGCAAGACTTCGAGCTTACCTAGCAAAGCCCGGGTTTCTTGGCGCTCATGCGTAACCACTACCCCGATTACCACATCCGCCCCCCCGCGCGCGCGTACCTGAGCAGCTTGGAGCATCGCGTAAGTCTTACCTACTCCAGCACAAGCACCAAAAAAAATATTCAGCTTCCCACGCTTTTGCTTGGCTTCCTCACGCTGCAACTGGTCAAGCAGTGCGTCTGGATCGGGGCGTTCATCAAAGGTAGAAGGAGAATGCATGGGAATGGAGGGATTTCTGTTAATACAACCATATTGGATTTCAGACTAACTCTATTTTTCTTCAGAAGTTTTTTTCTGCCATGCATCTAATGCCAGATTAAGCTGCAACACATTTACACGAGGCTCTCCCAAAAAGCCAAATTGGCGTCCCTGCGTATTTTCTTCAATCAACCTTCTGATAAGCGCATCTGGCTTGCTACGCGCCTTGGCCACGCGGGCAACCTGATAATAGGCTGCGGCAGGACTAATATCTGGGTCTAAGCCACTAGCAGAGGCGGTTACCAGGTCTACAGGAATGGTTGGCATAGCAGCTGTATCCTTTACCTTGCCTGCATTTTTTACCCTTCGATGACCATCCTGCTTCAGTGCGACTATTCGAGCCTGAACCGCTTCAACTAGCGCTGGATTAGTGGGCCCCATATTGGCCCCGCCAGATGCCAACGCATTATTAGACCCAGGCGTGGTAGCAGAAGGTCGGCTCCAAAAGTAACGTGGCGAATTAAAATGTTGGCCTATCCATTTTGACCCTATCGGTTTTCCATCTTGTAACAGTAAGCTCCCTTCTGACTTTGAGGGGAAGGCAAGACGTCCTACCCCTTGCATGAGTATGGGATAAGCCAAGCCTGTTAGCATTCCTAATATTCCAAGCAATACTACTGCTGGACGCAACTCTGTTAATGTTTTAGTCATGATGGTGATCATTGCTTTCATCTCTACACCCCTCCCAATAGGGCCAATACAGCATCTATAGCTTTAATTCCAATAAACGGCACGACTATCCCGCCCAAACCATACACCAGTAAATTCCACCGCAATAGCGCCGCGGCGCCAAGTGCGCGATACCGCACTCCTTTTAGTGCAAGCGGGATCAACACAATAATCGACAGCGCATTAAAAATAACTGCCGATAAAATCGCTGAAGAGGGGCTTGCCAAATGCATGATATTCAAAGCATTGAGCTGCGGGTAAGTGGTAGCAAATGCGGCTGGAATAATCGCAAAATATTTTGCTAGATCGTTGGCGATGGAAAAGGTAGTGAGAGATCCACGCGTCATCAGCATTTGTTTGCCGATCTCTACAATTTCAATAAGCTTAGTAGGGTTAGAATCTAGATCGACCATATTGCCGGCCTCTTTTGCCGCTTGCGTACCCGTATTCATTGCAACGGCTACATCTGCTTGCGCTAGTGCAGGGGCATCATTCGTGCCATCACCCGTCATTGCAACCAGCTTGCCCTGCGCCTGATAGTCTCGAATAGTTACTAACTTTGCTTCAGGAGTAGCTTCTGCTAGAAAGTCATCCACTCCGGCTTCTGCTGCAATTGCAGCAGCCGTTAAACGATTGTCACCGGTAACCATTACCGTCTTAATGCCCATTTTGCGTAATTGCGCAAAACGCTCTTTAATCCCGCCTTTTACTATATCTTTGAGTTCGATAACACCGAGTGCGCGTATCGTAAAGTCTCCTGTTCCTGGTGCCGCAGTTACAGAAGCTTTCGTATCTTGGGCTTCAACCTCCACATCACTTTTCTTTTTGCGACCGCGTTTTTTAACAGGCATCTCTTCTGACATATCTGTTACGCTGGTCGAAGCCATCACTTTTTCAGCTACTACCAAAGGTGTACTGCCTCTGCGAGATACTTCATCAATAGCAGCACTTAATGCCTCTGGCAAATGTGCTCCTGCTGCCTCCAAATAAGTACGAATAGCTTGCGCTGCGCCTTTACGAATCTGCCGCCCCGCCATATCTACCCCACTCATACGGGTTTGTGCTGTAAATGGCACAAAGCTCGCGCCTAGCGCACCAATTTCGCGCTCCCGCACGTTAAAGCGCTGTTTGGCTAACACCACAATACTGCGGCCCTCAGGTGTTTCATCTGCTAATGATGCAAACTGTGCTGCATTGGCTAACTCTTCTTCCGTCACCCCAGGAGCAGGAATAAACGCGCAGGCCTGCCGATTACCCAAAGTAATCGTGCCCGTTTTGTCCAATAGCAATACATCCACATCTCCTGCAGCTTCTACTGCCCTGCCAGAAGTGGCGATCACATTCGCTTGCAACATCCGGCTCATACCGGCTACGCCGATAGCAGAGAGCAGGCCGCCAATCGTCGTTGGAATCAGACATACTAGTAATGCAATTAACGCGGTAATGGTCACTACCTGCCCCGCTTTCATTGCACCCACAGCGAATAAGGAAAACGGAAACAAGGTAGTGGTCGCCATCAGTAATACCGTAGTGAGGGCTACTAGCAAAATAGTCAATGCAATTTCATTAGGTGTTTTTTTGCGCTTAGCGCCTTCTACCATCGCAATCATACGATCTAAAAAAGCTTCGCCAGGATTAGCCATTACTCTCACAACCAGCCAATCTGAAAGCACACGCGTCCCTCCTGTCACCGAAGAAAAATCTCCTCCGGCCTCTCGAATAACAGGCGCAGATTCACCAGTAATGGCTGATTCATCCACAGAGGCCACGCCTTCGATGACTTCACCATCTGCCGGCACACTATCTCCGGCCTCCACCAATATTAAGTCGCCTTTACGCAAACTACTTCCCGCTACACTTTGGTGCGGTACACCTACATAAGTGCCTTCTTGCTCTTTTAGCTTTTTAGCAGTCACTTCTCGTTTAGCACTACGTAATGATGCTGCTTGCGCTTTACTGCGCCCCTCTGCCAAGGACTCAGCAAAGTTGGCAAACAACACCGTACCCCACAACCATGCACCTATAGAAAAAATAAACCCACTAGGCGCTTCTGCCTGACCTAATAAAGCAGCTATCCACAAAATAGTGGTGAGAACACTGCCAAGGTATACACAAAACATTACTGGATTACGTAGTTGCGTACGTGGCGACAATTTTTTAAAGGCAGTAAGCACCGCTGGCTTTAATAAGGTTGGATCAAAAAGCCCTGCAGTGTTGGTTGAAAAGGTCATAGGTTTTATTCCCAAGGCAAAGGAAGTGCCACTTCTGGATAGGTTGAAGGTATGCGCGTGTACTAGAAGGGATGTTTGTAAAATGGGATTCAAAATACAAAGTAATGGATAGGAGTGCAATAAGAATATTTGACACTTCGCTATGTATATTTCTTTATGCATCTGCTCTATTATTTTATTTTTTCGTGGCAATATGCATTTTCGTATAGCACTCAACCAGTTTGGTTACTAAAAATACATACCTAGAAACCTCTCTATACGAAAATGAGAGGTTTCTAACGGGAATAAATTCAAGCCTTCGTGGTTGAAATCAGCATTCGTTTTTTATAGTATTTTCAATATTTTCTCAGGGAAAATATTTTTTGCATGCTATTTTTAAATCAGCGAATGCCTTAGGAACATTTTTTACTTTTTGTAGCGATCTTTTATAGAAAGACCTTTTTTCTGGAGATATATCATGCTCTTTTTTTGACTTTGACAATGCATCTAGATGATCGTGTCTATCTATAGGATGAATGTTCGTTAGTAGCAAAAATTCATCTTGAAACTGGTCACCACTTAAATGGTGACTTTCACCTACATGAGAAAATCTTTCATATAAATTTATACTCTTCCTGCCAGAACAAACATCATTATTCTCTCTAAAACTAGAACATATGTCTTTAATATTATAATAATTACAATTATTCCCCTGGGAACTACTTATGCGTCCTCCACCCATATATACCTCCTATATCTTATACAATCGCACGCATTCCATACACATACTGCGCCACAATGCTAATAATTAAATCTATAATATGCGCTATCAACCTACATTGACAATGCGAAAAATTGTATAAAAAAGAGTATATATTTTTTATACACATGAAAATATATGAGAAACTCATATCCATTCACTGCCATTTCTCACCATACAGAATAGATGGCGTTTAATTTTTTATATATATTTTATTTTTCAAATAACATCACCATTCAACAAAACCCACACTGCATCGCCTGCAAAAATATCATTCTATTTTTAAAAAAAATATTACAGTGAAGACACTTTCTTTTTACTATCCTCTGATTTTGGAGCAATTTCATTTTCAGGCAAATCCGTATCTACATTATATATTTCTTGGACAGAATCATCCACTCTCTGAGAAGAATCATTGTTATCTTGTGTAGCAGCATCTAAACTTTTACTATTTCCGCAATCCTCTGTTATATTTGTCATAGGATCATTATCATTGTTTTCACCCGATCCACTTGGAGCACTATCACTTTGATCACTATCAGACTCAGTTTTCGAGGTAGCAGCGCTATCAGTTTGTGGAAGGTTATTATTCTTTCTTTTTAGAGAAGACAGTTTTGCAAAGGCTTTTATAGAACCACCATGCTGTACTTTTGTGCCATGTATTCCACCTAAAAATGGAAGTAATCCACTCAATAATCCGCCAAAGAATCCTCCAAACATTCCACCAAAAATAGGCGATCCCGTATTCAGCCCCGACTCTTTTTCGAACTCAATCCTCCTTCTCTTATTATAATCATGAGCATGATCTGTTTTATTTTTATTGTTTATTTGACTCATATTTTTCTCAAAAAAATATATTTACAACAACATGAAAATTAAAAAGCCCAAAAAAAGGCCAGATTGAGAAAAAGTTTACGGAATTATTTTTTTGAAATATGCTTGCAACCGCATTTTCCAATGAGGCTCCAGAAATATAAACCTATATTATAAGTATATTAAAAATTACCCAACATATAAAAGCAAATATACAGCACAAACCTACTGAATGTTATTGAAAAAGCGAAATAATGGATAACTTAGAGAAAAAAATGAAAAACCCACTGGCTTCATCGTTACTTGCATAATGAGGTCAGTGGTTTTTTGTGAAATATAGAAAGGCAACGTTACATTAATGTATCGATATTACAGCCTCTGCCACGGGGCCTAGAGCCAACGCAGGGATATAGGTAAGCGCACCCACTAAAAGCACGGTTCCTAACAATAACAGTACAAAAAGTAGACCATGTGTAGGCATGCTACCTACACTGCCCGACAAGCGCTTCTTAGCAGCCAGCGAACCGGCTATAGCCAAAATAGCAAGGATGGTGCCAAAACGGCCCAACCACATCGCCACCGCTAATAAAATATTGTAAAAAGGCGTGTTGACCGACAGTCCAGCGAAGGCGCTACCATTATTATTTGCAGCAGAGCTTAGCGCGTAGAGCACCTCAGAAAATCCGTGCGGACCAGGGTTGGTGATGCCTGCTATACCTGCTTTTGATAGCAGTGCTATGGAACTGCCAACCAATACTAAGAAAGGAGTGAGCAAAATAATGATAGAAACCATCTTAATTTCAAAGGCTTCTATCTTTTTCCCCACATATTCTGGAGTACGGCCAATCATCAGACCCGCTACAAAAACAGCCAGCATAGCAAACACCAACATACCGTATAAGCCCGACCCCACTCCTCCAAAAATAACTTCACCCAATTGCATCAATAACATCGGCACCATCCCACCTAAAGGGGTGAGCGAGTCATGCATATTATTGACTGCTCCGCATGAGGCAGCGGTGGTGGCTACGGTAAAAAGTGCGGATTGCACGATGCCAAAACGCGTCTCTTTACCCTCCATATTGCCGCCTGCTTGCCTGCTATTTTCAGCAAGCGAAGAAGTAGGGTTTGATGCGATACCTGTTTTTATATAAGCAGGACCGTCTAGCGTAGCGGTTCGCATTTCATGCGCGCTCTGATCTACTCCTAACCGTGTTAGTGCAGGGTTGCCCGATTGTTCTAGTTTTATTTCAGCAACACAAGCTATACAAAATGCAAGTGCCATAGCGGCAAATACAGCCCATCCTTGCCGGTTATCCCCTACCATCTGCCCAAAGACAAAGCACAGCGCGGCAGGAATCAACAACATACCGATGATCTGTAAAACATTGGAAAATGGCGTGGGGTTTTCAAAAGGATGCGACGAATTAGCATTAAAAAATCCGCCACCATTCGTACCCAACATTTTGATGGCTTCTTGAGAGGCCACAGGGCCCATCGGTAATACTTGCGTATTGACTAGAACGGTTTCCTGTACTGCCCTGCCCTGTTTATTCAGTACAAGCTGACCATCCGCTTGTAAACGTGCTTGTTTATAGCTAGTTGGTTGCAATACAGGCACTGTTTTATAAGCGGAAAAATTTTGAATAACCCCTTGGCCCATCAACAAAACACTCAGGATAATGGACAAAGGTAATAGGATATAGAGCGTAATACGAGTGAGGTCGACCCAAAAGTGTCCAATAGTGCGGGTGCTATGGCGCGATATACCTCGAATAAAGGCCAATGCCACCGCTATGCCCGTAGCTGCTGAGAGAAAATTTTGTACAGTTAGCCCTACCATCTGCAGCGCATAACTCAGCGTAGTTTCCCCTGCATAGGCTTGCCAATTGGTATTGGTTACAAAACTTACAGCAGTATTCAATGCAGTATCTGCTGCCATACCTCCCATATTCTGAGGATTGAGTGCATGCTGCCCAGGTAAGTAAGCCTGCAAACGCAATAGGCCATACAACACCACAAAACCTAATACATTAAACAGTATTACCGCAAGCGCGTAGCGCTTTGCCCCCATCTCTGCATCAGGCTGAACCCCTGCTAGCCGGTACAAGCCATTCTCTATAGGTCTGCCCACATAGCGCACTACCCAAGATGAACCGTCCATGACTCCTGTCATATAACGCGCTAAAGGCCAGGCCAATAGCAAGAGCATGGCAATCAAAGCCACACTTTGTCCAATTGCATTTGCACTCATTCCATCTCCTCCGCCCGCAGCAATGCATATATGAGATACACCAATAGCCCAGCTGCGCACCCTCCTGCCAAACCAACCATCCACGTCATTGCTGCACCCCTATTAGTGAGATTCGCGCAGTTTTATGCTCACGCGTCAGTTTTGAGTTTAGCGGGCAGGTTGCCGCATAGCTTCGTCGAGCGCTATTTCAAGATTCTGATTTTTAATTGGCAGGGTGGAGATACCGTAAGCGGGGAGTAGGCAGCAATGCTGCCGTGCGATGCATGTCGCAGACCCATACGCCAATAAAAAAGCGCTTGATCACTATATGGTATGGGTCTGGAGTTACGAGAAGATTATTGTGGTCCAGCTACAATAGCTGCATCTACTGCACGCACTGCTTGCACGAAAGCAGTCATACGAGCAGGATCTTTATGGCCTGGCGCCATAGTTTCGATACCGCTAGAAGTATCTACCGCATAAGGATGAATTTGAGTAATGGCTCTATGGATATTTTCAGTATTGAGGCCACCACTGAGGATGATATTAGGAGCCAATTCTTCCGGTATACGAGACCAATCAAAGGTTTTACCTGATCCCCCATGGCCGGGTGTAAAGGTATCCAGCAAAAAGGCATGTGCGCCTTCATAAGCTCGCACGGTGGCACGCACCGCATCCGGGCCTTTTCCCGATGCTCGAGAGGATGGTTGCAGTATAGGGGGCTTCAGAGTTTGAGCCGATGTATCGCTTATAGGTATTTCAGGAGATGAGAGGGAGGAAGTACGCGGAATGACGTCACGGGTCATACGCATCACTCGTAGCCAGGGTAAGCCTGTTGCTTCCCCAATAGCCTTGCATTGAGCAGGTGTTTCGTCACCGTGCAATTGCAAAAGACTCAGCGGAACTGCTTTGCAAATTTCTTGTACTACATGAGGCTGGGCATCTACAAATACCCCTACAATAGAAATAAAAGGGGGAATTTCCTTCGCCAACTCCGCTGCTTGAGCTGTTGAAACGGCGCGCGGGCTCATGGGATGAAATACAAAACCAATTGCATCCACCCCAAGCGCTACAGCAGTCCGTATATCTTCAACACGTGTAAACCCACAAAATTTAATGCGGGTACGGCATGTAGGCATCATTGGAAACGCTAGCTTACTTTCCAAAATTCACCTCACGGTAGTTGATACCCAAAAAGCCTTTATTCAGGAGTCATAGGCGGCTTGGGATCCCAGGCAGTTAAATACTGTAGGCCCCAATGCCACTATTATCCAGAGATAAAGGACTTTTTTAGAAAATTTTGAACAAAGTCTTAGGCGGCAGCCACTGCACTTTGTGCATTCTGAGCAGCAGCAGGGCGAGCACGCACTTCATGCTTTTCTTTAATACGCGCAGCTTTCCCAGAACGGTGGCGTTGATAGTACAACTTAGCACGACGCACTGCTCCGCGACGCTTGAGCACAATGTCAGCGATTAATGGGGAGTATGTCTGGAAAGTACGCTCTACGCCTTCACCGGAAGAAATTTTCCGAACGATGAAAGAAGAATTCAGGCCACGATTACGCTTTGCAATCACCACCCCTTCAAACGCCTGAACCCGTTTACGCGTTCCTTCTACTACGTTTACATTCACAATAATAGTATCACCAGGCGAAAATACAGGACGCAACTGCCCAGCTGTCAAGCGCTCAATCTGCTCTTTTTCAATTTGTTCCAATAGGTTCATTACTTACTCCTCAAAGTCTTTCTAAAGCCGTTGAAGCACAAGGCGCACCCCCAGGGGAATGCTATTTAGCATGTGCCAATCATTTTTCAAAAATCTATTCAATAAAAATGGTTCTAACCCTGCTCTTTAAGCTTGGCCAACCAAATTTGATCATCCGCACTCAATCTTCCCTGCAAACGCGCAGTTTCAATGAGATCCGGACGTTTTTTATACGTTTGTGTTAATGACTGCTGTCGTCGCCACGCCTGAATCAATGCGTGATTACCTTCTAATAAAATCTCTGGAACTGCAAGCCCCTCATACTCTCTAGGACGGGTGTAATGCGGGCAATCTAAAAGGCCATCCACAAAGCTATCTTGAGTAGCGGACTGCGCATCACCTAATACGCCAGGCCACTGACGAATAAGCGCATCCATCAAGGTCATAGCGGCTAACTCTCCGCCTGAGAGCACGAAGTCTCCCAAGCTGATTTCTTCATCGACACAACGTTCTATAAACCGCTGGTCCAACGCCTCATAACGTCCACATATCAAAATAAGAGCGGGCTTTGCAGCCAATCGCATCACTTCTGAATGCGTGAGTTGCTTACCCTGAGGCGACATTAAAACCACATGAGACTTAATCGCAGGCCTATCCATATCAACAGGATGGGCAACACGCTCTATATCATGCGCTAGCTGTGCAGCTTTAGCAGCATGAATCGCACGCTCTAGAGGAGGCGCTTGCATTACCATACCTGGCCCGCCACCATAAGGACGGTCATCAATAGTACGGTGCGCATTGTCCGCAAAATCCCGTGGATTCCAGGTACGCAATTGGTAGCAGCCTTGCTTGGCAGCGCGGCCGGTAATTCCCCATTGCGTGAGCGCTGAAAACATTTCTGGAAAAAGCGTCACCACATCAAACTGCGCATGATGCTGCATGATTTGCTCGTCTTTCATACTAGACCTCTTTCGCACCTCCGTAGCGGCGTCATTCCTCCTTGCCGTACTAGTGTACTGACCTCAAAGGAATTCCTTGCTACGGAGGCGCGAAAGAGGTCTGCTACAAAGCCTGAAGCAAAATTATGCTTCTTCTTCACCTTGCCAATCAATTGCAATCGTGCGCGTTGTCCAGCAAATATCACCCACATAGGCTTTCACAAAAGGAATCAGTATTTCCGCTGCAGCCCGCTTAGTAGCTTTGTCTTGCGTGGATTGTTTCTTGTGCTTTTTTAAAGACAGTGCTTCGTCTTTTGTTGCTTCACTTGCCTGTATAACTGGGGCAATCCGTAAAACAGCATGCGCGCTACTCTCAAGCAAACCCACCACTCTACCGAACTCAACGCCCATCAAATTGACTGCGCTAAGCCCAATCAAGTCTATCCAGTAATACTCGCCTCGTTTTAGCTTTGGAAACTCAGCACGATCGACATAAATTTTCCAGCCTCTTAATGCTTGCGCATCCTCACGTTGCGCACATTCTTGTATTTGGGCAACCAATGTATCGCGATTATGCGCGCGAATTTTCAGCACATTGACGGTGCGACTTTGCGTTTCATCCTCTTTACATACAATCCGCCAGCGCTTGGCATGCACCAATGCACTCTCACCCTGTGCTTGCTGCGCATACGGAAGCACTTTGATCTGCCCGTATACGCCTTGTGCACCCAGTATTTCCCCCACCAAAACAGGTTGGTCTGATACCGCTCCAAGTGGAGCAGATTGCGCAGACGCCTGCGGTTTAGGTGCTACTGGCGAAGCAGAATTACGCTGTGCATTTTTTGCAAACGTAGATAATGCTTTTAAGGCCTGCGGGTTTGCTTCTTTTTTAGGCCTATCTGGCTTAAAAACGAAAGTACCCACTGAGGTGTGCCGCGAAGCATCATCCTGCCCCTCGTTAGGCGCACTGCCGGATTGTGTTTCTGTTGGAAGCATAGTGGTCAGAAATTTATTTGGCGATCCGTCTTTAAGACCATCCGTTTATTGAGAAAAATCAGCGCCCATCTCCCGATGATCAAAAAATATATCAGGAAAGTGAGCGCTGACCGCTTTACGCATTGTCTCTACGGATCATCACAAATACATTTTTGTCCTAACCCTGTACAAGGCTCAGAAGCTATACAAGACTCTAAACAGATTCTTAGGCAGCTGGATTGGCAACGGAAGCTACGGGTTGAAGCATAGTCGCATCTTTTTCTGCTTTCTTGATCAACTGAGCAACTTTGTCAGAGAGCTGCGCACCAACACTGCGCCAGTATTCCAAGCGGGGCATTGCAATTCTTAATGGGGGTTCGCCACCAGCAGCAAACGGGTTATAAAAGCCCAAGCGCTCAATAAAGCGGCCATCGCGACGGCAGCGTGAATCGGCCGTGACGATATAGTAGAAGGGGCGTTTTTTAGCGCCCCCGCGGGCTAAACGAACAACAACCATGTGTTACATCCTAAATAAATAAGTCAGAAAATAGAGCCGCACAACTCAGTAGCGTGCGCGCTACCGCTGCAGTACTACACTTGCGCTTTACTACGCGAGTGCTAGCTAGCAGCGCATGTCAAGCATCAAGCTGTGAAAAAAGCCAGCGATTATAGCCGGAAACTTCTTTTTCTAGGGAAACTTTCATCAAAGTCCGTTCGATGATACTAAAAAAAGACAGAAAAGCGACAATTACAAGCCGGTGGTGCGCATGTTGGGGTTCCTTCGTCACCACCAACCTACCTTTCTTTGTAAGTTGGGGTGGGGTACAAACCCCAACATGATGACCGCTAACCTTTTAAAACCGGTATATGCACGTCAAAAGTGATGATTACAAGCCGGTGGTATGCATGCTGGGGCTCCTTCGTCACCACCAACCTACATACGCTTCTATGCAGGTTCTGGTACTTGTTGCAGCGCTTCTAGCAGGGCAGGCACGGTTTCAAATAGATCGCCCACTAATCCGTAGTCTGCCACGCTAAATATCGGCGCATCGGGATCTTTATTCATAGCTACTATGACTTTTGCATCTTTCATACCTGCTAAATGCTGAATGGCACCAGAAATTCCAATGGCCATATACAGATCTGGAGCAACAATTTTTCCCGTTTGGCCAACCTGATAATCGTTAGGCGCAAATCCTGCGTCTACTGCTGCGCGTGAGGCACCCAAGGCAGCATGCAACTTCCCAGCCAAAGGCCCTAAAAGCGCATCATACTGTGCTTTTGACCCCAACCCCCTGCCACCAGAAACTACGACACGCGCACTACCCAATTCCGGCCGATCTGAAGACGTTATTTCACGCTTAATAAACTGTGTGAGCCCTGTGTCGGGCGCAGCTTCTATCACGTTGATAGGTGCGGCGACCGCATCGCCCCTTACTTTATCCTCTACTTCAAAACTGGAGTAGCGCACTGTAACTACTTTAATCGCATCATGGGAGCGTACCGTTGCAATCGCATTGCCTGCATAAATTGGGCGCTCAAAGGTTTCACTATCGAGCACTGCAGTAATATCCGAAATCTGCGCCACATTTAAAAGCGCAGCTAAGCGAGGAGCTAGATTTTTACCGTAGGCTGAGGCAGCCACCATAATATGCGAATACTGCGCAGCAAGCTTATGTGCCGTAGCGCACACATTCTCTGCTAAACCTGCTTCCAAATGAGGAGCGTCTGCGACAAAAACAGCGGAAACTTTCTCTAAACGGGCAGCTGCTTGCGCAACTTGCTGAACTTGATAGCCCGTAATTAAAAGATGAATGTCAGCATTTAAATCTTGTGCTGCGCGCAGCGCACTAAGCGTGGCGCGGCTAATCTGATGGCCTTGGTGTTCAACCAAAATAAGCGTGGTCATAGTGCTTGCTCAAAAATGAAAATATCCAAAAACTGACCTGCCGCAAAGCACTCAGCCTAAAAGCATCTGCTCCAAGCCATTATAAAAAGCCATGTGTTAGAAACAGAGTCAATATGCGGCAGGTTAATAGCGCGGGTTTACCTACACTAAAGCACACCCACTTCATGCCTTAGCTTTTCTACGAGCGTTTTCACATCGGCCACTTTGATGCCTGCCTTACGTTGTACTGGCTCCTTTACTTTTAAAATACTCAGGCGTGGTGCTATCTCTACGCCTAACTCTGCAGCAGACAAGGTATCGAGGGGCTTTTTCTTGGCTTTCATGATGTCAGGTAATTTCACATACCTGGGTTCATTCAAACGCAAGTCGGTCGTGATCACAGCAGGCAAGGTTAATGTTACTGTTTCCAACCCTCCATCAATCTCACGAATTACCTCGACATGAGAAGGCTCAGAAGATGCATTCACAATCTTCACACGAAATGCGCAGCTTGCTTGCGCGCACTGTAAGAGTCCTGCCAGCATCTGCCCAGTTTGATTGGCATCATCATCAATCGCTTGTTTACCCAGCACAAAAAGCTGTGGATTTTCACGCTCAGCAAGCGCTTTTAACAGGCTAGCGACCGCTAAAGGTTGTAAATCTACATCACCGGTATTGATCCAAATAGCGCGATCCGCACCCAAGGCCAATGCATGGCGCAACACTTCTTGAACCCGTGTTGTACCGCATGACACAGCCACAATCTCTTTAATGTGACCCGCTTCTTTGAGCCGTACGGCTTCTTCAACCGCTATTTCATCAAAAGGATTCATAGACATCTTCACGTGCGCAATATCTACGCCGCTTTCATCTGCCTTAACCCGCACCTTTACATTGAAATCCACTACCCGCTTAACAGGCACTATTACTTTCATACTGTGTCCTTTCCCTACTCTCTACCACTCACATTTGAGACTGCTTACATGCGCATAACCCAATGCGCTTTTGAAAAACCATAGACCACTATCTTAACTGCGCGCACGCATGGCAAGTGGAATCTACTTCATTGATACGTAAAAACTCTGAATACCAGGTAGGTTGGTGGTGACGAAGGAACCCCAACATGCACACCACTGCCTCCTTGATGACCAGCTTACAAACTCTTAAAAGTAAAGAATAAAAGTAGGCGGTACGCATGTTGGGGTTCCTTCGTCACCACCAACCTACCTCTATCGCAAAGCTATGAAGCTTAAAAATACAAAGTTGGGGCGCAGCAAAAAATCAACCGCACAAGAAAATAAAATCACAAATAGTTGACTATTTAACTTGATTGGTTTAATTTCCAACATAGACGCTCTTTTTTTGAGAAGTCGATAGCAGGTTCTGGAGATGTAGGCCATGGAGGAGACGCCAGGCATAACAAACAGGCCACGTACCAACGACAGCCCAAAATGCTTACACAATTTTTTGCCTGAACTATGAGAGTTTATATGACAAAGCTAAAGGGTCATTATGGATATCAATACCGCTTTATTGCTCAATACCTCTTATATACAGCCTTATCAAACTATCCCTGATAACGCGTACCGAAGGACTTCAAACAGTCAAAATAATCAAAGCATGGTTCCCGGAATGCGCGACTCTGAAATCTTGATGGGTATTACTACCATAGCAAGCATTGTCACACTCGTTCTTGAGGTAGGGACAGAAGCTCCGTATTGGGACTTAGATCCAAGCCAAAAAATTATTATCCAAAGTGCTATCGGCATCATTATGGCTCCATTGATATTAACGCTAGTAGGGCTGACTTTAATGCTTAGAAGAGAAGAAGCTCTCCCTACAGACGTACCGCTTTTGCCCGTTTAATCCCCTTTTTTATTTTCTGGTTTTTAGTAATGAGTGCCATCTCCCAACCCCATGATGTTCTCTTTAAGCACTTTATGGGAGACATTACAATTGCAAAAGATTTTCTGATAGCACACCTACCACCATCGCTGATTCCGCACTGCGATATGTCTACTCTACGCTTGGAAAATACCTCTTTTGTAAGTCCAGAATTGCGTCATCGCTTGGCGGATGCGCTCTACAGTTTCAAAATAAATGGCGAGGATGCCTATGCTTATATACTTATAGAGCATCAAAGGACTGTGGATGAACAAATGCCGTTTAGGCTTTTGGAATACCAAGTTGCCGCTATGCGCAGACATATAGATCAAAAGCGTGGAAAACGCCCACCTTTGGTCATACCTATCCTATTTTATCAAGGCACACAAAGCCCATACCCGCATTCTCTAGATATTAGGGATTACATTGACCAACCTAAGCTAGCGTGGCAGCTATTTCCCGGAGCTACACAGTTAGTAGACTTAAGCATCATTCCCGATGAAAAATTACAGACTCATGGCCGTGCAGCAGCCTATGAGATGGTGATGAAGCATGTCCGTACGCGGGATATTTTCTTGATTTTTAAAGACATACTAAAGGTATTGGCAGCTAATCCGCTCGGCGTTGACAAGGTTAGCGCTATATTGCAGTCTGATGGAACAAGGTGAATGCAGCGACGATGAGAAATTTTATGCGCTGGCTTTTGAAGCTGCGCCGCAATATAAGGGAGAAATCATGACATTTGCACAACGACTGATGCAACGAGGTGTACAGGAAGGTATTGAGAAAACTGCAGTAAATATGCTAGTAAAAGGTTTCTCTATGGTAGATATCGCGGAAATTACAGGTTTTGATCAAGAAAAAATGAATGAATTAATTGAAAGCAGTCAGTCTGCTGTGTACTAAGCCCTGCTGTACTCTGCCATTTATTCACTTGTGTTATGCAGAACGGTAGGTTGGGGTGAGGCACGAACCCCAACATGCATACCGCTGACTTTTAATCTTTGTTTTTGAGATTTTGTAAGCTGGTCATCAAGAACATAGTGGCCTGCATGTTGAGGTTCCTTCACCACCACCAACCTACCAGCCTCTGCCTTTTCTTGTGGTTGGTGGAGTTTTGTGGATCCCTTTTACATAGTCATAGGTGAAAAACTTAAAATCCCACCATTTATTTACCAATACAAAACTGACCAAAAATTTCACCGAGCAAATCATCGCTGGTAAATGCCCCCGTCACGGTATTGAGTTGCTCTTGCGCTAAGCGTAATTCTTCTGCAAACAAATCAAGCGCGCTATTTTTGGCTGCTGCGTATGCCATGGCCTGTTGGATATGTGCATGCGCTGCTTCTAATGCTTCGAGATGGCGCGTGCGAGCTAGAAACGTGTTTTCTCCTGCTTGCCAGCCTGCGAGCTCAAGTAGCTGCGCGCGTAGTTGGTCTATCCCCTCTCCTGTCTGTGCACAGAGATATACTCTTTTTGTAAGCTCTTTTTCCAAAGGCTCAACAACCTCCTGCGCTGGAACATGCGCTTGGGGTTCAAGCAATGCATTGCGCGCTGATTCGTCTAGCAGATCTATTTTGTTGAAAACTTGAATAATTGGAAGCTTAGGGGGAAATTTGAGCGCAATTTGTTGTGCAAAATTATCGGACTGTAAATTCAATACTGCTGTATTTGATATTGCGCACCTATCAGCATGCTGAGCCACTACAGGCACCTGTGCCATATCGCGCACATCAAACACGTGCAGCACCACATCTGCTTTTTCAATTTCTTCCCAAGTGCGTTGCATACCGATGCGCTCAATAGGATCTTCCGATTCACGCAAGCCTGCTGTATCCACAAGATGCAAGGGGATCCCTTCCACTTGAATGGTCTGGGTAATTTTGTCTCGAGTCGTCCCTGCAAACGGAGTAACAATAGCGAGCTCTGCGCCTGCTAGCGCATTTAGTAGCGAAGATTTACCCACATTCGGCGAACCCGCCAATACTACCGATAGGCCTGAACGCAGTAGCGCACCCTGCTTCGCTTGAGAACGCATATCTGACAATGCTTGATCGATACGTTCTAACTGACCCAGTGCATCGGCTGCTTCTAAAAAATCCACTTCTTCTTCTGGAAAATCTAGCGTAGCTTCAATCAGCATTCTTAAATGAATGAGCTGTTTTACCAATGCATTCACTGCTTTTGAAAATACACCGCTCAATGAGCGCCCTGCTGATCGAACCGCTGCTTCTGTACTGGCTGCGATCAAATCTGCCACTGCCTCAGCCTGCGCTAAATCAAGCTTATCATTTAGAAATGCTCGCCGCGTAAACTCCCCAGGCTCAGCCAAGCGCATATGCATTGCACGCCCCGCCTCCAAGCATCGACGTAGCAATAGCTGCAAAACTACCGTGCCTCCATGGCCTTGTAATTCGAGTACCGACTCACCGGTATAAGAATGCGGACGAACAAAATACAGCCCAATCCCATGATCGAGCTTCTCCTCACGTCCATCCCAAAAAGCTGTATGCGTTGCATATCGTGGACGCAATTCTTTTTTACATAGGGCTTGAATAAACCCATGTACTGCTTCGTCGGCAGCTCGCCCAAACGACACGCGCACCACTCCAACTCCCCCTTGACCTGGGGCTGTTGCAATAGCTACGATAGGGTCTAAGCCCTCTTCCATATTTATTTCACTTAAAAAGCAATCGGCTTAAGCCATGAATTTTTGCAGATGATTTACACAAAAATAAGAATTATCTTATAATACAAAAAAATAATTTTCTCCACATCCTAGCGATGCGAAAGCTTATTTTTCATTGAATGAACTATTAAATATCCTTTAATAACCCAAAGCAGTTTCTAGGGCGGGGTGCGTCACGCCCATCGCTATTGAACCTGCAAAACAGGAGAATGCGGTGCTCAATTTGGCTGTTTCGTCTACTAGTACGAAGCCATATATCAAACCTGCATGCATGGGCGTGAAATGCCCTCCGCGCAATTCAGACATTCCAAGACTTGAGCAACGCATTAAGTATTGCACTCAAACAGCAAAAATCGCAGGCACTAGCCTCGCCACGCATCAACACGTGCAACATATAACAGGATTTTCTTTGCCCTGGTTACAAATAGCTTGCTACACCTTAGCCCACACATCACTTTTATTAGCAGTGATTTTTTCTAAATCTTTGCATACACAAAAAAAGCAGCTCAGCGAAGAGCATAAAAAATATTTGGACGGACAGCGGGAACAACAAAACAATATCAAACAGGAACGAAAACAGAAACAATCAGAGCAGAGAAAAAAAGAGAAAAAATATCAGAAGGAAGTCGCACTCGCAAAACACTCCCCAAAACCATTAGAAAAATGGGAAGATATATGGACAAAGCATGCGCAAGCAATAGAGCAAGGGCAGCCACACCCTAGAATATTCAGAACATTTCCACCTACATGGTAACGGCCGGTAGGTTGGTGGAATGTTAATTGAACGGAAATGACTTTAAGATCCTGCATCAGCCCTTGAGGATTCCCACCCTTGGCAGCCTGGGCATTGCCAATAAAAAAGTCGAGCTCTAAACCCACACTCCTGGCATAGGTAGCGAGGCTTATTTTGAATACGCTGGGTAATTAAACGGCGTATCCACTCTAGTTCACTGCGTTTAGGTTCACGTGCCTTTATTGAATGCGCTTCAAGAAGCGCCATCGCTGCACTCATGGTAGGTAGTTTTTGCATAACGCTACGCGCTAACGCATAAGCGCGATCTAAACCTTGGTGTTGCACCACGTAGGGATAGATCACTTCGAATAAGTCATTAGAGGGATGGCACTCTAATGTCTCTATAAGCTTCTCAACACCTGTATCAGCTTGATTGAGCAAGGTATGCGCTTGCATCAAACGCTGCACTACCAAAGGCAAGTAGGCTACATTTTGTTTTTCTATGTGCGCCCAGGTACTCAGAGCAGATTGTGGCTCACCTGCCATCATCTGCGCATCACCTAAAAGCAAAAGAGCTCGGGGGCTCATCGGACAGGCAATGAGCGCCTGTGCTAGTGCTTCACGTGCGACCTCTTCTTTTTGAGCATCAAAAGCTTCTTGTGCTTGCTCGCAATAAAATTGCGCAATTTCTTTTTTATAGGTCCCTACTCCTCGCGCTTCCAACTCCAACGCACACGCAATAGCAGCAGGCCATTCTTTTTCTAGAGAATAAATGGTGAGTAAGCACTGTTGGGCTTCATCTGCATACCGCTGGTCTGTATAACCAGGCGCAATAAATGTTTTAAAAGCCGTTTCTGCACGATCAAGCAGCCCTGCTTTTAAAAAGTCTTGAGCAAGCTCATAGAGGGCATGGTCTCGTTCTTTTTTGGGTAGATCCGCGCGGCTAAAAACATTTTGATGTACGCGGATGGCACGCTCTGTTTCACCACGTTTTCGAAATAAATTACCTAAGGCAAAATGGAGTTCGGTAGTTTCGGGATCTAACTTGGCTACTTCAATAAAAGCGTCGATCGCTTTGTCAGCTTGCTCATTGAGCAAAAAATTAAGGCCCTGAAAATAGGAACGGGGAAGATTCGCGCGCTCAGATAAAAGATGTCTAAGATCAAAACGCGCTGCCATCCAACCAAGCCCAAACACTACAGGAATCAGCAATAACCACCAAAAATCAAGATCCATAATCAGGCTCTAAGAAGGCTTCCCGGAATCAACCAGATTGGCATCTTGCTCTTTCCCACGCTGCTTGAGACGGCGCTTGAGTAGAGTGATTTCAACCTGGTTACGTAGACGAGCCGGTATGGTGAATAGCAAGCTCACGCCTAAACCTGCGATAAAAAAGGCAAGGTTGATGACGATCATCGGAGCATGCCAGCTTGTATAGTCAAAGATATTGAGCTGGCTTTCTTGTGTGTTGGCCAATGCCAGACCAAAAAGAAGAATAAACACCAGGATGCGAATCGCAATCAGAAAAAACTTCATAGGATCAAAAACCCTAAAAGAGGACAAAAAAGCGCAGACCCAAAGAATACAAGGCCGCCGAGGGTATTCATAGCCGATCTGTCTGCAATCTCTCTCATTGAAGTAACTCGAGATTGCTATGCATACGGAGCGCTTTTAAGCTTGCTCAGCATCAGCGGAAATATTGATCTGCGCACGCAAATGATCACTGGCTCTAAAGTAAGGAGCCGATTTTCCTGGCACATAAACCTTTTTACCAGACTTAGGATTGCGCGCTTCACGCGGCCCACGATAACGCAAGCTAAAGCTTCCAAACCCGCGGATTTCAACACGCGCACCAGCGCAAAGCGTTTGCGTCACCGCACTCAGAATATGCTTAATAGCTACATCGATTTCTGTCAAAGCTATATGCGAAAACTTGAGATGCAGAAGAGCCACCAGTTCAGATTGAGTCATATCATCTACCGCACTGATTTCACATGTCAAAAAAACTGCTTATAAAGGCTCAAAAAATACCTATTCCAGATTTGGAAAAGCCGCAAACCATGATCCTAATAGGTCATGGTTTGCGGCTTTATTACCTGGGAACGTCGCTTTTGACCTGCCTATAAGCGGGCTTCCAGATTTAAATACACACTAGGGCGTCCCCTCAATTGCCCAAAAGAACCCATTTTGGTTCAGTTCTCACATCACTACTAAAACCACTGCTTCCTTGATAACCTGCTTACAGATTATCTAAAAGCAAAAAATTAAAAGTCAGTGGTACGCATGTTGGGGTTCCTTCGTCACCACCAACCTACAATATGAGCTCTTTTGGGCAATTAAGGACACGCCCTACAATCTGCTCAAAAGCATGCTTTTGAGCAGATTTTTACTTTCTATTTTTGTGTATTCAGTTCAGCTTTGAGCAACGCACCAAAACTGGTCGCATCGCTCTTCTCAGGTTCTGCAGCTTGCGCTACTTCCTGTGATTTACCTTGCTTTAAGGAAAGGAAAATACGACGCGCTTTGTGATCTGAATTGACCACCGTAGCTGCAACGGTTGAACCCTCTTTGAGTACTTCACGCGCTTCTTCAATAGAGGAGTATTCCGTATCGCTTACACGAATATATCCTTCGACCTCAGGTGCGAGTGTAATCACAAACCCTTTGGCATCTTCAGACTGTACTTGGCCTTCTACTTTGGAGCCTTTGTCATGAATGCTAGCGTACTGTGCAAAAGGATCGCCTTCGAGTTGCTTGATACCCAGCGAGATGCGCTCTTTTTCCACATCAATGCTCAATACCACTGCCTCAACACTGTCACCTTTTTTGTGTTTACGCACAGCTTCTTCACCAGGCTCATTCCAGGACAAATCAGACAGATAGATCAATCCGTCAATATCACCAGGCAAACCAACAAAGAGACCGAAATCAGTGATCGATTTGATCACGCCGTTTACTTTATCGCCTTTTTTGAAGGTGCGATTAAAGTCGTCCCATGGATTTTCTTTGCACTGTTTCATACCCAGGCTGATACGGCGGCGCTGTTCGTCAATCTCGAGAACCACTACACCCACTTCATCGCCGATTTTGACGACTTTGCTAGGTACAATATTTTTATTGGTCCAATCCATTTCAGAAGCATGTACCAAACCTTCGATACCTGATTCAGATTCGATTTCGATAAATGCGCCGTAATCCGTAATATTGGTCACTTTACCAAATAGGCGTGTACCAGAAGGATAACGTTGTGCAAGGCCCTTCCAAGGATCATCAGCCAATTGCTTCAAGCCTAGAGAAACACGTTTTTTCTCTTTGTCGAATTTCAAAATCTTGACGGTGAGTTCTTGACCTACTGTCAATACTTCGCTTGGGTGCAATACGCGGCGCCATGCGATATCGGTAATATGCAGCAAGCCATCGATAACGGTGCCAGCCAAACGTACAAATGCACCGTAGTTCGTGATGTTTTTAACCACGCCTTTAACGACTACGCCTTCTTCTAACGTCTCGAACAGTTTAGCGCGCTCTTCACTTTGCTCAGCTTCAACCACAGCACGGCGTGAAAGCACAACGTTGTTGCGCTTGCGATCGAGCTTGATAACGCGGAATTCAAGCGTTTTGCCCTCATACTGCGATTGCAGTTGAGCCATGTCTTTGGTGACAGGATGTGCATCGATCAAGGAACCTGGCAAGAAGGCACGAATACCATTGACCATAACGGTCATACCGCCCTTGACCTTACCCGTAATCGTTCCAGTAACCAACTCATGGCTATCCAATGCTTTTTCAAGCGCCAGCCAAGAGGCGAGGCGTTTTGCTTTATCACGGGAGAGCACGGTATCGCCACGACCATTTTCTAACAGCTCGATAGCAACGGAGACAAAATCTCCAATTTGCACTTCAAGCTCAGCTTGGTCATTGAGGAATTCTTCGCGAGGAACATAAGCTTCAGATTTAAGGCCCGCATCTACAATCACAAAATTGTGATCGATGCGTACTACCTCAGCGGAAATAACCGCTCCAGCTCGCATATTTTGGCGCGAGATGGAATCTTTAAAAAGTGCAGCAAAAGATTCAGCCGCATCCTCAGTGAGCGAAGTCACTAAAGGAGATTGGTCAGAATCCAATGTCTTGACAGATAAAACAAAAGCGTGAGAATCAGACATGAAAGGGACTGGCTACACTCAGGAACGCTTCTAGAGTAGGGTGTGTCCTCAGTTAGCCAAAAGGGTCCATATTTGGGGGAGCAGGAGCACAGGAACCGGAACTGTACTTAAGTACAGTGAGGATTCCGAGCACCGCACGACCTCAAAGATGGGCTCTTTTGGCTAATTGAGGGCACTCCCTAAGAACCTGTTTAGAGTCTTCCAAAAGGGTTCATATTTGGGGGAGCAGGAGCACAGGGACCGGAACTGTACTTAAGTACAGTGAGGATTCCGAGCACCGCACGACCCCGAAGATGGGCCCTTTTGGGAGACTATAAATAGGTTCTTAGAAATGCTCTAAAAACAAAAGCGTGCGCAACCATGATTAAAAAGGTTAAAAAACATACTTCGCAACATGCGTGTTGTGAAGTTTCCGTGGGACTGCTAAAAAATATAACTATAAATCTGCGCTACGAAACCATTCCATAACGGTTGCAACGACTGCGTCAACGCTCATCGTCGATCCATCCAATATTCTAGCATCTGGCGCAGGTTTGAGCGGAGAAACCGCTCGCGCGCAATCGCGCGCATCGCGCGCTTCTAAATTTTTCAAAAGGGTCGGCATGCTAGCAGAAAAATCTTGACCTTGCTCTTGCAGCTGTTTGTATCGCCTTTTTGCTCTGGCTTCTACACTTGCAGTTAAAAAGATTTTTAAAGGCGCATCAGGAAACACCACTGTGCCCATATCACGCCCATCTGCAACCAGACCAGGAGGCTGATGGAATACACGTTGCCGAGCTAATAGTGCAGCGCGAATAGGGGCATATACCGCTATGGCCGAAGCACGCTGCCCTACTTCTTCAGCACGGATATCCTGTGTGACGTCCTGCCCATTTAGCGTTATTCGTTCTTCCGAGAACTCTATATCTACCGTTTCAATAAGCCTAACTAATGTTGCAATGTACTCAGGAGTGCCATCTATACCTGAATCAGACTGCGTATTGCGCAAACTGGCTAGGGCTATAAGTCGGTACAGTGCGCCACTGTCTAAATAATGAAATCCCAGTTTCACTGCCACAGCGCGGGCAATCGTTCCTTTACCCGATGCAGTGGGGCCATCGATGGTAATAACGGGATACCTTTTGGGCGAAAGTGTATTGCTATGCACTAAATACTCGCGGTAAAGAGCGTAAAAAGATCAAGCATCTACCAGAGACTCGAAATGCAAAAAGTAATCTGGATAGGTTTTATTTACGCAGCTTGGATCACAAATGGTTATGGGCACGCCTGCCAAACTCACCAATGAAAAACACATTGCCATCCGATGATCATCATAGGTATGGATAGCAACATTGGGTATGAGCGCAATAGGTGGCGTGATACGCAGAAAATCAGGCCCACTTTCTGTAGTAGCGCCCAATTTTTGTAATTCAGTAGCCATCGCTGCAATACGGTCTGTCTCTTTGACTCGCCAGCTAGCTATGCCGCGCAACGTAGTAGTGCCACGCGCAAAGAGTGCTAGAACCGCGAGGGTCATTGCCGCATCAGGAATGGCTTCGCAATCCACATCTAAACATTCAAATCGTGCCAATGGAAAAGCGGCAGAGCTCACAGGAATACTGCCTAATGCAGAAGGCGTAGGGCCGCTGGCTTCGATCCAAGTTGGCCCAATAGCTATCGTAGCGCCCATTTTTGAGAGCATATCTGCGAATTTCACATCACCTTGAATGCTATTAGCTCCAACACCTTCGACTCGAACAGGCCCTCCTCCCAAAGCACCTGCCGCGAGAAAATACGAGGCAGAAGAAGCATCACCTTCAATACTTACATAGCCTGGCGAGTCATAACCCACGCAAGTAGGTACGATAAAACGGGGCGCCGCATCCTGCTCAAAACCATGCTCTACTTTGACGCCAAATTGCTCCATCAGTTTTAACGTCATGGCGATATACGGTTGAGAAATCAACTTACCTTGCACCTCAATACAGCTTGTTTTACTGATTTCTGCTTGGAGCGGATGACGGACCACTGTGTTTTGTGCAGGGTTTTCCATCGCGCAGGAAGGCACTAAGGGCAATGCAACCAATAGTGCGGTCAAAAATTGACTCGACACATCACCACGAATCTGCAAAGGAGCATCGATACAAAGAGTGGTTGCATGGATCGCAAGTGGCAAAAAGCCTTCTTGTTGTACATAGTCGATCTTCGCGCCTGTTTGGCGTAGCGCATCGACAAGATCAGCAATAGGCCGCTCATGCATTCTCGGTACACCGCTTAGTACGTAGTGCCCCTGACTCACAGCTAATGCTGCAGTCAATAAACGCACCGCCGTCCCAGCATTTCCCAAAGAAAGTGCGGCTTCTTTCACGGGAAAATTACCGTCCATTCCGCAGATAGTGTAACGATCGCCATCTCGTGTCCAAGCAATACCTAGGGTGGACAGTGCCTGCAACATCACCTGCGTATCTTCAGCATTTAATACGCCCTCAAGTACGGTATCTCCACGCGCTAGGGCTGCTAACAAAAGCGCCCGGTTCGATACACTTTTTGAACCAGGGACGCGTACAGAGCCTCGGGCCTGCGTATAAGGCCCAAGGACTAAGAAAGGAAGAGAAGAAGGAGCAGTCAAACGTTCAAAAATAGCAAAAAAAATTAAAAAATGATGCGTCAAGGCCTAGGACATACCCTAAGCCAATAGCTCAAACCTCACCGTGATAGAGGTTTTCAGCTATAAAAACAATGGCCCCAACCATACACAAAAATCCAAATACTATCTGCATATAAGCGCCAAACATTATCAAAGAAGGCACCATCAATAAAGGTATACAGCTAACGTAACTGCTCCCTATTGCGTTTATTAGAAATTGGTTCAGAAAAGATTCTACTTTAGCAAATCGCCCTTCACTGGGAATGTGCACCACATCGGTGTTTTCAGCTACCTGCCTGTTTGAACAAGGTACCGCTTCGATAAGCTGTGCTTCCACAGGAACCGGCGCAGCTTTTAAGTTCAAGCCTTGGCATCCTACTGGCAGTAATGTGTAGGCCTGGATAGACGTAAACATCAAATTCTCCTTATTGGCGCGTGGTAGTGCTCACAAATAAGGTGGGTACTACTTTCATCAAGCCAAAAACAAAAAACGGCAAAACTTTGCGCAAAACCTCTACACAGTAGTTTGCATGGCGCAAAAATCCTGCAGTGAAGGATGTTTGCGTCGAAAACTATTTATAATTCCATTGTGCGCGCAAAGAAGAAGCGCGCTCAAATATATTTTCAAGCGTTGCTCCTTCTTCTTCAAATATAGCCTGATGTACATCATTTAGCACTGCTATATAGCCTTGAATATTTTCAAGTAATTCGGTGCGATTAGCTATACAAATATCTCGCCAAACCTGCGGCTGTGATGCAGCAATGCGCGTAAAGTCGCGAAAACCACTGCCAGCAAAAGTCAGACTTTGTCCTGGCGCATCATTACGCAGCAAATGCTCAATCAAAGCAAAAGCCAATACATGGGGTAAGTGGCTAACTGAAGCGAATATAGCATCGTGCTGCTGAGCAGAAAGATCATACGGATGCGCGCCTGCCAAACGCCACATCTGCCTTACACGCTCACAATTTGTCGATTCATTTTCAGGCAGAGGGCATAGCACTACGCGGCAATTTTCATATAGATCAACGAGTGCTGCAGCTGCACCACTCACTTCGCGCCCAGCTATTGGGTGCGCAGGAATAAATTGCCCTATCTTATCTGCCAGCACAGCCCGCGCCTGTGCAATCACGCTCCCTTTAACACTACCCACATCGGTCACAATCGTTTGCGGCTCAAGATAGGGGGCAATTGCGCTAAACAGTGTGTGATTTTGACCCATAGGAGCTGCAAGCACTAGCATATCTGCTCCGCGCATACTGCTAGCGAGAGCCTGCTCATCATCCAATCCCACCACTGCATCGATCACACCAAGCCGAAGCGCCTGTGACCCGAGCGCTGCAGTTGGCTCTATTCCAATACATGTGTGTATACACCCTGCACGACGCAGAGCTAGTGCAAGCGAGCCGCCGATTAAGCCCACACCGGCAATAAGCAATTTTTTAAGAATGAAGGGGGGGGGTGGCATGAGGAATGGAGGTTATGGCTTTGCTTTTGGATAGGATCCAAGCACTTTTAAGAAAGCCGATTTTGCTTCGAGTTCGCACAAAGCAGCTGCTACTGGAGAGTCTTGAATATGCCCATCCAGGTCAATATAGAAATGGTATTCCCAGGCTCTATTTTTAGCTGGACGCGATTCAAAGCGTGTCATGGATACACCTTGACGTCCTAAAGGCTCTAGTATTTTTAGCACCGCACCCGGTTCATTTTTCACAGAAAAAACCAAAGAAGTTTGATCATCACCAGTCGGAGCGCAAGCATGCTGGCCAATGATGGCAAAGCGGGTGCGGTTATACGGATCATCCTGAATCATTGCATGCGCAATATGCAAATCGTAATGCGCAGCAGCACGTTCACTAGCAATGGCCGCGATACGTGCATCCTGTGCAGCTCTTTGTGCCGCTTGTGCGTTGCTAGCACAAGCTTCAATTTTCAAGTGGGGGGTTTGCGTGGCAAGCCAATTTTGGCATTGGGCGAGCGCTTGGGCATGCGCACATACCACTTCAACGCCTTCCAAGTTTCCGGAGCGCGTAAGCAGCTGATGCTCGATCGGCAAAATCACTTCACCGCTCATCTGCAAAGAAGTACGCAGCAAAAGATCTAGCGTACGGGTAATCGCCCCTTCTGTGGAGTTTTCTACAGGAACCACACCGTAATCTGCTGTACCTGCCTCAACAGCCCGAAATACTTCGTCAATTGAAGCCCCCGGTATTTCAACCATCGCATGACCAAAGTAGGCATGCATCGCCTGCTCGCTATACGTCCCTACTGGACCTAAAAAAGCCGCAGATAGCGGCTTTTCAAGCGCCCGACTTGCAGCCATTATCTCTCGCCAAATAGTCTCGATATGTTTGGCTTTTAAAGGTCCACCATTGAGCGTTTGTAATTGCGCAATAACTTGCAATTCACGCTCAAAGCGAAATATCGGTGCACCGCATTCTTTCTTGATAGCCCCTACTTCCATCGCCAGTTTGGCGCGCTTACTTAAGAGTTTCAGTAACTGAGCATCGATGGCATCAATTTCCTCTCGCAAAGGCTGCAGCTGTATGGAAAGCGTAGTGTCATCATTCATAGCGCGTGGTTCGCAGTGCATAGGCGTATCGAGTTTTTTAAGCGTGCTGTTTTTCAAAATCCTGCATATAGCTCACCAGAGCTTGCACGGCCTCAAGAGGTGTGGCGTTGTACATAGATGCACGTAAACCACCCATTGAAGAATGCCCTTTTATCTGAACCAAACGACGCTCTTTAGCACCTGCCAAAAACGCGTCTAGACGACTCATATCTTTTAGATAAAAAGGAATATTCATACGCGAGCGCGCTGCAGGATCCACCGAATTAAAGTAGAAATCACTGGAATCAATCGCGTTATAGACCAGCTGTGCTTTTTCAATATTGCGCTTTTCTATCGCATTTAAACCACCCTGGCGTTTGAGCCATTGAAACATCAACCCTGCCATATAAATGCCATAAGTCGGAGGCGTGTTGTAAATCGAATTACTCTGCGCCACGCCTCTCCAATGAAAAGCGGAAGGACAAATAGGCAAAGCGCGATCTAGTAAATCATCGCGCACAATGACCAAAGTGACGCCTGCAATCCCAAAATTCTTCTGAGCACTGGCATAAATAACGCCCTGCTTCGTAATATTGAGCGGACGGGACAATATATGTGAAGACGTATCGATGACGAGTGGAATAGGCTCATCGCGCGCGGATAAAAGGGTGTCTACCTCAGACGTGTAATCTGGCAAATCAAAATACTCCACCCCATTGACCGTCTCGTTCGTGCACACGTGCACATAAGCCGGGTCTGCAGAAAGCTGCCAACTTGCAGGCTTTGCTGCATGCATAAAGTGGCTAGGTTCCGTTGTTGCAGCAAGGTGGGCAGCGCAGTATCTATGCGCTTCTTGATATGTTTTTTTAGACCAAAATCCAGTGACGATATAGTCTGCCACATGCCGAGTACCCAATAAATTCATAGGGATAAACGCATTCTGTGCCAGCGCGCCGCCCTGTAAAAAGAGGATATGGTGCGTATCAGGCACTTTGAGCAGACTTCTTAAATCCTCTAACGCCTGGTTATGGATGGAGGAGTATTCTGGGCCACGGTGGCTCATTTCCATCACTCCCATACCGCTACCTCGCCAGTCCACCATTTCTTCTGCTGCTTGCTGCAAGACTTCAACAGGTAAGGCCGAAGGGCCTGCAGAAAAATTAAATGCGCGCATAGTGCCTCGAATAGTTGAGAGGAGAAAATCAGCGTATGAAGGCTTAAACCCGGTTACATCAAATACATTGGAGATTAAAAGCAAAATTAGCCGTTTGCGCATAAAACGGGTTCTATGCGCAAACGGCTGTGTAGAGCAGAGCCTTGTCTACAATTTCTCAAAGAAATATTGAAAATTATCTTTTCGAAGCAGGCTTAGAAGGTGCTGCAGCTGCAGGTTTAGCAGTAGCAACTTCTTGATCAGCTTGCTCACGGATAGCCTTGATTGCATTAGGCATATATTTTTGAAGCAAACCATTTACTACATCGCGGCCCACCTGATCTTGCTTTTGAATAAATTCACGACCAGCATCACTGCGATAAAACCCAGTCAAAGCTTTAATCGTTTGAATGGTGTAATGGGTATTGTAAGCTTGATATTGAGCCTCTAGCGCATCAGCAGTAAATTGCGGTGTCTCAAAGGCTTCACCTGCACGCGCTACCAACTTGGGTATTGCATTAGATTGAAGAGCAGGAATCAAGCTGCGCTTTTGCGGCTCGCTGAGTGTTTTATTTTCAGCTAACGCGTCTGAAAGAATAGCAGGAACCAATTGCCTAGCTTGGATACGAGCAGTATCACCAATAGCCTTAACTAGCTTTGCTGCATCAATAGCATTTAACAAATCTTTGATTGCAGCACGTTTAGCGGGATCGATAGGTGCCGCAACAAGCGTGGCACTTTCTACGGGCGCAGCGTTGACAAGCGCTGGTTTTTGCAAAGCTTGGGCACAAACCAAAGTAGGCGCAAAACAGGCTAACGCCAACCAAATCTTAAATGTTTTTTGCATAGCGACTTCCTGGAAGATTGAGTAATTCTCAGTAGCACCACCCTTTTTCTAAAAACGCGGCCCTACGAAAAAAGGAGAAACTGAAAAATACCCAGGTGGGGTTATATCGGCCAGCTCAGCCGGCTGATAATTGCTGCACTAACGCGGGGTGGTGTTGCCCGTATTGTCGTTTAACAGCACTTAAGAGGTTTCGCAATATGCTATCGAAATAAGTACTGCTAAACGACTTCAAACTTACTTAAAATTCATTCAGACTTCAATACAGATTCTCAAAAATATTTTGCGCTTACACATTCTCTGTATCCGCACCTTCTATCTCTGCATCTGCACCTTCTATCTCTGCATCCTCTAATTCTTCACCAGATTCTGCAATCAACTGTAACCCGGAGAGTTTAGTGCCTGTATCCAGAGAAAGCAGTGTAACACCTTGGGTTGCGCGGCCCATCTCGCGAATTTCTTTTGCGCGCGTACGAATCAATACCCCTGCATTCGTAATAAGCATAATTTCACGTTCATCATCTACTAACGTAGCGGCCACTACTTTGCCATTACGCTCGCTGGTTTGAATAGCAATCATGCCTTTTGTTGCGCGGCTATGGCGCGTGTACTCCGCAATCGGTGTGCGTTTGCCAAAGCCGTTTTCTGTTGCCGTCAGTACGGAGCCCATTGCCGCAGAATCGCCTTCTTCAGCCACGAGCATCGCGATCACACGCTGACCCATATCCAAATTCATACCCTTAACACCACGCGCCTCTCGGCCTACTACACGTACATCACTCTCTTTAAAGCGTACCGCCTTACCTGCATCAGAGAACAACATCACATCATGCAGACCATCGGTTACCGCTACACCGATCAGGTAATCGCCTTCATCCAGATTCACAGCGATGATTCCACGCTTCATAGGTCGGCCAAACGCTGTTAAACGGGTCTTTTTCACCACACCCAGCGCGGTAGCCATCACCACATACTGATCTTCTGAAAATTCTTTTACAGGCAGAACCGCAGTGATTTTCTCACCAGAATCCAGCGGGAAGACATTTACAATCGGTAATCCAAGTGCATTACGGCCACCTTGAGGCACCTCATAGACTTTGAGCCAAAACACGCGTCCGCGATCGGAAAAACATAGCAACATGTCATGGGTTTGTGCAGTAAATAGCGTATCGATCCAGTCTTCATTTTTCATCGAAGTAGCTTGCTTACCACGCCCTCCACGCTTTTGTGCACGATATTCAGCCAATGGTTGCGCTTTGAAATATCCCATATGTGAAATGGTTACCACCATCTCTTGGCGAGTAATCAAATCTTCATAATTCAGGTCTGTTGCATTGACCTCAATCTGCGAACGTCTTGGATCACCAAAATCTCGCTTGGCGGCTAAAAGATCATCAGTAATCAGCGTGCGTACGCGCTGAGGATCGCTCAAAATGTCGAGAAGATCCGTAATCTGCGCCATCATGTCTTGATATTCAGACACAATTTTTTCTTGTTCCAGCCCTGTTAGGCGTTGGAGGCGCATTTGCAGTATTTCTTGCGCTTGCACTTCAGAGAGCTTGTAGAGCCCATCTTGCTGAATACCAAATAGAGGGCTCAGCCCTTCTGGCCGGTATCGAGCCAAATAGGCTGCATCACCGGATACCACGCCGCTCTCTACTGCAGAACCCATTGCAACACGTGCGAGCATTTCTCGCACCAGGGAGGAATCCCAAGCACGATCCATCAATTCCTGTCGAGCTATAGGAGGAGCAGGAGCAGCTTTGATCACAGCGATAAATTCATCGATATTTGCCAAAGCAACCGCCAAACCTTCTAAAACATGTCCCCGCTCACGCGCACGACGCAATTCAAAGATGGTGCGACGCGTAATAACTTCACGGCGGTGCGCCAAAAAGCACTCAATCATCTCTTTGAGATTGAGTAACTTGGGCTGCCCGTCGACCAACGCAACCAGATTTATTCCAAAAGTATCTTGTAACTGCGTGTGTTTGTATAAATTATTGAGGACTACCTCAGGGACTTCATTTCGCTTGAGCTCAAATACGACGCGCATTCCGCTTCGATCCGACTCATCACGAATATCAGAAATACCCTCAATTTTTTTGTCATTCACCAGCTCAGCAGTGCGCTCTAAAAGCACCCGTTTATTGACTTGGTAAGGCAGCTCATCGACGATAATCGCGCGACAACGCCCTTTATCCAACTCTTCAAAATGGGTCTTTGCGCGCATCACCACACGCCCCCGACCTGTTCTATATCCTTCGTGCGCCCCTGCTAACCCATAAATTAACCCTGCAGTCGGGAAATCCGGTGCGTGAAGTAGGTTAATCAGATCATCGATAGGGGCATTGGGGTGCTCAAGTAGGTGCAAGCAGGTATCAACTACCTCTCCCAAATTATGCGGAGGGATATTGGTAGCCATCCCTACTGCAATCCCGGAAGCACCGTTGATTAACAGATTGGGAATACGCGCAGGCAGCACTAATGGTTCAGATTCATGGCCGTCATAGTTAGGCCCAAAATCCACCGTTTCACGATCGAGGTCGGCTAATAATTCGTGGCCAATCTTTGCCATACGAATTTCGGTATAACGCATAGCAGCAGGGTCATCACCATCTACTGAGCCGAAATTACCCTGGCCATCGATGAGCATATAGCGCAACGAAAAGTCCTGTGTCATCCGCACAATCGCGTCATACACAGAGGAATCGCCGTGTGGGTGGTATTTACCAATCACATCCCCCACGATACGGGCAGATTTTTTGTAGGCGCGATTCCAGTCATTACTGAGTTCGTGCATCGAATACAAAATTCGGCGGTGCACTGGCTTTAAGCCATCACGCGCATCAGGCAAAGCACGTCGTACTAATACGCTCATTGCGTAATCTAGGTAAGACCGACGCATTTCCTCTTCAAGTGAAATGGGAAGCGTCTCTTTAGCGTATGAGTCCATGGTCCGTATTGTCTTAGGCAGAAAAGAAGGCTAACTTTAACACGCACGCTTAGTGCATCGCTGCGTTGATTTGTCAGTATAAAAAAAGATAATTCCAGGCAATCGCCCGAGATAACAGTGCGCAGAGGGTGTCGACATCGTTTTTTGCGGTGCTATACTGCCACTCTTACTCGATCCTTTGGAAAGAGTATAGTCAAGCTCCCTGAGAACCTGTTTAGTATTTTCCAAAAGGGTCCATATTTGGGGGGAGCAGGAGCACAGGGACCGGAACTGTACTTACGTACAGTGAATACCTGGCACCCCGCGACCCCGAAGATGGGCTCTTTTGGGAAATACTAAACAGGTTCTGAAAGGGATATGTAGTTTGGCGCTAAATTCAGGCGTTCTTTTATCATCCGCAGCGATATCTCGGGATCTTTCCAAAATCTTTCAGAAGGATCTTTATTTGAGGGGGTGGGGGTATAGCGATCAAAGCTGCACTTCTGTACAGTGACAATGGTTAGTACCCCACCACAACAAAGAAAAGCCCTTTTTGGCAAATTTTGGACAGATCCTCAATCTGAGAGGAAAAATATGAATAATTTCAAAAAGCTCACGCTTCTTGCAGCTGCTGCGGTTTTCGCTGCATCTGCGTCGGCACAAACTGTATACGAAACTTCAGTTGATGCTCCTGCCCCACGCACAGTACCCGCTTCACAGCAGGCCACTAACTCAAATTGGGTTAACGGCAGTGGTGAACATGCTTGGATGACTAACGGAAGCACGCGTTGCGTACGTTCAGCTGACTGGACTTCGGTAACAGCCAACAAAGGATGTGATGGCGCGATTGTAGAAAAAGCTGTCGTAGTCCCCCCTCCTGTTGATACAAGACCCATTGACGCTCCTATTGCTAGCGAAAAAGTAACCTATCAAGAAGGCGTGCTCTTTAATTTTGACAACGCAAAAGTAAAAGCTTCTGAGCAAGTCAAACTCAATGAGCTCTATGCAAAAATTAAAGGTATAGATAACCTCGAAGTCGTTGTTGTGACTGGATACACGGATGAACTGGGTTCAGCTGCTTACAATATGACGCTGTCTAAGCACCGCGCAAATGCAGTGAAACAATACCTGGTATCCAAAGGTGTGGATTCCGCACATATCTACACAGAAGGCAAAGGTAAGAGCAACCCGGTTGTCAGTGATTGCCAAGAACAAGTCGCTCAACAACCTGGCAGCCATGTAGCTAAAAAGCAAGTTCGCAATAATATGATTGGCTGTTTGGCTCCTAATCGCCGTGTTGAAATTCAAGCTGTAGGTACAGTACATGATGCACAGCCCCAAGTTGTGAATGATGCACAGCCTGATGGTGGCGTGATGCAATAAATATATTTACAGTAGCCACACACTTTATATAGACAGCGTTTCTAGTAGTGTGGCCTCTGGAATATAAAAAGCATCTAAAGAAGCCCTGCCTGATATGCTCAGCAGGGCTTTTTCAATATGCTCCTTCAAAATCTCCTAGTTTTCTGAAAAGCCATGACGAAAATTTCCCTTTTGCTAGGCAATGCAGACCCCAAAGAGCTTCAGAAATTTAGCGCGCTATCCACACGTTGGTGGGATGTACACGCTGAATTTAAAGCATTACATGCGCTCAATCCTGTACGACTTAATTGGATGATGAATCATGTTAATTTGTTGGGAAAACAGATTGTAGATGTAGGTTGCGGTGGCGGAATTCTGGCTGAGTCAATGGCAAAATGTGGCGCACAGGTCCTAGGCATTGACCTTTCAGAAGCCGGATTAGCTGCAGCACAACATCATTTTGAGCACACTACCAAGCCGCTCGCACCTGCATTGGATTTGCGTTATGAATCTATCTCTGCAGAAGTACTAGCCGCTAGAGAAGCTGGAACCTACGATGTAGTTACCTGCATGGAAATGCTAGAGCATGTTCCGGATCCCGCTTCCATCGTTAACGCGTGTGCCGCCCTTGTAAAGCCAGGAGGCTGGATCTTTTTCTCTACGCTTGATCGATCACTCAAAGCGTATTTGCTCGCTATCATTGGAGCAGAATATATTGCTGGCCTGCTCCCTCGAGGCACACATGACTACGAGCGCTTTATCCGCCCTGCAGAATTAGCTGCTTTTGCAAGACAAGCGGGGCTATGCGTCAAAACACTTAGCGGGGCAAGCTATCATCCGCTTGAAAATCGCTTCTCCCTATCGCCGTCTATCAATGCAAATTATTTATTAGCTTGTTATAAGCCCGTGTAGGTTGGTGGTGAGGCACGAACCCCAACATGCGCACCACAGCCCTCTTGAAAGCCTGCTTGATGATTACAAAAGCAAAGATTATAAGTAAGTGGCGCGCATGTTGGGGTTCGTGCCTCACCACCAACCTACCATTCTAAAACCTGGATATGCATATCAAAAGCGATGGTTACACGTCGATGGTGTGCATGTTGGGGTTCCTTCGTCACCACCAACCTACCGTCCTTCCCCCTATTATGCAGATTTCAGCCATTCTCTTTGACCTTGATGGCACACTGGTGGATACCGCTCCCGATCTAGTTCAAATTACTAATGACATGCGCCACCATCGCGGGTTGGATGCGTTGCCATTTGAGATGCTTCGACATAAGGCGTCTGCAGGGATTGCAGGGCTGTTGGGCGCTGCTTTTGGAATAGAGCCTACCCACGCTGATTTTGGAACCATGCGCGCGGAATTTTTAGCGCGCTATTCTGGAGACATTTGCGTTCAAACTACCCTCTTCCCAGGCATGGAAAGCCTTCTATCTGCAATCGAAGCGCAAGGCTTACCCTGGGGCATAGTTACCAATAAACTGGCCCATTTAGCGCAATCCCTTCTGGAAAAACTCAACCTCCATACTCGCACAGCTTGCTTAGTGGGAGCCGACACCACCGCCTATCCCAAGCCTCATCCTGCTCCCTTACTGTATGCGGCTGAAAAACTTCAAATAGACCCCGCTACGGCCGTCTATATAGGCGATGATTTACGCGACATTCAAGCTGGCCGCGCCGCAGGGATGTCTACTATCGCTGCGGCCTACGGTTATTGTGGATCGCCTACTCCTCCAGAGAGCTGGGCCGCGGACTATATTGTCTACTCTGTTGCTGAGTTACATACTCTTCTGAACCGCTATTTACGCTCCCATGCCACTGCTTAGAGCACTTTCATTTTGATGGAGCGCCACAGGTATCCGCTCCAGAGCGGGCACGACTGGAATTGCTCAGCGATGTCGGTCTTCGCCAAACGCTCCAGGAGGCCCGTGAACTCGTCAGGAACACTTACGGGTCGACTCAGCTTTGCGCAGGTGAATTTGTCGGCCATTGCCACGGTGTCGTAAAACAGATGTTTTACGACACCGTGGGCAGAGCAAGCAAGCACATCCGCTATTATGCGAAACCCTTGATTAACCCTAAAACCTTTTTTCTGGTGGACAGATGAGGAGAAGTCTGTATGCCTCGATCCGTCTTCGAAAGCCCCCATTGCGTTTGACTGATAGAAGGAACAACCAGTGCCTCCTCCCCATTTTGTGCGTCCGGCTGCTCGACTTGGTCTCTCGTGCTTAGGTAAGGAGCGAAAGGAATACCTGCAGCCTGCTGGGCGTGTTGAACCGCTTGCCTGAATTCGGTTTCCTGGTCGAGACCCCCAAAGGGAACAGCCTGCAGACCTTGAGCGGTATAGAAATACAGGGTGCCGTCCTGTATATAGAAAGGCGCACTTTGATCAAAGCGTTGTTCAAGTAAGTATTCTTTATAGATCCATTCTACCTTCTGCCTATTAAGCGTTGGCAATAAGTGATAGTACGTCAAGCGGTGTCTGCCTAACGCCTCAGCAGCGAGGCCCCTCGCGCCCCTGTCCTCATCCTTCGCCAGCGCGATCAAGGCCAGCACGGCCGGCTCCGGTAACGAAGACTGCTTGCCTAACGCCTCAGCAGCGCGGCCCCTCACGTCTTTGTTTTCGTCCTTCGCCAGCGCGATCAAGGCCAGCAGGGCCGGCTCCGGTAACGAAGACTGCTTGCCTAACGCCTCAGCAGCGCGGCCCCTCACGTCTTCGTTTTCGTCCTTCGCCAGCGCGATCAAGGCCAGCAGGGCCGACTCCGATAACGAAGGCTGCTTGCCTAACGCCTTAGCAACGCTGTGCTTTTCGTACCAGTTCCCGTCCTTCGCCAGCGTGATCAAGGCCAGCAGGGCCGACTCTGGTAACGAAGACTGATTACCCAACGCCTCAGCAGCGCTGCTCATCACTTCATAGTCCTCGCCCTCCAGCAACGCGATCAAGGCCAGCAGGGCCGACTCCGATAACGAAGGCTGCTTGCCTAACGCCTTAGCAACGCTGTGCTTTTCGTACCAGTTCCCGTCCTTCGCCAGCGTGATCAAGGCCAGCAGGGCCGACTCTGGTAACGAAGACTGATTACCCAACGCCTCAGCAGCGCTGCTCATCACTTCATAGTCCTCGCCCTCCAGCAACGCGATCAAGGCCCGCAGGGCCGGCTCCGGTAACGAAGACTGCTGGCCTAACACCTCAGCAGCGCTGTGCCTCACGTACGCACGCTCGTCCTTCGCCAGCGCGAGCAAGGCCAGCAGGGTCGACTCTGATAACGAAGTCTGCTGGCCTAACGCCTTAGCAGCGCTGCGCCTCATGTCCCCGTACACCATCCCGCGCTCGTACTGGTGCCGGCTCGCGTACGGGTCCATCGGGTCCACCCTCTCGTCATCGTCCTCATCCTTCAACAGCGCGAGCAAGGCCAGCAGGGCCGACTCCGGTAACGAAGACTGCTTGCCTAACGCCTCAGCAGCGCGGCCCCTCACGTACCGGTTCTCGTCCTTCGCCAGCGCGAGCAAGGCTAGCAGGGCCGGCTCCGGTAACAAAGATTGCTTGCCTAACGCCTCAGCAGCGCGACGCCTCACGTACGCATGCTCGTCCTTCGCCAGCGCGGTCAAGGCCAGCAGGGCTGACTCCGGTAACGAAGACTGCTTGCCTAACGTCTGAGTAGCGCTGCTCCTCATGTTCCTGTACGCGTTTCTTTGCTCGTACTCGTTCCAGCGCACCCTCCCGTTCCCGTCATCGTCCTCATCCTTCAGCAGCGCGATCAAGGCCAGCAGGGCCGGCTCCGGTAACGAAGACTGCTTGCCTAACGCCTCAGCAGCGCCACGCCTCACGTACGCACACTCGTCCTTCGCCAGCGCGATCAAGGCCTGCAGGGCCGACTCCGGTAATGAAGACTGCTGGCCTAACGCCTCAGCAGCGCGACGCCTCACGTACGCATGCTCGTCCTTCGCCAGCGCGATCAAGGCCAGCAGAGCCGACTCCGGTAACGAAGACTGCTTGCATAACGCCTCAGTAGCGTAGCGCCTCATGTCCCCGTGCACGTTCCTGTACACCGTCCCGCACTCGTCCTGGTACCTGTACTCGCACGGACCCATCAGGTCCGTCAACCCGTCCCCGTCATCGTCCCCATCCTTCAGCAGCGCGATCAAGGCCAGCAGGGCCGACTCCGGTAACGAAGACTGCTTGCATAACACCTTAGCAGCGAGGCCCTTCACGATTTCGCTCTTGTCCTTCACCAGCGCAACCAAGGCCAGCAGGGCCGCCGGTGACGAAGACTGCTGGCCTCCTAACGCCTCAGCAGCGAGGCCCCTCACGTACCGGTTCTCGTCCTTCGCCATCGCAAGCAAGGCCAGCAGGGCCGACTCCGGTAACGAAGACTGCTTGCATAACGCATCAGCAGCGCAGTCCCTCACGCCCTCGTTCTCGTTCTTGTCCTTCAGCAGCGCGATCAAGGCCAGCAGAGCCGACTCCGGTAACGAAGACTGCTGGCCTAACGCCCCAGCAGCGCGGCGCCTTACGTTCTCTTCCTCGTCCTTCAGCAGCGCGATCAAGGCCAGCAGAGCCGACTCCGGGAATGAAGACTGCTTGCCTAACGCATAAGCAGCGCTGTGCCTTACGTTCCTGTCCTCGTCCTTCGCCAGCGTGAGCAAGGCCAGCAGGGCCGACTCTGGTAACGAAGACTGCTGGCCTAACGCCCTAGCAGCGCTGCGCCTCACGTCATTGTACTCGTCCTTCAGCAGCGCGATCAAGGCCAGCAGGGCCGACTCCGGGAATGAAGACTGCGGGCCTAACGCCCCAGCAGCGCTGCGCCTCACGTCACTGTACTCGTCCTTCAGCAGCGCGATCAAGGCCAGCAGGGCCGACTCCGGGAATGAAGACTGCTTGCCTAACGCATCAGCAGCGCGGAGCCTCACGCCCTCGTTCTCATCCTTCGTCAGCGCGATCAAGGCCAGCAGGGCCGACTCCGGTAACAAAGATTGCTTGCCTAACGCCTCAGCAGCGCGGTATCCCACGTACCAGTCCTTGTCCTTCGCCAGCGCGATCAAGGCCTGCAGGGCTGGCTCCGATAAAGCAGATCGATATCCAAATGCGGTTGCAACCGCTCCTTTTGTTTGCGCTAATGCCGTCTTCTGAAGGCACTGGAGCAATACGTGCTCGGGAAACGTGGGCTGAACCGCGAGTGTGCATTCTTTTCTCTGGCCGATTTCTAATTGCAGCCATTGCGTTAAACCTTGCTCCAGCCGGTCTCGGATTTCGGGCGACAGTCCCATGCCAGGCGCACGGGACGCTTCATGCAGGCAGCTCATGATGAGGCGCTGATGATGCGCACCGAACAAATCACGTGGTTCGGCTTCGAGCAAAGTAAAGAACCGATGCAGGGCTTCTCCGCGCAACAGACCTGCAACAAACCACCACAGAATCTCATAGCGCGGGTTGTATTTATGTTGACGAACAAATGCTTCAGGTGTTGCTTTCGTCCACCTCTTCGTGTCGACAGACAGCAGGTTGATCTCACGGCCCGCTTCCCAATGCCCCACAAAATGCTTGGCCGCAAAGAATTCCTGAAACGTCAAATGCATGAAGTGGTAGCTGCGTTGGCGCTCCCTTGCATCATCGGTATGCAGGAACGAGAATTTTTTGAGGTTAGCTTCTAGCGTAAGGGAGAGATTTACTCCTTGTATCTCAAGCTGCTCAATCAGCGCATGCAGATCACGATGATGGAATTCAATTTGATTACGCTGTAATCCGCTAAAAGCTAAGGCGCTCAGAAAATCATGCTCGGCTTTCACCAATTTCTCGATACGGGATGGCCTTTCAAGTGCGTTAATCTGGCTCACGGTTAACCGTTCTCCTCCTTCCCGCTTGCCCAAACGCAGCATATCCTTGCGCCACAATTTGTTTATCATGGCTTGATATAAAGCGGTAATAGTCATCGCACCGGGTGCCCCTTTTTGCATGCGCTTGATTTCATCCCAGCTGTAACAAAGCGCGTCTAACTGGATGGGCACATTGACCAGGCCTTGGATAAAGGGGTTGGCTTGGATGAAGTGCTTTACCTCCTGAGCGTCCGAAGCGGTCATCATGTCTCGATGGTCGAGATACGCAGTGACATTTTCCGGGCTAAAGCCCACGGTCTCCAATTCCAAATCCATTGCGTGAGCCTGCTTCAACTCCACATAAGGCCGGGAGGTAATCAGCACCGCAGGCTGATTGAGCAACTGGGTGAGAAACGCGGACATCGGTTCGTGCTCTCCCCATTCCTGGGCGACCTCATCCCAGCCATCGAGCACAAAGAGGGTTCTTTCTTTGGCCGGTCCGTTGATGTGTACTTCGAGTGCCTTGGCTAAATCCAGACCATTGGGGTAATTCTGAAAATAGGTTTCATGAAACAAGGTGGCCAGATCACAGCTTGATTTGCCCTTGAGCGTGCGCAGCGGGACCCACAGCAGCCAGTCAAAGCGATCCCGCCACTGTGCTTTTTGGGTGTACTCGTAGACAATCTTTTTGGATAAAGTCGTTTTGCCCACGCCAGCCCGACCTCGAATCAGTATCCGTTGGGAGGTCATGGTCTTGCCATCGCTTAATTTTCGGGGATCAAACAGCTTCTCGAGTAGAACTAATTTCTGTTTATTGGAATCGATCGCCTCGAAACTCGGTAAGCGATGAAAGTAGTTTTGCGCGGCTGCTTCCTCTTCAGACGGGTTCTCTTCTCCCTCTTTAGGTTGCTTCTCTTCCTTGCGCGCTTTCTCGTGTTCCACTATCGCCAGATTGATATAGCAGTCTTTCATCGAGAGCGGCGGACCGGACAGCCTCTGAATCGCTAGACGGTCAAGGGAGGCATAGCGGTTTAAGGCCGTGCGCAGCGTGTGCGCGTCTACCTGCGCCCGCAGCGTTTGCAGCGTGGCCTGGACATTCTGGGAGATCTGCCCCCATACGCGAATATATTCCGCCGCCTTAGGTACCGATGCTTCGCCGTTTAAGCGCTTGATCAAGTCGCTATACGCGGTCCAAAATGTACGCAGCAGCGCTTCTGCACCATGTTGCGCTAGCAACCGCTCCAACAACTTAAAGAAAACCAGATGACGGCCCTGATGCTGGTACACAGCCTGACCGCTCGCCTGCTGCGAGGCAAAGCGGGGCATATCTTCAATGCGCACCGTAGTGGCTTCGACCAAATCCTGAACGCAAAGTGCATACCCATTGGCACATAGCGAGACCGGAATGATGCCGTGCTGATCCAAATAGTCCGTGCGGATTTTTAAAAAGGCCATTTCCGTCAAGACATGATGAAAGTCCGCTTGTTGGGAATACGTATTGACCACCTTCCGTATTTCGGCTTCGGCTCGCGCGGGGTTTTGCTGAGCCAGTCCGTAGGCTTTTTTCAGGTCTTTGCAATAGGCTTGATAGTGTTTCCCAGCTTCTCCCCATTGCAGATAGTGCCCTAAGACCTGCGAACCACAGACAATCACTTTGTCGACTGGTTGGATCCCGCCTATGGCGGTGGGCAACAAACACAGCTGGCTGGTGAGAATATCGTCCACCCTGGCCGTGTCTTCTCGAGTGCTTAACGCAGCCGGCGCTTGCAACCCCTTTGGCCGCTGATCGGAATAGAGATTAACGCCTAGCTTGACCAGGTGATCAATCAGAAATTTCGACGTGCCTGCATCTGCCATGCCGTAATGCGGGTTGTCATGGGCATAGACTAAAAAGGCACTGGGCCATACGCTCGATAAATCCAAGCTCTGAAACGTCTGCAGTATTTCCGCAAACAGCTGGTTCACCAAGTCATTCTTTTCCTCGATGCCTTCGAGCATGCGTGGCGAGAGTGTTGCGTTCTGGGCAGGTTCAGCCAATGTGGATGGGATATCGGCGGGAATGGAAGAGGAAGAGCTGACGGCAGAGGGTGGAGCAGAAACATGCAAGGTCTCGCTGGTCTGCGCGGTGGCGGTCGGCCGGTTCGTCAGCGCAGCCGGGTGCAGCGCTGCATAGGCCGATAGACTGCTTGGCTGAGAGGTTAGGCCGGGATGGCCCCACTTTTGCGCTTTTTTATAGCTCGCCTGCGCCTTATTGTGTTGCCCTAACTGCTCTAACACTTTGCCATGCTCAAAATAAACAGCGGCGATTTTATCCCGCAGGGTTTGATCTGCTAGGGTTTCAGCGGCATCCGCGTTTCTCAAGGCTTTTTTCATCTGAGATAACGAGGCTTGTGCATCGTCGCATAAGATCAACGCTATTTTTGGATTTGTGTGCTTGCGAGCAAACTCTAAAAAATCGTTGGCGAGATCCAATACTTCCGATGGCGAAAGCGTGCTGCGTGATGACGAAAAGATGCTGCCCAACATACCACTTCCCCTTTGTTATTTTTTGTTAGGATCAAGTGCGCTAAAAGCACGATAAGTGTTAAATGATGCGCGCGCTCCTGATCAGTTTTTCTGGCACGATCGTCGAGTATATCGCCGCTTTTCCGGTTCAGTCACCAATGGAGCGCGTAATCTGGACATTGCTTAAAAAAAGCTCCCATTTGAGCTGACCCCAAAAAGTTGGACATTCGTTCTAACTTTTTGGGGTTTTTTCATGAGTAAATACAGCGCGCAATTCAAGCTATCAGTCGTGGAGGACTATCTGGCAGGTATAGGTGGATTTACGGCTATTGGACAGCGCTACGGCATTGCTCG
>JASSUK010000041.1:0-15704 GCA_031963045.1 Mycoavidus cysteinexigens
CAAAAGTGACCTTTAGATATATAGCGGATGCGCGCCACCTTGTCCCTCCATTATCGGGGATGAAAAGTGCTTTGGTCCGAGCACGTACGCCTCAGACACCCGAAGAAGACGCATTGCGGCAGCGCATCGCTGAGGTCTATTTTGAGCGTGCGGAACTCTTGGAGAAATTAGGGAAACCTCACAAAGCGCAGGCGAGTCGCAAAAAAGCGCAAGCTTGGGGCTATGAGAGGGTCAAGTCTGCCTCCATTGCCCGCGCTGTGTCGCTGTCTGTGCTCAGTGCGATGGCTTGGGCTTGGACTCGGACGGCCACGCTAGTCTCAATGCCTTTGCAGCAGCAACTAGTTGCTTCAAGGCCTCTCCAGCGGCTGCCGGTTGCATCGTCTGCCCAGGAAAAAAGCGTGCTGGTGGATTATCTTTTTGAAAAGGCATTGTCGACGCTGGGATCTTTAGAGGTGTCGGATAAACCCAGCCTTTTTCTCATGTATGCACACGACAATCCCGCGCATGGACAGGCCAAGGCCTCTACTTCTAAATATTTAATCGATAAGTTATCTACGATCCGAGTCAATCTGTATTCCGATCAAGCGCCGATGGCACAACCGTATTCAAGCTCCCCAGAAGATCTGAAAGAGGATGGCAAGCTTGAAGATATCTTAACCAGTCAACTGTGTTTGTTGCCCGACCCGTTGCGAGACGATGTGAAACCGGTCGACAAGGTTGTGGTGTGTTGTTCGGAGGTATTAGGAAACTACCTAAAATGGCCGGACTATCAAAAGTTTTATCATGAACTTCAAGAAGCCTATCGCAAAGATCGAGCAGCCTATCGCCAAGACGGTGCACAACCGGGCACTTCGGCAATACGTCAGGTAGTCAAGGAATTTTCACAAGAGCAAGCCTATAAGGCAGGGTTCCATCATGTGTTGACGGAAATCGCTTTTTTGCAAATCCGAGCAGAGGAGCGGGGAGATCAGCACGGCATTATTCCGGTGTCATTGACCCCACATAGCTATGAGCACTGCCTCGCGCATTTTATTCCGGCGACCACGGTGCGCATGGAGGATATTCTCCGATTTGACGAACAAGCCCAAGCGGGACGAGAAGGGTATCCGAATCAAAGTCGGCACTGGGTGCTGTTTAAGCTGATCGAGCGGTTGTTAGTGGGCAGCGATGAGGCTAAAACATTTCTGAACAAGTTTTGGCAGGGGTATAGCGATTTTATTTACCGGTTAAAGAATGAACCTTCAACGCTTGGTGAGCTGGAGTTTGCCAAGCTATTAGACGGCATCTTCGACGGTATACGCGCCGCGCTGCACAGCCAGCTTGCCTTCACCGTGCAGCAACAACACCAACAGCTGCGGGTGCTCCATGCAGACCCCAGGGCCGCGCTGAAGGAACAGTATTTCGCTGCCCTCAAGCAAGATAAGGCGTTTGAGGAAACTCGACAGCTATATGTGGAACCACGAGGCAAAACCGGCCTAGATTCACAGCAAGCTTTTCCACTCTTATCTACAGTCAAAGTATTTTTACAAAGCGACAAACAAGTGTTGCTACTTACGGGGGATTCCGGGGCCGGTAAATCGACTTTCAATCGCATACTTGAAAAGCAGCTATGGGAAGAAAGAAAAGAGGCTGATCCCATTCCGCTCTTTATTTCTCTACCCAGTATTGATAAGCCTGAACAAGATTTGATTGGCAAAGCCCTCAAAAAAAGAGGCTTATCCGAATTACAAATCCAGAAATTAAAAAAAGAAAAACAGAAGTTCATCTTTATTCTAGATGGCTACGATGAAATCCGGCAAACGCAAAACCTGTATCTGAGCAATCAAATTAATCAGTCGGATAGCTGGTTAGGACAAATGGTGATCAGTTGTCGTACTGAATATTTAGGGCAGCACTACCAAAGCCGCTTTCGACCCAATCCGCATTTACAGGAAAAAGATACCTTCTTTGAAGAAGTGGCCATTGAACCTTTTTCAACCGAAGAACGTGATGCGTATCTCGAGAAATATGTGGCACACCACCCAACAGGGTGGACAGTGCAGCAATATCAAGAAGCGCTGGAACAGCCTCATGTGAAAGACTTAGCCAGCAATCCCTTTTTACTCCGTGTCACGCTTGACGCATTACCTTACTTGGCCAATGAAGGAGAAGCGCGCACGACCATCCAATTACGGCTGGATCTCTATGACCAGTTTGTTAGACAGTGGTTTGAACGCAATGAGCAACGCTTAAGCACGCAGCATTTAACAGAGAGCAAACGAGAGACTTTTAGGGCCTTATCAGAAGATGACTTCGCTGAGCACGGACTCGAGTTCGTGCAAGATTTAGCGGTGCATCTGTATACCGAAAATGAGGGTAGCCCGATTATCGAGTATTCATTGCGCAAAGACGAAGGAAATTGGAAAGACGCTTTCTTTGGAGTTAAAGACAAGCAGCAACTGCTGCGAGAAGCCTGGCCGTTGATGCGAAGCGGGAATCAATACCGGTTTATCCATAAGTCACTGCTGGAATATTTAGCGGCACGGGCGCTCTTCGATTCATTCGATGCATGCTTAGCACCAAAAACGCTTTCCCGTCGGGGAAGTGATGTGTCTATCTATAGTTTTGATCACACACCAGCTTCCGTCCGCCGAACAGGGGCAGTGCTGCTCCCCTTAGTCCCCAAGCATTGGCTTAGTGATCTGAGTGTGGTGCGCTTATTGGCTGACCGTGTTCAGCAAGAGCCTGCGTTTAAAGCGCAACTGCTTGCGATTATTGAGCTTTCCAAAACGGATAAAGCAGCGCGTCAGGCAGCAGCCAATGCGATCACGATTCTAGTGAGAGCGGGCGTGCAATTTAATGGGGCCGATTTAAACAAAATCCAGATACCCGGGGCGGATTTGAGTTTTGGGGTTTTTGATTCTGCGCAGTTGCAAGGGGCGGATTTAAGGAAGGTCAATCTTCGCGCGAGTTGGCTGCGTCAGGCAAATTTGAGCGGCGCACAAATGGCCGGTGTGCGGTTTGGCGAATGGCCTTTTCTCCAAGAAGACAGTCCGGTGACAACCTGTGTGTATTCCCCCGATGGTAAAACCTGCGCCGTAGGTCTTCAGAGTGGTTCGATTAGTGTGTATGAGACGTCGAGCTGGAAAAAAGTCCACACCTTAAGCGGACATACCGGTGATGTTAGGAGGGTGGTGTATTCGCCCAACGGCCAGCAGATCGCCTCCGGCAGTGTTAACAGGACCGGCAGTGAGGACCATGCCGTGCGGCTGTGGGACGCGCAAACCGGGCAACTCAGCCACACCTTACGCGGACATACCAGTTATGTTAATAGCGTGGTGTATTCGCCCAACGGCCAGCAGATTGCCTCCAGCAGTTCAGACCAGACCGTGTGCCTGTGGGATGCGCAAACCGGGCAACTCAGCCACACCTTAAGCGGACATACCCGTGAGGTTTGGAGCGTGGTGTATTCGCCCAACGGCCAGCAGATTGCCTCCGGTAGTAATGACCATACCGTGCGGCTGTGGGACGCGCAAACCGGGCAACTCAGCCACACCTTAAGCGGACATACCCGTTCTGTTAATAGCGTGGTGTATTCGCCAAACGGCCAGCAGATTGCCTCCGGCTGTGAGGACAATACCGTGCGGCTGTGGGACGCGCAAACCGGGCAACTCGGCCATACCTTAAGCGGACATACCGATGATGTTAGGAGCGTGGTGTATTCGCCCAACGGCCAGCAGATCGCCTCCAAAAGTAGGGACAAGACCGTGCGCCTGTGGGATGCGCAAACTGGGCAACTCAGCCACAGCTTAAGCGGACATACCGATTATGTTAGTAGCGTGGTGTATTCGCCCAACGGCCAGCAGATCGCCTCCGGCAGTCTTGACGAGACCGTGCGCCTGTGGGACGCACAAACCGGGACCCTCAGCCACACCTTAAGCGGACATACCCGTTCTGTTAGTAGCGTGGCGTATTCGCCCAACGGCCAGCAGATCGCCTCCGGCAGTGATGATAAGACCGTGCGCCTGTGGGACGCGCAAACTGGGCAGCTCAGCTACTTCTTAAGCGGACATAACGGTTTTGTTTGGAGCGTGGTGTATTCACCCAACGGCCAGCAGATCGCCTCCGGTAGTAATGACCATACCGTGCGCCTGTGGGACGCGCAAACTGGGAAACTCAGCCGCACCTTAAGCGGACATAACGGTTTTGTTTGGAGAGCGGTGTATTCGCCCAACGGCCAGCAGATTGCCTCCGGCAGTAATGACCATACCGTGCGGCTGTGGGACGCGCAAACCGGTCAACTCAGCCATACCTTAAGCGGGCATACCGATAATGTTTGGAGTGTGGTGTATTCGCCCAACGGCCAGCAGATCGCCTCCTGCAGTTCAGACCAGACCGTGCGCCTATGGGATGCGCAAACCGGTCAACTCAGCCACACCTTAAGCGGACATACCCGTTATGTTAATAGTGTGGTGTATTCGCCCAACGGCCAGCAGATTGCCTCCGGTAGTAATGACCATACCGTGTGCCTGTGGGACGCGCAAACTGGGCAGCGCAGCTACTTCTTAAGAGGACATAATGGTTTTGTTTTGAGCGTGGTGTATTCACCCAACGGCCAGCAGATCGCCTCCGGCAGTCTTGACAATACCGTGCGGCTGTGGGACGCGCAAACCGGGAAACTCAGCCACACCTTAAGCGGGCATACCAATTCTGTTAGGAGCGTGGTGTATTCGCCCAGCGGCCAGCAGATCGCCTCCGGCAGTGATGACCATACCGTGCGCCTGTGGGACGCGCAAACCGGGCAACTCAGCCGCACCTTAAGCGGACATGCCGATGATGTCAAGAGTGTGGTGTATTCGCCCAACGGCCAGCAGATCGCCTCCGGCAGTGATGACAGGACCGTGCGATTGTGGAATGCCACCTCGGGTCAGTGTGATGCGGTGATTCGAGATTTTAACGGGCCAGTTAATAGTCTTGTCTGGAAAGCAACCCCTGATGACAACTATTTGGTGACAGGTTGTGCGGATAAGTCCGTTCGCCAGTGGCAGGTGATCAAAGAGGGAAAAGAATATAAGGTGGTGCTGTGCTGGAGTTCAACGCATGACGTTCTGACCGTGACAGATACCTCAATCGAGGGTGTGCAAGGGTTAAGTCATATCAATGAGCGGCTGCTAAAGCAGCGCGGGGCCGTGGGCGAACTAGAGGCTGACAGAAAATCGAATTAGGTGTAAGTACAAGGAAATGCGAGGAGATGAAGCAAGGCATATTGCATGCGATATTGCGCGCACTCTCTATCAAGCATGCGTTCAAAAAATGGGAACTGCTTGAGCATCCTTTTTTGGCAAAGCGCTGGTGGCACTAAAAGCTAACAAAAATCACCCGATAAGCACGTGAGCTTTTATCTATAAAATCCCTGTTTTTTTTGTATGGATGCTCTGCTTTTATCCGCATTCTGGATAGCCTCTATCGTACTGGTTTTATCTTGGGAACCAGAAATGGCTTTTGCGGCCTTTGCCTTGTCATTGGTATAGATTTTTAATACATGGCTGGCACGTGTTGCCCCGACATAAAAACTACGTGCACCAAATGCGCCAAAGGCTTTCGCCATTTTCTCACCAGCAGGCTCTTGCCCTTGCTTATCATCTCGTTCCTTGTCTTTTTTGAAAAAAATATGAAAGATGGCACGCCTTTGTGTGCAGCCTTGCGCGCTATGAATGGTAGAGGCATATGCATGATCCCAATGTTTGTTTTGCTCTAAATCCATCGAATATAAAGAGGACGTTGCGCCAGGTCCATGCTCAAAGGATACCATCTGATTTTCTATACTTTTCACACGGGCTACTTCTCCATTTTTAAATGACTCTCCATTGCGCGTGAAACGAATTAGATCCCCTGCGGCTAAACCACGTACCCCAGACTCGTAGACCTCCACTTTATGATGTTTTTTGGGCATCCAAGTCAGCTTTTCACCATCTGCTTTGCGCAATAGAACAGTCCCTTCTTCTGCCTTAACAGACACCACCTGCGCATACTCTCCTTTTTTGGCGTCGATGATTTGATAATCACGGCCAAACCGCACGACATCGCCTGCTTTATAGCATTGTGCTTCCTGGATTTGGGCGCGTGTCCAACCTTTGGAAACTAAAATGCTGCAGGCTCGATCGCGGTATGCCACTTCCCCTAATTTTTTTAACCCTTCACGTATACCGTCATTAATCTCTATCCTATCTTTATTAAATGCAGTAATAACTATCGTGTGCTCTCGCTCTGCACGACCAAGTTTAAGAAAACCTTCCAACACGGCTTCAGTCAGCTCGTCTTTAATTTCACAGACCATGCCAGCTTTGTCCATATAGGCAAAGGCCCGTGCATTACGATTGAGTTCAATATGGGTTAAAGACTGCCCTTTTTGCAGCTGGTCACGGCCAACCACAATATCCACCGCACGCTTTAAAGTAAAAGTCTTTTGCCGACTTATTTCTGTCATATAGGCGGTTTCGATACCGTTTTTCTGCGCAAGCTCAAATGGTTTACCCGCTTCTATCGCTTGCAATTGGAGCACATCGCCAACAAAGATTACTCTTGCCCCCGCAGTTTTCGCACACGCACCAATTTTTGCCGCTTGCTCTTCGGATAGAAAAGAGCTTTCATCAACAATCCATAACTCACTCTTTCGCGCAAAGTCTGGTGCATAACGCTTGGCAAAGGCGATATCCTTTTGCAGCCGTTCCTCATTGATTAAGAACATAGAAACGGTATCCGCCTGAATCTTCGTCGAAAGCATTAATGTTTTACTCGCGGCTCCCGTTGGAGCCATGCCGCGCACGGTATAACTTTGCTCGACAGCAATCTCTCGCAGTGCCTTTAACATCGTGGTCTTGCCCGTACCGGCTAAACCCTGAATAGCGATATACCGATCTTGGGTTGAAAGCGCGTGGCTTATCGCTTCTTTCTGTCCCTGTGTATACGCAAAACCTTGTTGCCGTTCAGCCAACCCAATGCGTTTAGCTACCGATTCAGGCGTCATAATCTGCGCCATTTGCCCTTTTTGCGCACGTATTTGATCGAGTGTGCGCCTTTCACTATGAAGCATGCGCCTGGTTGTATATTCTTTATTAGGTAATTTGACCAACTCTCGTACTGCCTCTAGATGCACAAACACCTTTTCTATTTCAGAAAAAAAGACTTGGCCTACGCCATATTGAATCGCCGTTGTCAGTAAATCGTTTTTAGAAAATACGGCTTCGCGTTCGCTGAAATGTTTGATAGAAAACTCCATCGCTTTCAGTCCCATTAAAGGACGATGATCGGCTGAGGTAGTCTCTTTTTGATGTGAGGTGACTTTATCTTGGATGGCTTTAAAATCAATTCCCACGCTATGAGCACGTTCTTTCCAAGAATCAATCAATTCAATGTGATTGACTTGTTTTTTATGGGCGCGGGTCTTAAGGGTGGCTTCTTCTTTTTGTCTGGCCGTGGCTTCGTCAATAGAAATGCCTTTTGCTGCTAACGCGGCGGTAATGTCTGCGCGTCTTTGAGAGAAATGCGCCAGTTGCTCAGGCGTGAACCCTGCAATTTCAAAATTACCTCGCTCATCGGTACGCTCAAGCGTATAGCCTAGCGCTTTCAATCGATGAGCCAGTGCTGAGGTATACATCGCACCAATTAATTTCTGCGAGTCATAAATCTCATCATTAACTAATGAACGCAATTGTCCATCCTCGCGTAAAGTCGCGTTCATGACCACCGCATGGGTGTGTGTTTGGGGATCTAAATCTCGGCTGGTGTTATGACGAAACAGGCTCACTACCAAATTATCGGTCTGTATCGATTCCGTTTTTCCGCCTTGGGTTTGACGGGTATAAATGAGGTTCTTTTCGATATACGTAAGCACTTCTTTAACGGCCACTTCATGGGCTTCTCTCACCTCATGCTGCCCGTACACTTCTGCCAAAAGCGACACACTCTTAGGCGCAGAAAAGGTGATATCGATGCCTGGCCGATGTTCACGCTCTTTCTCGCCAGTTGCTTTATTTTTGAACCATTTCCCGAGCGTTTGCCCTTCTATCTTGCCGCTCAGTAGATTAAGAAATGCTTTTTGTTCGATTTGCCCGACTAAACCAAAGTGCGCAGCACCTTTGCCAAGCCAAGCTGAATGTTCTAGCCCCTCGTTTTTCGTGTAGTAATTGTCTTTCGAGAAATAATGTAGCGCCTGTCCTGGACTACCTACATTGTTAAGGCTAATCATCTTTTTATCTCACAGGCTAATACCTCATCGCCTTCATTTTTATGATTCACCACGCACCGCGTGGTGAATTGGCTTTTGTGTTGGTACTGCAAGTTCTAGCTAGAGGTAATATCGAAATCATTGCGCTCTACAAAACTATCCGCTATTTTTTGCATAGGCATATAGCGATATTGCACCTTGGCAATTGGATAATCTCCTGGCACGACTAAATAGCCTGCCATATCAGGTAGGGTTAGAATTTCCGAAGGCAGGACAATGTCACGCATCGCTCGTCGTGCAGAAACACTTACGCCATCTCGATGCGAATTGAGACCATAGTTCAAGGTTTCTTCTTTTTCATCCATTTCCATTTGCCCCATGAGTTCGGCCATCATCTTCGCTGCTGCGCCATCGGTGACCCGTAGCAATAACTTGGTTTGGCAACTTGAAATGATGGTTTTGGCTATATCACGCCCATAGGTTGCATAAAACTGTGGAAGGTCTTGCATGCCCAACGCAAAACACAAACCATATTTGCGCGTATTGGTTACCGCCAATTTCAGAATGTCGAGCTTTTGCAGCGTGAGTAATTCATCCAGGCTAAACCAAAGGCGTTCTTTATGGATGGGGTCTAAATCGAGCACTGCTTTGATAGCAATATCCACCCACAGCGAAAGCACAGGTTTGAGTGCTTCACGTATCGCTTCGCGGGCAGTGATAAACATCCAAGAATCGCTTTCTTCCTGTATCCATTTCCGAATCGAAAAGGGTTCTCCTTCATCGTGCAAAAAGCGAAAAGACTCTAATTGATTTTGTACCGTCATCTTAATAGACATGCCTGTACGTTCAGTCAGGGGATCTACATAGGTGGCGCCTGGGGTGCCTTGCAGGAGCGTGTACATTTCTTGCAAATTACTGTTGGCAATGGCCTGATACAAATCTCGGTTAGTGCGTTGTCCCTTCTCTCCTAAAACACGAAAAACTTCTTTGAGCACCATACGCCCCGCTTTTGCCCAGAATGGGTCTGCTTCAGCGGGGTCAGGAATCAAGCCATTAGCGATATTGTCGAAATGATAGTCTTTGGCTACTTCATGCCAAATATTCCAATTTGGGCTTCTAGCATCGAGCGGATTCATTAAGATATCTTTGCCTTCTCGATAGAAAGCCTGCGTGTATTCTCCGGTAGGGTCATACACAATCATGCGCTTTCCGCGTGCGCGGATTTGTTTCATCAGCGCAAAAAACTGTTGGGATTTGCCCGTACCGGGTGCGCCGCAAAATAAGGTGTGGAGTGTTTCAGAGCTGCGGCGCATAGGAACGCCTGAAATAAGATAATCGCTTGCATCCGAACGCGATCGTAGTAATTTCGCTAATTCGTGACCTTCGACCAGTTGCGCGCCACGCAATCGTTTATCCGTTATTTTTTGCTTACCGTGGCGCCACCAATACAAACTGACCAGCAATGCAATACCTATAGCCATCCACAGGCCCCACAGGCTGCCCCTTTTCAGTTTCTGCAGCGCTACCGCCGTTATCCCATTGGTCAGCCGCCTCACTTCTTCTGCTTCTAGCTGATAGAGCCTGCCATTGATATTTAGATCTATCTTGTTGTCAGACATGAAGAAAGCATCGAGCGTATACGCGAGTGCATGGCGCTCTAAAGCGTATTTTTCATTGGCTGTCGTAGTTTTCCAGAAATAAATACCAGTGGTTGCCATACCGGATAGCACAGCCACAATAAGAATCGCTTTTATCGCTGTCAGAAAAAATCGGGCTTGATTCAGCCATAGCTCTGTGCCACGCGAAAAACTACCTATATTGCCTCGACCTTCCCGTTTAGCCATGCCTCATCCATTTACGTTTTTTTAAGGTAGCTTGCACAACACATAACATAATCATCAAATTGGTTAAAAAGCGTAGTTACCTAGGAATAACACCTACCTAGACTGAGTTAGAATCCAAAAAATTTAAACTAAAAATAAGGCGAATTATGTCTGTTACTCCCGTCTATTCATCCTCCTCTGTTTCAGCATATGCTGGTTTAGCCTCGTCAGCAGATGAAGGAATAAACGCTATAGAAGAAAATGAAGCGCGTATTTCTACCCCGTCGCTCTTTTTTTTCCCAGAATTGATAGAAAAAATTCTACATTTCTTAATAACACCTTATGAGCCTATAAAATCTATATTAAATTTATATGCGGCCCAACGGATAAACATAATATTTTTTGATAGTGTAGTAAATTTTTTAAAAAGCCCTAAATTTAATTCTTTAAAACTCGCTGAAAATAACATTTTTTTTCTTAAAAATATAAAAAAATTAGAAAATGATATAAATGAAGTTATAAATCATAGAGAAATGGAATATAATATAAAAAAATACCAATATTTTATTCAAAAATTCGCGCAACTTAGATATTCATGGGATGAAATAGATTATAGATGGAATTTCATGCTAAAAAGATCAAAGAATGTCTGCATCAATTTTTGTAAAAATAAAATGCACGTAAGCTTGGATGCACTAGAAATTTTATCAAAAAGAACAAATATAGAAAATCTTTCCATCATTGCAGATATAACTTTTTCCGTCAATATATCTGTATTTCTAAAGAATTTTAAATTTATTGTAAATAATAACAAAAATATTTCAAAAATTAATTATTTAAGTTTGCAAAAAAGTAATATCAATAATTCTTCAGCCATTCAAATCCTTGGAGAAAATTTATCAGGCATAGCCATTGTTACATTAAATTTAAGTCACAATAATAGAATATCAGATAAATACGCACCTAGTTTAGCAGAATGTATTAAAACACTTAAAATTGATAATTTACACTTAAGAGGCATTGGCATTAGCAGCGAAGGCTTACAGCACATACTTAATGCCTTACCTAAAGATTTAAAATACTTAGATATAAGTTACAACTATATTGAACCACGTGGCATGGATTTTTTATTAGATAAATTAAGGTCATCAAAAATTGAATGTGTAGATTTAAGTGAAAATCGTCTACTTAAATACTCATCTAATTTAAAAAGCATCACAAATGAAAAAGATAAACTTATTAAACTTATATTTTGATCTTAATCAAGATCGCTCCTATTTTTAGTAAATAAAGCAAGATAACCACCATCTTTTTATTTCATCGCTAACGACTCTTTAACTGTTTTAATTTCGTTTGCGCCATATTTTGTGCTTCATAGTAGGCCTGCATATTCTTCTCTGCTACTAATTTTTTGAGTAGCTCTTCAATAGTAAAAAGAGAGAGTGCTATTTCATCAGGAGGAGCACTCTCCCTATTTTTCCAATTGGCTTGAATTTCAGCGGCTGTATATTTCAAGTTTTCTTGAATTTCAGCAGCATTTGCAGTGATTACACCACGCATAAGCAGCTGCCGAAGGTGTTCCGACACATCTAATCCATGTTGCTTTGCTTCATTAGAGTAGAAATTACGAGTAAATTCATCGAAGCGAATAGTAATGCGATTGGATTCTCCTTTTGTAATCCATTTTTTTCTTGTCATTTCCTATATCTCGTAAGGGTTTGAGGATTCAATTATGGTTAGGTGTCTGCCGCTAATATTTTAGGTGTCTGCCAGCTATAACCATTGTCAATAGTATGGTTCACGCTTGCAACCTTAGTTGCGTGGTGTGTGAGCGATTTTTAGGGGTGCGGGGATAACCCCGTGAATACATAAATTCGCAAAATGTATTATGCTAGGCTGTAGTGGATGATATTAATAATATGTACAAATATGAGCATTGAGTACGCACTGTTAGCTAGCAATGCATCCCATTTTCGCATGCAGTCGATTTATTTTTTGAGCGCAGTAAGACTGCAATATCAGTAATTGAGTAGTTTTATGTCGTGGTGTTAACAGAGTTATATTCTAGTTGTGATTCTGTTAGGGTGCATGCCTCGCTCTAAGCCGCAAGCTTAAGAGATTTTGCAAAGTCAGAGTAGTACTCCATTTTTTTGAGGGCATCAAACTAAAAGGGCTGAGTTCTGTGCAATACAGAACTCAGCCCTTTTAGTTTCAGCTGCTGCGTTACTTAAATTTTTTATGGGTTAAGTTAACCTAAATTTTATTTGCTGCCTGGCATAGCGAATTACTTTTATCCCAACTTTCCCATAGATTGCAAGATCTCAAGTTTACCTTCAAGCTTCGCCTTTTCTTGTTGAGCCTTTGCTAACTCTTGCTGAAGCTCTGCTCTAGCAGCCCTTTCTGCTGCAATTTCAGCATCTTTAGCAGCCAGTGTTTTCTCAAGCGCAAGAAACTCAGGACTAGGGACGCGATCAGCTAAGACTTTGTCGAGTGTTTCTTTGATGGCATTAGTTTTATCGAAAACCTCGTTGGTTTTTTCAAGTGTTTTAGATCCAAAACCAAGCAATTCATTTGTTCTACTAAAGATATGGGCGCCAAAGAAAGAGGACGTACGGGCTGCCGTTTCTGAGTTTTTAGCCGCAGCCTGAATTTGTGAAGAGTCCATTTTACTTTTTAAATCCTTGTGAGCGGAACGTATAGTCTCGTGGCACTGTATTAATTGCCGTGTACCAGAAGAAGCATTTTCGGCACAGGCATTTTTATAATCAGGCCAACTTTTTAGGATCCCTGCGATCATACATACTACCCAAGCAATACCTGTAAGAGCCTGGGGTAGTGCAGCAGTTATAGAGATTAATCCTAAGCAGGTGAGACTATACCAAAGTAGTGTCACCAGTGGTACCAGCACAACGCCAAATAAGACGACCCATAAAAATGCTTTGGCAGGGCTAGGCAGGCTTTTTTGAAGCTGGGTAATTTCTTTGACGATATGCTCAATCGATGGATCTAAATCACTAATTGGTTTTTGAGGATTTTGTAAGAGTGCTTCGACTGTTTGGAATATCGTATCTACGATAGAGAGTGCTTCTTGAACCCGCTCCTGCAAAAACGCAATATGTGCTTCTTTTGCAGCCTCTAGTCCTATATTGGTAACGGAGTTTATCGAAGGCGGCACTTTTAAACCTGTCATCGTATGGCGCGCATTCTGGCAGGTATTTTTTAATGTCCTCAAACTCCCTTCACGATCCGCTATCTTCTCGCACTCTTCGCGGTCAGTATGTATTTTTTGGTCACATGCACTATAAAGCTCATTGCCTAGTGTATTTGCTTTAAAGGCCGCACCTATTTCATTATAGGAAGCGCTGTCAAAGTGAGAGGGAAGGAATGTGCTAGTACTGCCCATATCCTCTGAGTGGAAAGAGCCGGGTAGGGCAGCATAACCACGCTGTACTATCTCGAAGCTACTTTCCGATACGTCACCCGCAACAACCATTGCCTCTTGATACGAAGGCTCAGCGCGTTGCTTGCCATTACCAGTGTAAAGCGCAACAGTAGTCACCCCAATACGGGTATTTGAACTTGAAGAGGAAGCTGCACTAGTGGATGGATTCAAAGCCTCTCCTTTTTTGCCTTTCTATGGATGGGGCAAAAAAACTATCGGTCTTGGATAATTCTTATTTATGGACATCCGCCATATTTACCAGTAAACATCAAGCTAATGTATACAGAAAACCCCGTATAAAAGGCATCATTCTTACAAAGCTTTTTTATCTTCTAATTTTGAATGGTAAGTTTTATGGGAGTAGGAGAGTGCTGGCTAAAAAAAATCCCTGCACGCCATGTTTATAGCGTTTGCAGGGATGTACGGCGTTCTAACGTAAATAGCTTACTGAACTGCAGGTTTTAATGAGATATTGAGGCTTTGAGCTAAAGCTGTAATTTTGTCTTCAGTAAAGCCAGTAGCCTTAGCAATTAAAGCTGTAGGCGCATGCGCTTTCAACAAATTTATAGCTGTTTGAACAATGCCTTGTTCAATGCCTTGTTCAATACCTTGTTCAATGCCTTTTTTTATGCCTAGGCGTTCCATACTAGTCACATATTCCATGTTGCGCTCCTGTTCTAGTTCTTCAATATGTTGATTATAACGGTACTCTAGGTTTTCTGGCAAAGTCAAGATGCCATCGATGAAAGTATATAAATTAATAATTGCATCCCGTCCAAGGCCTTTATCGTAAAGCTTTCGCGTCAAGGCAAGCTTCGAGACATAGCGTTCTTCTGGCATAGAACGGGTTTTCAGTCCAGCTAGGTGTACAGCGACAACCGTACCAAACGGGTTGTCCATTTCCGTTAACCGGTCTTCCTGGCCTTCGAAGTCTAATAGTTTACTAATCAGAAATTGAAAATGGCAAACAGGATGGCCCCAGACTTTTTTAGTGTAATGGTCTGGCCGCCAGTTAACGCGATCATCTGCCAAGATGGCTAAGGTTAGAACAGGTAGGTCATACCGGTCATACAGTCGGTAGAAATATTGGAACAGCCGCTGTTCAAAATGCTTATCTTTTGTATTCTGGACCTCGATATGCAAAAGAACAAGGCAATGCTGCCCGTCTAAAGACTTAACCTTGATGAGCTTGTCTACCCGCCGTGTGCTAATCATCGAGTCTGATGTGATTTTTAGCAACTCTTGGTCGAGTACCTCATAACCTGCTGCCCAATCAATTTTTTCGGCTAGATCTGGGTAGAAAAATTGCATAAATGGCTGAAAAAACACGTTTAGGACGTGCTTCCATGCCTCATCGGCATGGGCACGTGGATTAGTCTGGATGTCGGTCATGAGAATGATTAGGAAGCGAGTAAAAAATTCTTATATTAATGGACATATCATGTCCAAGAAATATGCCGTATGGTCTTTGTTGCAAGATACAACCAGGTCCCCTTTCAAAGAGCAGGCTACTAAAGGAAATAGTATTGGCACCATGCTAGTGCAAGACAGATTGATCTTGCTTGCACTAGCAATAATAAAGTAAAAAAACTTTGGTACCTTTCGTTCTTATTTATGAATCCATTTATGATTCAACATCAGAGATGAAACGTCGAGCAGCCACTTCTCCAAGACTAAGTAAATACTCCATCGTCGCTAGAGAAAGCAGGGGGTCTTCTTCCGAGGCGCCGCTCGTTAAATCTTGATGGTTACGTGCTAGTTTGCAGAGCGTTCCTAGCCCTCCAATAATTTTAGAGGCATCTTCTAAGTATTCGACAATAGCAGTAAGCCCTGCATTTTTTGCCGCAGCGTGTATTTTTTCATCCAAAATATTGCGTTCAAACTCAAGAAAAATAGCACGAGACTGTTTAAGTGTTCTATGATTGGCATCAGCCATGATTCACCTCTCTATTAGGTGGTTATGGTTAGGCTCTGCGCAGTGCTACAACACTATGCAGAGCCGCTCTTTTTTAAGGTACTGTCTTTTAAGTCGCTAGTTGGGCTCTACAACCTCTTCTTAATTAGAGGTTTTTTTATAACAGCCCGATCATCCAGATAAGGGTCGCATAATTTATTGAATGGGTTCAGATTTGTTTTGGTTAAACTGTTCTCGTTTCATCTTTCCAGGTGCGCCAAAAGCAAAATCCTCAACGATAAAGTTATACCCATAGACATCTTCACCCGTTGTTTTGTC
>JASSUK010000042.1:0-112453 GCA_031963045.1 Mycoavidus cysteinexigens
GTAATAATTAATTGATCCCCTTTGACTGCATATTTAGCAATAGCTTCGCCTTTTTGCTTAAAAGCAGTGAATGGAATCCAAACAGGCCGCTCATGGCTTTCCCCTGATTCTTTATCTTTTCCAGCATACTCATTAGATATCAATGTGAACTTGCAAATAGTGCACTTACTACCGCTTGTTACTATTGCTGCTTTAGCAAGATTGCCGATAAAAGTGTTGTTTTGCATGATAGGTGCTCATTTTTATTACGTTTATAAATGGTTATATAAAAATAAAATTATTATTTCTATCTCTTTTTTTACCGCCTCACTACTTACTTCGCATTGCTTTTTAAAAAATTGCTGTTGATGTTTGAGTTTTCCTATCTTTAGCTCCTCTCCTTTATATCTATTAAAAAGAAAGCCTTATCGCTCTGGCTTTAAAAGCTAGCCGGGTTTCTAGATTGGGAGTCCCTCTTAAATTATTTTTATTGAGGCATTCCTATTTGTATTGCCTTGCTGCCGTTTTTCTGAGTTGTTCGCAGGACGATCAATTCAGAGAAAGGGGAGGGGGCTTTTGCTAACACCGAAGCAAAAAGCTGCGCGGCGAGCGCTGATCTGGAGGCCCGATAGGGCTGGAGGCTGATTGGGTTTTTGAAGTGATTTTGGCGCTTGCGTTCCCTATTAGCTAGGAGCTTTGCTTCGAAAATGGGCTCAAACTCTAGACAAGAACTATCTATTACACAAAATAATTCCGTTAGACTAGCCAACAGCACCTCCTTGCTCGAGATATCTATTGGTTTCGCAAAAACTCAATATTACGAACTGTTCGGAGGCGTTTTTCTTTTCCTTGATAGGCTGTGTTTAAACAAAATGCACGTTAATATATGACTAATAAAATTATAAAAACAACTTCTGCCCCTCTAAAACCATATCCGGCTAAGCAGCGAGAAGAAATCTGTCCCCTATGCCGATTCCCTGGGAACTATCGGAACCTAATTTGGTGGAGCCGGTGGGAATTGAACCCGCACTAAACCTATAAGCTATCAATGCTTGCGAACAGCTACTGGCATAAAAGCTATCATTTTTAATTCACCTCGTAAATTTAAGTCAATCGTCAAATATGCCTATATTTCATAGTTGAAAATAATGATTAAAGAGAGCTCTCAAACATACCCTCTCATCCCTTTTTCAGTATCCATGACGATTGGAATCACAATCCAGGTTGGGAAACGCATTTTTCCATTATAAATAACTAATTAAAAATAATTGTCAATAACTTGGTAAAAGTCCGCCTAATCTTGATAATACTTTGCGAGATGCCGTTGACAAAATTCTGCTCAGTTATCCACCCTATTCCCCGATCTGACATATTAAAGATACTCTGCATAACCTCTCCTCCACTGTTGCTCAGCCCCAATATACGGTCGCTAGAGTTGGGAAAACTGAGGTTATGCAGAGTATCCTTAGCTTCTTCTAATGACTTTTCGTGAAACTACGTCACCAATTCTTCAACAACGTATCGCTACACACCGATTAATTTATGCGTGCCTCAAGAAATGAAATGCGGCTCTCATCGCTGTGAACAGCATAAATTTAGTCCATCCTCCTAAAGCATCACTGAGGAAATTATCTAGCAAACCGAAAAACGTCCGTATAAGATATCTACATACGTTGCTGATTTACGGTGTGAGATTGGAGGTTTATAACAAAGGCGTGCGGACTCAAAACCTGCATTAGCATCGACCTGTCAACGTAGTAGAGGTTGCGATACAGCGTGGGTAATTCTGGCTCACAAGCGGACGTACGAAAGAGATTATGTAAGCGTCAAGCCTGCATACGTTAGAAGAATGCACTTTGAACAGGACATGGGCTCAAGAAGCAAACCGAAAGGTGCCCATAGAAAGTATGTCGCCTATTTCCCCCGCTCATTCTCCGTCAGCCTCCCCTCGTCCAACGCCGCCGGTGCAAAGGCCAACGACAGGAGAGGCCATTGCTGATTCTAGGCCGCTTAATCAAACCGCGCCAGCACACGGGGGAGGATCGCTAATAGAAAGGTTTAGGTTTGCTCGTTCGCTTGGGCCAAGGTCTTCGGTTTCAACGCAGCCGCAAGGATCTGAACAGACATCGGAAGCGCTTAGACATGCTCAGGAAGCTTTGAAGGATGCCGATACGCAACGGATGGAAGGAAAACTCGAGACTGCAGAGGTCACTTATACGGCGGCGATAAACAATTTTAACCGCTCTTATCCAAATAATCAGTCGATGCCCGCCGATGTGAAAATTGGATTAGCTAAAGCTTATTGCGGGCACGGTATGACTTTATCCATGAGTGGTAGATTCGATGAGGGGCGTAAGGACTTTGAAATGGCCGTTGGATTAGGATCAAAAAAAGCTACCAGCATATTAAGCATTATTCCATATGGTAGTGCGAGCACCACTGTCCCTAATCATTTCAATTCTCAGCAGGCATCACCACTCTCTTTCACTGAAAATCGTGCTGTAAAGCTAACACACGATATTAAGCATACGCGACATTTAGCTGAGAGCTGGTTAGCTGCTTCTAAGGTTGAACAGCGATCTTTTCGCGAATTAGCCGTAAAGATCCTTCATGCCGCCAATCTAAAAGGTCCCGATAAATTGGCTCATTCGCAGGAAATTGCGCCGCTAGCGGCAATTCCTGATCGTACAATTTTTAAAGAATGGATAGATATTATGTTTTCAGCTTTGTCTGGGAAGACTACGCTGAATCAGCAAGCATTAAGAGGGCTGGAAGTTATGTTACACAAACTTCCACAATCATTGCTGAATACTGAAGAAGCGGAAAGCTATTTAGTAAAGCTGTTAGAGGCTTTAAATGAAAACCTAAATATAAGGCCCTGGGTAAACGTTGAAGCACTTCAACTTCTACTCCAAACCATTTCACAACTGTTAGATAAACTAGTCTGGACTCGGCTTCAATATGGTGTGAACCGTATAAATTTACGTGATAAATTGAACAATAGCCTGATCAAGTTAAAGAATGAGTTAAAGAATAAATTAAAGGACGATTACTCAGTATTGGAATTCCAAATCAATTATGTGCGCCAGGCTCTAGAGTTGATTCCTAATGAGGAAAGCCCCTTGGAAGAATTCTGTGATCGCCTATTTAACGGATTCATGCTGATCACCAATGTTTACGCAGCAGTTGCAAGCATCAGCAAAGATGTTACTGGGCTTCAGTATGCTATGAATGCCGCTCTCACGAATAAAACTATGAGTCAAGCCAGCGTGGCGCTCTCTCAAAGAGCCTCTGTCACCTCTATCGCAGCTGGGATTGGGAGCGGCGCGAAAAGTGGCATGCCAGCTATTAAAGACTTAGCCGAAGCGATGTTTCAAGTGTGGAGATCAAGAGTCGTGTCACGGCCCTGGCTTATGGCATTGCAATTAGCCGATGCGTGCTTTGTGGGACAAGGCCAGTTCTTTGAATTCGAGCGTTTTGTTAGGTGGGGTCCATATGGTAATGACAAAAATTTCTTGCAAGGTCTGTGCCAACGCTTAGAGTACATTGCCGGGCGTTATTATAGTGAAGCCGAACGTTTAAGAGTACTCCCAGCCTCACAAGTTGCTAACACAGTCAGACAGACAGAGGTAATTGCTCGGCAAGCTGTTAAGTTTTTAAGCATATTCACTATGGAAGGGCAGCCTGAGCCTGTGCAGAAAGCGGCTTTAAATGCTCTAAAGCGCTTAGATGTAAAGCTGCCTAAACTACTACAAGATAATCAGGATTTTTTAAAGCTGGTGCGCCCTGACTCTATGTCTGCCCAGCAAGCTGGTCTCCGACCGATTGATATTCCGCCAGCCTGGCATACCGACTGGTATACACCGCCTACTAGCCTACTAGAGAAACAATTAGATGGAGTCTCATGGCCCGATTTGAATAGAAAAATTCAGCAATTTGGAAAGACATATTTAGAAACTAGACATTTAAAAACTCTGAAAAAAACCGTTAAAGATAATATCCAAGATATCGATATCTTGGTGAAGAAATATATAGAACCAAAATTTACAAGAATCGATGATGTAAGTGCGCGCTCACCGTTGGCATTCAGTGATACAGTTACTGAGTTTCTCGGCCATTCAAAGCAAAAATTTCTGTTGCTGTTGGGTGACGCCGGCGCTGGCAAGACTATATTTAATCACTATCTTACTCGCGACTTGTGGGAAAAGTATAACGAATCGATCCAATTGGATGATGATTCGTCCTTTATTCCTTTATTTATTCATTTACCAGACTTAGGCCCAACCTTTGGCTCTCAGCCTAATAATTTTATTGTCGAATATTTCGAAAACCAAGGCTTGAAAGCATCACAGATTCAGTTCTTACAAAAAACTCGGAATTTTATTTTTATTCTGGATGGTTATGATGAGTTAGGCTACATCCCTCGAGAATTCTATAAATACAATGAATTAGATAAATGGGAGCACTCAAAAACCATCATCAGCAGCCGACCAGAATATTTAGACTATAATCACAAAAGACATTTTGGCCTGTCCGGTATTCCTGAAATATTTCAGGAATACCGGTTTGCGCCATTTTCTGAAGTAGATGTTAAGAATTATATCAAAGAATATATAGGTGAGGAGATCCTAGAAGAAGGAGTAAATAACAAGAAATATAAAAATGAAAATGAAATTTTTAACTCACTTTCACTTGAATTAAAAGAGTTGGTGCGCAATCCTTTTTTGCTCAACATTGCCTTACATTTCATTCCATTAGATGAATCGAAAACGCTCAATGCTGGCCAGCGCCATTTCACGCGGTTTGAATTGTATAATCGATTCGTTGATAGCTGGTGTGATCGGTCTTATGAACATTTAATAAAAAATAAGAAATCAGAAAAACAATTGGCATTTGATATATTAAGCAAAAAATTTGATAAAAATGTCGTATGTTTCGCTAAAAAATTTGCAGTAGCTATGCATCGAAAACAGCAGAAAAAAGTAGTTACAACTGAATATAAAATTTCAACTCAGGAACATGATTGGTCCGAAGAGCTACTCAAAAAATTACTCGATGATGGGAATGTAAAAAACAGGCTGTTGCTTCAGAGCGCTCCATTAATTGATTTATATGATAAGTATGAGTTTATCCACAAATCATTTCAGGACTATTTTGTAGCATATGCGCTATGGGACGGGCTTTCTACAATCGATCAGTCAGCATGGATCAACAAGTTGAGTGTGGTGAAAGATCCAGCTGTGCTCGACTTTCTGGTTGAGCTGGTACAGCAGGATCGAGGTTTAATAGGGCAGCTGATCGCTTGGATTAAGGCTTCGAAGAATGAAGTCTTTAAAACCGCAGCGGCGAATGCGCTAACTATTTTGGTCAGAGCGAGAGTGCTGTTGAGTGGAGAGAATTTCAACCAGATTCATGCGCCTGGGGCAGATTTAAGTTATGGAGTGTTTGACCATACCAAATTCGAGAAAGCAGATTTAAGAAGAGCGAAATTGCGAGGCGCATGGTTACGCGAAGCCGATTTCAATGGAGCAAAGCTAGCTGATATTGAATTTGGGGAAAAACCGGCTTTAGAGTTCAATGAACATGTTAAAGCCTGTAGCCTTTCGTCTGACGGGCGCTGGCTGGCCGTTGGTACGGGCAGTCTTATTAGGCTGTATCAGGCTGAGAGTTTGAGGCGGAAGAAAACGTTTGACAGGCATTTTGGTGATGTGGTGAGTGTGTCGCTATCGTCAGATGGAAAGTTGTTAGCGTCTGGGGATGACAAAGGGATGGTGAAAGTGAGGCAGTTTAAAGATGGAGGATGGTTATCACATAATCTGAGTGAAAGCCATAGCGATAAGAGGACTCATGTATCGCTATCGTCAGACGGGAATTGGTTAGCGTCATGGAATACTGGGGGCCGGGTGAAGGTATGGCAGTTTGAGAGTGGGAGCTGGTCCTCGCATGATCTACCCGAAGAGCATGACAATAAGGTAGTGAGTGTGTCGCTATTGCCATTTGGAGAGTCGTTATTGTTAGCAGCTGGCTGTAGAGATGGTAAGGTAGAAGTGTGGGGGTTAGAAAATGAAGGCGCAGGCTGGTCGCTACGCGTCTCGCCTGAAGGGCATGACCGTGACTATGCTGTAGAGAGTGTGTCGCTATCGTCAGATAGGAAATTGTTCTTATTAGCGTCTGTGGATACAAGCCGTGTGGTGAAGTTGTGGCAGTTTGAACGTGTAGCCTGGTCGCCGTATGTTATACCTGAAGGGCATGACTCTAATGTAATGAATGCTTCGCTATCGTCAGATGGAAAATGGTTAGCATTAGGGAATGGAAATGGTACGGTGACAGTGTGGGATGTGGGAAGCGCAAAAATGTCCTTGCGAGAGACGCTTGAATGGCATGGTGGTAGAGTAAATAGTGTGTCTCTATCATTAGATGGGAAGCGGTTAGCATCAGGAGGCTCGGACAAGACGGTGAAGTTATGGGAATTAGAAAGCGCAGGAGCATCGTTGCGTGATCCGCTTGAACGACATCATGGTGTTGTGAGTAGTGTGTCGCTATCTTCAGATGGGAATTGGCTCGCGTCAGGAAGTTGGGGCGGGACGGTTAATGTGTGGAAGTTTGAAAGCGGAAGAGAAAATTGGCCGCTGTCTAAGACGCTCGTAAGGTATGGTGGTGAGATGGGGGGGACTAGTGTCTCGTTATCGTCAGACGGGACGAGGTTAGCATCAGGGAATATAAACGGTAAGGTGGAAGTATGGCAATTAGAAAGGGGAAGTACTGATTGGCTGTGGCATAAGGCGTTTGAAGGGGGGACTATTTTTAATAGTGTGTCGTTCTCGTCGGACGGGCAGCGGTTAGCATTGGTGAGGGGGAGGGGTATAGCGAATGTGTGGCAGTTTGAAGGTGATAGTTGGGTAAGCGTGCCGTTACTACCAGATAGGAATTTGGTAGCGTTAAGAACGGAAGGAATGGTAACGATACGGCGGTTAAGTGATGATAAGGTGGTGAAAAATGTGTCGCTATCGTCAGATGGGAATTGGCTAGCGTCAAGAACCATGGATGGCATGGTAAATATGCAGCGGTTAGGAAGTGAACCTACAATTTCGCCGTTGGGTAGTCCGTTTATATGGGGTAGTGGTAGTACGCTGAGTAATGTATCACTATCGTCAGACGGGAAGCGGTTAGCATTAGGAAGCGTTAACGGGTCGGTGTGGTATTTCGAAGGTGAAAATTGGTCGAAGCTTAAAATACTTGAGGAGCATAGTGATCTGGTGACTAGTGTGTCGCTATCGCCAGACGGACAGTGGTTAGTTTCTGGAAGTCGGGATGGAACGGTAAAGCTGTGGTCAGTGGATTCAGAAAAATGTGAGGCGACAATTCAAAATTCTATTGGAAAGGTTACTTCAGTTGCTTGGCAAGGACTTTCTGTGGACTCTGCTAAAATAGCGACAGGAGGGACCGATGGGACGGTTCGTATTTGGCAAGTAGATCACAAAGAAAACGATCGGCGGTTCATTTTATCGTGGACCTCATGTCAAAACAGGCTGACCGTAGCCGGCATGTCTATTGAAGGCATAGAGGATTTGAGCCCAACAAATGCCCGTTTGCTGAAGCAAAGGGGCGCACATGACGGGGCCTGAGCGAGCGCCAGACGTGCACAAGTTGCTACCAGTTACTAGCTTGCCGGGCGATTTAATTGCCTGATATGGAATGTCGGCTCTTTGCTGCAATGGATTGTTGAGTCTGCTGCAACTGTCGATAAAAATCTTTTAATCCAAGCACCTGCTCTCGTCAAGCCGGGTAACTGTCAGTAATGGGAACGCAAGCGCTATCGAACAAGTAGTCTGTTTTTATCTGAATTGATGGCCTTGTTGTTTTAGTCCATCAAATTCGCCACCGGCATTTCAAGCTGTTCTATGAGGGCGTATTGCTTAGCGACTCCCAAACCTAATTACACATCTTCGAGGAATATCGCCTCCACTAGCAAAGCGCCTTAAGCAAAACTCACGTTATATTAGGTATGAGGTTAAGCTTTGGAGAATCAGTTTATCAAAGTTAAAAGAAGTAAGGGTTAGTGCCCAGTGTGTATTGCCAAACACTTCTAACATACAGTGCCAAGAAATTTTACTGTGGATTTATTTCTGCTCAAGGCATTCAACATGTTTATGCGCAGATCCAAGAAACTATAATTTTTTTTATGCTTCAACTATTAACCATTGAAAGGCTTCTTCATATACTATGAAAGAAAGACCTTCTCAAAAAGTCTTCTGCATATATTATATTGGGGCTGCATTATTCATCCAGGCAGCATGGCGTTGGTTGCGCTGTTCGGTGTCTCGAATACTAAAGTTGAGTAAGTACGTGTAGTACACTTAAGTAATGCATGTGTTCTTGTAGGTATTTTTGTAGGTACCTTAATTAAAAAAACCTTAAAAGCTTTATAAATACTATATGATCGAATCCTACCGCCTCCGCCAGAAATTCAAAATTCCCCCCCAACCTATCCCATTTCAAATCAACCGAGAACCCTTGTAAAATAAAGGCTATCTGGAAATTTACTCCCTCCAATATATGGCACGGGCAGCCGTGCAAACCGTAGTGAAAGCCATGCATTAGGAATACATCGGGATCTAATGGCCGATCCGTATGTGTTTGAGCAAGTCGCTGCACGCAATAATATGAGCCCGATGCGCTTCATGAATCAATCTGAAGACTGCAAAATGGCCATGTTTAGAGACTATGTAACTGCAAAAGGCATTGCGCAACAGGCCCAACGTCTATCAGAGCAGGGTTTATCAGGTGAGGCGCTGCCTATCACACGGAATCAATTGGATACGATATCCGCTTCGCAGCGTGCATCTATACGCGATAATATTTCTGCACTACATCAAGGAAAAGTGGCCAAAACAGGCTTTAGCTCTGTCGAGTCGCTTGAAGTGAACACCAGTACTCCTCAGCTAGTTAATGACGCTAACAATGCTATTTCTGGACAACTAGATTCCACGGATAAAAACAGCATACCGTCTCGTGCTAACGCATTAGATGAAAATGTCAGTGCTTGGGCCAGCCCAGATAAAGCAATAGAAAGAGGGCGCTTTAATATGATGCAGTCTGTAGAGGATACCGAAGGGCATGATATTGCGGACTACAGCAGTAAATTGGTTAATGCAGTTATGGGGGGAGACGGAACAGCCGATGGGGGAAAATTGACCGACAATATGAAGCGCAAAGAAGGCGCTCCTTTGCCGATCAATATAGAAATTAAGAAGAAGTAGAATGTACTTTAAGCGGGAAATGCACCTTTATCCCGTTCGGATATTTCATAGTCTGGCAAAATAGACCTGTGCTAGGATCGCAATCACTTACAAAGAGTGAATAGTATTCATCATCATAGTAATTTTCGTCCTTATAGCTCGTTCTAAATAGATCCTTAAAACCATCACTGAGCCACCATGCAAACCAGTACGGAACCGATATAACTAGGCTGCCAACCAGCATAACAAAAAAACCATGCAGAGTTTTGTCGCATAGACAAAACGCAATACATACTGGTGGACCTATCGGAAGGAATAGTTTTTTCAGGCAACGCATGATTATTTTCTTTCTTCGATGATTAAATAATAGCCTTTGCCCTCGTTTGTCGAGACAACCACATTATTAACCACACGAAAGCCCTTTTCGTAGATTTCTTTAATACCTTTTACGTGCCCCAAATGATCACAACTGAAAGAAGAACCATAAGCATTAGGTAAAGTAGAAGCTGAATAACACAATCCCCCTTTTAACGGGCCAGCGGCATACACATTGTTTACAAGTCCGAGGGAAGCAGCAATAGTGATAGCGAGCAATGTTTTCATGGATTCTCCAAAATATAGAAGGGGGATGAAGAATAAATATAAAATATTAATGATATTCCCATTCCAATTTCAAATAAAAAATCTTAATCTGTCCGTGCAGCAGTTACTAAAGCATAGTTTTAGGGCAAAAATATTTAAATAAGCTGCCTTTAGCTACAAGACTTCATTATGCCGTTAGCGCAAGCAACGGCTTTATATTTATGAATGCGTATCAAAAAGCACTTCACGGCTCATCTTTTAAATAACCCTGCTTCGTATTTATCGCACATTTTCTATCTTACCTCTTTTTATTTAGATTGGCCAATGCGCCGCCATGCCCCATTCTTTTAAGGTGTGGTTGAAGAGAGATTAATCTACACCGGCATCGTGCCAACCTCTTAATCAAACTTAACAATAGTTACCCTCAGAATTAGGGGATAACTAGGGGGCAACTCACGGAACAGAAAAAATAGTACGTTAGTGCGTTGAAGACCACAAGGAATATAGACAAAAGTGGGGTTTAAGGTGCAGTGGAACGATAACCGACGTAAAGGTTTACTCCAAGTCGCTTGCTTTACTTAGAAGCCATATATAGCCTTATCGTACGATTTTTTCCGTTTCGTGAGCAGACCCCTGAATGCATTCCGATCCGTCAAGAAGCGCGTGAATTGACTGGAAAGTATGAACGTTCATTAGGTGAATTAGAGGCATTGCGTGGGCAGATTACTAAACAGGGTGCGCTTATCCATAGTTTTGCTCAGGGTAAAAGAACCGATTGAGAAATGGGATATCAGCGTTAAGCCGCCGATTACATGGTTTGGCGGCAAGTCGAGACTAGCCAAAAAGATCATGGCTATTTGTGCCCCCCCCAAAAAAATGTAAAATTAGCTCGGGGAGCTACGCCAAAAGTAAAACCTGTGGGAGTCTTTTCGGACAGATTATGTGCCCAATTTTTTGAATTAGGGAGAGTGATCCAAACTGGGGGCTGACGGCCGAACTCTTGGAAGCGAGCGCTTTGAAAGCGTCCAACAGCCGTCAGGAAAGTCGGGCCACACTCGATAATCAAAAAAATAAGTTGATTACGTCAGCCCCCAGTTTGGATCACTCTCCAACACGAGCATAGATAGAAGCGGTTTCCATTGCTATTGGAAATCTGTTGGATCTTATACTATTATTTTAAAAGAGGGTTGTGTAGAAAAAGATTTACTAATCATTAATTTTTGGTTTCATGATTAATCCGAGACAAGATAGTTATAAATTGTTTGGAGAAATAGAATGGTCATAACTGGAAGCCCTTTTTTACCATGTTCGGTATTACGTTCAAGCTCATCCTCCTCATCGCAGGTTTTTCCGGAAATAAATAGTTCAGCTGAGGTGGAAATACGCGATCAAGCAATAAATTTTAATAATCGATCTAAAAGAAGCAATAATGCTTCAGGCGAATGTCAATATTCAACTGTAAACGTTCAGATCAATGATTTTCCGCAGTCATCATTAGAAGTTAATCGGCTTAGTTCTTTTATAAACCAAGCATCAATCTATGCATCTGGAAATATTCAATCAACCGATCTGCATCATGGGCAAGTGGACAATGTCGAAGCAATTACTGATGCATTTCAGTCCTTGCAAATAAGGCATCAGCCTGAGGCTGTTACTGCTCCATCTCAAAGGGAAATTAGCTTTTCCGCAGATGAACAAATAAGAAAAATATTGCCTAACAAGGCTCTTGACTTATTAGAAGAGATTAAATTATCCATTAACAATGCTGGTAAATTTATAAAAGCAATCGAAAATTTGCTCGGTTATGGAGTAGGGATTCGTATATTTTATAAGATAAACGATGTCGGTAGCTTAGTAAATTTCCTGAAGAATCCATCTGATAACATTCATAAAAATGAAATAAAGGTACTTTGGACACTTGCAGATAAAATGGTATGTGCTTTTCTTAAATATAATTTCATTAGCACCTCTTCGATTAACGAGATTTTAGAACTAAAATCTTTGATGCAAGAACAGTTATGGGAAAATGTAGAAAATAAATTTCAAGAAATGATTGATTTTACCATTGGTAAAATCAATGCATACTGGAAAAATAAAAATGATGGGCAGGATATATTTTTTCTACTTGAAAATTTATATGTATTGGTTAAATATATTAAAAATTTTAATAAAAAAGAAAATAATTTATTAAAAATAATAATCAATTTGAGTAGCGTTATTCAATATATTCCTTCAAAAGAAGAAAGATTTCGGAGAAAATTAAATGTTTTAGTGTCTAAAATTTTAAATGAGATATCTGTGCACGATTATAAATATAATTTTCACCTTTCTGAATTTGAATTGCCGTTGCAGAGATTATACGTACACTTTTCGTATTTGGAAAATAACTCAGATTATTATATAAATTATCTTGCCAACTATACGTGCCAGAGTTTAATAAATATTTATAAATTTTCTTACTTTATTAACGATGGAGCCAATTCTTCAGAATTGAGTAAAAGCCAACAAAGTGATTGGTATGTAAAGCTGCGAGAATACTATAAAATAGTAAATGAAGGTGAAATTAAAAAAATTAAATTTAGTGATTTAAAATATTTTTTAGATAAGCTAACTAACTTAGAAAAAAAATTATTTTTAGGTGGTTTATACGAAAATTTAATTCATAATTTATTTGGCATTAAGCTAAAAAACTGTACGCGGCAACAGGTTTTTGAGCTTTTGGATAAGATTATAAATGAGTACCCGGCTTTAATGGCAAAGCAGAGTTTTATAAGAAATATCAAACTTCCCGCAGAGGAGAGTTTTTTTTGGGTTTCCGCATTGCCAGAAATAAACCAAAGGGTGGAATTAAATAATTGGCTTAAAAAAATTTCTAACGAAAGAAAATCGCAATCTGAATTTCTTGCAAGCTTGAAAGGTTTGTTATTAAATTCTATTTTTACTGTGCCGCTCAAATTTAACTATCTAATCAAACATGCTAAAAGAAAAATAATAAAGAAAGTCAGGCAAAAAGTTTATCCGTTCCTAAAATTAGGTGATTTAGATTTTCGAAGTAGTCCATTTCGTCATCTTCGTTATATGAGAACAGCGATGGATAATATCCCCTCTTATCGGAACACCGCCTCTATGAAATATGTAGATGAAAATGGCAAAGCATTTTATTTAATGGCCCATAGTATGGGAAACCCTCAAGGGGGGAAGATAATTTTACCTAGGCGGTTCGTAGTAGGCGATGATAATTGCTCAGATCGTGGACACAGTGAGGCAGTGTTATTGGCCGCTCATGCAATTGGTCATATTAAGGTTAAAGGCTGGGGTACATTGAACCTAGCTGGCCTTAAGCAAGAGTATTGTGCATCCACCAATGAGCCATGTTCTACAGGGGAGGCCTGCAAATTGAGTCTGCTGCCCTCATTACCTACTATATTTTATGCTAATAGTTATAAAGGCCATGAAGATGCAAACGGCTTTATGGATAAGCTTCATGCACACCAGTGGAGAAAGAATGAAGACGAATCTTATGAAAGCGAGGTCGAAAGCGAAGAAGAATGTGAAGTATTTGTGTTAGACGGGGAGTATTTTAAGGGCTTGGATTTGACCCACGAGCAAGAGCGAGAACCAGTCCCCGCTTGGCGTTTGCGTGATCACATTAAAGAAAAATCTCCTTATTATTCAGAACCTCTAGAAAACTCCTTTGAAAACAAATATTTTTCTGGTTATGTAAATATTCATAAAAATAGCTATAAAGCCCCGTTAATAGGAAAAAACGAGAGAATTGTAAAGTTAGGCATAAAAACAGAATCAGAAGTAGACGAACTGGATAGTGAAGTAGACTTAACAGCCGCTGTAGATACCTTCTGTGAGATAAGCGAACAACTTAAAATTTTACTCAGCAAACTTAAATCTTTGCGGAATGAAGCCCTCCAATATTCTGGGGAAATAACCAAAATTTAATAGAAAATAAGTTTGATTGAGAGGTTTAAGGTTGCAGTGAAACGGTTAACTGTAACGGCTCGCTTTTGAAACCGGCCATGCTCGCAATCAGCGCACTTTCTGTCTCAGATTAATTGCAACTAGCGGAGCGTCCAGAGGGTGTCAGTAATTTTGTGCAAAAGAAGTCATATGAAGTTGATAAAAAAGGACACATATGACGAAGATAGACAAAGCGATATTAGAGCAATTTCTAGAGGGAGTAGATCTGTCGAATCCTAAATCGATATTCACGGAAGGCGGGTTGTTTAGTCAGCTTAAAAAGTCACTGGCAGAAAGAATATTGCAAGCTGAGTTAGAACATTATCTTGAGCAAGAACGTAGCACAGGAGAGATAAAGAATAATAATAAAAATGGCAGTAGCAAGAAATCAGTCTTAGCTGTTAAAACCTGCAATTGAAAATGCGCCGACCTGCAATAAGCGGGATTTTCAACCAGGAATAATTGCAACTGACGAGATGCCCAAACCAGCATTATTTTCAACGGACTAAAAATGCAGAGACGATGGGATGAGCAGAGGGCATTCAAACAGAAAATAAGGTAATATTTTACTTTAATATCGGCGTATTAATATGTATTCTGCTAAAAGTGCCTTAATATTAAAGTTCGAATGTCAAGGCTAAATAGAAATGTCTGACTTTTATTATTTCCCATTAAAGAAAGGGCCATTTCATTGCTTCTAAGATCAATATTTTTTAGCTAGGGCTTCACATTGCAATGGTCTGCCTTTTAATCTAGTTTTGATAGCTACCATTTTGCGTGGTGAATCTGCTAATACTGCATCGAGGCCAAGGCACGCTGCACGCTGGTAATCAAGCTCATTATTGATTGCAATTGCGAGGATTTTTACTAGTGCTTGCCGACGAAAACAAGCGATTGTTTTAGGTGTCCATATCTACTTAGCTGCTACAAAAAATGTCAAGGGTCGGATAAGAGAGAACCATTGCTAGCTCTCCCTCTCCTAAGAACTGTACGTGCGAGTCGCCCCGCATACAGCTCAAGCCAAGAATACAGCACTGTTTAAGGCACCGGGCAATACGGAGACTGGGTGGCGGCATAGTAATGCTGTATTCTTGGCTTGAGCCGTGTGCCTGGCGACGGGCCTGCACGGTACTTAGGGGACGGCGGGGTAGCAATCCGCCGCTGTTACCCGACCCGCTACAAAATGTCATGGCTAATTACAAATGTCTGGTTTCTGGCTAAATAGAAATGTCTTGTTTTTATGACTTAAAATAAAACAAGAAGCAGGGTTGACCACAGCAGCCCCCGCCGGGCCCTCTATCCCAAGAACGGGGGCTGCTGTGGTCAATCACAAACGTTGAGAGTCGCCCAAGTTCAAATGTCTTTATTTCCGTCGTAATCTATATTCGATGTGGTGTATTTTGGTTACTGCGATGAGCCGCTACTTGCATAACCGCTGTTGTTAAATCCTCTATGGTGAATTCCCGCTGTTTTTTTGTTCGTGCCTGACGCTTTTTCTGATTCGGGACTATGCCTTGATTAGATCTTGATGGGGAACCAGAAGCAGGGCGGTTATCACGTTGGGCTTGTATAAGCTGTGCTGCCTGGAGAACATGGCTCAAGCGTTTATGCTCTACGACTGCACCTTGATTGATTTCAGATAATCTATCATAGCGTTGATAATCAAAGATCATACCGTTAGCATGTAGTTCAATTCGGCCATCAGGATATTCGTACACTTCAATATATTGATGAATCAACTTTCGGGTTTCAACGGTATCATTAAGCAGATAAATCACACGGTCATACTGTACTGTCAATGAATGCGTTACACGGCGTGGTTCACGCCATGTAAAAATAGTATCGAGATCCTCATCTTCACGCAGTGGACGGTGTGCATTGAAGCTGCTTTTAGGGGGCTTTGCAAAACGCGCATTAAAATCAGCAATAAAGCACGGGATAAAAGCGTTAGCTGCTTCTTTATTACTAATATCACGTAATCGAAGTTCTTTAACTAACCGATCTTGCAAAGTCAGATTAGCTCTCTCAACACGCCCCTTCGCTTGACTTAAATTCGCACAAATATTTTCAATATTAAGCTCGTACATGGCACGACCGAAATGAGTCATACCTTTATCGCTACGCGTGGCATGTTGTGCACTACGGAAAATAGTGGCCTTATCGCTATAAAATGCAAGTGGCTTGCCATATTTTTCTAAATAAGCGCGTGTTGCTTCAAAATAGCTAAAAGTGGATTCGGTGGGGGTGAAATGCAGATGCATGATGCGGCTGGTGGCATCGTCGATATAGGCCAGCAACGTACAGGCAGGACCTCGACCCTCAAACCAATCATGATCACTGCCATCAATCTGAATTAATTCACCCAGACAAGACCGTCGATTTCTGGGTTGGTAAATCTTAGGAGGGCATTGTCTTTTAGGGACCCATAGGTTTGCTTCAATCATCAAGCGGCGTACCGTTTCCTTAGCCAGCTTGATGCCGTGACATTCGCGCAGTTTCTCACAGGCTAACGTGGGGCCAAAGTCTGCGTAGTGCGCACGAATAAGTGCAATTGCACGTGCAGTAATATTTGCTGGAAGTTGATGATTACTTGCTTTGCCGCGGTGACGAGAGGCTATCCCAGCGGCTCCAAATTGGAGATAGCGATCAACAATTCGTGTAATTTGCCGAGCACTCAAGCCCAGGCGTTCTGCAGCCTGATAATGCTTTAAACGACGCTCAATAACTGCTTCTATGACTTTGACGCGGTCAAGTTCGCGCATGCTCATCGTAATACATCCAGGTTTAGCCATTAAAACCCTCAGCTTAGCGGTATAAATTGCTCAGCATAGGGTTAAAAACCAGACATTACTACTTAGCCCCTACAAAAAATAATGCGATAATTTGTGTTATGTAAAATTAAACATAGACACTGATGAAGGTCCGCGACTAACCTTCACCGCGCCTACGCCTCCTCCTTGTGGGCAACTTTCAGCCTTGCGTGGATACGTTCAACTATCAGTTCATGCTCTAGCCTCAGCGCGTCCGTTGAAAGTAAAGTGGGCTGCGCGAGCTACTGAAAAATAATGCGCAGCACTTTGCATCATTCCTCCTTGCGAGCCACGTATGACCGTTTCCGTATCATGCAGCTCAGCAATAACATTACATCTCGATTTTTCGGAGTGTAAGACCAAAATTGTAGTCTCTCTTATTTAATTAACGATTTATGTCATGTCCAGGGATGTTTTTGGATTAATGATGTTGATGTTATGAAATGGCTGAAGCGCTAGCAAATCTGCGTCAGCGCACAAAATAAATTTTTCACGTGTTCCTGCTTCACTTCCTTCTTTTTTTGCAGCTTGAATACTTTGTTTGATGCGTTCAATGGATGTTTGCATACGCTCGCATACGCTCATCCATAGGCAATCCCTTGCCCATATTGAATTTATCTAAAGCTTCCTCGTGCTCTCTATCCAATTCTTGCTTGGCTTTTTCAATAATTTCGTAGTCTGATTTGGAAAAAGTTTCCATGAATGCTCCTGTTAAAGAATACAGAAAGGAAGGCCTTTCTGTTCTTTGAAGCATAGGGGCATTTTGTGTGTAGGACTATTTGTCGAATGGTATAGGGCTAAAAAATTAGTATTTTTATTTGGCTAAATCTTTTTATCTCAATTGATGGTTTCATATTTTCAGCTGTTGGTAGAATAAGCGAGAGAAGAGGATTTTATTTTTGCTGATCTGCCAAATAGCGACGGTTTTTTTAGATATAACAAGTATCAGTTTTCATGAGTGAATAAAGAGCGCCTTGCTAGCTCTTTGTCCCAGGTCAAGGCGCGAGACGTAAAAGTTCTGGTAGAAAATGCTAATCATGATTGCGTATATGATCTTTATTCCGATTTTTAATTTACATTAAAAAAGTTTCACGCTATTCTGAAATTTCAGACAATACGGTGGACCACATGCATTATGAAGAGTTAATTATTTCAACAAATACTTAAGACTTAAGAATAGTTATGGTTTTTATGGTAAATTAATGAAAAAAATAGAAAATCGTCTGGCGGAGATATGAACTTTCTTAATAAAAAGGATTAGACCGTGACTCTAGGAGAAGAAATAGCCCTCGACCTAATAGCTAGTTCGTTTTCAGTAAGTCCAGTTAACGCATGCGTCGAATCTATCACCAAAAATGATTATGCAAGACTAGATCCTGGACAACGCTCGTATGTGGCGCTTGCGCAGATCTATTGGAGTAAGAGGGATATACGATTGCAGAAGCTTTATCATACATTGGCTTAGATAATATTAAAAAGCTTATTGAATATTGGGGCGATCCTGCAATTGTAAAGCGCCAAAAGATACGGAGAATATTAGATGCACAAGATAAAGCACAACAAACATTTTAATTTGACCTATTAGTCCTGCTACGTATCTAGGCACAACAAAACATTTTATAAAGAATGCTTATTTAACGCGCAAGTCGCTGCATTCTGAACACTCTTCACTGGATCTTTTTGCGCTAATGCGATAAGGACTTCCTTCGTTTGCGGGGATAAAGAGTGTAGTTCACCAAATAAGTTAGCCGATATTTCGCGGAATATCCCAACGGGATTTTTCGACAACAAGAGAATCTCTTGCTCTAATCGTGCTGGTGAGAGACGCTGCCGCAATACATGCATTACTGCTTTCTGGACATTCAGTGCCTCATCTTTTAATAGTGGGATAATCTCTTGCTCTAATCGTACTTGCGGGAGAGACTGACCTAATATGCCAATTGATATTTTTCGGACCTGCCACGCTGGATCTTTTAATAGAGGGGTAATGTACTGCTCTAATCGTGCAGCTGAAAGACGCTTACCTAATATGTCAACCGCTGTTTGTCTGACCTGCCAGGCTGGATCTTTTAATAACGGAGTAATCTTCTGTTCTACCTGTAGAATGAAGAGGCGATCGCCTAATAAGTTCATCACTGCTTGTCGGATCGACCACTCTTGATCTTGTAATAGCGGCGTAACCTCTTGCTCTAACTGTACAACTGAGAAGCGCCAACCTACTACGTAAAACGCTGCTTTTCGAACTTGCCACGCTGGATCTTTTAATAACGGGGCAATGTACTGCTCCATGTCTGCTGGCAAATCGGACAAGCCGCTGAGGGTGGAAATTGCCTTTTCCCGAATCTGCCACGCTGGATCTTTCAGTTGCTGGATCGCCTCAAATTTACGTGCTAACTTAAGTGCGACTTGGTGTTCTTCCTCACAGATCTGCTTATTAGTTTCAAGTTCTTGCCTTAGTGCTGTGCATTCTTTTTCTTTAGCCTCAAGGCTTTCTTTTAAGCCCGTTTTCTCTTGATCAGCAGCTTCAATAGCTTGATTTTTCTGCTTTAGACTTTCATTCAGTTCATCAATCTGGCCTATAAAATAGGATAAAACTTGCTCGGTTACTCCTGCGTGTTGACTATTTCCTAACGTTGTTTCTATCCTTGCTAATGCTTGCCGCATGTCTTGTAGGCTGCAATCAGTAGCTTGGTTTGCTGCTTGAAGAGTTTCTATTGAGTTTTCATGGATATTTAGCAGCTCAGTCAGTAAGTTTTCCGCATTTCTCTCTTCTTGCGTAACCAATGGCACATATTGAGAGCTTGCTGCGCTACTTGTTGGAGTTAGTGTTGTGGATGGTAACTGCATAGGTTTTTCCTCTCAGAGAGCCAAAAAAGGCTATACAACGCGATACACAGTATTTATACGTACCCAACAACGTTTAGCGCATCGTGTAAAACACTGAACTTTTTACATAGAAGAGTATGCCGCTGTTTATTTTTGAGGGAATAAAAAAATAAAGGAGGTGAGCTTCATAGGTTAGAACTCTGATGGTCGAGACGCTCAAGTAGCCAACTTGTAACATTTATTCGATGAATTAAAGACAGCTTTTCACTTTTACTCAGTAAAATCCTTAATACAGAAAGAGATACCTGTTGGCTATGACTACCATCTAAATATGGTGAAATTAATTCAATAATCAAGTCTCGTTCTCTTTGCCTTGGCAGTCCATCTAAATTGTTGACAATGCTACTTATCACGCCATCTTTATTAGATACACCGGGTAAATTCTTCTTAATAATATTGATTAATTGATATCTTTTGTCGTTAGAAAATAACAACCAGTTCTTGGTTATGCCCATTAAGAGAGGAGCGATTGCTCCTCTAGGTAGTTTTTTTATGTACTTTTCTATTAAATCAATAATTTTAAATTGAGAATTTCTAAAAATAGCGTCTTCACGAATATCACCATAAATTTTCACTTGATCCAGTTTGCAGACAGATTCTATTAATTCCATGAAGTTATTTAAATTTGATCTGAATGTATATTCTGGAATTGCTTCAATATAATCATATAAATAATCGAGAAATTCTATATCTTGCCTAAGAGGAATGCATTCCAATTCAAGTTTCAAGAAATCTAATATAACCTTTATAGGTAAATCAGGGTAATCCTCTAAAATTAATTTTTTTTCCGAAATGGATAAATGATTTATCACTTTATCAAGCGAATCATAAATTTCGCTATGCGGGTATAGCTTTAATTTTTCAAAGAAAATGGACTTCAGCACCTTAGGCATTCCTCCAAAACCATACGCAGCGAGTCTTTCTAATATTAATTTTGCTGGTGCTTTGGGTAGGGTTGGAAGGTATTCGATTAACGCTCCATAGACCAAATGGTTCAAACAAATCTTTTTAGTATTTTTGGGGGTGCTTAGTGCTAGCGTCAGATTTCTTAATATTGAACCTAATCTTTCTTTAGGCTCTTCTGCCAATCTTCTTAGGTCTCGACCGACTCTTTCAACAGACGTTTGGTGCTCACGTCTTAGCGCTGGTTCTTGTGGGTCTTTTAGAAAAAAGGCTTTTGCCGATAAAAATTCTGCCTCTGATTTAGATTGTTCTTTTAAACCTATTTTTGCAGAAATCGAAATCCGTCTAAACCATTTCTCTAGCAGCTCTTTTTGTATTTGTTTGGCGCCATTTAGGGTTGGGCTAGAGTTTGGCGTATAAGCATCCGACTCTAAAAATTGTTTAAACCCCGTCAACGCTTCGCCATACTCTCCTGGGGTTCGTAAAAATTCAGCGACTTGCTGATATCGGTGCGTAAATTTTTCGGCGTTCTGTGTATTAAATTGAGTAGGTTGTTGCAGCATAAGTGCGCGCAACTCAGACGTACCATTCATAATTGTCTGATAGCGTGCCTGTCTTTCTCTTTCAAGTTTAGTTATGTCTCTTTCGCATGCTTGTCGAGATTGCTTAACGAACGCTATCTCTTGCTCGCTTAGCTGCTGCTTTTCTTGAGTTTCGAGATTTCTTAGCTGATTATCAAGCTCCTGTTTACTTTCTCTGAATAGCTTTGAACTCTGTGCTAAAAAATACATATGAGCTAGAGAATCAAATGCTTCTCCACTTTTTAATGTCGGTATAGCCCATGCCAGCAAGTAAGCAATTTTTGCCTTTTTATCGGTTATGTGCGATTCAATTTTTTCTCGAAGTTCAGCGATATAAATAGGATTTCGCCTGGGGGATGTATTTAATGAGTTTATAGGATAAGGTGATGATGGGTCGGCTTGTATCGCTGGGATATGGGAATGAAACGATGGAGCATGTGAGACTGGTAGCATTTTGGATCTCCCTAAGATCTTCTGCCGTTGCCTATGAGGATTTTATAACGATTGTAGGAGGCCAGTATGCTTTTGGTTTTTACGCCTTTATATTATGTTTGCCTATACTTACGATACCCCATTAAGGGAGGAATGTTTAAACCAGCATGTATCTAAAATGTACGGTAGGCGCAATCCCTCATTGAGGCATGGAGGATGGATTACAACCAAGAACGTCCTCATAGTGCACTGCAGTATTTGACCTCGCTTGAATTTCGAGCAAAATATCAATCACCATCTGCCTTGAATACTAAGTTATCTATGGCTGCCTAAATGGGGGAAGGTCATACTGCTTGGAGATTATTTATATCAAGTTTGCCGGTGCGCACGCTGAATACGACAAAATCAATGCTGAAACGGTAGAGTTGGAGTAATTAACATGGATAGTAGGCATACAAGCATTTGTAACTTTGTTAGGTTTTGGCGACGCTAGCAGTTTTATCTTGCGCAGGCATTAGCCAATGGATCTGAGGCTCAAACGCGTAACTTGGCAGTGTGATCTTGCGTCCTCTACCGGACGCTACCGCTTGCCAGTTAATTGTGGCCCCATGTTCATATAGCTTCGCCAGAGCCTTTTTTGTATATATACCTGCAAAGCGCCTTCTAGTACTACTTCGCAATGGCGGCTATCTGTTTTTGCAATTTTTCTAAGCATGTCTAGTGCTTTTGAATGTGCTGAAAAATTGGATGTACTATCAGGGTTAGGCATGAAAATCTCCCTTATAAAGAATGGAATCATTCGGTGCAGCTAAAACGATTCGTTCAATAATAAGATAATATTTCCGATGCTATGACTGTGAAAATGGGTATGGAAGCCATTTGAGCATCATTCAATTATGGTAGTCAAGAAGAAAAAGGGAAGTTTGGCACGTGGGTCAGATTCATCCATCATTCTCTGCAGGCCACCTGGTGTCGGAATCACTTTATTCGCACGAAACCGTATTCCGTGCATATTCGCAAAGGCAGTCGGGTTGCACGCTATCCTGAGAGCGCTTTTGCTAAGGCTAACGAATGGGAAAAAATTCTGATTAAGCTGGTTGAGGATCGATATGCATTGTTGCGACAGCGTTCAGCTGTATTGAGCCGATTGCGTGCTGTGCTCACGGAGTATGAACGTTTATTGGCAAGGGGCTTTGTCAGGTGCTCTGAAGATAGGTAGATAAAAATACAGCAGGTTTTTAGCGTATACATTCGCTTCTTAAAAAAACCAACCCGAATTCTACAGCTTATAAATTGACAGCTCCCTCTTAAGGCGCAACAAGCGCGTTGTGTACGCTTTGCTCAATTTATGCCTTCCTATGCCTTCCTACTATTTTTAATGCACGCGCCGCTGTGTTTTCCCCTTCCTGAAAAACTATAGGTATCACCCGATTCCTGCCACCCCTTCTTATATCTAGTATTCGCATGAACCCCATTTCCTGTCTCGCGCTTCACCTCGGATTAAGTGTAATAGGATGTGCGCTGGTCGTTCATGAGCGTGGCTGTTTTGCCTGACATAAGAAGTTGGCCTGGCACATTTCTCATTGTTTGCTTGAGACTGCGGATGATTAAAAAATAAAACGAATGAGGACAACCCTGCTGTCACGTGTCACGGCAAAGATAGTGGAGTCTTGGCAACCTAAAGCAAGCGCGTTAGACCGTGCAAAAACGCGTCTGGAACAAGCAAAAGAGCAGAAAGAAGAAGGGAAGAAACGACGACGCATTGGGGAGCCTGATTTCAAGCTAAAGCTGCTCTCAAAACGCATCTTAAAGGTGGCGTGCAAATAGTCGAAACAAGACGTCTACTGGCAGAACTCCAGCAGATGCGTGCGAAGATTTTGCCATTAACCCAAGATTTTACGTTCGACGAAGGACGTCAAAGCTATCTCAAAGCGCAAACCTATTCTCCTGACACGGCACAACAAGCAGAAATCCAAGCCCTTCTTGACGATTTACCTCGCGCTCCTCTATCAATCACTATAAATAGAGCATCTACGCTACCGCCTTCTGCTGTACCTGCTGTACCTGCTGTGCCTGCTGTGCCTGCTGTGCCTGTGTTGACAACAGGTTTGCCTACCTCCTTTTTATGCCATCCTCGTTGCTTTCGCCGGTCTTTCGCCGGTGACGCAGGATTATCAGCTCGTGGGGTCTGATGAGATTAAAAATGCGCGACATCTTGCGTGGTGTTTACAACAAACGCATTACGATACCGCGCAATACAAACAGCTATCCGCACTCGCGCGTGAGGTCATAGAACGCTTTGGTTAGCGCGCCGGCAAAGATTTAGTCTGTCTGCAAGAAGCGGCAGAATTAGCGGTAGTCCCTTCTTTATCCAGGATGCCATTGTTAGGCGTAGGCCCCCGAGCAGGAGAAAAAATTGAATTCATTGGGTATCTTCAGCGCCGGAGGGCGTCCGCTATTGCCAGTCACATTTCCACAGCGCCAGCCGCAAGCGGGGAATCAAGAAAAAGCCCAAAAATCGTACGGAGATGGGGTAGAGAAGGCTAAAACTGAACATGAAAAAAATCCTGGTGATCCGCAAGCAAAACAAAACTTAGATGCGATACGTAACAAATACTTCCCTTTTTTTAGTGGGCTTCAAGAGCCTGGTGCAGCGTTTAACCAGGAAAAAAGCAAGCAGGTGGATTATCTGTTTAAAAAGGCACTATCGACGCTAAGATCCTTAGCGGTACCGAATAAACCCAGCCTTTTTCTGGTGTATGCCCACGACAATCCCGCTCACGCCGAAAAGGCCGAGGCCAATATTTCTAGTTATTTAATCAATGAGTTATCTCAAATCCGAGCCAACCTGTATTCGGATCAAACGCCGATGGGGAAACCGTATTTGAGCTCCCCGGAAGATTTAAAAAAGGACGGTAAGTTAGAAGATATCTTAACCAGTCAGCTTTGTTTATTGCCCGATCAGTTGCGAGACGATGTAAAACCGGTCGATAAGGTCGTGGTGTGTTGTTCTGAGTTATTAGGAAGGTACTTGAGATGGCCGCACTATGAAAAGTTTTACCAACAAATTCAAGAAGCCTATTTCAAAGATCGAGAAGCCTATCGCAAAAATGACGCACACGCCGGCACTTCGGCAATACGTCAAGTGGTCAGACAATTCTCCCAAGAAGAAGCCTATAAGGCGGATTTTCATCATGTATTGACGGAAATGGCTTTTTTGCAAATCCGGGCCGAGCACTCGGAAGCGCAGCACGGCATTATCCCGATTTCGTTAACCATAAATAGCTATCAACAATGCCTGGCGCATTTTATTCCAGCGACCACGGTGCGCATGGAGGATATTCTCCGATTTGAGGTGCAAGCCAAATCGGGAATAGAGGTATATCCGAATCAAAGTCGGCACTTGCTGCTGTTTAAGCTGATCGAGCGGCTGTTAGTGGGCAGCAATGAGGCCCAAACGTTTCTTGGCAAGTTTTGGCATGGGTATAACGATTGCATTAAATCTTCAGCGCTTGGCACACTTGAGTTTGCCAATTTATTAGATGGCATTTTTGCTGACATAGACAGAGAGCTGCGCAACCAGCTTGTTCTTAATGTACAGGAACAACAGCGTAAAGAACTGGAATCGAAGAAAGAGCCGCTTGCGATCTTAGGCGAAAACATCAAAAAAGAATATTTCACGACGTGGCGAAACCTGGTGGAAATTCAAGATGGCCTGGCGATGTATGTTGCACTGGAATGCAGCTTCATTACCAATACAAAAGAGCGCTTTAGTTTAGAAGAGAAGGTGAAAGAGTTTCTTGTTTCAGGAGAAAAAAAAGTACTGCTTTTATTGGGCGAAGCCGGTTCTGGAAAATCAACATTTAACCGGTATTTGGCGCGTAGTCTATGGGAAACGTATGACAAGGAAACCAATAAATCTAGCCAAACTCCTATTCCTTTATTTATTCCGCTATCGAGCTTGAAAGAGCCTAATGATAATCTTATTGCCGAATATCTTATAAAAATGGGGCTTAAAAAAAGCCAGATTGCTGATTTAAAAGAAAATTATCGCTTTATTTTTATTTTGGATGGGTATGATGAAATCAAAGATCGAACCCGCCTATTCTACATCGAAAATAAACTGGATCAATGGAAAGCCAAAGTCATCATTACCAGTCGGCCAGAATATTTTGGCAATGGATATGAGTGCCAGTTCCATCCAAAAGGCCAGGCATATTTACTCCAGGCATATCGACTCTCTCCATTTTCTGATTTGACGATTGAGGAGTATGTAAACAAATACAAAAACGCGTACCCAGAATTAGAGAAAAATATCGTAGAGCATGGAGAGATTCTGAAGCAACCCGAAGTTAAAGAGTTGGTACGCAATCCATTTTTGCTTAAGATGGCCTTGAGTGAATTGCCTGCTTTGAGCCAGAAATACAAGAATAGCGGACAGCGTATTACCCGAATTGCGTTATATGATCAATTTGTAGAGAGCTGGTTTAAGCGTTCCCAGGATCGATTGAGAGATATTCGCTTAACTCACGCAGAGCAGAAGGCATTTGATTTTTTAAACAAAGCCTTTATTAGGCATGGAACAAAATTCAGCAAAGATTTAGCGATAGCGATGTATCAAGCTGGATTGGTGAGTGTGGCGTATTCTGAGCAACTCTCCTATGATCAGTCTGATGCTGTAGAGAAAGATTGGCGAGATAAATTTTTAAGTGATCGTAATGAACAAGTTAAGTTATTGCGCTTTAATGCTCCGCTGATATGCCAAGATGACCGATATCAGTTTATTCATAAATCGATTCAGGATTATTTAGTTGCGCGAGCCATGTGGGAAGAGCTGGAAAACGCAAGCGAACGCGATGCCTCCAGTGGTGCTGAGCCGCTGAACGAGATAAAAAATGTGCGCCTGATATGGGAGGCATTGGACCCTGCCATTCAAGTCGATACCACCGCATTATTGAACCGATTCAATTTAGTGGAGGAGCTAGCCGTCCAGAGTTTTTTAGTCGAGCGAGTCCAGCAGAACCGAGCGTTGGTGAAGCTCCTGTTGACGTGGATCAAAGCCTCAACGAGCCAAGATACTGTGAGTACAGCCGCGGCGAATGCGATCACGATCTTGGTTAGAGCAGGAGTGCAGTTTAATGGAATGGATTTACAAGGAATTCAGATTCTGGGTGCAGATCTGAGCTATGGCGTATTTGACTCTGTACAGTTGCAAGGTGCAGATCTCAGCAAGACGAACTTAACTGGCATATGGTTGCGCAACGCAGGTTTAACGGGGGCGTGCATGGAGGGCGTGCAGTTTGGGGAATTACCGAGCTTGCAGTTGGAAGAATCTGTGGATGCTTGCTGCTATTCGCCCGATGGGCGCTACTTAGTGGCTGCATTAGGAGCAGGCCTCTGGTCTGGACCAGGGAGGATTGCGCTGTATGAGGTCGAGACGTTAGCGCATGTGCATACGTTCGAAGGGCATACCAGCCTGGTGACAAGTGTCGCTTTCTCACCCGATGGCCAAACGCTGGCCTCGGGCAGTGATGACAAAATGGTGCGGTTGTGGTCGGTCGCCGAGAAAAAGCCGTTGCACACGTTCGAAGGGCATATCAACAAGGTGACAAGTGTCGCGTTCTCGCCCGATGGCCAAATGCTGGCTTCCTGCAGTGGGTACGACCCAGTGCAGCTGTGGTTGCCGTGGCACATGTTCGGCGAGCATAGCCAAACGCTGGCTTCGGGCAGTGGAGATAATACGGTGCGGCTGTGGTCGGTCGTTGAGAAAAAGCCGTTGCACACGTTCGAAGGATATAGCAGTTATGTGACAAGCGTCGCGTTCTCACCTGATGGCCAAACGCTGGCCTTGGGCAGTGGAGATAATACGGTGCGGCTGTGGTCGGTCGCTGAGAAAAAGCTGTTGCACACGTTCGAAGGACATAGCGGTTACGTGACCAGCGTCGCGTTCTCGCCCGATGGCCAAACGCTGGCATCGGGCAGTGATGACGATACGGTGCGGCTGTGGTCGGTCGCCGAGAAAGAGCCGTTGCACACGTTCAAAGGGCATACTAGCGGGGTGAAAAGCGTCGCGTTCTCGCCCGATGGCCAAACGCTAGCCTCGGGCAGTGTGGACGATACGGTGCGGCTGTGGTCAGTCGCTGAGAAAAAGCCGTTGCACATGTTCGAAGGGCATATCAGCCTGGTGACAAGCGTCGCGTTCTCAAGCAATGGCCAAACATTAGCCTCCGGCAGTATAGACGGGACGGTGCGGCTGTGGTCGGTCGCCGAGAAAAAGCCGTTGCACACGTTTGAAGAGCATACCGACTATGCGACCAGCGTCGCGTTCTCGCCCGATGGCCAAATGCTGGCATCGGGCAGTCGTGACAAGACGATGCGGCTGTGGTCGGTCGCCGAGAAAAAGCTGTGGCACACGTTCGAAGGACATATAGGTTATGTGACCAGCGTCGCGTTCTCAAGCAATGGCCAAACACTGGCCTCCGGCAGTATAGACAATACGATGCGGCTGTGGTCGGTCGCTGAGAAAAAGTCGTTGCACACGTTCAAACATACCCACCGGGTGACCAGCGTCGCGTTCTCGCCCGATGGCCAAATGCTGGCATCGGGCAGCGGGGACAATACGATGCGGCTGTGGTCGGTCGCCGAGAAAAAGCTGTGGCACACGTTCGAAGGACATAGCAGTTATGTGGCAAGCGTCGTGTTCTCGCCCGATGGCCAAACGCTGGCCTCGGGCAGCTATGACAATACGGTGCGGCTGTGGTCGGTCGCTGAGAAAAAGCCGTTGCACACGTTCAAAGAACATACCCACTATGCGACCAGCGTCGCGTTCTCAAGCGATGGCAAAACACTGGCCTCGGGCAGTAGGGACAAGACGGTGCGGCTGTGGTCAATAGCCGAGAAAAAACCGCTGCACACGCTCAAAGGACATACCTACGAGGCGACCAGCGTCGCGTTCTCGCCCGATGACCAGACGCTGGCCTCGGGGAGTGGGGACCATACGGTGCGGCTGTGGTCGACGACTTCAGGACAATGTTTAACCGTGATTCAAGGTTTTAATGGGGCCGTCAACTCTGTTGCTTGGTACGAGAGCGCTGAAGGAGTCTGGCTGGCAACGGGAAGTAGTGACAAAGCGATACGCCTTTGGAAAGTGCATCGGGATGGTGAGATGTGCCGCGTGACATTACACTGGGCCTCAGCACAAACAACATTAACGACACCAGGGATGTCCATTCAAGATGTGATCGGACTCAGCGCGAAGAATATCGAACTACTCAAACAACGCGGTGCAAAGGGAGAGCCACACTATACTGAGGAGCAAGAAGCGCGGCCATTGCTAACAGAAAGAGCAGAAGCACCAGCATTCACGCTACCTGCCCAAGCTGGTAACCGCTATGGATCGACTTATCTCAATTTCGCTTGAAAACGAGCGAGTCAGCGTGCATTTGAAATGGTTTAACCTAAATAGAGATATTCCTTTGCCAGAGGGGCGGTTGATAATTGTCTATCATGGCTTCTACCCAATTGACGATGTGGCTCGGCGTAGGCCAACCATTGGAGCCACAAATCGTGAGTTCCATCATTTGGCCATGGGCATTCTGACTGCTGAGACAACCAACCCCGACATAGACAATCCTATTCGTCGGTCGACTTATATGTTCTCTTGTGCAGGTCCAGACCGAGTTCACATGATGCCGATCAACCATCCCTTCTTATCCAAGCTGAACGATCACGGCCAACCCGACCCTAACGGATCGCATATCGTTCTGTTCTCGATTATTGGGAGTCCGGCAAGCTGGAAATACAGGGACGACCGACGGAATCAAGGGGATTGTATGTTTCTTTTGCGGCTGCGGGGTACAGGATGACGATCAGCCCCAGCAGCACTCGATATACGCCCCTCCGCCGAGCGATAACAGTTATACCCAGTCGTCAACCACTAGTTTGGCTCCATCAGTGGTCAGTCAAGCATCGGGTGGTTCCGTGCCGGCGCATACCGCCTCCGCCAAATACATTGCACAGAGTGACACAATCTTTCCCAGAACCCGAACAGCTATAAGGCTTTTCGGGTTTTTTATTGCCCAAAGTACCTCTACCTCAATCAGTAAAGCGCATAGAAAAACGGATACGTTCGAAAAACAAAAAGCTTGGAAAGAATGCAGCAAGACCAGGTGCAATTTGAAATAGCCGTCAATCAAGGGAAGCAATCGATAGCCACCTATTTACAGCAACACGCACACAAAGTAGATCATGCTGCCCGCATATAGGCGATTCAAGAGCATTTTGCACAACCTGCCAATGTGCAGTTTACAAACCTATCAGCCAACACAGTGGGAGCATGCCATAAGTGGATGTATGAACAGATCCGCACTGCTCCTGCGCCCCGCAGCATGCCAATGCCTCTGCGCAGTAGCCCCGCAGCGCTGTGGCAACCTGGTATCTCCACACAAATCGCGCCTGCAGATCGGTTAGCGCAGCGTATGGAGGCAATGGGGTTGTAACAAGATTTACTTTTGCTATGCAGCAGACAGCTCATTTTTAAGCTTTGATTGAAGTAGTGCTTTTCTGTGTCTTTGTCTTCTTGCAATGGCTCTTTGAGGGGAGTTTTTTAAAAGGTTAAGAGATATGCATAATGCTCCATTTCATCTTGCGATCGTAGGATCTACACGAAAAAATAGGAGCGTGGAGGTTATATGGACTTCCTTTATTACCTTTAGTGCGTTTCTATTTTTAATAAGTCGAAATAATCTATTTTATGCCTACCTATTTTTTAATATTTTGTCAACGCCATCTATATATTTTCTTATGCTTTCTTGTTGCATAGGGCTATCACCGCTTGCAAAGTAGCTAAGGAATTCGTTTTTATATCTCTTTTCATTTCTCCAATGAAAAATATAAAATGCTATTACTTTTTCTTTTCTTTCTTTGGCAGCCTCTATATATTCTATAGAGGTATTTATTTTGTTTTTGCAGTTTTTAAAAGATTCTTTTAAATATTTTTTCAAGTCAACTATGTCTTTTGGAATTTTTTCGGTGTCGAGCATGCCTGTAAAATGTTGACTTATGATTGAATTTTGCATGTCTTTTGTTTTTTTAAAACGTGTCTGATTTTTTTGTTTTTCTTTCAATTTTTTAGTCAAATCCTTACAAGGTTTAATGCCATCTAATGGTTGATTTTTTAACATTGTGTCAAGTCCACTTGTATATCTTTTTATGCTTTCTTCCTTTATAGGGCTATCATCACTTGCAAAGCAGCTAATGAATTTTTTGTTATATCCCTTTTGATTTCTCCAATGAAAAATATAAAACGCCATTATTTTTTCTCCATTTTCTTTTGTGGCTTTTATATATTCCTGAGAGGCAGTGTTTTTACTTGTAAATTTTTCCAAAGATTCTTTTAATGACTTTTTCAAGTCATCTATATTTTTTTGTATTTTTGCGGCATCTAGTGTGCCTGTATAATATTGATATATGATTGAATTTTGCATGCTTTTTATTTTTTTTAAACGTGTCTGATTTTGTTGCCTTTCTTTATCTTTTTTAATCAAATGCCGAGGAGTTTTAATGACATTTAAGGAGTGGTTAAAAAGATAGTGATTCTCTTCACGCGAATGAGTATTTGCATTAAAATCATGTCCTGCTATAGGAGTGTACTGTAAAGCATTTTGACCTATTTCATCATGCAAATTGGTAGATACATCATGTATTTCTATATTTTTCTGACGATCAGGAGTAGTTTGAAAAATCAAGCTATTTTCTAGATTATGACCTGATGGCATTAATGGAGTATCTGTGTATCCTGCATCAAAGGGATATCCACTATATTGAAAAGGTTGACTTATCTCTAATTGAAATGGAAGTTGAGGAGGCGTAGAAACTTCTGCTGGAATAAAAGTATCGCCAACATCCGGAAAAAGGTTAAATAAATCTGGATAATCTTTATCTATATCAAACTGTGTTGGCCCTAATGGGTTGGCACTCGATTCATTAGAAATATCATCATGCGAAGGGGATCCTAATTTTTGCCGTTTTCTATTAGGATTTTTATTAAGGCTATCATTCCCTCGCTTATTGCTTGAAGATAGGGCCGCTGGCAATGGAGTAAGTCCGTTAAACGGAACACTTGTCCCTTGACTATGCTGTGGGGGAGATGGAATACTTTCTCCAGGATAAGGAAACTGCTGCATATTCCATTCTTGGGAAACATACACTATGGACTTAACCATGATGCGCGCGCTCTATAAATATGTATATTGTTTAATAGGTGTAATGTTTTACAGTCAACCTGTATGTACCTCCTATTAAATACGATGGCGTGCGCTATCCTCACACCTTTTGCGTAATATCCTGCTATAAAACGAAACACGCCCTCTACTGTAGAGCACTGCCCTTCTGTTTTGCTTTTGTCTACCGTATACAAAATAATTAAAATTTCTATAAAAATACCCCAGTAATTGAAATAGCGCGCGCACTTCCTTTTGCAAAGAATCTTTTACTTCCCAACCAGTAGACTGAATCGCTGAAAGTTGAGCATCGTGTGCGGCAGCTAGTGGGTAAAAAGCAAAGATTACCCACCGCAATACGTCCCTGTTATCGCCGGGGTCGCGTCCGGTAGCGCTTTTCCTCACACACTATTCATAAAAATAGATTGCAATGGAGTTTTACTCTTGCAAATGCTGTGAGCATTCGTTTTCCCGTGCGGGGTCGGTGTGGAAAGTAGGCCGTTTATGACGTGCAGGATTTTTTCTCTTGGCAGCTAAAACGGTCATGATGCTTTTTCCACTGGACCTTTTATATGCCCATCTCTGCACATGATTTCTGCGAACTCACCAAAGTCTCGCTCGACGACTATTTACGCAATATCCCCATTGATTAAATCGGTATGGAGCGCCCGCTCCTTAAACGCTGCCTTTCTAAACGCAAACTCTTCTTTGGTGCACGCCAACATATTGTGGAGAACGTGCGTAAAGACTATGGGAGCCATTTTGCGTTGGCCTATGGCGAAACGCCGGTCGAATTTAATAAGCGCCATACGACGGAGCAAGTCCAAGTTCCGTGGCGATGCGCCGTAGATGGATTGTATTTGGATTACGACCGTCTCTTTGGTGATTGACGTACGCGAAGGCAATTTACTGTATGCAATCGCCTCTGCCAAAGCACATTACAGGCATGCCGATGCCGTTATAGCTGGTAAAGCGTTTGATGCATTACTGCGAGAATATCAAAGCCGACAACATGGGCAACGGCGCTATTTTATAAGTGAGTGTGGCTATGCCGACCATCACGTTTTATCGCTTTGATTTAGGGATTGATTGGCGTAAAGGCGAATCGGTATCGGATGCCAATCGTTTACCTGAAATGTGCAATGAGTATGTAACCACAGTCCTGGCTGCACAAAAGCGCCCTGGTCTGGTCAGAGTGGCGATTTTAGAGTCAGGAACCAGCGGCCTTTTTGCGGCAGGTGGAAAACTGCATATGTTTTATGGGGAAGGACAGATTACGCATACAGATACACGCTTTGTAGCGCACAAGGTGACGCGCCCAAAAGGATAGCAAGCTTATTAGCACCGAGCTGTACTGGGCGCGCCTTTGCATTGCGATTTACCCACAAGGATAACCAACCCTTTAGGCTAGATGCGGTGACTGTGGCCTATTATCACTCTCTAAATTTTCATTGTACATTTCCAAATTTTCTGGCAAATCAATGCCTCTCAAATAAAAAACATTTAACTGTAATTATTTTTGTATTAATGAAAAATATTAAATACTAATTAATATAAAGACAACAGAGTTTTTATGCAGCTACGATTTTTAATTTTTCCTGGCTCATTGAATATGCACTTTGCGCGCTTAGTACCGCTGTTTGAGCAGGTAGTGCGGAAAGCTGTGCACGGAGAATTTAGTATCGAAGACTTGTATCTCTTGGCACAGCAGGATCGCATCATACTAAGAATGGTTGAGCAAGACGCTCAAGTGCAATTTGTATTCGCTTTTGAATTTATTGCGTATCTGCGATTTACTGCCATCAATATTTTGGCGCTGGCCGGGCGAGGGTTAGGAGTGTAGTATGCATTTTTCCTTTCTGAAGTATTTTATCAGCTGATTATTAAATTTGATGATTTTGAATAGAATAATAATTTTCTATAAAATCGGCATACATGCCTAAAATCACAGCCAATACCAAAAGAACGAAGGTAGAAGTTCCCATAAGTTGACCTAGAGATATGCAAGTAATTAATCCTAAGCAGAAAAGTAATATCGTTACTACATTTTCTAGCGTATCGGCCTGCCTAACTTTAGGGTGTCGCTCAGAGGTAATAGGGTTCTGGCAAACATTTTTATTTTCAAGAGAAGGATCATCGTTTACTGTGCTGCCATCTCCTTTTTTAATTTCTTCTGCTTCATGGTGAGTATGAAGTAAGGCGTTGGCAAAAGTAGGTTGCGCCTGTATAGAACCTGCAGAATTCATGCTTATTCCCCATAGATACTAGGCAGCAGCAAAGAATGAATGATAAAAACGTGGATACATCGTATTAAATAACGGCCCTTTTATAATTCTAAGGGCCACTTTATAAGGTATATTTTAAATAGCTAACTAGGCTATAAGGGCTTGAATAGCAGCTTTTTGTCTTGCATTCTCTATTTCAAGATTTCTAGCATGTTCTACTAAAGCCTTAATCCTCGCATTTTTTTCTGCTTTTCTTTGCGCTCTTGCTTGTTTGAGTCGCGCTTTTTCTTCTACTGTTAGCACTTCATCAGACTCTGATTCTGAATCAGAAGAAAGGAGTTCCTCAATATTAGGTTCTTTAAAAATAGTAGGTTCAGCCTTTCCTTTACCTTTAAGCGTAGATGAAGCATGGTGTTGAAAAACGGGGCTATCTTCCTCTTCTATTTCAGGACTAGGGAACCGCCCAATAATGGGTGAGGCAGAAGCACTCGAGGAATTTGAAGTTAATGAACTGAATGAGGTTTTACGTACTCTTGGTTGGTAATTGACAAGCGTTTTCGTTGATTCTTGTCCTTCCCCAGAGAGCGTAATGGCTGGTCGCGTTGCGGAGCCCTGTGCTAAAAGCAGCTGCTGTTCAAGAGGGAGAAGGTATTTTGGGTCGACAACCTGAATTACGTTTTGGACGTAAGTATTATGGGTGATGGCAGGTGGAGCGTTATCAATTTTTTGCTCTAAGCGCTGATTCTGATTTTCAAGGCGAACAAGGGTACCTTTAATATCCGTAGTATCTTGTTTAATCTGAAAAATAGCGCTGATCATGTCGTTTAGTATTTTCATATAGGAGCCTATTACTTCCCGTCGAAGTATAAGCACGTCATTATTTTTGGCATGACGTTTATCTGAGCTTATAAAGTTAACAAATCTAATTACTGCCATCGCAATAGAAACCACAATGGACACGCAACATATAAACAATGGTAGTTGCAGACCAATCCCCACCGCCGTTACAACGCCTGCAATAGTGCAAATCACCGTTTCTGTTCGAGGAATGGAAAGGAAATATTTTACCAGAGAGGTCGTATGTGAGTCCTCTTCTTGCTCTATGGCAGATAGTTTTTGGTCCAGGGCCTGCACCTGTTGAATTAAACCCATTGATGCAAGCTCAGTACCCGTTTCCTGCATTTCTATTGAAATGGGCAGCTCTTTTTGGTTTTCTTCAGGCGCACTATCGAGCAATGCATAAATCTTCTGCTGCTCTGCATAAATAGCTTGTAATTCTTCCTGAATGCGTGGGTATTCGTGCTCTTGCTCTTCGGGTGCTAACGCATTAAAACCGGTATGTAATTCATTAGCTTTTTCAGAAAGTGCTTCTAGCGTCTCAGAAAGCTGAAGCCCATAAAGTATTAGAGACCCCATCTGAAGTAAGAAAGAATCCTCTTTGTCTTTCTCTGCGTCAGAAAGCAATCTATTCTTATACCATCGCGCGAGGCACGCAACGGAATCCGTTGAAGTGCGATTATGGAATAGTTTACTTAACGGAGCACGCTTACTGGTAAGTATTTTTTGTTTCTGAACAGCGCTCTTCGAACCTTCAGAACGGTTTCTAAAAAGCTGACCTGCATCAAAAATCGTAGGACTGAGCGATATAAGCATAAGGAAACTACCTTTGCATCTAGATATTAGACTTATCCGAGCTTTTGATAGTGATGACATTTATGCAGAAAATATAGAGGGCTAGGCCGTATATGTGAGTTCTACCAATGCTGTATTTATGGAGCAGTCATCCATCTAAAATAGAACCCTTCTTATTTTAGCGATGCAAAAAAATACCCCACTAAACCACAGTGAGGCAGAAATCTCCTCCAGCAATGAAGAAGTGATAGTTGTTCTTCGAACTCTCGATAGCCGCGCAATAATGCTCCCCAGAAGTAGTCAAGCCATGGTTTGATGTCATGCTGCCCTTGGTGCTGCTAATGGTATCGTTGTTGGTCGCCTTCCAGCGTCTGCCTGGCTGCGGCATATAGCGATATAGCAAGGTATGCGTCCCGTTGGCGATATTTCGAGGGAAAGAGCGATATCTTCGGAGCTAGAGTGGGGCAGTGCAGAAATAGTCGACATCGGATTCATTCGTCATGCTGGGGAATTTGGAAAGGTATAATGTACTATTAACTTGTCTGAAGTGATGGGTGGAAATCTAAAAGCCTGCATAACTATCCTGTTCTGCGGGCTTTTTGTCGCAAAAATGAAGCAGCGCGCGTTATAGGGCGCAATGTTCCTCGCAAGGGAACGCACTTTTTATAAAAAAGGATGAGCACTACCATGAATTTTAATGATCTACCTGCAGGCAATGCTTTGCCCAATGAGTTTAATGTGGTGATTGAGATCCCAGCCAACAGTGATCCAGTGAAATATGAAGCGGATAAAGAATTGGGGATGTTGGTGGTAGATCGCTTTATTTCAACGGGTATGCGTTATCCGGCAAATTATGGTTTTATTCCTCAAACGCTGTCGGGTGATGGAGATCCGGTTGATGTGTTGGTGATTACGCCTTTCCCGCTCCTCGCTGGTTCATTGGTGCGTGCCCGTGCATTGGGAATGCTTAAAATGACAGATGAATCCGGTATCGATGCGAAATTGGTTGCCGTACCTCTGGATAAAGTGTGTCCTATGACTGCTTCTTTGCGATCCATAGACGATGTGCCTATGCATTTGAAGGCGCAAATTCAGCACTTTTTTGAAAATTACAAAGCGCTGGAAAAGGGTAAGTGGGTGAAAGTTGAAGGTTGGCAGGCGGCTGATGCGGCCCATCAAGAAATTATGGAAGGGGTGCAGAGTTACCAAGAAGCCAAAGCTTTAGCCGTGCAGAGTTAATTTTTCTGCCTTGTGTTTTTTCTGTTGGAGTTGGTATGGTCCTTCGTATAGCGTTAGCGCAGATGAACCCGGTGTTGGGCGATTTTGCAGGTAATAGTGACAAAATTGTTGAAGCTGCGCGCATAGCGCATGAAAAAGGCGCGCATTTGCTGCTTACACCCGAGCTGGCGCTTACGGGCTTTCCTCCAGAAGATCTTTTATTGCGTCCTGATTTTAATCAGCAGAGCGCTACTGCCTTGGAATTACTCGCACAGCGCCTAAAAATATTTGAAGGCTTGCAAGTTATAGTGGGGCATCCGCATTGCATAGGGCACCACAGCTCAGAAGACGCTATCCCAAGGCCCTTAGAAAACCCACCCATCGATCTGTTTAATTCCGCTTCGCAGTTGATAGCGGGGCGCATTGCAGGGCGGTATGACAAAAGAATGCTGCCGACTACGCAAGTATTTGATGAGTACCGTTATTTTGTGCCCGGACATGCGCCTTTTCTATTTGACATACAAGGGGTGCGGTGCGCACTATTGATTTGTGAAGATGCATGGACTCCTACCCCTATGCTAGAAGCTCGCGCCCAGGGAGCTCAGCTTATGCTGGTACTCAATGGATCGCCTTGGCATGAAGGAAAAATGGCTTTTCGCCTTCAGAGAATGCGCGCCATGTTGGAGCAGGCGAGCGCTTGCGAGGGTCCACTTGGATTGATTTACCTCAATCTAGTAGGAGGGCAAGATGAATTGGTTTTTGATGGGGGATCTTTTGCGCTGGATGCCCATGGTGCATGCACTATGCAATTGCCGCAGTTTGAAGAGGCAATAGGGTGGGTCGAGTGTGAAATGCAGGCCCCTTTTGCAGACCAAGCGCCTGACGTACCGCGCTTGGATCTACGTGGTACATGCAGTGTACTGGAGAGCGACACAGCGCAACTCTACCAAGCGCTAGTAGTGGGGGTGCGCGACTACATGCATAAAAGTGGGTTTAAAGATGCACTCATTGGCCTATCAGGTGGAGTCGATTCCGCACTGACCTTGGCGATTGCATGCGATGCGCTGGGTGCAAAGCATGTGCATGCTGTGATGATGCCTTCTCAATATACTGCGCAAATATCGCTAGATGATGCGCGCACTTTAGCGCAAAACTTAGGCGTGCAGTATACGGAGCTCCCCGTGACATCCGTTTTTGATGCATGCCGCGCTACGCTATCTCCGGCATTGGCTCAGGCTTGGGTTGAGGTGAACGCCAGCGGGGTAACTGAAGAAAATCTTCAAGCCCGTATTCGTGGAGTGTTTCTTATGGCGCTGGCTAATCAGTCTGGCGCGTTGGTACTTACTACGGGCAATAAAAGTGAAATGGCGGTTGGGTATTGCACCCTTTATGGCGATATGGCCGGTGGGTTTGCCGTGCTTAAAGATGTATTTAAAACATCCGTCTATGCGCTATGTCATTATCGTAATGCGGTAGAGCAAGAAAAAAAGCAGCCTACGATAACTACAGACACTCCTTTGATTCCACTACGGATTTTAACGCGCGCTCCCTCTGCTGAGCTGCGTGATAACCAGACCGATCAAGATAGTTTGCCTGCCTATGCAACGCTGGACGCTATCGTTAAGCTTGTGATGGAAGAGCATGCCGGTAAAAAAGAGCTCCTTGCGGCAGGCTATACCATGGAGGATATTGATCGAGTGCTCTCCTTACTTTGGCGTAGCGAATATAAACGTTACCAGGCTCCGCCGGGCACGCGTGTGACACGCAGGGGGTTTGGGCGGGACTGGCGTTATCCTTTGAGTTGGGTGGTGCAAGAGTGAGGGTGAAGATTTCTAATCTTGTATTTTTAAACTTCAAGTTATATAAAATTTGCTCTCTTTATCTAGTGAGGGATTGTATATTCTGTCCACCTTTATCGACTAGCTGATGTTCACTTTGTTCAATAGCGAGTTCAACGGCTGCTTTCGAGGCTTCTTCCATCATGACCTTAGCTTCGTTTACTGCACCATCGAACATTCCACCACCACCACTACTATTACCACTACCACTATTACTTCCTCCATTATTTTTATTATCAGAAGCATGAAATTTATTAAAATATTGCCTTTCTGGAAGGCTAGTGCTGTCACCCATGGTTTTATCCAGTTTTTTTAAAAAACTTCGCTTTGGATTTGCATTTTGTGATAGGTTTTTCGCCGCTACATGCTAAAGAATATTATACAATTTTTGATTAGGAACCAAGAAGACCGATATGTATAGTCTTCTTGGTTATGAAAATTTACTCTCATTTTATCGAGTGAGGGATTGCGTGTTTTCCCCACCTTTATTTGCTATCTGAAATTTACTTTGTGCAATGGCAAGTTCAACCGCTGCTTTTGACGCCGCTTCCATCATGGCCTTAGCTTCGTTTACTGCACCATCGAACATTCCACTACCACCACCACCACCACTACTTCCTCCATTATCTTTATTATCAGAAGCATGAAATTTATTAAAATACGCTCTGTCTTGAAGGCTAGTGCCGTCACTCATGATTTTGTCCAGTTTTTTTTAAAAAACTTCGTTTTGTATTTGAATTTTGTGATAGGTTTTTCGCCGCTACATGCTAAAGAATATTATGCAATTTTTGGTTAGGAACCAAGAAGACCGATATGTATAGTCTTCTTGGTTATGAAAATTTACTCTCATTTTATCGAGTGAGGGATTGCGTGTTTTCCCCACCTTTATTTGCTATCTGAAATTTACTTTGTGCAATGGCAAGTTCAACCGCTGCTTTTGACGCCGCTTCCATCATGGCCTTAGCTTCGTTTACTGCACCATCGAACATTCCACTACCACTACTACTGCCTCCTCCACTATTACCACCACCACCACCACCAGGTTTAGGCTTGCCAGGTTCTACAATTTCTGTTGATACTAGAGCCATGATTTTATCCAAATATGTTAAATATTTATCTATTAGATATACGTTACTCAATAATATATTCAATTTTTTATGTAATTAAATTGCATTTTATGCAATGGGAGGCTTAATAATATTTTTAATGGTTTTATCTAGCATCTCTTTAGCCTGATCTGCAAGATTTCTGAACGCTTGTTCTTCAGGGTTTTTAGGTGCTGAAGCGGAAGGAGGAGCTGCATTATTTACGGTATTAGGATTTACATTTGCCGGTACGTTTGCCATTATTTTCCCCTATATTTAATTGTTTTTATTTTTATGCATTGAGCGTGCGTAAAAATAAATTTTTTATATAAAATAAAATTTTTACTGCACCTAGTTTACATACGAATCGTATACGGCTGCATAATATCAGTAGGCTTATAAGGTACTTGAGAATCATTTTTAGAATCAGTATTGCTTTGAAAGCGTAGCGCACGCTCTTGATCTAATTGTTGAGATTTTTCTTGGCTCCATGTGCCTTGAAGAGTCCAATGATTTTTCCATATTATATGTACGATTTCTACTTCCTCTTCTGTTGAAGAGGTATCTTCAATTATTTCGCTTGCAAGGCTTTTCCAATTTGGGTCTTTTTGTTCAAAAAGAACTTTTGCCAAAATAGCTTTGCCACTAGGATAATCTGGTATGTATTGCAGTAATTCTCGCAAAGAATTGATAGCAGATACTAAATCTCTTTTTTCTATTTGAATGAGTGCATCGCAATATTTTAATGGATGTGCATTCGGGCGTAGAATTCGCAAGGTTTCACGTAGAGATTCAATATCGTTAATATCAATCCCTTCTATTTTTTTGAAATTTAGCAGTGCATAAGAAATACAGGAAACCAAGCATTTTACTGCACTGGAGTCACATTTTAAATAATCCATTTTTTTTCGCCTATATCGGTGTGGCAGGATGTCTATCTATGTGGTAGAGATTGCTTTTAGGATAATGATTTTTTTCTATGTTTTCCCAATAAATGCGAAAGGAGTCATGGAGAAACGAAATAATAGATATTCCCATGTCAAAGTAAGTATTTTTCTTCGGGGGGAATTTAAAAAATGATTATGGTTGTGTCGCAAATAAGATGATTTTTTCGTATTTCTGTCTAGTTATATATTGAAATGTAATTATAGTAAGGCATACATTCATAGAATGTGTATAAGAAAGTAATCGCCAGGGATGCTGAAGCTAGAAGGCTACTAGCATAACTTCACTGGATTATATTGGCCTGTCACTGCAAGTTATTACCAAATTTTCTCAAAGAAACAATGAGAAAAAATGAATGGAAATATATTTTTTAAGTGCATCAGTCAGGTAAATTTTTATTTTTTATTTGAATGATTTTTATAATATATTTTTAAGGAGTGCTATCATGGGTATTGGTGCTATTGTAGGCGGATTAGCGTCAAAATTGCTTGGGATTGGAGGTGATAGTGGAGGAGGAGGTGGTGGCGGTAATCCAGCAAATATGTTATTAGGTCCGATGACCACTAAGGGAACTTCAGAGACTCAAGAAAAGGGTAGTTGAAATTAAAAAGGTGATAAATATAATTTAAAATGTATATGGAGTAACTGAATAATTAATTAACAGGGAATGTATATAAATATACATTCCCTGTTTTTTTATTGTTTTTATTTTAAACAATTTAATGATATATCCTGCTTTTAAAAATATAAAGAGCTGGCAACCTATGCCAGCTCTTTATATTTTTATGCTACATCAGATCTATTGAGTTAATCTCACAGCGGCATCAAAACCTTTTTTTATAAGATTTAAATTCATTTCTAAAAAAGACATGGCTGAATTTTGTGCTGAGCCGAATATTGCCATTGCTCCTCCAATTGCTGCGCCCATAATTTTCTCCTTATTTATAATATATTTTTTGAAAAATTAGAAAATGCGTTGTATGGCGAGAGGTATGGTGTATTAATTTTTTATGTATGCAATGCAAATTACATACGATGTACAGATGCCTCCTGTGATCTATATTTATTAGGGCTATAAAGTTTTTGGTTGTTTATTCCAAATATGATTAATAATCCGCTCACCGGCTATCATGCCTTCGCATAATTTTTGAAGCGTTTTACTATCTTCGCCATTTTTGCTCACACTCGCTGCTTTATTTAGATTTTGAAGTGACTCAGAAAAACCATTGCGGAGCAAGGTAGTCATTTTTTCAGTCAGTGGACGATCTGAATCAATAATGCCAATTTCATCGTATGCTTGTTGCAAAGCTTGATACATATATATTCTCCAAAAACTATTTATTCTGTAATACAGGAATTAGGGTTCATTAGTGTATAAGTGCTTTACACCATCGGGTGTTTCAACATATTTTACATTGCCATCAGACATCAGCCCGGAGTAAGAAGGGGGGCGGCCTTTAATAGTGGTGAGTCGGGAATCTATTTTTTTAATATTGCTACTTAAATCTGGTGCTAGGCGTGCAAGTGCTTGTTGAGCACCTGCTAAGTCAGTCACAATGCCAGATACCTGAAAGGTGCCTTTTCCAAGGTATTCCACTTTGATATTTGGAAGATCTAAAGATTCTGCAATATTTTGTGCGACACGGCTAGCAATATCGTAGTGTGGTGAAATACGGCCTATGTCATTAAGTCTTTCAATAATTTCACGCACTACAGCATCATCTGAGCTATTGTTTACCATGCCATCCATAACGACTAAATCTCCCCGTGTACTGATTTCTAATCCTGTAATATTGGCTTGTTTTAAAGCGCGTTGTAATTGATTAGGCAAGGTATTCACAGTAGCTTCATATTCAGCATGTGCGCGTTGCTTTATCTGACTCAATATATTTATATTGATACCTATAATGCCTATAATAATTGCAGCAGCAAGCAATAGAAACCGTTTATGTCGTGTAGGGGCGGTTAATATATCTAAGTCGTCGCCTACTTCTTTAACAGGTGCTTGTGGAGAAAAAATAAGGCTAAGCAACTGCTTATCGTCTGGCCAATTCCCTCCTGCTTGCCCTACACATAACACTACCCCTCCAAATTTTTGTGGTATCCAGTCTGCCAGCATAATTTTTTGTGACAACGTGGTGGCGGAGAGTAAAGACGCACTATTATTCATCGCATTCTCTAAAGGGAGCATCTCGTTATCCAGCGTTTCTAACTGCACTTCCCCGTGCTCATCAAAGGTTATGCGCATGCTAGGTTCGGTCCAATCTGCAAGCCGGATATCTGCTTCATCATCTTTGCCGATACGCTGTGTAAGTACGTCTAACTGTAGCTCAGCGCCAGCGTGAAGACCTGTGAGAATGCGAAGAAGTTTCATGATGTGCGAAAGAGAAATCGAGTAGTTGTTTTTTTAAGAATACTGTACGGCAGTGATAGTTAAATTTTTGAGCCGTGCTGCATCAGGTTTGCTTTGTTTTTTAAGGTTTAGTATCAGAGGAGCCATGAGAAGATGGGTTGTTTTTGAGAGCGGCGTAATCGTGGTTGGCGGGATGTTTTTTTGAGCTTCTATGAGCCATGTACGAACATTTTCTAAAGTGTTTGGCGAGGCTTCTCCACTGCGAGAGGGCATGGCCTGGCATGCATCGACTGTCAGCATATGTATATTAGCCCGCAGTGTGCTTGCCTCTTTAGACGTAGTTGTTTTATTCGATTCACTCACTGGGCGAGCAACTTGATTGCACGCAGTTATCACTGCGGTGATATATAGTTTAGCTATAAAATCAGGGCTGGCATTTGCTGGGCTTTTGGCGAGTTGATCTGCAAACGAGCGGCTTAGTGATGATCTGGCTACAGGAGCCGTGGATAAAAATTGGGCGCTGTATCCTGAAGCACGTTTTTTAAAACGACTTTTTGCAACGGCCAACTCCTTGGTATTTTTTTCTGTGTCATCAGAGCGATCTTCGTTGCCACCCCAAGATTGTTGATGCTGTTGTTGTGCATACTCTGAAGTATGGCTTCCACTCAAACTCGAGCTGGCTCTTTCCTCTTGGCTTTCCTCAGGGTCTTCATACCCATCTTCATTGGTATCTATGGGGGTGGAACTACTTTTTTTAGACCGTGTTTTAGGTTTTGAATTATTGGCAGTTTTTTTAGATAACCATGCGGTACCTTGCTTTCGGGTTAAGTTAGGGCGAGCGGGTCTAGGGGACGATGAAGTCCCAAATAGTCGCCCTTGATACACTGCGGCTTGAATAGGATGCTGTGCTATTGAAGCAGAGGGTGCTTTTCCTACACCTTCTCGCGAAGGCTTATAGGTTGAGATAAAGCTATGCGGGTTTACGGGAAGTTTATTCATCATGCAAAAGCCATATCCATTGCATCATTAGCAAACCGCAACAGCTGTGAAGAGGCCCATGGAGCCACTAGAATAAGGGTTACAATGACCGAAAATAGCTTAATGCCATAAGAAATACTGGCATCTTGTAAAGAGGTAACTGCTTGTACAAAAGAGACGAGTAAACCCACGCTGGCTGACACGACAATAACGGGAAGCGAGAGATATAAGCACAATAAAATACCTTGTGCGGTGAGCTGAATAATATTATCGAGTTCCATCGTACCTGCCTTGCTAAGTATTAATTATAAGTCATGACTAAACCATGAATCAGCGCAGACCAACCATCCATAACTACAAATAATAAAAGTTTAAAAGGGATGGCAATATTAACGGGGTTTACTTGGTTTAAGCCCATCGACATCAGTACGTTTGCAATAATGATGTCAATAATAGCAAAGCTAATGTAGAGCAAAAAACCAATTTTGAAGGCATTAGTAAGCTCGCTTAATGCAAAGGCAGGCGCTAGCACAATAAAATCATCGGCTGAGATAAGATCAGCAGCTTCTTTGGGCCAGACTGCTTTTGCTGATCGTAGAAAAAAGGCTTTTTCTTGTTCGCGGGTGTGTTTTTTTAAAAAATCTCGAAAAGGTTCGCGCACCACCCCCACAGCTTGAAGTACTGCTTGAGTGGACTGAGCAGGATTGGCTTGGCTTTCCATTTTTTTCATCGCTAGCAGGCCGATAGGCGCCATGACGTAGCAAGACACAATCATGGCAATGCCATTTAGTACCATATTAGGAGGTACCTGCTGCACACCAAGCGCATTACGCAAAAGGCCGAGTACGACTACGACTTTGGTATAGGATGTGACAATCATCGCTGCAAAAGGCAGCATTGTCATCAAGGTAACCAGCAAAAGAACTGCATTAATATCAGTAAGCTGAATCATCAATTTTCGCCATTTTTTGAATACGGATCCCAAGGTGTTCGCCAACAGCGACTAACTCTGCAAAACCTATTGTTTTGCCATGGGTGATAAGACGCACAGGAGCTTGTGCAAGAGGTATGGGTAATTCCATCACATGGCCAGCTCCCAGTGCACAAAGTTGCGCCAAAGGCATGGAAATGGTGTCTATTTCAAAATGTACGGGTATATCTAATCCAGCTAAATCGGGCAGTGACTCTTCCTCTGTGGGTGTAAATGCTTCGCTGTCTGCCTCAGATTGCTCTTCTTGCTCGTTTTGATGCATAGTAAGTCTTCCTTTCATTACTAAATTTTGATCTTCTAGCGCTGCAAATCCTCTGAGCGTACGTCCGCCTGATACCCCCCACACAAGCTCTAAGCTAGATAACGATGGGGTAGTACTTAATATTGTTTGGTATCCTGTTTGTATTGATCCAATTAAAACGTCTCCACATCGCAAGCGACACAGTGCACTGATCGTAAGGTGCTGGGTACCCAGCAAAGCGCGCCCAGGTAAAGGAAGATCTAAAACCGAGGCGGATAGCATAAGCGGTTGTAAATTCAGTAGATGCTCGCAATACTCCAATAAATTGGTATCTATCGACTGTAGAGTTATTGCAAAGTAGCTGGCGCTCTCCAATGAAGAATAAGAAGCGCTACTATCTAATTTGCATTGCACCATCACCACCCGATCAAAGGTAGGTTGTACGCTTGACGAAGGTTTGGAGCGTAGCGCAAGCGCTTGGCTATCTAAGGTAGATATATCGTCTGGCACTCTTAAATCTTCAAAACGCAAATCTTCTAAACCAAGTACTTCTAATCTTTGTGCCACGGGTGCGAGCAAAATATCTACTATGGCTTGGTGTAATTGAGGATTGGATCCAACAGTAGGTTTTGCCAAAGCATTTGCATGTGCAGCTAGCATGTATAGAGCAGGCCAATGCTGTACATCAAAGCACACCTGCGCTTGGCCCTCTTGATGCAAGATACGCAGAGTGGCTTGCTGGGATAATGCTGCAGATATCGGCTCTGCAACATGGCTAAGCCCTGGCTTGGTTAAAATATCCATAATCTGCACTCCAGCATATTGCGCAAGGAGGTGGGTTAAACGCGTATCGGACACCAAGCGTGTAATGCGCGCCGCTTCTTTACTTATTTTTGGAAAAAGAGGGCTTAAACCAAGCGCATAGACTGCATTGGTGGTTGCGTGATCGACAGAATCTTGCTGCAAGAGAAGCGCCTTCAGATAACTGTGCAAAATTGCCAGAGCCTGTTTTATGGTGCGATATAAATACACTTACTGGTTTGTATTACCCACTAATAAGTGCGCACCTTCATCAAACTCTTGACCGTCGTGCCTGAATAAGAAAGTAATGAAGTTATAGAAAAGCATGGGGTATGAAAATCAGAAAGTAGCGCAATATATGTAGAGAATTTTATGGAGGGGATTCGGAGTAAAAATAGGCTTTAGATATGCCCTAATGCGCATGGGGAAATATATTATAAACCTCTGATGTGCTTCATTTTATTAATCTTCAATAAATATTTGTAGAACGCGTGCATATCCTTTTGAGTCCATAACTAGGGATATACTGGCCTCTAACTTTTTTTCATTTTTCCGTATCAATTTGCTGGAGTGGGCATCCGTTGTTTTAAATCGTAGTACCAGCTCGAAAGATGTTAAGCGCAGGAATAGGGTGGTTTCAGCTAATATTTTTTGGTCAATAGCAATATAGGTTTCCCATACTCCATTGAAATGGATGGCATCATTGATACAAAATCCTGCAATGGCTCGAGTCATACGACCAAAAGGTCCTTGATCTAATAAAAGTTCTGCTGCAAGACCAATTAAATTCTTGGGATCAATACCTAGAGATCCCGCTATGGCTTCTTGTTGCGTACCATATGAACCTTGTTGATCTGATTCTTTTTTAATGTGGATAGGAAGCAGGATATTATTAGTTTTCTGAAAAGAGCTTGACTCACCCTGTTGGTTATTTGAATTCGAATCATCGGAGTCATTTCCCCTTTCATCTTGCGTATCAGAATCGCGCTCTTTTTTTCTTTTTAGAGGCAATATAAGCGTATCGTTAGGCGATGGAAGTGCTTGCTCTTCAGAATCTGAATGGGTCTCTTCTTGGGCAGGTTCATTTTCATTTTCATTTTCAGGTTGTTGGTTATCTCGTGAAACCCGTTTGAGGCTATCACGCGTATTGGGAAGACCCGACCCTTCAGATTCTGACTCTCCTTCTTCTTTAGTCTGCTCATTTTCGTGCTCGGATTCCTCTTCAATAGCACCAATAAAGGAGCCCAATACTATTTCAGATTTTTGCGATCCACTAAATTTTACTTGGGATTTAGGAGCAGTAAATTTTTTATCATATCCTTCTGCTCCAAAAAACTCTGATTCTGGCTTTGATGTAGAAACGACGCGTTTATAAAAAATATAGCTAGTATTATTTTTGGTGGATTCTCTTGAGAACCGCTCAGCTTCAATAATATTTTGCTGTAGCGTAGACGGGTCTTGGTTGGCTGCTGTATTTCCATTTACTTGAGTGCGTTGCTTATTCTGATTATTGCGCGCTTGTTGCATCCATTTTTCAAAGGATTGGTCATCTTGATCCTTTGATGAGCCATTCCCAGTAATGCTAGAGCCATTAAAAATAGAAAGATCACCAAAATTACTCATAATGTAACCCAACCTTCCATTATATTTAATATTTAAAGCATGTTAAAGCGTTACACGCCCCAGTGGTTGTAGTTCTACATGTTCACCAAGCTCTTGATAGGAATAGACAGGGAGCCAGCTTAAGTGGGGCTCGACCAAGCGTCGTATATAGCGGCGAATATCCATTGAAGTGACTAAAGCAATATGGGTACGATGTTCTTGTGTCATCGCTGAAATACGCTTTATAAGCTCACTGGCTTGCTCTGGAGGGAGCGCTAGATAATTACCCGTAGGCGTTTGCCGGATAGACTGCCGGATATGCTGTTCTGTTTCTAAATCTAGGAGTATGGCTTTTAAGTGCCGTTCCCCATTTGCTGCTCGGTGTGCGATAAAGCGTGATAAATCTCCTCGCACATATTCCGTCAACAAGAGCATATCTTTTTCTTTAGGTCCCCAGTAAATCAGGCTTTCGGTAATATTGCGAATATTTCTGATCGGTATATATTCTTCGAGTAATCGGCGAAATACCTCTGAAATGCGTTGTAGTGGAAGTACTTTTTGAACTTCGGTTACTAGCCCTGGGTATTCAAGATTAAGTTGGTCTAAGACCCACTGTGTTTCTTGAATACCTACAAATAAGCTCGCATGTTTACGGAGTAAACTAATAATATGGTGGGCCATAACCTGTTCGATAGACCAGGTTTTAAGCATCCGAGTAGTGGCTTCTTTTTTGTTTATCCAATAGCTAACTTGCTGAGCCCCTGCATGCTGTATAGGCTCGCAGTGACTTTGTATCTCGCTATCTGTATGCGCATCTAATGCCATTACTTTATTATCAGGTAGTACGCTTTTAGCCTGAGGTACATCGTGCAGTAGTACTTCATACGTTTGTACAGGTAGAGTTTCCGCCTTCCAGAGTGTAATGCCTGGGAAGGGGAGGCCTAATTCTTCTTGTAAAGTGGCGCGTTCTGTCTCAAAGGCGCTATTTAGAGCACTCGTCTTGATTCGCTCGATAATATCTGGAGCTAAACGCACGCCCACAGCACAGGTGAATGCTGGAGGGCCAGGCAATATGGAGTGTGCAGGGGTTTTAGCGCCAGAACGTTGTAGGGCAGGGACTGGGTTTTCGCTGGTAGGTCCTTTTTTACCTTTGCCTTCGCGTTTACCAAGCTTGTACCCAGCGAAACTCAGAGCGACGGCAAATAAAACAAATAACTCCCAAGGAAAGCCTGGTACTAAGGCAAAACCCAAGAGGAGAACACTGGTGAGATAGAGCGCGCGCGAACTACTCGAGAGTTGTCGACCGATTTCATCCCCTAGCGAGTCTGCCTGAGGATTTACTTCATCTGCCACACGCGTAATGATCACACCTGCTGCAACGGAAATCAGCAAAGAGGGGATCTGAGAGACCATGGCATCCCCAATAGACAACACAGAGAAGTGATTCGCTGCTTGCCCGGTAGTCATACCGTGATACATCACTCCTACAGTAATACCCGCAATAATATTAATAAGCGTAATGATCAGGGCTGCAATTGCATCGCCCTTTACAAATTTCATCGCCCCATCCATACCCCCATGTAGCTTACTTTCCATGGCTAACGCACCACGGCGCTGACGAGCGTCATCAGGGCTAATGATATTGGCGCGCAAATCGGCATCAATACTCATTTGTTTACCAGGCATAGCATCTAACGTAAACCGTGCACCTACTTCTGCTACACGCTCGGAGCCTTTGGCAATCACGATAAATTGCACAGTCGAAATAATAATAAATACGACCAACCCAACCACCAAATTTCCGCCTACTACCAACTCTCCAAAGCTCTGAATAATATGACCTGCATCTGCGTGCAGCAAAATGGATTTGGTGGAAGCTATATTGAGGGATAGTCGAAATAAAGTGGTAAATAGTAATAAAGAGGGGAAAGAAGAGAGTGCAATAATATTAGGGATATACATAGTGATCATCAAAAGGGCAACGCTGATAGTTAAATTCAGCGCTAAAAGCCCGTCGATGAGCATAGTAGGTAGAGGCAAAATCATGAGTGAAATAATTGCAATGACCAACAATGCAATACCCATCTCACCAATGGCAGGGATTTTTAAATTTTTAATCATTTAGTCCCTCTGCATTTTCTTCTTTAGATTTTCCAATATTTTCTACCCATATTAAAATAGCTGAGACCGTAGCAAAATATTCCTGAGGAATATTTTGGCGTAATGGGATAGTAAATAAAGCGCGAGCCACTTTTGGGTTAGTCACAATAGGTATGCCCATAGCTTCGGCCAAGGCGCGCATCTCTAATGCTTGCATATCTCGGCCTTTCGCAGAAATATTAGGTGGGCGGCGTTCCTTTCGGTCATAGTGTAGCGCTATGGCGTAATGTGTGGGATTGGTAACTAACACGTTCGATGTTTTGATTGCCTGTTTTAAACTGGGTGAAAATGCTATTTCGCGTGCAAGTTCCTTACGCGCTCCTTTAACATGCGGATCGCCTTCTGATTCTTTATATTCTTGCTTGACTTCAGTATGACTCATGCGGTGTTGGCGCATAAACATCCACACTTGGAATTTATAGTCCACTATCCCGATGATAAAAAATAAAATCGTAGCTATTAAAAAAAGTTTCAAAATAGCAGACCATGAAACTTGTATAATTGAAATTAAAGGATGTTCAATAGCAGAGCCGATGAGCGGAAGTAAATATTCAACGGTTTTCCACATCACTATAATAATAAGCATTGCTTTAATTAATGTGCGTACAAAATCAGTTAAAGATCTAATTGAAAACATGCGCTGCAAGCCACTCGCAGGGTTAAGTGCATCCATCTTTGGAATAATAGGCGTTAGAGTAAATCCAAAACCCACTTGAGGCAGTAATGCCAATACCCCTGCCGCACATGAACAGGCTGCAAATAGAAAAATAACCTGCAATCCAATAACGACTATGGAATGCGTTGCAGTAGCTAAATCAGACAAAGAATGTTCGGTAGGAAAAAATAGAAAAAGCTCCTTCATTATTGCGCGAACGCTATTTTCTAGGAAACCTTGCGAAAGAATCATCGTAAAAACTACACACGCCAATATAATTGCACCTGTTAAATCAGTGCTCTTAGTAACTTCACCGCGCTCGCGTGCGTCTCGTAGCCGTTTTTCGGTCGGTTCTTCGGTTTTTTCTTCACTCATAGTACAGGTACATATTTATTAGATTATGGTCGAAGAATATATGTGTATGTATTATTTAACATAGATAGAGAACATCATAGCTTTGAGCTGCTATAGCTTTGCATAGAGCGTGCGAAATATAGTGTGATAAAACGAAAAAGCGTACTTAGGGGTTTTCGTAAAAAGTTTGAGAACGGGTTACGCCTTTTGAGCTTTTGTAGATGCCCTACAAAAATTTTTTAAGGAAAACCCCTAATTTCCCTTAAAGACATCATCTATTGTTTCGCTCAATAACGCAGCACTTCGTATTTAAGCAGCTTGGACAATCATAGATGTTTATCCTGCTATCAAGAACTGAATAGGTATCTGCCTATATGAAGAAAAATGTGTTTAACATGGGTATATTGGCATAAGGCAAAAGCGATGAAAGAGAATACAAATTATATGGATTGCGGTATTAAAGTGCTCAATGGGTTTGCTGCATTTCTTGGGTATGTATTAGTCAAGCGAAGAGTGTTGCCGTCGCTTGATTTGGATGATATTGATTCTGTACGTGAAATGCTCAGAGTTTTTCGGCCTGAAAAAGTCGAGTATGCCTATTTTGACGCAATCATTCAGAATTATCGTGGCTATGTTGCGCAATCTATTCAGACCTTTCGCCACTTGTTAGAGGCTAGACCTAATTATCCAACTGCTAAAGCTTTTTTAGCGCATGCTTTATTTGTTCAGCGCGATGCAGCTTGGGAAACACTAGCTGCTGAGGTAATTGAAAGCTCAGATTCTACTCAAGAAGAAATTACCCTTATGCATGTTTTGCATAAACAAAATGATATGCAAAAAGGGCTGATTAGTCAGGAAGAATTTGCCAAGTATATTAGTGAGATATCTGATAATAATAATGCTATGAGCAATCAAAATACGCAACCTGTCTTATCTAAAAGTACTGAACAATCTGTACCAAACTACGCGGTACGTATGTAATAACTGATTTCTATTTCATTCAAAAATAGTGCATATAGAGACCGGTAAATATTGCATGAATCAGGCAGTATAAGTTTTTATAAAAATGGGATGTAAAATAATTTCAGGCTTGTATGCCTATTTTTGAGAGGTGCAAAATGGATCCAGGCGTCATAGACATGCTGTCCAAAGTGGATGGCGCTACCAAAGTATCAAAAAAAGGGCCCGGCGATTTGCAGGACCTCTTTGTGCAGATGCAGGATGAGATGAATCAACGGCTTACTCTGCAAAGTCAAACTCAGTTTCAATTTCAGTCAGATGCAAATCAGCAGAGATTGGGAGATCAGTTTAATGCTTTAATGGATGCAGATATAAATAATGCCAGCACTATTTCAGCTCCTGATTCAGTTACACATGGCCCTTCTGTTATTGGTGAGTTAATGCATGAGCAAGATGTAATTTTGCAAAATGCAGTGAATAATTTAGATTTTTTTAAAAGTAGCCTCACTACACAACAAATGTCCTATCAGCAACTAGTAGATCAAAGCCTAAAAGTTACTGAGAGTATTGCAAACGTTTCATTGAATATGAGTGTGCATATGGGTGCGGAACAAAGTTCAAAACGTTCTTTTGATACTTTGCTTAAAAACCAATAATAATATGTATTTTTAATTTAGAAAGGCTGTTAGCTACAAGGAATGTCAGCATATTAAAAAAGTGCTGCATACTTCGTTAGCAGCTTTTCTAGCTCATGGTATATTTTTTATATTGGCTTTGAGTCAGATTTATTTTTATTTCATTCAATTTTCTAGGCACATTTCCCTTAGCGTATTTACCATGACTATTTTCTCCCCTGCACAGCGGCGTTGTGCACGTTCCATCGGGCTTGCCTTATTGATGGTTGGTGTTTTATCTGCCTGCCAAAAAGAGCTCTATCGTGATTTAAATGAACAAGATGCGAACGAGATGGTCGTCGTGTTGCTTCAAGCAGGGATTGATGCTGAAAAGGTTACACCTGATGGAGGAAAAACCTGGTCTATTAAAGCAGATGACCAACAGGTGGTGCAGGCTATGGAGGTGCTGCGCTCTCGAGGGTTGCCACAGCAAAAATTTTCTAATTTGGGCGACATCTTTAAAAAAGATGGTCTGGTCTCTACACCTACCCAGGAGCGTGTGCGTTTTATTTACGGAGTCTCGCAAGAAATTTCTAATACCTTATCCCAGATCGATGGCGTAGTGAATGCGCGTGTGCATATTGTTTTGCCTAATAATGACCCATTAGCGCAGCGTGTGGAGCCGTCTTCTGCTTCAGTTTTTATTAAGTATCGCCCTGATGCGAATATTGCGTCGTTAATACCACAGATTAAAAATCTCGTTTCACATAGCGTAGAGGGCTTATCGTATGAACAGGTTAGTGTGACAACTGTTCCAGCAGACCCAGTTAGCGCAATGGTTATAAAAAAATCAAAATCCTCTGGTATGTGGATAGCGTTTGCTACGGCCGCAGGTATTGTAGTGCTGAGTTTGGCAGGTTTGGGCTTATGGCTATGGCAGAACGCACGTCGTAGCGGGGAAGCAAATCCCCTGCAATCTGTAATAAACGGTGTGATAGGGCGATTTAAAAAGCCGGACGCTGCATCGAAAGATGAATCGGATAGATAACGGAGAGTAAAACCATGCATTACGCTCGTGTTAATACTCCTGAAGACGAGGAGGGGTCTCTTAAAAGAAATCCTATACGAGCTGAAGATTCTATACAGCAGAGTGAATCAGAAGAGCAAGAAAGCTTTGAAGATCCCCAGGATGTAGAGCAATCAGAGCCGCATAAAGAAAAATATTTGAGTGACAGGCCAGCTAAAAAATTCGATGCACACCTAGTTGCTTTAGCTGATTCTATTGCAAAGCGTATGCAAATCTATGCTTCTCGCCGGGTCGAAGTGTTAGAGCATGCGCACCCATCTTGGTGGGGAGCGCTGGCTCCGGTGGCCAAAGCTGCAGGAATTTCTCCTGCATCTCTTTTTGTGGAGTCTAACTACCAAGCCAGGCGCAATGCAGATACCCCTATAAGCACTATCAGATCTTCTTACGCTAACCCAAAAGTACACTCTGTACCTCAGACTGTCTCCATGCAAGAAGCGCTGACGCCTATTTTAGCGTGTGCGAATTTGCCTGCTCTTAAGCAGCGTTGTGCAGAAGCACTATTAGTACAAGCAGGCATAGGAGCGCCTAGTGCTGCAGATTTTGAAGGAGAAACAGGGCGTATTGGCGCACTTTCATGGAAGGAAGCTAGGCGTTTATGCCGTATGCGCGCACTTACATTCCGTCGCACGGCAATGCGTCGCACCATTGATAAGGCTAGCAGAATACGCTTTTCTCAATGGCTAGAAGGACCTGTACTTGACAAATTGATGCAGTTTCCAGGAGCGCCTCAATTAGAGGTGCTTGAGCATTCGTTCGATCTGCCTGCGCTACGCACAATGAGTACTACTGATTTGGAATGGGAAGGTTTGCACCTACTGGATCGCGATGGCATATGGAATGTAAACGGGCCTTTTGCTCATCTGCGTTTATGTTTTGCCAAAGACCTTGCAGCTCCACCGTGGATACCGGCTACATTAAATCAAGCAGGCCAGGTGGATGAGCGCTTTGATCCGCAGGGCAGTAAAGAAGTTTTAGCTCTGCTGGAAATAGACACACCTTAACTACTAGTGCTGGAATTCATATGGTTATTTGGCTTCGTTCTGCGCAGGAGATATCAGAATCCATCCATGGGGTGGGGATCGAAGGAGGCGTGATTGAACGGGAAGTATTTAGTAAAGTACTTGAATTAGATGAAGGGTTTAAAGCGCTTGAAACAGCACGAAAAGCTCTAAATAATGAGTTCAAGGCCTTGCGTGAGCAAGCTAAAAAAGAGGTTGATCAAGCTTTTGAAGAAGCTAAAAAGCAAGGGTATGCCACAGGGCGGCAAGCAGCGGTAGAAGAGTGGCAATCTCGCACTATCGAAATGCTGAGCAATGCACGTCATATTCAAAGCCGTATGCGTTGGCGCTTGAGTGAATTGGTTGCTAGAGCCGTTGAGCATATTGTGCACACCACCGATCGCCGCGCTTTATTTGAGCGCGCCATGACTACGCTAGAACATATTAGTGATGGAGCCTCATTATTGCATGTGAGTGTGCATCCTGATGAAGTGGATGCTGCACAAAAAGCCTTTGATGGATTTTCTAAAGAATGGAGTGCACGCGGTCAACTTATTAAAGTGATGGTGCGCGCAGAGGCAGGGTTAGCACCAGGCAGCTGTGTGTGCGAATCAGAATTTGGCATGATCGATGCCAGCCTTGATGTACAACTTAAGGCTATGCGCTCTGCACTCGCGCGCGCACTCGATCGAGATGAGGATGAGTTGGTGGAAGGTTTGCTGGCACAAGTTCAAGTGAATGCTAACTTATCTGCAGCACAAGATGGCGATCCATTACCGGTTTATTCCGCACCTGCCAGACGTCAGTCAAGGGAGAGGCGCCATACTGCTATCCAAGAAAATGCTGTAGAGCCACTCTCTAAGGACAGCATTGCATTGCCAGCAGGAGAGCAGAAATTATTAAGTGCTCCTCCTAAAAAGAAAAAGCCTGCCCAAGCTGATTTAACCGCTGATGATGCTGCTAATTTTATAGAAGGCCCCTCTAAAAAAACGCGTAGTAAACAGGACAAAAAAGAACTGCTATGTGCAAAAGAAACAGATGAAGCGGTAAAGGATTCAACTAACCCTTTAGCACAGATAAAATCGGATATGCCACAAGAAAAATCCGATGCACCTCCCAAGCCGCCAGCAGATGAAAAAATCCATGCTACATCACGTGCTGCTATAGCACGTGCAAAAGAAAAAGATACCGCTTCTGTAAAAGGCATGAAAGCGAAGGCAGAGGTAGCCATTGAAGAGAATGTGCCAGAAGAAGTGGAGACTAAAAAAGTACAGTCGAAAAAAGAAGGTGATAAACAGACGGGTGTAAAGCGATCGACCTCTGCTAAAAAAAATGCGGCTCATATGGTTTCTGAAGATGCTCAGCTAACCGAAGGGAGGCCATCGCCATGAAAGACTTTCATGAATTTCGAGGTCTTACTGAGTCTATTGAGCGTGAGTTTAAACAACCTGCGGTTCATCAGGCAGGCAAGCTCATTGAAGTAATTGGCACTTTGATTAGGGCTACCGGTATAGAAGCTAGACTGGGTGAGTTATGTGAGCTCCAAGATGCAGCAGGAACGCGCTTGCAATATGCTGAAGTGGTGGGTTTTGCACAAAACGTGGCCATTCTGTCTCCTTTTGGGTCCCTACATCATTTATCTAGAGCAACGCGCGTAGTGAGTTTGGGGCGGCCGCTTAGTATCCAAGTAGGGCCTGAAGTATTAGGTAGAGTGATTGATGCGATGGGAGAGCCAATAGATGGCAAAGGTCCTATAGCGTGCAAAACTTTGCGGCCTATCCATGCCATGCCTCCTGACCCAATGACGCGGCGCATTATTGATACCCCTTTTTATACGGGGGTGCGTGCGATTGATTCGCTGATTACATTGGGCGAAGGGCAGCGTATGGGTATTTTTGCACCAGCAGGGGTGGGTAAAAGTACCTTGATGGGCATGCTTGCACGCGGTGCAGCACATATGGTGAAACGCGGTTCAAACGCCAAGGACGGTGCAGGGGGTGGTGGGGCAATAAATGTCATCGCACTGATCGGTGAGCGTGGGCGCGAGGTGAGAGAGTTTATAGAGCAAAGTCTAGGCCCGCAGACTTTGCAACGCTCGGTAGTAGTGTGCTCTACCTCTGATCGCTCTTCGATTGAACGTTCTAAAGCAGGCCATACAGCGACTACTATCGCAGAATATTTTCGTGATAAGGGTATGCGTGTGTTGCTGATGATGGATTCGCTCACCCGTTTTGCACGGGCGCAACGCGAAATCGGTCTAGCAGCCGGTGAGCCACCGACACGGCGAGGCTATCCCCCCTCACTATTTGCAGAGCTCCCCCGTTTGCTCGAGCGTGCAGGAACCTCTGATAAAGGTTCGATTACTGCACTCTATACCGTACTCATGGAAGATGGCGAAGGCGGCAGTGACCCTGTAGCTGAAGAGGTAAGAAGTATTTTAGATGGCCATATTACGCTTTCACGCGAAATTGCCGCACGCAATCGTTACCCTGCGATCGATGTGCTCGATAGCTTATCTCGGGTGATGCATCAAGTGGTAGCGCGTGGCCACAATGCAGCTGCGGCGCATATCCGTAGCCTCATGGCCAAACACCGTGAAGTAGAAACTTTGCTGCAATTAGGCGAGTATCAACAAGGGGGAGATGCATTAGCCGATGAAGCCATTGCAAAAATAAACCATATTTATGCGCTATTAACCCAACGCACCGATCAATTAGCTGACCACGAGCACACTATTAAAGGTTTGCAAGAGATTGCTGCCCACTAGCTTTGAGCGCTTCTCTTTAACTACTCTAAATAAGAGATGGCTATGAAAGATCGTCGTGAAAAAACTTTTAAAATTCTGGTCGATGCGCGTGAGAGGCAGATTAAAGCACTAGAAACACAGCTTGCATCCTTGCGTTCTCAATATGCCGAACTTCAACAAGCCACTGGGCAGAAAAAAGAAGCACTTGCTAAACAAATGCAAGAAGAGGCTGAGCGTAATGATCAAATGCAATCCATGATGACTGGCGGAGGTACTTTTAAGGTGAATGAACTTTACACGCTTCGCCAATACCAAGGCATAGTAAGTGAGCGGCGTGTGCAGTTTGAATCTGAATGCGCGCAGGCAGAGCAAGCAGAACAAGCAAAACAAAATGAGATACAAGGCATACAACATCAAATTGCTAAAAACCAAGCGCAACGCGATGAATATAAAAAATTATTAACAAAAATAAAAAATAAAGCGTTTAAAACCGCAGAAGATGCACAAGATGAGTCTGCTGAAGAGGCCTTGGTTGCCCAACGCAGATTCAGTCGCTGAGGACTTTGCTTATGGTAGTTACAAGCAGATTTTCAGGAGGTATTGGTAAAGAGGCTAGGCATAACAATAAGTAGAGGGTGGTAGTGGACAGTATACAAAATATGATGAATTTGCATGAATCATTCAGCAATTTCATTTTAACTATGGCGCTATGCAGCCTGCGCATTGGGATTGCTTTTCTCATTATTCCCGTGATGGGCGAGCAAGTAGTTCAGGGACTCAATCGCACGGTTATCAGTATGTTGCTGGCGAGTTTCGTGGCTTATGGTCAATCTATTGGCGCGCTTCAACTAACGCCCATAATGGTCATATCCATTATGGCTAAAGAAGCCATTTTGGGACTTATCTTTGGTTTTTGCGCATCTACGGTATTTTGGGTTGCAGCCAATGTGGGCTTTCTTATCGATGACTTATCTGGTTTTAATAATGTGCAGGTGAGTAACCCAATGCGTAGCGACACGAGTACGCCTACTTCCTCTTTGTTATCCCAGCTTGCAATTACGGCATTTTGGGTGCTAGGTGGCATGATGTTTTTGCTGGGAGCGCTCTATCAGTCTTTTCAATGGTGGCCGATTTTAAGCATACAGCCCGAGGGGCTACCTATACTTGAATCCTTTGTGCTGAGCTATACAGACTCCCTTATGGAAATGACTGCAAAGTTAGCTGCACCGATGATGCTGATTTTGGTTATGGTCGATTTTTCTTTTGGTTTTTTGGCTAAAGGTGCAGAGAAAATTGATACGATGTCTTTAAGTATGCCCGTAAAAGGCGCTATGACCTTATTATTATTAGCTATTTTTATCACCATTTTTATTAGCCAAGTCCGATCACAGCTTTCATTGCAAGGCATAGCAGGAACAATTCATTCCTTGCGCCCAGAAAATAAAGAAGAGGCAAAAAGCACCAATAAGCACTAATAAGCACGTATGGTTTTTCGTGATACTTATCTATATACCTTGTGTTTTATCGCCCCATCTATATGGGTGGGGCGATAAAAATCCCACAGTCAGCCTATTTTTCCTCGCTACCCCATCAAATTACAGCGATTTCCTTTCATTGGACGTTATCTCTCACGGTAATGCAATGTAAATGGCTTTGTTGCGGGCTACTCAGATTTTTACATACTGGTAAAAAAATGAGAATTCTTGAAAGCATTGCCCAGATATTTTGAGTGTTTATATCTATCTCCATCATCCTACTATTTCGTCGGCTTGATAAATCCTTTCCTGGGCTTCTTTCTGGGTTTTTTCTCTGGAACGACACAGATCGGTATGGGCCCGTATTTTTATTTTTTTTGAAGACCTGTTTTGAACCTGTTCTCAAGCAGGAGACAAACGGTCGTTATTTGATGGGGATGGTTTAGTAAAAATGAAATTTTTGGGTACCATCTGGTCTGCTATTGGCCTGAGTCTCGCGATATTTGTAGCAGGAATATGTCCTGCGCAAGCAGCAACTGTTCCATGGAAAAAAGAGAAAATTCACTATTCAGTAGAAAGTAAGCCGCTCAAAGATGTATTGCGCGACTTTGCAGCAAGTCAAGGTATTGCAGCTACTATTGCACCGAATGTAGATGGCATGGTGAGTGGCAAATTTAATATGTCTCCTCAGGCTTTTTTGAGTGCACTCTCTTCTACTTTTGGATTTACTTGGTTTTATGACGGTACTTTGCTAGATATTTCTGCGGCAAGTGACGTTAAAAGCACGCTGATTTCAATGCAATACGGCAGCATGGAAGATCTGCGTAGCGCGCTTGATCGCATAGGATTATCGGATAAACGCTTTCCTATTGTGTATGACGATGTACAGCATACTGCGATGGTAAGTGGTCCAGCTCATTACGTACAGCTGGTATCTAATGTAGCGCAAAATGTAGATGGCAATGCAGGTAAAGATGCAGGCACACAAGTTCGTATTTTTAAGCTTCGCCACTCTTCAGCAACGGATCGCATCGTAACCGTAGGTGGCAATACCGTGAATGTGCCAGGTGTAGCCAGTGTATTGCAGAGCTTATTTAGCAACTCACGAAGTTCTGCACAAACTTTACTATCACCCAGCATCGTAAGAGCGAATTCAATGCTCGATGTAGACGGGCGCATACCTAATGGCTCTGTGAGTTTTGGCAATGGAGGTTTACTTCCTCCATTGCCTCCTGGTTATGCAGCAGGAGGCAACTTGGGTAGTGTTCCTGTCAATGACCAAGTAAACCAGTTATTTCCAGGCACGCCATCCCTCCCGGGCATGGGTGCAGTAGGCGGTATGGCAGGCACTCCCATGGGGCCAACCGGTCGTGTAGTAACTAACCCAACAGATAGTCTATTACCTGTAATTAAGGCCGATGCGCGGACCAATTCCATTTTGGTACGTGATGTACCCTCGCGTATGAGTCAGTACAAGCCACTCATTGATGAACTCGACGTTAAACCGCGTTTAATTGAAATCCAAGCTACGATGATTGAGATCGACAGTGGCGCATTAGACCAAATTGGTGTGGATTGGCGTGCGCACAATAGCCATGGCGATATCCAAACGGGTGATGGAAATAGACAGCAAAATGCATATAACGGCAATATAGATCCTAAATTTGGGACAGTGCCTAGTACAGGTGCTGTTCTTCCAGGAGGGGCCCTTTTAGCCACTCCAGCAGGGATTTCGATGACGGCTGTGTTAGGCGATGCAGGCCGATATCTCATGGCAAGAGTCAATGCGCTTACACAAACCAATCAAGCACGCATTGAAGCAAGCCCCAAAGTTACGACGCTAGACAATATAGAAGCCGTAATGGACAACTCGCAGCAAATGTTTGTACCTGTAACTGGCTATGCAGGTGGTAATCTATACAATATTTCAACAGGCATTTCGCTGCGTGTATTGCCTATGGTGGTTGAAGAAGAGGGCGCCACGCAGATCAAGCTTGAAGTTAATATTGAAAACGGCCAATTTGCGCCATCCGTAAATCAAACGCCAGGTGCCATTCCGATGGTCGACACCAGCCAGATCAAAACACAAGCCTTTATCACGCAAGGCCAAAGTTTGTTGATTGCTGGTTACCAAAAGAAACACGATACAAAAGGCGTATCAGGCATTCCTCTTCTCTCCAAAATCCCATTTTTGGGCGCATTATTTCGCTATAAAAACGACACAAATTCACGGAAAGAACAACTTTTCTTGCTCTCTCCACGTGTGATTGATCTATAAAAGAATGGTAGTTTGGAGGGAAGTATGAACCCAAACTATTAACGCTAGTTTTTATCTGCAAGTGATGTAAAAATAAAAAAAATTCAACAAAAAATGCTTTAAATAAAAAAGCGCCTTCTTGGACTATGCTATTTCCAAGAAGGCGCTTTTTTTATGACGGTAGGGAGCCTCCTATTGCCCGAGAGTCATCAACAGGCCAATAAAAAAGCCGCAAGACGCTATGGAAACACTGATTTAATCGAGACTTTTTTAGAGGAGTCTGCGCTTCGCAATCTGGATATTGGCCAACGCAAAAAAAGCAAATAATTGCGCGGTATCCTTGGCTAAGCCACGGTAACGCACCTTTTTGTGGCGAAACAGGTTCTTGATAATGTGGAATGGGTGCTCGACCCGCACCAGAATCTGCGCCTTGACGTGCTTGAGTTGCCGAACCAGTTTAGGCAGCAAGTCACCTTTAAGTCGCTTCAGGGAGCTTGGACGCACGACCGCGCAGGCCCTTGGGATAGAACTGGTCGAGTGCTGTAAGCAGGCGGGGCCATGGGATCAGCCTATTCATCTCGGCAAGGAATTTCTCGCGGCGGGTAATCTTCTTACCGGCATATTCAGCACGGGCAAATGAAATCTGTTTCATCGCATTCTTAGTAGCGGGAAGGGGGAATCATAGGAAAATCGTAGCAGCGTCACGCAGCGTTGTCGAATGGATTCCGCGATTAAATCAGCGTTTCCTTAAGTAAATTTTCAGAAAAGAAATTTAATAATTTTACCTTTTCTATTTTTTATCTCAGGGCAATTAAATTGATTTTCAGATAAACCATTCCCGCTTAAATTAACTCCCTCAAGTGTTAAGTCATATTCTGGATAATTTTTTGCGTATCCTGATAATATTTTGAAAAAATTATCTACTCCTTCTTTAGTAATATTATTATTACGATCCAAAAGTAAGTATGTCAGCCCTTTAGGTAATGCCTTAGCTATATGCTCTAAGCCCGCATTGCCAATTTGATTGTTACCTATTATTAAGTAATTAACGGTCATTGTTTTAAGATATGGGGCTAGCCCTTCTGCACCCATTTCTCCAATTTGATTTTCGGAAAATATGAGTCTCTCGAAAAAATTATTTGCGAGAGCTTCTCCAAGACTAGTAATGCATGAGCGCATATCAAATCTTTGACAACTTAGTATTATTCGAGATACTTCTCTATTATTTGATGTTATTAATTTTATTTTATTAAATAAATCATTAATAAAATTTTCTCTGTATTCTGCCTCAGCATACAGTCTATGTATTTGTAGCTGCAATATTCTTATATCTTTTTTACGTGCTATTTCATCAAGTGCTATCAAGGTATTTTCACATTTCCCAGGGCCATATGGTTGAATAAGTAAATTCATGCACTGCATTTCATTCAGTAATGATTTTTTAATAGCCTCCCGAATTTTATCTTCTTTTAAAGAATCTGTACCAAATTCTCTCGTTTCTATCATCTGAAATTCCACCATGGAATTTATAAGTTGACTTTTTATTTGTTCTTCTGTTATCTTCTTTTTCATGACAGGGGCATGATCTATAAAATATTTAATATTATTGTGAAGTGATTTATTTGCAAAGCTGATTGGGCGTAGTTGTTTTATCGCTTCTTCGTAAAAACAGGGGTATGCAATATAATTGCAAATTATATTTAGTATTTCTGTTGGGAGATTGGTTAGTGAGGCGAGCTTATTTTTATAATACCCATCTTCAATCATTAATCCATGTCCTACATTTTCCTCGTTAACATTAAATTGTGATGATATTTTATTATTTGATGTAATGCTGTGAGTATTCATGATTGGTGTGCCTGTATTATTAATGTTGTAAGATAATTTTTAACTAAGAAAATTGCCTTGCTTATGACCTTTCTCTCCTCCATGCACTAGAGATAATTTGGCATAAGTCATCAACAAGAAATCAACTGTTATTGTCTGCTTGTTTAAATAAAAATTAGGTACTAGGTAGTACTCTCCTTCAAAAGATCAATAATCCGGTAATACAACCGATGAGAAAAGCTACGTAGAATATTAATAATTATTAGAAGTATCTTTTTAGTAAGCTCATCCCTCCAAGGAAGCATAAACTACTTAAAAAGACAGAAAAGCGCGCACGGCGACATCATGAAACGTCATATTCTCAACATATTTTTACTTGGCATGCTGCTTTTAGGCTATGTCATGGTAGCTAATACTGTTTTTGGATGGGCGGTAACCTGAAGGAATGTTTGGCCCAGTGCCAATCGCTTCCTCCATATCTGAGCGTCGCATATCTCCATTCGGTGTTTGAAGATGTTGATTCGCAGCAGCCTGGTTATCAAAGTTTGTATGACGACCCGCAGCTAAATTGATATATTAAAGTGCTGCTTGAAAGCCAGTCAACTCCTCACCCGGCGAATAATGGCTTGTATTGGTTAAGGCTGTGAGGCGTGCCGCTGCCTGTCCTACTCTCGGGTTCATGCCATAGGACTGATAGCGCTTTTCTAGTTTAGCCGCTTCCTAGATGTGCGATTTACAAAGTCACTGAGCTCAAATGCCACAGGACGCGTCTCAACAGGATCTAACTCGGCAATGCAGCGTTCCGAGACTTGGTCATTTGAATGAACGGAAGCTGCTGGGGATCTAGAAGAAGGTGGTGCAGTACTTATCGGGGATGCCCTAAAAAATCTCTCAGAGAAATGGAATCACACAGAAGTTGGTGATGTGCTACGAAGTCGCGCAAGGTGGCTTCGGCCACGCCCTAAAATTAACTACATTTTTCGTTGGTTTCTTGTGGAAAATAGAGTCAACGTGAGCCATAAAAAAACCCGAAAGCCTTATGGCTACTCGGGTTTTCTGTAAAATTGGGTAGTGCTGTGTAGTATAACTGGCCTGCCAAGAGGGATTCGAACCCCCGACCACCGGCTTAGAAGGCCGGTGCTCTATCCAACTGAGCTATTGGCAGAAAAAGAGTAATAATTGTACTAGGGCATGTCCTCAATCGCCCAAAAGGGCCCATCTTTGGGGTCGTGGGGTGCCAGGTATTCACAGTACTTGAGTACATCCGGATCCTGTGCTCCTGCTCCCCCCAAATAGGAGCCCCTTTGGGACAATTGAGGACACGCCCTAGTTTTTGGTAATTTTTAACGTTTTCAGGGTAAGTGATGCGCTCACTTTTCCGTCGAAACGGCTTAAAAAATGCAAAGATAGGATTTTAGTACATTTTACCCGCGTAGCGAAAGAAAACTTTTCCTTTTCAGATAAATCGAGCTGTCGTTTGCTAGTTGGCGGCATAGTACCGCTAAGCGCACGTTGTATTTCTCATGCATAGCAGCCGGAATGGGAGGATTCCAATATGGTATTACAATTGGAGTAGGAGCTGGTTCTCTTCATGGTCCCTACGAAAATAGGCCTTTGAGGAGGGAGGGAGGTGGCCCTTTTTTTACTTTCTACTTCTATTGGTGAACAGGCGTTTGAATAACGAGGTCTTGATCGGCCTATAGGGGTGTTATTTTGGTTTAGTGCATCCAATAATTCTTGATGCTCTTTCTGTTTTTGGCATAATTTTTGAAACCGATTTTGATGCTTTTTTTGGCAGGATTGCAGTGATTTTATTAAATAATCGCCTGCTTTATGATTTTTGAAAAGGTATACGGGGTTTCTCATTGATAAGAAACTTTCTGTTACAGTCTCTTTCGTTTCTTTATTTTGTCCAGCCATATATATTTTTATAGAAAATTGCACTCTAATAGCAAACAGAAGTATTCCAGTTATCAATAAAATGCTGCTGAAAAATAAAGAGATTTCCATAGGCATGGAGCCAGTAAAACCCATCATAGTTAAAGCAAATCCAAATATTGCCTCTAAAACCGATCTGTACAGTTCATTTGGAGATTCTTCTGACATATCTTTGATGCACTTGGCTTCATTGAAGTTAATTTCTGTTTGAATATTCTCTAAAATAGTATCTATATGCTTTATATTTAAAATGCTTCGCTCTATAAAATATTTTAACTCTTCAAATTCTGTAAAATATTTTGATATTTCATCCGGGCTAGGATGCGATATATTTTTAATGCTAACCTTTTCAATGTCTTCGATGCGTATTGATTTTTTGTATCCTTGCATGATTTCTTTTTCAATAGTCTGAGCAAGTTCTTCCCCATAATATTTTATATTATCATCTTCTGTGAATTCGCATGTATTAACATACGCTATGTAATTTTTTATATGCTCTTCATAACTTTCAATGAAATCAACTGATTCTTCTAGAAGAGAGTATATTTCTGAAAATATATTATCTTGTGTATTATATGGTGAGCTGGTCGGCGAAATATTATGATTGAATGGGAGGCTTAGACTATTACAAAATGTGCTTGCGCTAGGCAGGGGTGGGCTATAGGAGTATGTACTTAAATTAGATAAACTAGATGCACTACTTGAATGGGATAGAGACATAGGGGTAGATATAAAAAAATCTTGCAGTTTTTTTAAATTTTCTTTTTCGAGACTATACGATGCCAGGTACCTAGAAGTAGGCACTGCACGTACTAAGTGCAAGGTATAAATAAAAATCTATCAAATAATTGCACATTTTTCACCAAGATAATTCTTAATTTCAAATAAGAATTGAAGGTGCGTATATAAGAATCTACGCAAGATCGGTCAGTCTACTCGAACTGGCAAATTGGAATAGAGCAGCAAAAATACTTATAATCGTCGTTTAGCCCCATTTTTACCGTCCCCTTCATGATATATCCATGGCAACACGATGACTGGAAGCGCTTTGAGGCCCTACGCGGGAAATGGCCGCAAGCTATCTTGTTAGAAGGGCCTGCTGGTATAGGTAAAGCCCATTTTGCACAGCAGCTTGCCCAAGCCATCTTGTGCGAGGCACCTACCGAGCACGGGTATGCCTGCAAAACTTGCGAAGCGTGTCTATGGATGGCGCAAGGTCATCATCCAGACTATCGCTTACTGGTGCCAGAGAGCGTGCTTGAAGCACAAAAAGTAGCACAAGGTTTAGCGGATACAAGGGCTGACGGGCAAAAAACGCCACTTAAAAAAGTACCTGCTGGAAAAGAGAGCAAAGCAGCGCTTGACTCCTCAGATAGCGCAAAAAAAACGACAGCGCCAAGCCAAGAAATAAAAATCGCGAGCGTGCGTGATTTACAAAATATATGCACGATGACCGCGCACCGCGCAGGCTGGCGTGTGATTGTGTTGTATCCGGCGGAAGCTTTAAATTTACCAGCAGCCAATGCGCTCTTAAAAACACTAGAAGAGCCGCCGGAGAAAGTAATTTTTATTTTAATAACGGCTAGGTTGGATCGAGTATTACCAACAATTACTAGCCGCTGCCGTCGCTATCCTATGAAAATGCCTACTGCTGAGCAGGCATTGGCTTGGCTCCATATGCAGGATATAGCACCACAGCGAGCACCATCTGCATTGGCCTGGGCTGGAGGCGCGCCGCTTACAGCGCTGGGGCATGCAAAACAAGCACAGGAAGGGAGCACGGCAGCGGCTTGGCATCTATTTATAGAACAATTAGCGGCAGGAAGCGGTTGTGATATTTTGGCTTGTGCAGATGCCTTGCACAAAATGCCCGCAGACGGTTTTATCAGTATGCTGCAACGCTGGCTATACGATCTAGGGGCACTGCGCTTAACGGGCCGCTTGCATTATTTCCCCGATCATGGAGATGCTTTAGCTGCGTGCGCAGCTCGCCTAAACGTGCCACGCTGGACCCAATATGTGCGTGCTATGCATGCACAGCGCGCCGTGGAGCATCATCCTTTGAATGCGCGCTTAAGGATAGAAGATGCTATGGCGCCTTATCCCACCCTCTTTATTTAGATATTTAAACCCTCTGCCAAAGCTACTATGTTTGTTGATTCGCATTGCCACCTTAATTTTCCAAAGCTCGCAGAGCGTTTGCCAGAAGTACTGCAAACTATGCGCACAAACCAAGTAACGCATGCACTATGTGTGAGCGTAGATCTGGAGAGTTTTCCGCAAGTATTAGCGTTAGCGCAAGAGCATGCGCATTTATTTGCTTCGGTTGGCGTACATCCTGATGGAGAATATGAAGGAGGGGCGAGCTATGAGCCTTCCATTGAAGAATGGGTTGAGCGCCTAGTACCCCTAGCGCAGCATCCTAAGGTGGTCGCTATTGGAGAGACCGGCTTAGATTATTATCGCTTGGAAGGGCGCTCTATCGATGAGATGGAATGGCAGCGTATCCGTTTTCGTGCGCATATCCGCGCAGCGCGGATCGTTAAAAAACCACTTATCATTCACACCCGGTGTGCTTCAGAAGATACGATACGGCTGATGGAAGAGGAGGGCGCTAACGAAGTAGGGGGCGTGATGCACTGCTTTACAGAGAGCTGGCAAGTAGCCGTTGCCGCTATGGCTTTAAATTTTTATATTTCCCTGTCGGGCATCGTGACATTTAAAAACGCTGAAGGGGTGCATGAGCTAGCGCAACGCGTACCGCTAGAGCGTCTTTTAATTGAAACAGACTCTCCTTATCTAGCCCCTGTTCCTTATCGCGGAAAGGTCAATGAACCTGGATTGGTGATGTATGTTGCTCACGAAATTGCTGCACTTCGTGGCGTGGAGATAAGCGAGATTGCAAAGGCAACCACCCACAATTTCTTTAATTTATTTAAGATTTCACCATTCTGAACCATATTCTTAATGTGTCTATACACTCTGAATAGAAAGTTACGCCATAGCGGAATATATTGTCTGTTATTTTCCAAAAGCGCCTTTTACCTGTTTATGCCATGCTAGAGAAAACAAACAGGTTCTAAACAATAGGGCAAATCCTCAATTACCCCAAAGGGCCCATCTTTGAGGTCGTGCGGTGCCAGGTGTTCACTGTACTTAAGTACAGTTCCGGTCCCTGTGCTCCTGCTCCCCCAAATATGAACCCTTTGGGGGAATTGAGAACACGCCCTAAGATAAAAGGAGCAAAGAACCTATGACTTTACCACATATATTTAAAAATATGCTTTCAGAGCCGATGCATTCGGGCGTAGGCGCGGTCATTATGATGGTTATCATTTTGATCTTTGCTTTTCTTTTAATGCGTAGCGGGCTCGGCATGCTGCGTACTATAGCGCGCTCAGAAACGGGCCTCGCTTTAATATTGCGTTATATTGAACGTCCTGGGAAATTTGTATTTGTTCTATTGATTTTACAATTATTTATTTCAGAAATACCTAAAACGGCATCGTTTATGGTTATTCTGGGAGATATCAGTGTACTGGCTTTAATTGGTAGTTTGACTTGGTTTGGCGTGAGTTTTGCCAATGCGCTAGGCGAAGTTTTTACCCGGCGGCGTATACGCAGAAAACAAAATGATGAGCAGTATGCACAGCGTATACGCACTCAAGCCAAGGTGCTGGTGCGTAGCTTAATGGCTATTGTCATGGTGCTGTGCATAGCGTCTGTTTTAATGACTTTTCCAAGCGTACGCCAAATTGGGGCAAGCTTGCTGGCCTCGGCTGGGGTAGCTGGTGTGATTGCAGGTATGGCCGCACGGCCTGTTTTAGCGAATTTAGCTGCAGGGCTGCAAATCGCACTCACCCAACCGATACGGGTGGGGGACCTTGTGATGGTCAAGGAGGAAGTAGGCACCATCGAAGAAATTGCAGGAAGCTATATTGTAGTGCGCCTATGGGACCAACGCCGTTTAGTCGTGCCTTTGCAATGGTTTATTGAAAATGTCTTTCAAAACTGGACACGCACTAACCCTCAAATGACGGGTACGGTTTTTCTGTGGGTGGATTACCGCATGGATCTCGATGCGCTACGAGCAGAGCTAGCGCGTTTGTGCCAAATCGCGCCTGAGTGGGATGGAGTATTACAAGTTCTACAAGTATCAGATGCCAATGAAAAAGCCATGCAATTGCGTATCTTGGTGAGTACTGCACAGGCCACTCAATGCTGGGATTTACGCTGCCGCATCCGCGAAGGTCTGCTCAAATTTATTCAGGAGCACTCCCCAGAATCTTTTCCCACGCTGCGAACGCAGGTCAGTATACCCAGCGGGTCGCAGCCGGCTAATTGCCCAGATGAATACATTCCACCTAAAGACCCTGCTGCTCCGAATATGAATATACAGCCCGCTGCACCACACAGCCCCTAGGGCAGCCCTAAGAAATCATAGTCCAATAAAATGCCCTCTACAGGTCTACCTTAGAGGGCATTTTTGTAGGTGGGTAAGGGAAGCTCCAGCATGCGTTCACTAGAAAATGCGGGTGAACGGTAATAAGGAGGTTGCCTTACCCAAGCTATTTTATAAAGCCAATTTTGATACTTTTGTGCCTTCTAGCGTGAGATTAGCCATCAATCCGCTATTAGTCAAAGCAAAAGCAATCACTGGGCGTTTTGCAGTAAGAGTATCAATGGTGCCATTCGCCCCAATTTTCAACACCGCAACCGATGCATCGCCGCCAACAGACCAACCTGTTGGATGCGCGCGGAATTGCGCAAGCGCGGATGGCGTCATAAATAGGAAAAATAAGGATTTAGATTGCGCCCCTGCCTGCAGGCCAACCGATCCTGAGGCCGTGCTGTAATACCCTTGTGTGGCATTACCTACACGAAGCACCCCTTCACCATACTGGCCACCGACAAAAAGACCCGCTGCAATCACCGAAGGAAATATCAACACACCATGTGCTCTGGCAACCAATTCACGCGAGCCTCTGGCAATTCCATACAGTCGTCCCAATGCTAAATTAGCTTCTGAATCCAACCTTTGTCGTCGCACAGCAGGATTTTTATGGCTATCCATATTGTGCTGCCCAGTCACCGTACAACCTGCTAGCACTAAACTTGAAGCTGCAGCCGAAGCAGCCACGGCTGCACCAGCTGTAGTAGCTGTTTTAAGCAGAAATTCGCGTCTTTGTTGTTGCATTATCGCTCCTTGAGAAAAACGTCATGCTGAAAATGGAGAGGGTATCTCCAAAGGCAAAAAAGTCACTACTTCAAAAGTATCGAGTGTACAGCGGAGTAAGGAAATAGGTAGAGATAAGCGCTAAGGTATATGTCTTAGATTGTGGTGAGAAAGTTGGGTATATCTCATTTCAACGTAAGTATATGGTATGAATTTTTTATATTTTTAGTGAGAAGTACCATAAAAAAACTGCTAGAAAATACTGGCTCTAGCAGTTTTTTTTGAAAAATTTTTAGACAATATATAAGTATTTTTTTAGTTATCGTATGTCAGACATAATATTACAAAGTATGTCGTAAATTATAAATTTACTATTTGCATCTCTTTGCAATTGATTAGCATAAGCTTGTGTTGCCATCAATTTATTTTTTGCTTCTTGCAATTGGATATCTGCTTGATTAGCATTTTGAAATGCTTGAACAGAACTGGCCTGTGCTTTTAGTGCATTTACCTTAAAATTAGGCGTATTTACATGCTCTTTGGCTGCAATTAAATTTTTATGATTAAAATCTAATATTTCCATAGCTGCAATATTATTATTAAAAGCGATATTTACTGCTGCTTGCTCTTGCGTAACTGCATACTGTGCTTCTTCAGAGTTTTTTATGGCATTGATTGTTTGTATTTTTTCAATGAATGCGGGTTTATTTAATAATGTACCATGCAACCATGATAGGGAAGGAATAGTTCCTTTTTGTCTTCCTGCATCTTCTTTAATGGAAGACATTTCTGTATGAAGGATTTCAATTATATCTAATTTATTTTTCATTCCATGTATTGTATTATCTCCCATATCGATAGGGCCATTATAAGATTTTTTGAATATTTTTTTCAATTTTTTGTGAATATTGCTTTCGCTTTTTTTTCTGAAAAATTTTAATGTTTCAGTGATGTCTTCCGACATTTTCTTTTGCCCAGATCGAAAAATGGGGTCTATTTTAACTAATTTTTTAACGCTTTTATATGCAGTGTGTGGAGATGTTAAATCGTTGCGTTCTTTAATGTATTCTACCACTTCACTGTAATTTGATTTTATATCAAATAATCTTTTATTTATTTTTTGATAGAATTTATCATATTCCGCCTTTCTATCTTCTGGTTTTTTGAATTTTCTTTCTATATTTAATATTTTATCATTTTGTTGCAAGAAAAGATTTATTTTGCGCTGCGCATCTTTTTTTGTAAATGTGCTTAATATATTATGTACAAACCCCAAGTCTCCTAGGAAGTTCTGGTGTGCAATTATTTTTGATTCCACTGTATCAAGTATTTCATTAGAATATGTTTTTCGATGGAATTTATCATTTTTTGGAGATATTTTATTAAATAATTTGTAGAGTCGTTTTTTTGTTTCATATGGAATTTGAAGTAATTCTATTTTGCGTTCGAAATCTTCAAAGGTTCCATTTTTACGATCTTTTAAGGTTCCAAAGAAAGCATCTAGAATATTTTGTGTGCCTCCACCTTCTTTATTTTTTGCTTTTAAATATAGCATTTCAAATGTAAGTTTCCTTATGTCACTATCTACTGATTCTTCAAGTTTTTTTTTGATCTCATTACTTTGATGATTACTTTTTTTGTAAAATACAATTGGTTCTTCAATGTTGGTGTGTATTGCATTTGACTTATATTGAGCCAGATAATTTGAAATATTATATTCAACATTTAAGTTAATGGCTTCATCATAAAAAGGGTTGTTAGATATATGACTCATTCTACTAGATGCACTCTCTACTGTAGAATTGGAGTTGGAACGACTTAATGTTGAAATGCTTTCTGTGAGTGTGCTACTTTTAGGTCGTTTTTCTTTTAGAGAATTAAACGTATTGCTTGAATGTGCTCTTTTTATTTCATGATGATTTTGAGTGTTAGGCTCCTCTGATAATAATTCAAATACAGCTCCACCATGTGCGATGATTGCTCTATTAGAACTGCCGCTCGCTTCCATATGTACCTCCTAAAAATAGGATAAATACAGAAAATATTAAATTTTTACACCTATATTAACAATGGAAATGAGTATTGATATATAAATTTATTTTTTTTATTCTCGAGCGAAATCTTGTATGGATATGCGAAAAAATACTAATTTTTCCAATGGACAGGATTTAATCTAGTAAATCAAACTGAAACCGAAGATAGGTATACATAGGCATAGAACCTGTGGCAATACTACAGATCGCTTGTGAAGCCGCTGTGAGTGCTGCTTGATCTAAAGTGGCAAAGCCACTACTGCGCTGTAATACAACATCTTTTACTTGGCCCATCGAATTGAGCGTTAAGCGAATAAGAGCTGTACCTTGCTCGCCTTGTCGACGTGCGCGTGCAGGATAGTGGGGAGGGGGAGCGTGGCAAATAAGTGGAGAGGGAAGATGATGTGTTGCTGGAGCGTTTTTTAACAGGGATGCAGAAGGTGAAAAAGACGACGCATGCGCGGATACTTTCGCAGAAGTAGCGTTAGGGAAATCATATTTTTTAGATCTAGGAGACAAATTGGGCGATGTAAACACATTGGGCAAAGAGGATTGCGCATGGTTTGCACTGGATGTAGAGCGCTTATTGGTTTGTTTAACTTGTAATGGTGTAGCTGTAACTGTTTGGCGCGCATTAGCTCGCAGGGTAATGTGGAAAATATTCTGATCTAAAACGGCACCCTGCGCTGCAGCGGTTTGAGGAAAAGCAAGCTGCTGGATATTATGCCGCGCCAACAGCCACCCAATAATACAAGCATGCAATACCGTTACGCAGCACACTATGCTCGCGATAGTAAACCCTGCACGAATAGAAGAGGTTGAGGGCATAAATATTGGTACCTCACTGCTAGCCTATGTTTGGAAGAACCAAAGTTTGCACGTTGATGTGTTCTGGCACTAAACCCAGTGGGGTATGTAAAAAAGACTGCAGATGTTGAGCCTCTGCAGTGGTATAAAAATAGAGTGAAGCGTGCGAGTGTGTAGGTGCGAGTAGGGTATGTAAACGTAGCTGTGCTTCGAGCTGCCGCGCCACTGGCCCCCCTGTATCGATCAAATTCAAAGAAGACCTCGTTATTTGATCGATGATATTGCGCAAAAAAGGAAAGTGCGTAGAGCCTAAAACCAGCGTATCGGCTTGTGCTTCTAGCATGGGTTGTAAATAAGTAGTGAGCCGATGACGCAGTGCTGGCGAATCGGTTTCTCCTCTCTCGATTGCCGCTACTAAACCTGATCCCGCCTGACATATAAATCGGCACTCGCCTGCATGCCTAGCTAATAAACGCGCAAAGGCCTCGCTGCGCAAGCTGCTAGTAGTTGCAAGTACCCCTGCTACGCCTGTTTTCGAAGATTGTGCGGCAGATTTAATGGCGGGTTCCACGCCAATAATAGGTAAGCTAGCTAGAGGGCTGGCATTTCCAAATTGCTCTCGCAGAGCGCTCACTGCTTGCAGCGTTGCCGTATTGCAGGCTACCACCAGCGCTTTTACCCCTTGTTGCACTAACCACCCGCCTATTGCCAGAGCACGCTCTTGAATAAACGTAGTACTACGGTCTCCATAAGGTGCATAGAGCGAATCTGCTACATAAATCAAAGATTCCTGAGGAAGTTGCGCGCGAATAGCCTGCCAAATCGATAATCCTCCGACTCCAGAGTCAAATATACCGATGGGGGCAGTAGCATGAGGAAAGGGCACAAGAGAAGGAGAGGGAGTATTCAATGCAGTGACAAGTAAAAAGCAAAAAGGGAAAAGCGCTATCTTACATTTACTCGAATTCTCTATTCAAAAAATACAATTTTGGCATGTACATGCAGGTTTTAAAAGGAAAGTGGTCATCATGTTGGGGTTCCTTCGTCACCACCAACCTACCGTTCATTGTAGGTTGGTTGAGGCGCGAACCCCAACATGCACACCGCCGACTTGTAATCATTACTTTTAAATGCCTATGTTCCCCAATAATATGAGGAGCCTATTAAAATGCATGCTTTATGCCAGCCATGTAATAAATCTACTATAGAGCTTTCCAAGCCAGTGCAAAGCACGGGGAAACCGATTTTCTATGGTGTTTTGCATCACATTAATAATATGGTTCTGACCATGTTTTTTAGCATAATGCAGCTTTGCTTTATCTGTATGGTTGCGCAGTGGATCAAAATCGCTTTTATTAAAAGAAGACTCCAATATATCACATTGATTTTTTTCTAATGCAAGGCGGAAGGGCTCGCTGCATGTTGTATCTTTGTGGTTTTTTTTAATGCCTTTTTCTATCAAGAACGCTGCTATTTTAGGGCGTTCATGCTGCACAGCGAGATCTAAGAGCGTTTTCTTCCCTTGGTTCAGTGCATCTATATTCGGGCTTCCTATTTCAAAAAATTTTTTGAGCCAGTATATTTCTCCATAACACACAGCCCACTCCAATGGGGAGGTTACTAAATAAGGCCGATGTTTCTGCTCGCTTTTCTGATGCAAAAACATATTGCTTTTAAGCATAGACTCTACTGTGGGAATATCTGATCCGATGCAGGCCCACACTAACCCATATTTTATTTTTTCAGGTGCTATTTTTAGTAATTCATTAAAATCAATTGGTTCTTCCTGGGTAAGCAACCTACCTAAATTTTCAATAATATATTTGCTGTATTCTGTATGTAATGGTTCACTCAGAAAGCTCTCTAAAAAAAGTTCTTTGGCACTAGAGCTTAGTCCATGTGAATCTGTATTTCTTCCAAGTATAGACTCTATAATAGAGTCTATATCGATTTTGATTTGCCAAATATTTACTATATCTTGCCAGGTTATTATTGGATTTTTTCTATGTATAGACAAAATGAACTTTATAGCTTGTATACCATCACCTGCTTTAATTTTTTTCGACCCAATACAGCGAATTAAATCTCGGAAAATGGGGCAGGCCTTATAGGCATTGATAGCTTCCTGAGAAAATAATATATTCAGTATTTCTAATTTAGCGCTAGGCTCTATACAAGCAGTTTCCAGTGAAGAAATTTCTGGTGTATGCGATGAACACGGGGTGTTAGGCAACTGTTTTGCTGAAAAATTTCCTGTGGAGGGCTTATATTCATAATTGCCTCTAAGCATATCGTAAGCAGCTCGAAGTTTATGTTGAATTTTAAAGCTAAGCTCTCTAAAAAAAGTTTCCAGTGAAGAAATTTCTGGTGTGTGCGATGAACATGGGCTGTCAGGCGAGCGTTTTGCTGAAAAATTTCCTGTAGAGGGCTTATATTCATAATTGCTTTTAAGCATATCGTAAGCAGCCCAAAGCTTACTTTGCATTTTAGTCAATTTTCGAATGCCACCAATGCTTTCATCCATCGAGGCTTGCGTGCTGAGTGAAGTTTCCTCTTCATTGGCGATTGACAAATCATCAACTTGCTTTTCAATACAGCAAGCAGAATCACGCTTGCTGAAAATGGAAGGGGGGCACGTAGTTTTAAAGGAAGAAATGGATGAACTTGCTACAGTGTCCATAAATGATAAGCGCATATTTAGTGTCTATTTGTATTTAATTTAATTAGGCTACTTGGGCTATTTTTACTACTTCAGTCCGTTATGCAAGAAACCATACCAGAAATGCGCTATACCATTTTCCAATCCAGCCCAAGCCTCGGGGAAGGGCAGGAGTTATCATATTTTGTATGCTTTTAAGGATATGCGTTAAGCCTCGTTTTTTTGCTTCCTTCAACATCACACGATGTGTCTTATTGTGTAATGGATCAAAGCGCTTGTTTTTATAAAAAAGAGTGAATATATCGCCCCTATTTGATATAAACGCAAGGCGCTCAGGGGTGAATTTTTCTTTGCCCATTTTGAGGTTAAGATCTGCGCCATTTTCTATCAAAAGTTCTACGGACTTGATTTGATTATTTTGAATATAAAAATGTAATGGAGTAGCGCCATTTTCTTTACTTTTTTGATTGATATTCACTCCATTTTTTATCATGAGCTTAAGAATTTCACTGTAATCACGCGGTATGGCTGCAAGAATGTGTAATGCACTTTCTCCTGCACTATTGAGTGCATAGACATCCATTCCTGACTGCAGCAATTTTTTTAATGCCTCTTCTATCAGTCCATAGGAAGCCGAAAAATACACAGGGTTTGACATAGGATCGGAGGGGTCCCCGTCATCTACCATGAGGCTAATATTTTCAGATGAGATACCCAAAATAAACTGCACTTCGAGTTCCTGCTTTTGAGTAATGAATCGCAGCAGATTACATAATAAAAAGGACCCATAGATATCATCTATTGGTTTGGTGGGAGCGGATGTTTTAGCAAGCATTGCGCTTTTAGATGCTTCAGAATCCCCTAAATTCAGCTCTATCCAATCTTGTGGGGTTAATCTTGGAGCTTGTATATCTTTAAGTAAAATGAGTTTTATAATTTTATTAAGCTCGCCCCTTTTAATAGTCAAAGGCTCTTCGTTAATAATATCAACCAACTTTTTATATAGTGGCCCTTCTTGGTTTTTAATTTTAAGCGCATTAAGGGAGGGATTATTTTTACAAAGTGTTTCAATCTCAGCCATAGTCTTGGTTAGACTATGCCGCATTTCTTGTATTTCAAGATCGTCGTCTGTTTTTGCATCAATGGGTTCAGCAAGGGAGTCAAGAGAAGACTTAGGCTGGATTGTCTGTTGAAAGACCTGCAGCGTTTCGTGCGGGCAAGCGTCATCTATGTCTATATGCTGTAGCTCAACAGAGCCCACACTCCCTACAGTATATTTATTGGCTGGGCTTTTAGTAAATGAACAGGCTGGGGGCAAAGAAGCTGCTGAAGTAGCGTTTAATACCGTGCGGGGTGCCATGGGGAATGCCTTCCAAGAAAGATCTCTCAATTGCTATAAGATTTTATGTAGAAAACACATCGTATTATGCAGTAAAGGGCTAGGTCAAATTTTTTTAAAAGAAAAAAAATACCTAATGGCATATACCTACTCCCTCTGGATAGGGATGCAATATATGCCCTCAGAAAAAATCTGAAATTTTATCGCCCTTCCATATAAAAAGAAAAATCTTATTGTTGCGCTTATGAAGGTCTCACATGATAGCGCCGTATACACTTATACGCTGATTTTTCTAGGATTATTTACATGCTGTTAGGGCCGGTTTCTCTATCTATATATCGTCATCATGTGTCCTCTGCTTTTAAAAGTGCACAACAACAAATCGAAACGGTAACCAACGTTATTAAAAAAAGATTGAGCCAAACAGCGTTGCCGTCAAACCCTACTTGCAGCAGTACCTCTACTGAAAAAGTTACCGTAGCTACTGCAGAGACTGACTTCAAAGCTCCCCAGGAACATAAAAAAAATCTACCGCTATGCGCACAGTTTGAAAGGATTAATGCGCAAGCGACTAGACCAAGCTGTCATCCTTTAGAACAAATAGGCCTGCCTATTGAAGGGGTGTGCAATAACTATTTGTATTCATTTAAAGAAGGCAATGGCCTATACGATGTGCTAAATGTCTATATTCCACTTCACGCACAGGAAACAGCCCACTCGCATGAACGTGTTTCGCTTATCGATCGGGTATGTGATTTTTTAGACTCTCAAAAAACGGCTCTTTTACTGGTAGGAGAAGCGGGTTCTGGTAAATCTACTTTCAATCGGAATTTGGTACGCACACTCTGGGAAAAATATGTGGAATATGGCGATGTGGGTGATCCTATTCCTGTCTGTATTCCCGTCAATAAATATGCCAACACAGACTTAGATTTGGTCGAAGAATATTTACTTGATCAGCAGTTTTCTCAAACCGATATTGATACGCTGCGTGAAAAAAATCAGTTTATTTTTATAGTAGAAAGTTTAGAAGCAGGGCGTAATCATGCATATATTGACCTGAACCGAATACTAGATCGCTGGAATGCAAAGCTTATTGTTAGTGTGCGCCCAGAGTATGTAGAGAAAGGTGCTTTTTCTTTATTGCAAAAACCAGGCCCAGCACATTTTTTACAAACTTATTGGTTAGCGCCTTTGTCTGACACCTGGATACAAAAATATATTCAAGCATATATCCAGCATGTTAGGCCTAGCCATTGGAATGTTGCACGCTATCAAAAAGTATTAGATGACACCCCTACGCTTAAAGCAGCGATTCGCCGCCCTGCTTTATTGCATATGGCATTGCAAGTATTGCCTAATTATATAGCAACCCATGGTAGGGCGCCTACTACGGTGATTGCACTCTATGATCAATGGATGGCGAATTGGTTGGAGCGCTGTGATGCGCGTTTGCACAGTATGAGCATGCACCTGACTGAGGATGAGAAAGCCGTATTTGCAAAGTTTCAACCTTATTTAAAAATGAAAGGGCTGTATGCTAGCGAGCAATTGGCTATTGCTCTTACCAAAAATCGTACTGTGCAGGCCTTTTATAACCCTGACCAAGATGCCATTTTCCCAGAAGCGTGGCAGCAGTTTTGGGGCAATAATGAGGCAAATAAACGCCTTGCGCTTTTTAATATGCCTCTGTTGCGCCAAGGCTCGCACTATTGTTTTATCCATTCTGGAATGCAAGCCTATTTAGTAGTCAACGCTATTTGCGGACCCCAATCCCATACCGGACCGCTGAACGTACATGCTGCACTCAATCAGCTTTATTTAGTGGATAAGCCTGATATTTTGGATTTATTGGTAGAGCGTGCGGTGCAATTCCCTGCATTTAAAAATCATTTATATGCTTGGGTTGAAGCCTCTAAAATCACTAAGAAAATTAGTTTGGGAGCAGCCAATGCTATGACGGTATTGGTGCGGATGGGTGAAATATTTACTGGGGCAAACCTACAAAACGTGCATATTCCTGGTGCAGATTTGCGTTATGGGCTTTTTGATCATGCAGATTTTACAGGCGCAAATTTAAGCCATACTCAATTACAAGGTGTATGGCTGCGCCATGCTCGATTAAATGCAACGTTATTGCAAGGAGCACGATTCGATGCCTTCCCTTTTTTAGCGCAAGAAAGACCAGCAAAAACCTGCCTCTACTCGAGCAATGGCGCCTACTTTGCTGTGGGTATTGAAGGCGATACTTTGCTAGGGCAGGGCGCCACTATCAGGCTATACCAAACATATAAGTGGAAAATAATCCATACTTTTACACTAGAATCTTCGCATATTGACTCTAAGCACATGGCATTTTCTTCGGATAGTGCGCAATTATTGGTAGCCGATACGGGGGAAGTTATTCGACGATGGCGGGTTACTTCGGGCGTGGAGGCTAATCCTTTCTATCCTCGCAAAGCCGATAGTGTGCTGAATATGGCCTACTCACCTAATGCACCGCTATTAGCTATAGAAGTGCGTAATGAAGAAGGGTGCCGTATTGAGCTGTGGGATATGGATGCGCATGCAAAAGTCTACGAGACTGAAAAACAAAGCTCCGCTGCCCAAGCTTTGGCTTTTTCACCGAATGGCGCATGGTTAGCCATAGCCATTTCACCCAAGCAGGGTGTAGCGCTATTGGATATACATACCAAGCAAGTCATGCATACCTTCTCTTATGATAGGCCTTGCAATCACATGGCATTCTCACCAACTAGCCAACAGCTAGCTTTGTGTGAGCATGGCAACCGGCTCTCGCTATGGAGTGTCGCATCCGGTGCGCGTGTTTGGAAAACGCTCTATGGCGAGGGAGGCACACAAGTCGCGTTTTCTCCAAATGGCCGGTTAGTAGCAGCCATCAGTGCGGGCAATAGCCATGATGAGCAAGCTGCAGCGCGGGTATGGTATGTAGAATCAGGCGCCTTATTTTATGTGCAAAAGGGCCATACTCAAGCAATAAGCGCCCTAGCATTTTCTCCAGATGGCACCCAACTCGCAACCAGCAGCATAGATAAAACGGTTCGGTTATCGAAAGTGCCAACTGAGGTGCAAAAGAGGGGAGCCGGGCATACACAAGCTATCACAGGCATGGCATTTTCTCCCGATGGTGGCTTGCTTGCAACGTGCGGCAATGATCGCACTATCTGCCTATGGGCAATGCCAAACGGGAAATTAATGCACCGCTTTTGGAGAGATAAAAAAGACCCATCTAGTGCAGCAGCCTTACATTTTTCTCCGAATGGGAAGTTGCTTATGCTGCGTGATGCAAAAAGTGACATGGAATTCTATAAAATACACGAAGGAAATACGCTTTTGCAATGTGGGTCACGTCTTGCGGCATATAGTACGGATGCGCTTATATTTTCTGCAGATGGCAGAAAAAGGGCGATGAAAAAAGGCAACCTTGTATCTCTATTGGATGTACAAAAACGAAAAAAAATAAGAGAGCTTCTTATCCCAGATCTATATCACTTGGTATATTCACAGGACAGCCAATACTTATTGGCCCTATGTATTAAGGATAAGGTAGTAACTATACGTGAGCTAGAGGCTAATCAGGTATTACATACTTTTCAAAATAAAAATCGGAATACGTCTATTTTAGATGTGACGTATTCACCCAGTAGTCAGCGGCTTGCTATGGTCCACTCAGACCATACGGTTACAGTATGGAATGCGCATGCTGAAAAAAAAGAATCTATTCTTTACGGTCATACAGATACCATAAGGAAAATTATATTTTCGCCAGATGGTACATGGCTCGCTACTACTAGCGCGGATCGCACTTTGCGTATATGGAATGCTTCTTTAGGTACTTGCATTGGAATGCTACAAATAGGCCATGTAGCTATAAAAAGCATGGACTGGTATATCGATGTACATAAAAATGTATATATCGCTACCGGAAGCGATGATTCGATTGTGCGGTTATGGCATGTGCAGGAGCACGCAGATACGGCATCTATATCGCTATGCTGGGTTTCTGGTCAGGCGCAGCTCGTAGCAGAAGGTGCAACGTTTGAAAAAGCGCAAAGGTTAAGCCAGCTTAATCAAACACTTCTTGCCCAATGTGGTGCTGTATTACAAAAGAAGCATAAGGAAGCGCCTGCCAAAATGCAGCCCTTTCCCAAAAAGAAGTATGGGGCCTTTTCATCTTGTACCGTAATGTAAATTTTCCTGCTAATTGGTAGGTTGGTGGTGGGCAACGTTCCCCAAAATGATGACCACGGTCCTTTTAAAACCTGCATATGCAGGATTACAAGTCGGTGGTGTGCATGTTGGGGTTCGTGCCTCACCACCAACCTACGTGTAATAAGGCATTGATCATGATTTTGCTTCCCTTAAATCGCTTGTCGCATCCACGTGAACTGATCCGGCAATTTACGCCTAATTGGTTTACCGCCACGATGGGTACAGGTGTTGTTGCATTGGCTCTGGCACGTTTCCCCTTTCCAATCAATGGAGTAAGGGCAATGGGTGAGATGCTTTGGTTTATCAATATAGGTTTATTTATCTTGTGCTGCTTATTGTATGGAGCACGCTGGATATTTTTCTTTGATGGAGCCAAACGCATTTTTCAGCACAGCACGATGGGTATGTTTTTTGGTGCGATCCCGATGGGCCTCGCTACCATCCTCAACGGTTTCTTAGTTTTTGGTACTGCACGTTGGGGGCCGGTTGCGGTTGAGATTGCCACCATGCTTTGGTGGCTGGATGCAGCTCTGGCGCTGCTCTGTGCATGGATCATTCCTTTTCTGATGTTTACCCGCCAAGATCACACATTACAAAAAATGACAGCCATTTGGCTGCTCCCCATTGTTGCTGCAGAAGTAACTGCTGCATCGGGTGGTTTGCTGCTGGGCTATTTGCCAGCTGATCCAACATCTAGTGCTATTTTATTTTTCAGCTATGTGCTCTGGGGGACATCAGTTTTACCAGCCTTGGGGATACTGATTATTTTGTTTTTACGCATGGCGCTACATAAATTACCTGGACGGGATACAGCGGTCTCAAGCTGGCTTGCAATGGGCCCGATTGCCACGGGCGCACTCGGTCTTTTGCAACTGGGCGAGCAAGCGCCTCATATTCTTATTACCCCCGAACTTGCCGGCATTGGGCGGCTTGCAGAAAGTACAGGAGTTATTGGCGCCTGTATCTTATGGGGTTATGGGTTGTGGTGGTTGGTTATCGCAATTTTGACCACCTTGCATTATATGCGGCAAGGATTGCCTTTTAACATGGGATGGTGGGCGTTTACGTTTCCAATCGGAATCTATGCGTTAGCCACATTGACTCTAGCACGGGTCACGGGTGTGGAGTTATTCGCCATACTAGGTGCCATTTTCGTTTGCATGTTAATCGGTTTCTGGCTGATTGTGACATGGCGCACCCTCGTGGGTATCTACCACGGCAACTTGTTTTGTGCACCTTGCCTTGAAACTACAGGATTGCCATTGCCCAATCAGTGCCCACGAGCATAAGTGTTCAGAATCCCTGTCACAATTGACAAAATGAATGAAGTCATTGCAGTGAAAGGTGTCACTACAGTGTACAAAAAGCCCAGCTACAAGAGGAAAAATAACTTTCCTTTATAGCTGGGCTTTTTGTATTACACCATTCTTGATTTGGCGCTTCATCGCCGAGCGTTTTTTAGTTAGAAAATGGCCGATTAAGTAATGATTGCTACAGATTAACTACTTAAAATCACACCGTTGAGATCAAATATTCTTTTTACGTGATCGAAAAGGTCATTTTTAAGTTTTTCCAATTCCCTTTTTTGTCTGCCCTCTGCAGTGATGTAACTTGTTATGAACGTCTGTGCTGCTTTTGCAAAAGATTTAATCGATTCAAGTAAAGAAATCCATACTTCACATAGGTTGCGGCCAAAGGCGACGAAAGGGCGTTGCAAAAGACAGAAATCTTCAAGGTGCTTTTTATGTGTGGAATTTTCTTTGTTAATTTCTGCATTATCAATTGTATTGCTTGTATTTTTTTCATTAATTGATGATGCCCCATAAATTACATTGCGTAATGCATTATTAGCCACTTCGTCCGATATTTTCAATATAGGCGTTGCTGGAATATATTGATGTATTACCTTCAATATATTCCAAATGAAATCATCATGAAATTCTTTTACTGCTTCGTCATTTAATTCATTATCAGATTCGATCAAATTCAATTTTTTACATGACTCTATCATGTCATCCACAGTCGAGATGCTTTTATGCTTTGGATCCAATGATATGAATGATAATTTCAGTCCAAATAATATTTTAATGAGTGTTAACTTCGCTAGTTTTTTATCTGCGCTATCTAGCGTGGGAGCGTCTCCCTGGGACGGTGAATCAATCTTTCCCTTAGCTCCGAGGTCTGTGGCATGGAGAGATTCGTTGTTCAGACGACTTGCAGCTGTTTGTGCATGGTTTGTATGTTGAAGATTTTGTGTACGACCTACTGATGGGGAGCCTGGCATAAAAGATTCTCAGAGAAATGGCATCAAAATATATAAAAATAAACTGTAATCTAAGTCACTAACAGAAACTAACTCTGTATTTTGAGACAAGGTGTCGAGAGGCTGACCTGATTCAGGCTGGGTTTTGGGCGTCGAAGCAGAAGCAAGGAATTCCAGAGGTATTTTTTGTTCTTGACTTATTTTTCATACAGATTAATCCGTAGATTAACTGAGATAGGAATTAAGTTCAAAAATTTTCACATCTGATGCTCGCGTTTCGTTTGCCGAGCCTCTCAAACGTATCCTTTACATCTCCGGATGCACTAACTTCGCGGTAGGTTGGTGGTGAGTAACGCCCCCCCACACATGCAAACCACAGTCCAGCCTGCTCAATTCGCACTCCCTGAGGGATTACCAGGTAAAACAAGCAGCCTAATTAAATCTTTATCTCAGATGTCAATTCTAGAGACAACAAATTCTACCCTTGCTAGTTTGCGCCGTCATTGGACTTTATCGATGTAAATCCTTCCCATATCTGCGAAATAAGGGTCAATATCATGTTAGACGTCTCGGCGAACGCTCAGAAGGTACCGCACCTCTTCTTTGCTTGCGATAAGTTCACACCGGATTTAGCGCAAGCGCGCGCGGCCAAGGAAGCGAAGCCTGAGCTGGCTGATCAATTGTATGCTCAGGTGGAAGTAACCTTGCTCGAGTTAGCTGCGCAGCAGGGCATGAAGCCATCAGATCCAAAAGGCCTGTTAATGGAGCCGGATCCGTCTGAGACACCGGAACAAACCGCCTTACGGCAGTGTATTGCAGAGGTCTATTTTGAGCATGGGGAAGTATTCGATCAGCTCAAACAAGCTGGCCAAGCACAAGCGTGTTACCAAAAAGCACAAGCCTGGGGCCATGCTGACGCGGCGATGCGATGCAACCTCTCGCTATCTACGTCAGATCTCCGGTTTTCCCTAGGTCAACTACCGCCTCTGCCGGTCCATTACGTTTACAGAGAGGAGTCGACCAAATTACTCGAACTACTGAAGAATAAGCCCACTGCCCTAATTGAAGTCATCGGCCCTCCTAAGGTGGGTAAAACTACGTTGATTCAGCGCCTGCTTCGTCCTAGCCTTGATCCATCCTTTGCATCCTATGCTTTAATTGCATGGATTGACTGTCACAGTGTGAACAGTGCCAATGCGGATATCCAAGCTATTAGCCACGCGCTCGGCTATGACAGCCCAAATCCGAAGGCAGCCCTGCAGCGGGTGGCGAGCTATGTGCAGGAACACTCCAATTCGCTATTGATATTGGACGGGTTGGATCCAAGCAATATCGATCTTGTTTTGACTTGGCTTAATCCATCCGTTTGGTCTGGACAATTGATCTACACGACGACCCAGACCTTAACTGAGAAGCTCAGCCAAAGCCTAGAAAGGTCTGTCGAGTCACTTCCCCTTAGCCTTTTCACGGCGGATCAAGCGAAGGATTTAGTGCAGCAGTACCTACCGAAAGAGTCGCTAGAAGCACGTGATTGTGCGCAAGTCATTCGGATGACAGGGGGGGTTCCCGGGGTTATTCAGGCGATGTGCCGGTACTATCAAGCCACTATAGTCAGTTTCAAAGACTTTTCTGATTTTTTGGCAAAATCAGAAAAATCAAAAAAGTACCAGAATATGCAAGATGATTGGCTAAGTGAAATTGTGCAGGCAAGTATAAAGCCACTTGAACAGAATGTAGGAACCCAGTACATCACGAATCCGAAGTATCGGGCACTAAATATCATTAAGCAAGCTGCCTGGCTGGGAGACGACTGGATTCCCTTTGAGTTTTTTGTGAGGGAGTTTGGACAAGTGGATGAAGTGGGCATTCAGATGTTGTACGACAAACAACTCGTGATGCTTGATATCGATCGAGTAACCCGACGTCTCAGATTGAACCCGGCCTTTACAAGCGTGGTGCAAAAACATTATCAATCAGAAGAACGCATACTGGTTGGACAAAATATCGGTCGGCTATCTGAGGTATTCAGTTATTCGATAGCGTACAGCTTTAGCCAGCCAGAAGACTTAAAACGTTATGCGGATATGGTGCATACGCTTATTTTTAAAACCAACTTATCTGAAGGTCTATATTCACAAAGAAACATGGTGCTGTTGAGCGGCAGTCTGGCCAGATTTTACTACCTATATCATGGGGAATTACAGCTGGCCTACGACTGCCTTCAAAAGACACAGCGCTTCTTTAAAGAAGCGCTGTCCGATGAACAGATCACGCACTTTGAACAAGCGCCAGCAGACTTTACAGCCACACCCAACATGGAGGGTGACGATGCCTATTTCCTCCAACTGTATGCAGAAGATTACCTATATCAATCAGCCACCCTCGCTTCTCAACTGGTTTCACGCGGCCAGGTTGCGGTGGAAGTCATTCAGGATTTTGAGAAGAGTTATGCCATTCAAATGAATTTGGGTACATACGGCAACCCTGAAACGATTGCCTATACGCTGCGCAATCTGAGTAGGGCATTGCGCAAGCAAGGACTTTTACTCAATGCGCTCGAAAAATATCAAGCATTAGAGCAATGGATAGACCAACATCCTAAGGAATTCGATGAGCGCACGCGCGCGGAGCTTTTGGTCGATCAAGGGATTATCCAGAAGGAATTTGAAGATGCTAAGCCTGAAGAGCAGCGAAACTATCAGCCTGCTATAGAGGTTTTGCGCGAGACGCAGCGCATTTACTTGAAAAATGACACAACAAACCAGCAAGATGAAAATGAAATAAAAAACCAGCGCCAAGCATTGGGCATGCTGTCTATTTACCTTGGCGAGGCGTATTTAGCGGCGGGGAATTTTGAGATAGGTATCACGCATACCTGCCAGATTCTCTATTACGATGGCGAACGTCGAGAAAGACAGGCTCGTGCTTACTTTAATCTAGCTCGGGCTTTTGATAATGCAGGGTATCTAGCCTTGGCTAAGCTCTTCATTGATAAGGCTTTGCCCCTCCAAATAGAGGCCTATCAGCCAACGACAAAAGCGTTGAGTCTCCAAATAGAAGAAAAAATACTGCAGCACTCTCAACAAGCCGCGCCGCGCACATTCGATGACCAAATAACCGCCTTGAAGACCCAAGAAAGCCTGGTCGCGTATTGCGAAGCCGAGCTGCTTACAGGCAGTGCTCCTTCGAAGATCCTTTCCCGCGACTACATAGATGTTATAGAGGCCAAGGCTGATAACTGGTTATTGCAGCATTATTCAGAAGCAAACTTTGAGGCGGCGAAACTCAAGCTTGCTAAAGACAAAGTTGAAGTCGAAAACGAGATAAAAGCATGGAAGGACAAAGAGGCCCTGCAGCTTGAGAAAGATGAACAGTGGTATCGCGCTTTGGCGCAGCCGCCAGAGAACCGACATGCCCTAATCTTTGCCCATCAATTTAAAGAAGCGCTTCTGTCTCAAATCGTTGGGCAGCTGCGACTTGCATATGGGGAAAAGGTGCCGATGGATAAAATCGCGCTAGCAGAAGGGTTGATCAAGGCGGTATCAGGCGCGCTGCCCAAAATTGAACTCAGCGCCACTACTGGAGTCACCGGCACGGTGGATTTGGCAACCATTTTGCAAGGGTTGACGACCACACTCAGCGAGTGGCATCGCAGTCATAAAGAGGCAGACGCCGATATTATTGAAGGTCGTTTCAGAGAGCCCGGGCAACAGCCAAAAAGTCTACAAGTATGTGACCGCATCGGGCAGCAAATACAGGAGATGGCCTATTACGCAGCTCGCTGCTGGCAGCCTGTGTTCTCGGGACAAGACTGGCGCGAACCCAAAGATATTCAGACGCTGGCCGAGTATGGCGCACGCCGTGTGATGGAGTACCTGAAAAGAGGGACCGCTGACACGTTGTCGCCTCAGGAACGGGTAGTGCTTGCCTTAATGACGGGTGAAGCGAGTACCCGCTTGAAGCAAGACCATTTGAGTGTTCGAGGCTTTTTCGCAAAACCAGGCATCAATATAGAGGCAGAGAAAGCAGTATATCTCCCATCCTGGACGGCGCGTCCTAACATTTACGGCTATCGATTAGGATCGCCGGTAGAGGCGCGTATCCGCCCATATTATGGGCCGTTTAAGAGTGGGGCTGAGGCGCAACAGCGTGCAGAAGATGAGCGAGATCATCAAAGTCGTTGTACGGTCATGTGATTTCATAGGATTGAAGCGGGCTATTGCTGGACTAGGATCGATCCAAGGAGTGTTGATGATGTTTGGCAATCCTGCTTCTCAAATCGATCACAAGGAGTGTTGATGATGTTTGGTAATCCTGCTTCTCAAACCCTGATTGGCAATAAAGCGCAGGTGCTAGCAGCGCAAATCTATCTGAATCAAGCCCGTTTGCAAAAGACGGCGCAGCATCTCGAGGTGGCGTTAGTTTTGTATGACCAGGCAAAAGTCGCTTTTAAAAATATCGCCGATACACGCCAGATAACTCCTCCCACCTTATCCCAATTAAAGAGTGCTCTTGCTAAAGCACAGACTTCGAAAACACCTGAAGAAGACGCATTGCGGCAGCGTATCGCTGAGGTCTATTTTGAGCGCGCGGAACTCTTAGAGAAATTGGGAAAACTCGACAAAGCGCAGGCGAATTACAAAAAAGCGCAAGCCTGGGGTTATGAGGCAATCAAGCCTTCTCGCATTGCCCGTGCCATGTCGATGTCTGCGATCGGTGCGCTAGCTTTAGCTCAACGGCTGCCGGTTGCCTCATCTGCGCAGGAAAAAAACATCCTGGTGGATTATCTGTTTGAAAAGGCGCTATCGACGCTGGGAACGTTAGAGGTGTCCCATAAACCCAGCCTTTTTATAGTGTATGCACACAATAATCCTACTCACGGACGGGCCGAGGCCGATACGTCTAAATATTTAATCGATAAGTTGGGTACGATCCGAATCAAGCTGCATTCTGATCAAATGCCAATGGCGCAACCGTATTCAAGCTCCTTGGACGAGCTGAAACAAGATGGCAGACTAGAAGATATCTTGACGAGTCAATTCTGTTTGTTGCCCACGAAGTTAAGAGGGGATGTGGGGCCAGTCGATAAGGTCGTGGTGTGTTGCTCTGAGGTATTGGGAAGCTACTTGAAATGGTCTCACTATGAAGATTTTTATCGAGAACTTCGAGAGGCCTATTTCAAAGATCAAAAAGCCTATGAACAAGATAATACACAATCGGGCACTCCGGCAGTACGTCAGGTAGTCAGACAATTTGCTGAGAAGGAAGATTTCCATCATGTATTGACAGAAATGGCTTTTTTGCGAATTCGGGTGGAGAAACTCGGAGATAAACACGGCATTATCCCGGTTTCGTTAACCCAACAGAGTTATGAGCAATGCCTGGAGCATTTTGTTCCAGAGACGGCGGTTCGGATGGAAGATATACCCCGATTAGAAGCGCAAACCAAAGCGGAGGAAGTGTATCTGAATCAAAGTCGGCACGGAGTATTGTTTAAGGTGATCGAGCGGCTGTTAGTAGGCAGCAATGAGGCCCGAACGTTTCTGAAACAGTTCTGGGATGGATACAGCAATTTGATTTCTCATTTAAAGAAGGAGCCTTCAACGCTTGGCGAGCTAGAGTTTGTCAAGCTAGTAGACGGCATCTTCGATGGCATACGGGCAGCGCTGCAAAACCAGCTTGTCTTTACTGTGCAGCAACAATACCAACAGCAGCAGATGCTTAATGCAGACCCGAGAGTCGCATTAAAGGAGCAGTATGACGCTGCTTTTAAGCAAAATAAGGTGTTTCAGGAAACCCTCCAGCTCTATGTTGAACCACGTGGTAAAGCTGGTTTGGAGGCAACCGAGACCTCTGAGCTCTTGCATCTAGTTCAAGCCTCTTTAAACGATAAAGATGTGATCTTGTTGACGGGGGACTCCGGGGCGGGCAAAACTACCTTCAACCGCATCCTAGAAAAGCGATTATGGGAGCAGAAAGAAGATGCAAACGTAATTCCGCTCTTTATTTCTCTGCCAAGGATTGACAAGCCTGAGGACGATCTTATTGCCAAAGCATTAAGAAAAAGAGGTCTGTCAGAATTTCAAATTCAGACATTAAAAAAAGAAAAACAACAGTTTGTCTTTATTTTGGACGGCTATGATGAGATTCGGCAGACCCAGAATCTGTATCTGAGCAATTTAATCAATCAGCCTGACGGCTGGCAGGGCCGGATGGTCATCAGTTGTCGTAGCGAATATCTTGGCCAGGACTATCGAAGCCGATTTCAAGGACATCCGAATCTGAAGGACAAGGACCAGTCCTTTCAAGAAATCGTGATCGCGCCGTTTTCAGAAGAAGAACGTAATCAGTATCTAAAAAATTATGTGCAGCGCAAACCAACGGGCTGGGCGGTGCAACGCTATCAAGAAGCTTTCGAACAACGGCATTTAAAAGACTTTGTCAGTAATCCGTTTTTGCTCCAAGTGGTGTTAGAGGCCTTGCCATACATGGACAACGAGGTGAAAGATAAAACGGCCGTTCAGTTACGCATTGACCTGTATGACCAGTTCGTCAGACGCTGGTTTGAGCGCAACGAGCAGCGTTTAAGCACACAAGATTTAACGAGGACTAAAAGAGAGATCTTTATAGCATTGTCCGATGACGGCTTTGCCCAGCACGGTATCCGATTTGTGCAAGACTTAGCAGTGCATCTCTATACAGAGAATGCGGGTAACCCGGTGGTTGACTATTCGTTATTCAAAGACGAGGGGAATTGGAAGGACGCCTTTTTCGGTAGGGAAGAAGAAAAACAATTGCTTCGAGAAGCTTGGCCATTGATCCGAAGCGGCAATCAATACCGCTTTATCCACAAATCGCTGCTGGAGTATTTTGTGGCACGCTCGCTCTTCGAGTCATTCGATGCGTGCATGGTGTCAAACATCCGTCCCCGTCGTGGTAGCGACGCTTCCATCTATAGTTTTGAAAATCAACATGTTCTCCCCCATCAAATACTGCGAGACGTATCATTAGCCCCAAAGGATTGGGTCTGCGACCTGGGCGTTGTGCGATTATTGACTGAGCGCGTTAAGCAAGAACCCACATTTAAGAAACAGCTATTCGCAATTATCGAGCGCTCCAAAAGCGATGCGAGGGTGCGCCAAGCTGCAGCTAATGCCATCACCATATTGGTTATAGCAGGCGTGCAATTCCTGGGAACCGATTTATCTGGGATTCAGATTCCTGGCGCGATTCTCAGTTATGGCGTGTTCGATTCGGTTCAACTACAAGGCGCAGATCTGCGCAAAGTAAATCTGATCGGTGCCTGGCTACGAAACACAGATTTAAGCGGCGCGCGCATGGAAGGGGCGCAGTTTGGAGAGTTGCCAGGGTTGGAGCTTAAAGATAGTGTTCATGCCTGCTGCTATTCATCGGATGGTCAATTATTGATCGTGTCCTATGGAAAAACCGTGGCACTGTACGATACGCACACGCTCGAAGAAAAAAGACGTTTGATTGGGCATGAAGATCAGGTGGAAAGCGTCGTGATGTCGGCCGATGGTCGATATGTGGTCTCCGGGAATAAGGACAAGACGGTGCAGGTATGGGATTGTCAAACACCAGGGGCTACGCCTCGCTTCCTTGGCTGGCATGAAAGTAGGGTTACTAGCATTGTGATATCGGCCGATGGTCGGCATGTGGTCTCAGGCAGTGATGACGGGACGGTGCGGGTGTGGGATTTGCAAACGCTCGAGGCGGCGCCTCGCATCCTCAGCGGGCATAAAGATGTGGTGAATAGCGTCGCGATATCGGCCCATAGTCGGTACGTGGTCTCCGGGAGTAATGACAAGACGGTGCGGGTGTGGGATTTGCAAACGCCCGAAGCTGCGCCACACGTCCTCAGCGGGCATGAAAGTGGCGTTACTAGCGTTGTGATGTCGGCCGATAATCAGTATGTGGTCTTCGGGAGTTGGGACACTACAGTGCGGGTGTGGGATTGGCAAACGCCCGAGGCGGCGCCTCGCGTCCTCAGCGGGCATGAAAATGTGGTGGCTAGCGTCGTGATATCGGCCGATGGTCGGTATGTGGTCTCCGGGAGTAATGACAAGACGGTGCGGGTGTGGGATTTGCAAACGCCCGAGGCTGTGCCTCGCGTCCTCAGGGGGCATGAAAGTGGGATTACTAGCGTTGTGATATCGGCCGATGGTCAGTATGTGGTCTCAGGCAGTGATGACGGGAAGGTACGGGTGTGGGATTGGCAAACGCCTGAGGCGGCGCCTCGCATCCTCAGCGGGCATAAAGAGGTGGTGAATAGCGTCGTGACATCGACCGATGGTCGGTATATAGCCTCCGGGAGTTGGGACAAGACGGTGCAGGTGTGGGATTGGCAAACGCCCGAAGCTGAGCCTCGCGTCTTCAGCGGGCATGCGAATTCGGTGAGTAGTGTCGTGATGTCTGTCGATGGTCGGTATGTGGTCTTCGGGAGTAATGACAATATAGTGCGGGTGTGGGATTTGCAAACGCCCGAGGCGGCGCCTCGCGTCCTCAGCGGGCATGAAAGTGGGGTTACTAGCGTTGTGATATCGGCCGATGGTCGGTATGTGGTTTCCGGGCGTAATGACAATACGGTGCAAGTGTGGGATTGGCAAACGCCCGAGGCTGCGCCTCGCGTCCTCAACTGGCATAAAGCGGTGGTGACTAGCGTCGTGATATCGGCCAATAGTCGGTATGTGGTCTTCGGGAGTAATGACAAGACGGTGCGGCTGTGGGATTTGCAAAAGCCCAAGGCTGCACCTCGCGTCCTCGGCTGGCATAAAGAGGTGGTGACTAGCGTTGCGATATCGGCCGATGGTCGGTATGTGGTCTCTGGGAGTAAAGACAATACGGCGCAGGTGTGGGATTGGCAAACGCCCGAGGCTGAGCCCCGCGCCCTCATAGGGCATGAAAGTTGGGTGACTAGCATTGTGATATCGGCCGATGGTCGGTATGTGGTCTCCGGGGGGTATGACGATACGATGCGGGTGTGGGATATCGCTTCGAGTCAATGTCTGGTAACAGTTCACGGGTTTAACGGAAGCGTTAACAGTGTCGCCTGGAAAAACATAGACGGCATCGATTATCTGATAACAGGCAGTGACGACAAAATGGTGCGTTGCTGGCAATTGATTGCAGTGGATGATCAATGGCAAGTTAGGTTAAGGTGGACATCGGGGCAAGACGCATTGACCCTGGTTGGTGCCAAGATAGAGGGCGTCGAAGGATTAAGTCCAATCAATAGCCGTCTGCTCAAGCAACGCGGCGCGACGGGAGAGCCACGCGAGATTGGTGTTAACTAACTGCTGGATGATGCGAGCCTTGCCAATTTTTTCTTTAAGCTTGGAAAAAATGAATCTAACTCGCTCCAATTCGACCACCATTTTCTGGTTACGGTTTCAGAGCTATTGCTGAGCCCTATAGCTTTGATGCGTTTTTCTTCTTTTCGTACGCTGGGCTGTGAGTGCCCGCGAGCATAAGTGTTCAGAGGGCATGTTTTAGCACCAGGAGGCGTCCACATTATCACTGACTCTTTATCCAGAACGGAGGTTATGGATAAGTGCCGCCATACTCCGCTGGGAATGTTTGCGAACGCCCACCTTTTCCAGGCAAGCATTTAAGCTTTATTTGAGGGGGAAAAATAGCCCACAGCTCTCCTTTTATGCTTGCCCGTTCTACTCTTTGATCATGAAAGGCATCAAAATAATATTTTTTAAGTTCGTCCGTATGCGCTTTTAATACACCCCTTACATCAAATCCTGATGCTATTTCAGAATGAAGATAAAAAATTACGCGCCCCCTACCTTCGGTTTCACAATGATAATTTTCATGCGTACTATCTAGCTTTGTGAAGCTATATACCTTCTCGCCTCCAATAAAACGGTCCGTATTCGCGACCTCACCATAACTAGCACCGCTTATAAAGATGGTAGATAGAAATACTATTAAATAATTAAATTTCATCTTGCAACCTTTTATTTTTTATAGAAAAAACGCAGTTATTTTATTGATGTTACGCATATTGTAGAACAGCGAGTTTGTGTTGGGCAACGTTCCTCAACACGCATACCACTTCTTTTTGAATACCTGCGTAACATCAGTCATTTTATTGCGTTAAGCAATGGATACACTATTTTTGTGAACGTATACTGATTTTGATTTGGCAGTTATTTCCTCAAATACACCTTTATTTGCAAGCTCTCTAAAGCCAAATCCAAAGGCTTCTGGATTAGGCTCATCTTTATAACAAGCTGAAATAAGCTGGTCTGCGTATTCGCACCCTTGTTCTACCTCAATCATAGAATGATGATGATCAAAGGAATGTTGACCATGCATATACCCCATCAAGGTAGTCAAGAGCAGTGTGGAGAAATAATTTTCATCAGAAAATATTTTATTTTTTTCAGATGATCCCAACTTACTTACAGCTGGGTTGGATTCTGGTAGGCACAGTTTTCTTCTTAACATTGGAGCCAACAGTTTTGCTGCAATAGTAATATGAAAGGCTGTTCCTGATGGACCAGAGGTAGTTGGATAATTTTTTTCCTGAGCATTCTTTAAATATTTTGTACCAGAAGTGATGCGAAAAACTTCACCGCCTGTTGCTATGAAAATATTTTTTTCATCCTCTTTTATATTTTCAGGAAGTTTTTGCTCTTCTTTGATATAACTTAGCTCTGATTGAGTTAAGCCTTTTAGATCATTCACACTGCATAGTTTGCGATACTCAGGGTTACGGTCAAGGGGTATAGAGGTCCTTATACTAATATCGTCCCCTTCTTTATATAGCTCTACCCGTTGAACTTCTATTTTTGGCAAACCTTCTTCATCGTAACCACATATCTTGACTAGTCTGCTAAAAAAATCCATATCCACAAGATCCGCATATTTCTGCTTTGCAGTTGGATTGGAATGGATCTCTTTTTCTATTGCTTTTATCATACGCAAGAATACTTTATTCGGACCAATTGCAACAGTTTGAGCAATAGACGAACCCAATACCCGCAAGGTTGCATCATCTTCCATTTTTGAAGATTTGAGAAAAACATTATCCTGTAGGCTTACTGCTCCTGATTGATTGCTTCTATAGAATTTGAAAGCCTCGCCTAGTTTTTCTTGTGCCTTTTTTTCATAGCGAATTTCAAAAAGCTCGATAATGCTTTTTCCAAAATGGAAGAGGAATTGCTTTGACATGGGTGAATCATAAATCCAGGCAGCTAATTCTTGCTCCTGTCGCTTACGCTTTCTTGTTTGAATAGAAGAGTCAAATGATGGATCGATTAATTTTTGCTCTTTGATTAATTCTTTTTCTTCTAGTCGTCTTGGCTTCTCAATTGCTTCTTCTTTTTTTTCTTTAATTTTATTGCGCGCATCCAATAGCCCATGTAGATTATGTGGATTATATACAGCATGCTTTAAATTTATATCATCAAATGCTTTTTCATTTGAATAATTTTTATTAATATCATTTCGATGAGCCGTCATTAATGAATTTATCATAAATACTCCAATTTTTATAAATTTGTTGATGAAATAGCAATAACATCTCATTTTTCGAAATGGATATGCGATGTACACGCATCATTTCACTTGTTACACAAGTTTTTATACCGCTCGCATTTGAGCCTGCTGATGCTTGCTAGTTAGTGCCATGATTCTCCTTGCACAAAGTCCCCACATGGATAGCGTAGTACTTCAAAAATTTCTCTATGAGATAGCAACGAATATTTGGCCAGATTTACGCACTTTTTATTCAAAGAAGCAGGAGTCATGCTGATATTTCATTGGGGGAATGTAATTTAAGCCAATATTCTATTTATACAAGTCAATAAAAAACCCCGAGGAGCCTTATGGTTGCTCGGGTTTTGGGTAATATTGTGTCGCGAGAGGGAATTCACATTAAAGGCTGCATTCAGCGCCGGATAAAGATTTTTTGATATTATAAATAAATCTTACTAATAAGGATAGCCATGTAATTAAAAACATGGCTCTGGTGCAATATTTACAGCCCAAACACTATACAAATTAGCTAGCATTAGACGTTACATATTAAACAGCGTGCACATATTGTGCCTATCGCAGGCAATAGCTACCATCTCAGGCATCAGCGCCAAGCCAGGATAATTCAGTTTGCAAAAAAGCAGGAGTAGATACTGGTAGCAGAATAACCAGGCAACGGTCCAAAAGGGCTTCGTTTGCACTTTAGCAGACGACAACCAATTGCGCGCTACGCAATGGTTTATCTGTTATTTTTTACTGCCGTGACGTCACGAATACAAACTGGCCAGCAATGTACTAATAGTCATACCTGGTAACACTGCAACGATCAGAGTATTACTTTTATCGCCGCAAGAAAAAATCGGGCTTGGTTAAGCAAAATGCCTGTTAAAAAATAAAGTGCTATTAAAATTAATCAATCTAAAAATGGTATAAATAACCTATAGCTCATAAAGAAAATTTCTTTTTAAATAGAGGTTTTTTAAAAAAATTACTCAATATATCATCATTAACTTTAACAAAAAAACTTATTATGAATATAAATTCTGTATCGTCATCCTTGCATGGAATAGCTACACAAAATAATAACAGTAAAGATCAATTCAAAGATTTTCGAGAAAAACTTGCAGAAATTTTAAGAACAAAACTTCCAATACAACAAAATGGCAGTGCAAGTCAAAAATCTGAATGGTATACAAAAAGTATTTATTCAATAATAAATGATGAAACATGGCACGGAGTAGAAGATTTCAAGAAGCTGGATAATCTCATTTCATTTGGTATTAAACAAATAATATCTGGATTAAATTATTTCTCTTTCTCTCTTGATTACATGAATTTATATAATGATTCATTATGGGAAAACAGAGATATTCCACGGCCACATTTATTATTACTTGATGCACTCTCCGAGAGAGAGGATCTAACAGATATAGATATAAATGCCAATAATATTGTTACAAATGGAAATTCTTTTTATTGCAAATCTCCAGTTAGTATAAATGAAATACTAAAAAAAAATCTTATGTTTCAACAAGAAATAAACACAACTCCAGAAAATCCTATTATCAATATGGATGTTGCAAAGAATGGAGCTTCACTTAAAGCCACTATTAATGGTGCATACATATATCGCAAAATACCTACCACAACAGATGAACTAATAGATAAAATTATAAAAATTATTAATAATAACAAAGAAGGTCGGATTGGCTCGATAGCATTGATTCAGAATGAAATAAAACCTATGCATTTAGAGAAGATTTTAAAAGCATTAACAGGAAGAAGCATTCATTCGATATTATTATCTGCCAATGCAATAGGAGTAGAAGGCGCGAAGCTATTAGTCAAATATATTAAAAATATTAATATTTTTAGTTTAGATATTAGAGGTTGTGGCATCGATCTTGAAAGTGCAAAAGCTTTAATTGATAGTTTGCCGCGAACAGTGCCGTTTATGGATATGACAGTTGAACAAATACAGAGTCCATCAAAAACATTAAACCAGTTGTTTCTTGCTTATAATATAGAAAGCCCTACAGAACAGGCGATTATTTCTGGGATGGCAAGAGCAAAGGGAATTACCGTTTATTTATAACTTAAAAAAGTATTATTAATTATCTCAAATGTTAAACCTTCCTCCAGAAAATTAGAATTTTCTAGTTTTTTGGAGGATTATAATCAATAAAAAACGTTAAACTCCTTGATTACAATAAAGAATGGCAGGATGCCAGTGTTATTGTTTTTTTGAATTTTACATCCATTTAATTTTTTTCAACTTAGCTTGCGCCATATTTTGCACTTCATAACAAGCTTGTACATTCTTATCTCCTACCATTGCACGTAGTCATACGGATGAGAAAAATGCGCTCACCGATACCCTTAGTGCTTTCAGTGGGTATGGCAGCTCTGCGCCATAAGACTATATTGGTAAAGCTTGATAAAGAATCCTTTACTGAATAGCCAGATTATGCACTTCAAAACTAGCCATCAACGCCTGGCGGTCTCAATTATCAAGTGCAACTGTTTTACCTTTATGAATTACACCATATCAAGGCAGTTGCTGAGAAACTGGGCATTTCTCGTAGTACATTTTATGAGCACATCAAAAAATTTCGACGCCAAGCTTACGAAGTTTATCTAAGCCTGCTGCCAGCCTCAACGCATAGACGTGTCCGATAAGCCAATTATCAAATACTCATGCAAGCAATCCACAGTTACCTTGCCACCTGCCCGCCGGCGTTCTATTCATTTAAGGGGGAGGAAATTATACGGAAATCCTAGCAGGCTACTCTTTCTTTGTCGAATCGACAGCGTGATTAAATCAGCGTTTCCTTAAAAGCTTTATATAAACTATATGGTTGAATCCCTCTCTCTCCGCCAAATACATTACAAAAAGTAGATTGAATTTTCATATTAATAAGAAAACTCAATCTCTTCGCCATACTTATTTTTTATATCATAAAGTTTTACGACTTCATCTTTTGGAGCGGTATTATTTAAATTAACTTTTTTTAAAGCTAAAAAATTTGATATGGATTTTACATCCTTAGCTTTAAAACTCTTTAAATCATAACATTCTAAAGTCAGATATTGAATTTCGGTATGCTTCAAGCTATTGAAAAGAAGATTTGCTCCGTCATGATGAATGAGATTAATACCTAATGAGAGACTATCCAAATATGTTGGCAAATTTCCAATTAGACGCAATATATCTTCATTTTTAATATCACCGACCTTCACTGTTAAATTTTTAATTTTAATTCTTTTTAAATATCTTGAAAATGTCTTTAATTCAGGCCCTTTGTATTTATCTATACCTGAAGTAAAATTAGGAACCATTTGTAAAGTAAAACTAGGAATCACTTTATCTGATAATGATGCCAATAAAGATTGCATAAGCTCTGCATCAAGAGAATCACTTTCAATATCAAGGTGTGGAATACGGCTTAGCCCGGGATTTTGATTTAAAATCAACACAAAATTTGATGTGAATTTATATCTATCATAATTAGAACTATGAGGAAGATTTGTGTGTAAATCCAATATTTTTATATTTGTTTTTTTTAACAAACAATGAAATATAATATCTATTATTTCATTTGATTTTCCTGAATCTAATCGAGGAAAATAAAAATCGATCCAAATGTACTGCACCTTACTAATAATACAGCCAATGTAAAATTGAATTTGGCTGCGCGAAAACTCAGGTTTCCGTACAATTTTAGAAATCGCTTCTTTACACCAATTCATTTGTTCTTCAGCGCTTTTTAAATTTATATCCGTGCTATCTATAAATAATTTTTCGAATTCATAAATAAATACTTTCCCTCTAATTTTTTCTGCCAGACTAAGTAACATTTTATTAGCTTGCATAAGTACAGATAATTGACATACAGACTCTTCAGGTGAATATAATTTTGGAATAGAATTTAGAATCATTTCTACCAATTCTGTTGGCAATTTAGAAAAATTTGTAGAAGAGGCCGTATTTGCATTGATGCTATTATTATTTAATAATGGCTCTGCGGAATCTATTTCGTTGCCACGATAATATGTGGTGTAAGAATATTTTTGTAAATTATTTGCGCCTGGTATATCCATAATTATCTCGCTTTTTATCGACTGAAAAATTAATTATATAAATTTATGCTTAAGAAGATTGGTCTCAAGAGTAAAGTGCAACAGGTTGAACAAAACGGGCTTTTTTCAATTCCTGAGCTAAAGCTTGCTCAGAAGATATCCATCTCAAAGTTTGTCGAGGTCTGCTATTGAGTAATCTAGCGATATCGTTGAGGTAAGTCTGACTCAAATCGGAGAGGTCTATTCCTTTGGGCAAGAACTGCCGCAGTAAGCCGTTGGTGTTTTTGTTACTGCCGCGTTGCCAGGGCGAATGCGAGTCAGCAAACCAGATATCCATGTTTAATTTTTGGGCGAGCTCAACGTGGCAGGCCATTTCACTGCCTCGGTCATAGGTGAGGCTCTCACGCAAGAAAACAGGGAGTTTTTTCATCTAACGGGTGAAACCGTCGAGGGCATGTTGTGCGGTGCAGCCATCCATGCGACACAGCACGACAAAACGTGTTTTGCGTTCCACTAAGGTACCCACCGCTGAGCGATTGAAAGCCCCCTTGATGAAATCACCTTCCCAGTGTCCTGGTAATAAACGCTGCTCGATTTCCTCAGGGCGGGTATTTAATGCGCAATGCATCGGGTACGTAGTGAGCGCTACGGGCTAGCGTCGTGCGCGCAGGCTTAGCCTGGCGCAGAGCGGCAATCATGGCCGGTTTGAGCGAGCCACGAGCATAGGCATAAATCGCAGCATAAATGGTCTCGTGACTGACGTGCTGCGCAGGATTATCAGGATGCATAGCGCGTAGTGTGGCAGCAATTTGCTGTGGCGACCAGCGCCCATAAACCAAGCGGTCATGTACATACTGATACAGCGTGTTTCCTTCAGTTAGCTTGCGATGACGTACACAGCTTAGACGCCGACGACGATAAGCCTTGGCTGCCTGCGTGGCGTTATACCCTGAATGCGTCGCTGGGTTGTGTCTGAGTTCACGGCTCACTGTAGAAGCGAAGCACTGCGCTTAAGTAGTTGAGCTATCGCTCTGATACTACGGCCTTGCCCATGGGCAAGCATGATCACCGCTCTTTCCTCAGCACTTAAATGAGAATAGCTTTTTTTCATCACAACATTTTAATAAAAATAAAGTGTTTCACTTGAAACTAGAGTCTAAGCCTCCTTGCTCGGGATATCTATTGTGGTTTCTTAAAAACACAATATTATGAGCAATTTGGAGGCGCTTCCTCTTTCCTTGACAGGCTGTGCTTAAGCAAAATTCACGTTATTTATGCAATTTTTTCTAATTCAACAGTTTTACTTATATGTATGGAAGCCATCTTCGAAATAAGACTAGAAGTGCTCTCTTCCGGTTTCTCAATTTTTAAGTTGGATAGATTGATACCTAAATCCTCTACAGCCTCATCAGGCACAGTTGATTTTTGTGAAACACCTTGAGATTTGTTTATTTTCTTCGCATTTTTCCGTACATTTTCCTCCAGATATTTTTCTGAGGATACATAAATTGCAATTTGATGGGTGAAGAAAATTTTCTGATCGCCTGGGGAAATTCCAAAATATGCTCCAGAAAATATTTCTTCCTCCTGCTCCCTCTTAAAAGAAAATGAGAGTGCCTCACTTAACTCTTGGCTTTCATCGCCTCCTAATTCAGTTCTCTTTTCTCTAATATCGTCCAAAATATATTTATTAAGCTTTTTTTGTTTTAAGTTTAATTTATCCACACCGAAGTAGGCCAATTTATCATTTTCTTTTTCAAAATTGTCTCTGACGTTAGCTAGCCTCACCCCTGCTTTTTCTTTTTTTCCATTAAAAATTCTATTTATGAGTGTAGTGAAATCTTTATGACCTTGATGATCTTTTCCAGTTAAGTAAAATTTAACAAAAATCCTAGAAAGATCTGTTTCAATTGCCATATCATGAAAAATATTGACAAATGATTCGCCTCGCATTGGATGTCTGTTGGTTTGTGCATCTGCAACTAATCTTCCAGTTACTTCAACGATATCTTGACCATTTTGAACTTGTCCACGGTAAAAATTCTCCAATTCTTCTGACATATACTTATGAAGCATTTTCCCAAACTCAGTAAACTCTGTACCATTTTTACTAAAAGTTAGTATTTTTTTTGATATGGGACTCTCTTTATATGCCGCAGTTGCATCAATAAATAGATTTGGTTCAGGGGCATATGGAAGTAATGGGTGCAGTCTGGCATACATATCTCTATGCTGCATATCTTCCTTAACATTTTGTTCGAATTGTTCAAAATTTTCTTTCCAAATAAGTTTTTGGAGGCTTTCAAGCTTCTCTTTCGTTTTATTCTCTTTTTTTATATCGATTAATTTTTTTTTAATTTTATCATTCACTATTTCTAATTCTTTTTCTATTTTTATTATGTCAGAATTTTTTCCCCCAATAAGTTTTTGGAGGCTTTCAAACTTCTCTTTATTTTTATACTCCTTTTTTATATCGGTTATTTTTCTTTTGATTTTATTATTAACTATTTCTAATTCTTTTTCTATTCTGGAGTGAACCATCTTTATAAATTTTGATTTTGAAGGTCGGCGATAGCCTCCAGCAATCATTAACGGTCGTACAGGAAAAGCTAATGGTCGTTGAGATTTTTCAGTTTTTTTCGCCTTCTGCTCTTGAAATCCTTCTTCATTCTTCGATTTAGATTCTTCCTCTATTTCTTCTGTATCGGCTAGTTTAGATTTTTCCTCTTTAATACTTTCAGGCTGCCCTGCTAAAATTCGATCCACTGTATAAAATACATGCTCTCCTTCATCGTTCCCCACTTTGCGAGAACCTGTATCAAAATCTTGAAATGAAATATAGGGATGGAAATGCTTCACAGTAAAATACGCCGTCATTGTTTTGGTTGCATTGCTATGTAAAGTCGAATTACGCATGCTTCCATAAGCACACTCTGTCTTATAGAGATGGAAAGTGTCTGGTACTATTGCTACCGGGCATTCTTCGTGCTTTGAAATAATTTCTTGAGCCTTGTTTAGTGCTTTCTTTAGTTCAACTTTCCTGCTTTCTGCTGCATTCACTCCGAGTACAATTGCAATACGTGAGTAATCCTTACTTTTTAAACCTTCTAACATTGAGGCAATAACTTCGTGAATATTTTCCATATCACGGCAGTTAAGGATGACATTTATAATAAAAGCAGCAGGTCCATTTTCCTTAATAGATCGCTCTGCAAAATATGCACTTTTATTATTTTCTAAATTGATATCCCCAGATTTCTTTAGTTTTTCAATTTTGCCTTCAATTTTTTCAAATTTTTTATTCTTATAAATTGGCCAATCTTTTATTGGCTTCGTATCCGAATATGGTTTTAGAGGGGCAGAAGTTGTTTTTGTAATTTGATTAGTCATATATTAACGTGAGTTTTGCTTAAGCGCAGTCTGTCAAGGAAAGAGAAATCGCCTCCAAATTGCTCATAATATTGAGTTTTTGCGAAACCAATAGATATCCCGAACAAGGAAGCGCTGTCGGCTAGTCTAACGGAATTATTTTAAAATAAAAGACGGCCGGGATTAGCAGCCCGTATCTACTACCAGCTGGCATTGCCTCTATGGCGAGCCGAGTAGGGAAGCCTTCGGGCTACCGCCGTTATCACATTGGTCAGCCGCATCACTTTTTCTGCTTCTAGCTGATAAAGCCTGCCATTGATATTTAGATCTATTTTTTAAGAAACAAAGAATAAATCGAGCGTATACGCGAGTACATGGGGCTCTAAAGCGTATTTTTCATTGGCGGGCGTAGTTTTCCAGAAATAAATACCCGTAATTGCCATACCTGATAGCACTGCAACGATCAGCATTGCTTTTATCGCTGCTAGAAAAAATCGTGCTTGATTCAGCTATAGCTCCGCGCCACGCGAAAAACTACCTATCTTGCCTCGACCTTCCAGTTTCCCCATGCCTCATCCATTTACGTTGCTTTAATGGAGTTTGTGCAACCATCAATATTGGCTAAAAAGCGTAGATACATAGGAATAACACTTACCTAAACTGAGTTCTAATCTAAGACCTGTCTACAAATTCTCTAAAAGACCGTGATTTGGGGTAGGGCGGGGCTCAGAATCCTTCATGTACATTGAGTACACCTCGGTTCCTGCGCTCCGGCCTCCCCAGATTGACGGCCTTTTAGAGAATTTGTAGACAGGTTCTTAGATGAAAGTGACATTGCCATTTAGTGCGGAGAAAATCTATGACAACTCCTATTGCAAATACCACCATCTCATCCACAGTACAGTCCCCTATCTCGCCTTCATTACCCTTACTTCCATTCGAAATCCAAGAAAAGATAGAAGAGTATGCAGATTGGCCAACCAGGCAAACTTGCTTCAAAGCACAAACAATGTTCACTCTCGATGGTGAGACTGTCGATTCACCTCTTCTAAAATTATATTTATTACTGCAAAGGGTTCTCCCGAAATATCAGTCTACCTTTGCTAGATCGAATGCAAGTTTACAAGCCTTTGCGTGGGAAAGACTTCAAAGGCTATTGCAATTAGGTCAACTTGATCAAATAGTAAAAAACTCCATTCTTTTTAAACTGTTAGATCTTTTTGCCTATGACTCACAAATAGCAGAGTTTTTAAAAGCACATATTCACGATGAATATGCGCTAAAGAACAAACTATTAGATTGGATTGAACTCTCAAAAGAAAAAGCGGAAGTTAAAGAAACCGCAGCCAATGCAATAACACTATTAATCAGAGCAGGTGTGCAATTTAATGGGGCGGATTTAAGGGGAATTCAAATCCCAGGAGCAGATTTAAGTGGCGGCGAGTTTGATTATGCTCAGCTGCAAGGAGCGGATTTAAGGGGAGCCAAGTTACACAATGTATGGCTGCGTCATGCGAATTTAAATGGCGCGAAGATGACTTCTGTGCAGTTTGGTGAATGGGCCTCTTTGCCAAAAGAGCGCGCTGCAATAGTAGATTGTGCTTATGCACCGGATGGAAAATCATACGCAGTAGGCCTTCTAGACGGCACGATCAGTGTTTATAACACGTCTAATTGGGAAAAGACCCTGACCATAGAAGCACATTTCCCTCGTTCAATTAAAAGCATAGCGTATTCACCCAACAGCGATGTCATTGCCTCGGCCGGCGAGGATAGAACAGCAAAGCTATGGTCTGTTCAAACAGGAGAGCTCGTTCGCAACTTATATGAGGATACGGGGTATGTGATGAGCGTAGCGTATTCGCCCAACGGTGATCAGATTGCTTCTGGCCATGCGAACCATATAGTACGACTGTGGTCTGCAAAAAATAGGCAGCTCATTCATACCTTATCTGGACATACCCACTATATTAATAGCGTAGCGTATTCGCCTACAGGCGATCAGCTTGCCTCTGCCAGTGCGGACAATACGGTGCGGGTGTGGTCTGCAGAAACTGGGCAACTTATTCATACTCTTGAACATGCCCATTCTGTTCAAAGCGTTGCGTACTCACCTCAAGGCAATCAAATCGCTTCTGGCAGCAAAGATACCATATGGTTATGGTCTGCTGAAACCGGGCAGTTGGAACGCATTTTAGTTGGGCATACTGATACTGTTTGCAAGGTAGCGTACTCACCCACAGACGGTCAAATTGCCTCAAGCAGCTGGGACCATACAGTACGATTATGGTCACTGGAAACTGGACAGTTAGACCGCACTTTACACAAGCATACCGGTTGGATTGATGCCATAGCCTATTCGCCTACAGGCGATCAAATCATTTCCTGCAGTGGATTTACAACACAAATATGGTCGAGCGAAATGAGGCATCCCGCTTGCCCTTTACCTGCGCATACAAAGTCCATTAATAGCATCGCGTATTCACCAACCAATGATCAGTTCGCAACGGCTAGTGAAGACCAGACCGTTGTGCTGTGGTCAGGTGAAATGGATCAACCATTACGTACCTTAAGCGGACATACAAGGTCCGTTAATAGCGTGGCATATTCGCCCGATGGCCAGCAAATTGCAACTGCCAGTGAAGATGGAACAGTACGGCTATGGTCTGTAGAAACAGGAGAACCTGGGCATATCTTACGTGGATATGATGGTAGGGTTTGGAGTGTAGCGTATTCACCGAATGGTCAGCAGATTGCCGCTGCTGCAGATGAGGGTGTAGTGCGGTTATGGTCTGTGGCAACAGGGCAGCCCGAGAATATTTTAGGCGGACATAATAATTATGTTTTGAGCGTAGCCTATTCTCCAGCCGGCGATCAGATTGCCTCTGCCAGCGAAGACACGGCAGTACGACTATGGTCCACGGCAACAGGTGAGCTTAATCAGATATTAATTGGACATCATGATGCTGTTCTTTGCCTCGCTTATTCGCCAAATGGTCAGCAGATAGCATCTTGCTCCGACGATGAGGATCATGCGATACGGTTGTGGTCTGCGATAACGGGAGAGCCTGGCCATATACTAAGAGATCACACCCATATGATTTTTAGCGTTGCGTATTCGCCGGCAGGTGATCAAATTGCCTCTGCTAGTGCGGATAAGACTGCCAGGATATGGGATGTGGAAACGGGTCAATGTCAGCTAGTGATTCGAGATTTTAAAATGCCGGTAAACAGCGTTGCGTGGAAAGCAACACCCAACGGCATTTATTTGGTAACTGGCTGTAAAGACGGTTCAATGCGTCAATGGCGAGTGATCAGAGACGCAGACCAATATAAAGCGCAGCTGTGTAGAAATATCTCATATACAGAACTTAATGCTAGGAATACATCCATCACAGACGTGCAAGGGCTGAGCTCAGAAAATCGAGCACTCTTAAGGCAACGTGGAGCTGTTGGCACACCTTTTTTAATTGCATAGCGGCGTACCACGAGTATCTTCTTTGGGAGTCGAGATTAGCAGTAAGAATCTGTCAAAAACTCGCTTTTATTTTTTTAAGGTTCAATGATAACTTTAAGTGCTTGGTTTTTTGATGAATCGCCAAAAACTTCATAGGCTTCTATTATTTGATCCAATTTGAAGCGATGTGTAATAAGCTGCTTGAGTGCAAGCTTTCCTTCCCCAACCATTTTGAGCAATCTCGGCGTTTCGGCAGTATCGACTAGGCGAGTCGTCAACGTGATGTTATGCGACCAAAGCCTTTCTAGATGTAGATCCACTTTTTGTCCATGCACGCCGATATTAGCAATCCGTCCACCTGCTGTAATAATGGACTCGCAAATGCTATACGTCGCAGGAATACCAACCGCCTCAATGGATGTATCGACCCCTTTGCCATTCGTCAGCTGCATAATCTTGCTGATTGGGTCTTCTTTGTCACTATTCACCGTTTCGGTCGCCCCAAGTTGCTTAGCGATAGATAGTCGAAAATCATCATGATCGACCATGATGATTTTAAAAGGGGAATACAATTGTGCTGAGAGTAATGCTGCTAGTCCAATAGGACCTGCACCTACAATAGCGACCACATCTGCAGGTTGAATCTGACCATTCAACACGCCACATTCAAAGCCGGTCGGTAACACATCGCTTAGCATCACTAATACTTCTGGATCTATATTGGGCGGGGCAGGATACAGGCTAGTGTCTGCATAGGGTATGCGCACATATTCAGCTTGAGTGCCGTTAATCTGATGTCCTAATACCCATCCTCCTTTCTCACAATGCGAATACATTGCTTTGCGGCAGTATTGGCACTTAGCACAAGAAGTAATGCAAGATATCAGCACCGGATCGCCGTGCCTGAAATTAGTCACTGCTTTGCCTATTTTTTCCACTATACCAATACCTTCATGCCCAAGCGTGGTGCCAGGCTTCACTTCCGGCACATCCCCTTAAGAATATGTAAGTCGGTACCGCAAATGGTTGTCTTTGTTATTCGTACAATAGCGTCGGTTTCCTCTGCAATTTCAGGGAGCGGTTTTTCTTGCAATGCTTTTTTGCCAGGTCCTTGATATACCAGTGCTTTCATCTTGCGTCCCCTCTATTTTAAGCATGACAATACATGCTCAATCTTTTCAATATAAGGTATGTAATTGAGAGATGCGCGTCTTTAGAGCCTATACCGTACATTTTTTAGCCTGAAGCACTCCTCCATAGAAAACGCCCCAGCAATCTGATTGCTGGGGCGTTCTAGCGCACTTCTTATAAAAAAAATGGCAATAGCTGATATCACCTTAGAAGCTTTTGGAAAATAAAGGTCAGTACGAATTAGAATCGGCTGAGGAAGCAGAGCAGCTGGATCAACCTATTGGATAATCATCAGGATAACCAGGCGGTTAAGCCTCCTCTGAGCAGTGCGTTAACCTATAAAAAATCAAAAATGCAAAAGCAAGTTAAGCCAAGCCTAACCCCTTCATCTTCATCTTCAGATTTACCTTCTGTTGAAATACAAAACAGTTCCACACTCCAGAAAAATTTTTAATAGATTGCTCAAACAAACCAAGCCCACTTTTAATCAATAACGTTAAAGCGGATTTTAATATCCTATATTGGTTTATCTTGAATCAGATGGCGATAAGTGATACCAAAACTGCCTGTATATGTTTTGGTATTTCACAGTATTTATCCGAGGCCATGACACAATCAAACTGCATCCAACTTATACAATTAATACATAGCGCTCAGCTTCAGTTTTCGATGCGCTGTACAGAGCAATTAATCCTGGATTGCCTGTCAGGCGACCGCTGCTCTGCAAATGGGATGGGGGAAAAGCCACGCTTATCGGCATGTGGCAACTGCTAAAACAGGAATTATCTTACAAAGATTTCAGTGCGTTATATCCTGATCTATATGCATTATTAGATTTGTCTTTATGTGCATAGACTGCTTTGCCTTGGGTTGCCTATTAGAGGGCGGTTACGTTGCTATAAGGCGTATACCCATTAAGCAATGCAGTCTGCCTTTGCATTGCACAGACATCTCATACCCTGTCTTATTTCCTACCATAAAAAAGAACTTCCCATGCTTGCACGCTTTTCTGCTCGATTAACTGAATTACGACAGTCTCCAGTTACGGCGCTTGAACGCGGTAAAACCGCATTACAGCAAGCGGAGAACCATCAGAAAAATCGAGAGTTTGAGCAAATGCAGAGCAGCCTTCATACTGCCAAAGCCGCTCACATCTTCGTACGCTGAGACTTCTCTTTTATAAGCTTGACGACACCATCGGTACTCATCAAAAACATCAAACGATTAAGCCCAAAAAATAACAATATGCTAGCCAGCTCTATACCACACGGTTTGATCAGTAAACAGCTGCAGATACAGGCACGAAGCCATTTGGAGCATGCTCGTTTCTATAAAACGACACAGCAGTTCGAAATGGCCTTAGCCTCGTATGACCAAGCCAAAGTGACTTTTAAGAATGCCGAAAATGCACGCCAGCGGGGCCTGCCTTTATCGGAGCTAAAAAGCGCCTTTACTCAAGCACTTAACCCTCAAACTGCAGAAGATGAGTCCTTACGGCAGCATATCGCTGAGGTGTATGTTGAGCGTGCAGAAGTCTTGAAGAGCTTGGGGGAATTGGATAAAGCGCAGAAGAGTTACGAGAAAGCGCGGGCATGGCGCTATGAAGGCATGCCTGCAACATCGTCTATTACTTCGATATCCTCTTCAGATAGAGTTATTGGTTTGGCTCAGTCTGCTGAATTTTTTCCTGCCAGAGCTTCTCTGGCTCCATTACCTAAGGTAGCGCAAGCCTGCCCGCAGGAAAAAAATCAGTGGGTGGAGCAAGTATTTGAAACCATTCTGAAACAGTTTCAGGACTTAGACTTGTGTCAAAGTTCACCGAGCCTGTTTTTGGTCTATGCACATAACAATAATCGACTAGGCAAGGCCGATGCAGAAGCCTCTCAACGTATAATTCAATGGTTATCCAACCTGCGCTCCAACTTATATTCTGATCGCTCAGCCAGCGGTCACCAGGTTTTACCGCTTCCTGCGACGCTGGAGGAGAGCGCTAAGGCTAACGATATTCTATCCAGCCAACTCTGCTTGTTACCCAACCACTCAGGCACGGTAGACCATGTGGTGCTATGTAGTTCAGAACTGTTGGGTCACTATATGGTCTCCCCCTACTATCAGGGTTTTTGTGAGGCAATTCAACGCGCTTATCAGCAAGCGAATGATTTTGCTCAAGTTGAAGCGGCTATACGCAAGGTGGTAAATGCGAATTTAAACAAAAAGGAATTTCATCATGTGCTGACGGAATTGGCTTTTTTGCAAATCCGCTATGAGCACAAAAAAGGCGAACACGGCATTATTCCCCTCTTACTCAACAGTACGGCTCAACAATGCTTGCCGCAGTTTATTATCGACTCGACCACGATCCGTATCGAAGATTCTATTTGGCGTACGCCAAGCCTGTGGAACGGACGGCAGACGTATCAGGATGAGGGTTTGCACATTGGCTTTTTTAAGCTTTTAAAACGGCTGTTAGTGAAGCAAGAGCGTTATATAGCGCTGGTAGAAGAAAAGATTTATCAGGCCTGTTTGAAGAAGTTGCGAGAAGATCATGAGCATACCTTGACGGTGGAGGAATTTTCGTTGTTCTTGAATCAAGCCTGTGTGGCTGTGCTTGAGGCATTGAAACAAGACCACGGTTCTGATTTACGGGAACTGAATCTTCAGAAAGCGTATGAGAGCCTCCGTGCGGAAATCAAACAAATCAATGGCGAAGCGCTAATAACGCCTGATCAACTTCGATTAGAAGTGGAGGCGTCGTATTCTGCTAAACGCTTAGCTATTCAACGTTTGTCTGGCTCACCTCTACCGATGGAGCATTGCTATATCAATCTAGCGATTGTGGAGAACGAGAAAGAGAAGGCAAACGAGGAAGAGAAAAAGCTTAAAAAAGAAGAAAAAAAGCAGCCTCAGGAAGTGGAAGTGGAAGTGGAGCACTCTAAAGAAGAGATGCAAAACCACTTTTATCGCTTACCGAGTTCCGAAGCAATCCATTCCAACCCACAGAAATTAGTGCCTCTGGAAAAGCTGTTTGAGCCTAGAGAATTAAGCAAAGATAAGACGGTAACCCCGAAACGAATTTTGATTCGGGGTAGGGCGGGTGTGGGTAAAACGACATTATCCAAAAAGATCATCTACGAATATACGCAGAAAGGGCAATGGCGGGATCGCTTTGACTACGTGCTGTGGATTCCGCTGCGTACGTTGAAGGGTAAAGCAAATTGTGATCTATCGACCCTATTTCATGAAACCTACTTCCCGAGTCATCCAAAAGGTCAGTCTTTAGCGAAGACACTCGTCGCACAAATTAATGGACCGGCTAAAGATAAAACGCTCTTTGTGCTTGATGGTTGGGATGAAATTGCGCAGGAATGGGGCCAGCATGAGCCGATGTCTGGGTTTCTCAAACAGTTGCTCAATCAGCCTGCAGTGCTCATTACGTCTCGGCCTTACGCGGATTTAGGACAGGCCAACCCGATGGATTTGGAATTGGAGACGGTGGGTTTTAGTCCGGAAAACGTCACCGCATACATCGACAATCCAGGCATTGTGTCGACGGCAGAGGGCAAGGAGATAAAGCACTTCGTCGAGGCTAATGCCTTCATCCATGAACTGATCAACGTGCCGATCCAGTTGGATGCGCTTTGTTACAGTTGGGATGAAATCAAGCGCATGCAGAAAGAGGTACCAGGCGCAATGACCGTTACCGCATTATATCAAGCCATGATGAACAAATTATGGCGTAAGGATATGCTGCGTTTAGGTAAGCGCAAAGGAGGCGAGCTGTTAACAGCTAGTTATGTCAGTACGCTTGAAAGCTCGTCACGTATTGAGAGATTTGTGAAAGCCGAACAGGATTTTTTGAGTGCCTTAGCTTTTAAAGGCTTGCAGAATAATCAAATTGAATTCGGTCGTCGTGACCTGAATACGCTGATTGATGAGTTTGAGAAACAAGGTGTAGATCTGCCCATTACGTTGGAAGCTAACCTCAAAAAACTCTCGTTCTTACATACTGATGATGCAGAGGAAAATCACCGCAGCTACCACTTCATGCATTTGACGTTTCAGGAATTTTTTGCGGCAAAATTTTTAGTCCGGCATTTACAAGCACATGCCAACGCGATTCGACAATCCGCCCGAGCGCAAGTAGCGAATATAAGCATTCAATTAGGGATCAACCCAAGCCTGGAAGAGCTGGAGTCCTTTATCGCCACGCATAAATATAATCCCCGCTATGAGATTGTCTGGTGGATGGTGGCTGGATTGTTGGATGGCTCTGCACTAGAGCGTTTCTTTGCGCTGCTAGAGGAGAGGCCGCGCGACTTGATCGGGATACGCCATCAGCAAGTGATGATGGGATGTTTAAATGAAGCACGTGTTCAATTGAATCCAGCCACTATTAATAAACTGGAAAGAGAGTTCATGCAGTGGCTATATTTCAAAAAAAATTTAGGATGCCAGAGGGTTTTTCCGGAACATCTGTTGATACAGTGCTTAAGTCAGCATGCAGTAAGGAAGGATGCAATAATTCAGATCTTGGGAGTGCGCCCCACTTTGTCCTCTAAAGCGGTCTTGGCCTTGCTCTATGCCTTGAAGCATGCAGATAGTGATGTCCGCTCTGCGGCTGAGAGTGTGTTAGATAGCCAGCGTTCGCTATCTTCCGACGCGGTTCTGGCCTTGCTCTCTGCGTTGAAGGATGGGGAGTGGCGCGTCCGGTTGGCGGCCGTGAGCACGTTAGGCAACCAGCGTGAGCTGTCCTCTGAGGTGGTCTTGTCTTTACTCTCTGCATTGCAGGATAAGAGGGGGGATGTCCGATCTGCGGCCGCGAACGTGTTAGGCAAGCAGCATTCGTTATCTTCCGATGCAGTCTTGGTCTTACTTTCTGCGTTGCAGGATGAGGACAGAGATGTCCGGTCTGCAGCCACGCGCGCGTTAGTCAACCAGCATGAGCTATCCTATGAAGCGGTTTTGGCCTTGCTCTCTGCGTTGGAGGATGAGGATGGGTATGTCCGGTCTGCGGCCGCGAGCACGTTAGGCAACCAGCGTGAACTATCTGCCGATGCGGTCTTGTCTTTGCTCTCTGCGTTGAATGATGAGGATGATTATGTCCGGTATGCAGCTGCGAGCGCGTTAGCCAAGCAGCATGAGCTATCCTATGAAGCGGTTTTGGCCTTGCTCTCTGCGTTGCAAGATGATGAGTGGAAGGTCCGGTCTGCGGCCACGCGCGCGTTAGGTAACCAGCGTGAGCTATCCTATGAAGCGGTTTTGGCCTTGCTCTTTGCGTTGGAGGATGAGGATGAGGATGTCCAATCTGCGGCCGCGCGCGCGTTAGGCAACCAGCATAAGCTGTCCGCCGACGCGGCCTTGGTCTTGCTCTCTGCGGTGAAGAATGGGAAGAGGGCTGCCCGGTCTGAGGCTGCGCGTGCGTTAAGCAACCAGCGTGAGCTGCCCTCTGAGGTGGTCTTGGCTTTGCTCTCTGCGTTGAAGGAGGAGGATGATTATGCCCGGTCTGCAGCCGCGCGCGCGTTAGGTAACCAGCGTGAGCTATCCGCTGAAGCGGTCTTGGCTTTGCTCGATTCGTTGGAGGATAAGGATGGGTATGTCCGGTCTGCGGCCGCGCGCGCGTTAGGCAAGCAGCGTGGGCTATCCGCTGAAGCGGTCTTGGCTTTGCTCTCTGCGTTGGAGGATGGGGATGATTATGTCCGGTCTGCGGCCACGCGCGCGTTAGGTAACCAGCGTGAGCTATCCGCTGAAGCGGTCTTGGCTTTGCTCGATTCGTTGGAGGATAAGGATGGGTATGTCCGGTCTGCGGCCGCG
>JASSUK010000043.1:0-109658 GCA_031963045.1 Mycoavidus cysteinexigens
GGCTGCGCCCCGCGTCCTCAGCGGACATGAAGGCTGGGTGACTAGCGTCGTGATGTCGGCCGATGGTCGGTATGTGGTCTCCGGAAGTAAGGATAAGACGGTGCGGGTGTGGGATTGGCAAACGCTCGAGGCTACGCCCCGCATCCTAAGGGGGCATCAAAATTCGGTGGAGAGCGTCGTGATGTCGGCCGATGGTCGGTATGTGGCCTCCGGAAGTAAGGACAAGACGGTGCGGTTGTGGGATATTGCTTCGGGTAAATGTCTGGCGACAATTCACGGGTTTAACGGAGGCGTTAACCGTGTTGCCTGGCAAAACATAGACGGCCTCGATTATTTGATCACGGGCAGTTACGACAAAATAGTTCGCTGCTGGCAATGGATTCCGGCGGATGATCAATGGCATGTCAGGTTACGGTGGACATCGGGTCAAAACGCATTAACCCTGGTTGGCGCCAAGATAGATGGTGTCGAAGAATTAAGTCCGATGAATAGCCGTCTGCTCAAGCAACGCGGCGCAACGGGAGAGCCGCGCAAGACTGTAGAGGAAGAATCGCTGCCATTACCGATAGAAGGAGCACAATCATCGGTGTTAACACTAGCTGCCCAGGCGGATAGCCGATTTAGATCGACTTATCTCAATTTTGTATGAAGCTGGATGAACTTGGCATCGTTCAGACCGAATAGGTGTTTCGTGTTTACTGACACCTATCTGGAGAGTGTTTCATTCTGGGGGCTGAAGTTTCTAGGCTGCCTCTTTGAGCGGCGTTAACTCTTGTGGACCATTTGATTTTGGAAGCAAAGCCCGAGACCGGCAAGGAAAATCAACATACCATCGTATCCGGCTGCCGGAAAATGGTAGGAAATGTCCGCCCCCCGAATGAAACACTCTCCATGGTAATCGTACCTGGTGCCGTCGTGCAGTGCTCCTATATCAAGGAACTCGAGCATGACATGCGACATTTCAACTTTGGTGCGACCTGAAAGTTGTTTGAATTTCTGTCTTACAGGAGAAATATAACCAGATAAGACAGATTGCTCCATCAATCCTTCCCTAGTCGGACATGCGGGGTTGGTAACGGCCCGGTATGGAGCTCCGATGACAATGTAACCGCCGAGTAATCGGTAAGCTGACACCGCCGATACGGTCCTCCCGCTGACATCTTGCTGTTCCTTTTTAAAAACTCAGCAAGCGTATCAATTTATTTGTCCTGCTTGGTCCAGGCGGTGGTTCATTCCAGCCAGCAATTGAAAATTGCTACACTGAATTGAGAAGATGGCTGCTTTTTTGAGGCAGCCTTGATCGCCAATGAGGTGTACGTGGAAATATAATTACTCAAAAAGCATGGCAAGATCCTGCGGCAGATAGCAGCAGAAGTAGGATGTGCGGTAAATACCGTGCGGCGGCATTTGAAGCAGCCTGAGATGCCTAAATACGAACGCAAAATGACCAGGAAACGGTCCAAAAGAGTTTCGTTTGCACTTTATTCCACCACCCTGGTACAGCCCTAAGGGTTCACTCCACGGTGTATCACTTTTCAATCGCTGTTGACACCGCATGGCCGAGGTCAGGCTGTCGCGCTATACAGCAAGCCTCCATTCATCAGTGTCGCCCCTTCTGGCTTCCATACTGCTGTAGCAAGATGACGGTGCATTAATCAACTGGTTTTTTTATTTTTCTATTGTTGTGCCATAACTTTTAGTGATAGTTGTTTTATATTTTCTCAATAGGTTGCGCATTTCTGAAAGAAGTGCTGCTTGGATGCGCAGGTTTTCATAGCGATCTTCGATTTGGTCAATTAAGTCTTTTTCCCAAGTATTACGAACGCTTGCAAATGCATTTTTAGGATAACGGTAGCCTGTACGTCCTTTAGGGATATAGTGGGAGAGTGGCGATTTTGTCTTATCGCTTTTGCTCTTACGATACCTATTTCAATACCACTCTGCTGTAAGACAGGATTTTTCCAGTCTAATTCTGGTGCCGTATTGCCCAAACTCTTGTTTCTCTCCCATTTCACGCATTGCTCGATTCTGCTCCCAAAATACATCTGCTTGGCTTTGAGCATCGGTTGCAATGCGCATCAGTTCTTGTTCAATCAGACTGTGTACTGATTGAGTAAACTCAATAGCTCCCTGCTCGTAATCTTCATTTGTTATCTCGGCACGCAGTGCTTGGTTATCGGTTTTAAATAAGAATGACCAGTCAAAAGGCTTATCTATCATCTCTACCTCTTTATTTTTAATTTTGGTTTGTCCTATTTTTTTAATTTTTTATTTAGTGCCTATTTACATTGCTTTCCACATATCTATCTATGTGGAGTAGATCAGATGCGCTCCACATAAGAAACGTTCGAGTCTTTGCTGTATGTGGAGTTGCATTATTCTCACTCCACATACAGCTAACAAATTATCAAGGCAGATATTTTTAATAAGTTCCTCTCTTTTTTAACCTTCTACAAAATTGGCAATCGATATACGTTTGTTGATGAATAGAGGTATAGGTATGACATTTGCATGCTTTACATTTTTTAATCATGGCTTCACCATTTTGCATTTCTTTAGCAAGACACCAAGCATCTGTAATATCAAATGGCAGCCAATTCGCTTTTTTCATGCCTAATATTTCTTTTCGTATAGCATGATACATCCGGTATGCTTGATATAACGCCTGAATATTGATTGCATCCTCTAAGTTTTCATCACTGAGATTAATGTAGAGTTGCATTAAAATAGATGCCTGGATTCTTGCCATATGGCTATTGATTAATACGCTTCCTTTTCTTATGGGTTGGGATTTTTGTTTTAGAACATGTCCATCATATTCCAGCTCTTTATAAAGCCGAAATACTTGTTTGTAGTAAGCCCTGTTTCAATCACTACGATGCTAGAAGCATATCCAGAGAGCACCATATATCGGGCCGCAATCCATTTATATGGCGTAATTAATATTGTTGAGAGCATAAAACTTTGATCATAAAAAAGCCCTGCTGTGAAATCAAGCAGGGCTTTTTTATAGGTTAGCATACTGTATAAAATTTTTTTACAGCTAATTCACTTCTTTATATAAATGCTGACTTTCTTTCTTTTTCCGTAATATAAAATCTCGTAAATAATGAAATTTTGGGAAATAAAACTGACCATAGTGCATCAAAACATCACTCCAATTAATGCTTTCTGCCAAAGCAGGAATGCCTATTATTGGCGATCTAGTATGGACTTGAATGCCTTGCTTTTTTAGTTTATTTTCTAAAAAATTAGCAGATTCTTGACCAGCCCCCCATCGGTATCTATCAGCCCAGATTACAACCGTATCAATCCCTTTAGGCACTTCAAATTTTCTCAGCATATTTCCGTCCATCGTAGACCAAGTAGGAATTCTAGTTGCACTAAAAACGGCAAGCGCTGTTTCTAGCCTTTCTGCGATACCTATGACATTTGCGTGGACTACTTCTACCCCGTTTTTGCTTGAATTATTGAATTGAAGCGGTTTTCCAAGCTGAATAGCACCTCCTATAAGAGTTAAACCTGTAGGTAAAGGCATAAATTTTCTGGGATTTTTTACATGAGCTAGATTGCCTGCCATCGTCAAATAGGTACGGTGCAGGGTGATTAGTTTGCCAGTGGTATCTCGAACCGCACACACGATAGCTGGAAACTTTATGGTTTTTTTACCTTTCTCAAAATAATCTAAGTTAGGATGAAAACGGAGAGAATCACTTTGCGCTATAACCTTTGCATCAAAATTTAGACTGTAATACTCGAAGTACTGATGCATCGGTGTAGCATCCTGCCACGGGTATGGTGCACTCTCAGACTATGTTTTTTCAATCCTTTGCGTTATCACATTATCAGAGAGATTTTCAGAGGAAGTTTCGAGAGAACCTTCTTGCAAGTTGGCTTCTTCACCTTTCTTTAAATGCTCATCTATTGCTGCTAGATGAGCTTCAGAAGACTCTTCAGTTATCCACTTTAATATATCAAAACCATTATGGAAGAAACCGCAGAGGTTACATACCCCAAAAGGGTTATCCTTAGCATTTTGCTTTTTTATATAAAATCGACCTACGCATCCAGGTTTAGGACAAGGAATTTTCTGGCCAAGTTTATCAATCGCTGGTTGCAGCGCAGGCGCTAGAGTTTCCAAAATAGACAGCCAATGACCTTTTGCCGCGTTTTGAACTTCTTCTTGATAATCTGACATCATGTTTCTCCTTAGCGTTAGCATGCCCACAGGGTGGAAAAGCGCCAAAGAGATATCCCCTACCGGAAATATTTCCCGGCAGGGGCAAATAATTTAAAACTTAACTGAAAATACTAAAAGTCATATTTTTCTGCATGCTAAATTACAAATATTCTATTTGCAGTAAAAAATATTTAATCTTTTAAAAAAACATGAATTCGACCATTTGTCTTGATACAGTAATATGGTCCGTTTCTGAACAATTCTTTTGCTAAACGTCGATAACTAATATAAGGAGCAAGCTCATCTGAAAAAAGGTATCCTTCTGCATATTTTTGTGCAAATTTCACGTTATTTTTATATGCTCCTTGATAGTGTTCTTTCATAAATATACGAACTTCAGAAATATTATGATTAGCATTTTTCAAAATTATGCTTATTAATTTTCTATCATATTTATATAAAAAAGCTGTGCAAACTTGACTAGATAAACAATTCATCCAGTCTCGATTATTTTTTCTATTTAATAATTGTATTATCAATGTTATAAATGATTTCATTTTCCATATCTCCAAGTGCTATGTGTAAAAAACACCAAGGAGATACCCATACTGGGAGTCTCCCAAGCAGGGTGGAATACATAAGGTAATTTCTCGATAGAGAAGGCTTAACTGATTTGATTGAACCAAAATTAATGGCATTTCAAACCAAGTAGGCTAGTTCTTGGTTTAGAAGAGTATTTCATCGCCTTTTCTTAGATACGTTGGAATTTCTAAGAACGCCAAATCTATTTCTGGTTCTGGTTTTTGACGTTTAGCCTGCGTTATATTATTTTTCGCAAACTGAATAAAACGCAGGGTTATTGTTTTTGTTATTGCCCATGCGCTATCCATGGTCTTTGGACCTCCTATATGCTTGTGAAACATCTGTGCTAAGAACATACAACTGTGCGCAAAGACACTTGCTCCTATGTATAAGAAGCCCAATCCCATAATTAAAATGACGATGAAAGTAATAATAGACATGCTGTTGCTCCTTTTATATAAACTGGAGCAACACCCAGTGCCGGGTATTGCTCCCGACAGGGACGTAAAATTGCCAGATGGCAAATGAAAAAATGCTGTTTTCTGAAAAAGGCCAGCTACCCTTGCGTTAGCCTTGTAATGATTAAACTATGCTTAAGATACTCCAGTGAATTGAATGTATAACATCCCATGATTTCCCATTTTGAGAAATTCATGAAAGATCGATATCAGCTAACGCAGGATATCTTGATGAGGCAGCGTTTATCTTGTCCTCACAAGGAGTCAATAATGGTTGAAGCACAGACTGCAGAGCAGAAAAACAAAAAGACACATGTTTATAGCAATCCTGTTTTCAAGCAAATATTAAAAGTGAATAGCTATCAAGCTCAACGAGTGATGAGTCGAAAATTCGAGCGAGTGAAGAATGCACTATTTAATATGGATGCCATTCTTCCACTTTTTAGCAAGCAACAAACAGAAATGGATGAGATTGAGAGAATCATCCAAGAAGATATGGAAAATATTAAACAGGATCTTAATAAGGATGAAGCTCAGTTCACAAAATTGATAGAAGATTATGGTATTGAGCGCAGAGCAACTTATACCCATCCATCTGCATACGAAATTGAAATTACTTCTCCGAAAGTTGCGGATTTTGCTGAATTAATAAAGAAGCTAGATACCTTGATAGGACTGATAGATACCCTGTGGATTCCGAAAGTACTGCACAACAAGCAGCGCAATAATGCGGTTTATCAGTGGCAGCAGCGCTTACTTAAATTGGCAGACCGTATCACGGGTATTGAAAAACGCGCCCGTGCAGCAGCTCATGCACAAGGAAAATCGCTGGAAACGCACGTAGCTGCGTCTGAAGATGACTATGATAAGGAGGAGGGCAGTCCAGAAGCTATTGATGAGGAGCCGCTTCAAGAAAACGAAGTTGAAGAAGTAACTGAACAATAACCGCAATGTACACCAGGTCAACCAATGATGTACTTAAATATACACGTTCTATCTTATTAGTAAGATGCGCTGCCTATGCATCTCCATTTCATAAAGTGGTCGAGTAGCCCAAAGGAATCTCACCCTCAGGCTCTCACGCAATCGGACGTGAATCTCTCGATTCATCCGGCTCCTATCATCCAACCATTCCGGCGCGGGTAATGCGCCAGCATAATCAATTCCAAATCGCTAGATCTCAAGCAAACTCGAGATAAGCTCATCTCGAGGCTGGCTCGCCCACGGCCTCGCGCTGCTGTAACAGCTTCTGATTAATCCTGCTTAAACCTTGCACGCCTTGAATAACCATATTGGTTAAGGTCAATCTATCATGCGTCGAACTCCAATGCAGGCGCACCTGAGCATGGCCTTCGTCTTCGACGATCTGCCAGACACGAACCGATTTGTCCTCACAGCCAGTGACCAAATAGGTGCCGTTAGTAGTCTCTTTCCAGGCGATACTCTTGACTGCTCCCCAAAAATCTCGCACCACCGCTAAACACTGCCCGCTCTGCACGTCCCATAGCCGCACCGTCTTATCATGACTTGCCGAGGCGATCTGCTGTCCGTTGGGCGAATATGCCACGCTCTTAATATAATCGGTATGCCCCGCTAAGGTGTGGCTGAGCTGGCCGCTCCACGCATCCCACAGCCGCACCATATTGTCCCCACTTGCCGAGGCGAGCTGTCGGCTGCTGGGCGAATACACCATGCTCCAAACGGCAGTCTTGAACCTCAAGGTGTGGCTAAGCTGCCCGCTCTGCGCATCCCACAGTCGCACTGTCTTGTCCTCGCTCCGTGAGGCGATCTGCTGGCCATTGGGCGAATACACCGCGTTCCAAACCCAGTGGGTATGACCCAGTAGGGTGTGGCTGAGTTGCCCACTCTGCGCATCCCACAGCCGCACCGTATTGTCATGACTTGCCGAGGCGATCTGCTCGCCGCTGAGCGAATACGCCACACTATTAACATAGCTGGCATGGTCCGCTAAGGTGTAGCTGCACTGACCGCTCTGCGCGTCCCACAGCCGCACTGTATTGTCGCTACTTACCGACGCAAGCTGCTGGCCACTGGGCGAGTACACTACGTCCAAAATAGTATCGGTATGTCCTTGTAAGGTGTGGCCGGGTTCCCCGGTGTGCGCGTCCCACAGCCGCACCGTATTGTCACGACTTGCTGAGGCGATCTGCTGTCCGTTGGGCGAGTACACCACGTGATTAACACTGCCGGAATGGCCCGCTAAGGTGTAGCTGCACTGCCCGCTCTGCGCGTCCCACAGCCTCACCATATTGTCACGACTTGCAGAAGCGATCTGCTTGCCATCGGGCGAATACACCACGCTTAAAACCGAGGCGGTATGCCCCGCTAAGGTGTGGCTGAGCTGACCGCTCTGCGTGTCCCACAGCCGCACCGCCTTGTCCTCGCTCAGTGAGGCGATCTGCTCGCCGCTGGGCGAATACGCCACGCTTAAAATCGAGGCGGTATGGCCCGCTAAGGTGTGACTGAGCTGACCATTCTGCGTATCCCACAGTCGCATCGTCTTGTCTTCGCTCCGTGAGGCGATCTGCTCGCCGCTGGGCGAATACACCACGCTTAAAACCGAGGCGGTATGGCCCGCTAAGGTGCAAGTGTACTGACCGCTCTGCGTGTCCCACAGCCGCACCGTATGGTCAGCACTTGCCGAGGCGATCTGCTCGCCACTGGGTGAATACACCACGCTCCTAACCGGGGCGGTATGACCATCTAAGATGTGGCTGTGCTGGCCATTCTGCGCATCCCACAGCTGCACTGTCTTGTCCCAACTTGCAGAAGCGAGCTGTTGGCCACTGGGCGAATACACCACGCTCTTAATATAGTCGGTATGCCCCGCTAAGGTGTGACTGAGCTGCCCGCTCTGCACGTCCCACAACCGCACCGTATGGTCAACACCCGCCGAGGCGATCTGCTCGCCGCTGGGCGAATACACCACGTTCCAAACCGGGGCGGTATGTCCCGCTAAGGTGTGACTGAGCTGACCGCTCTGCGTATCCCACAGCCGCATCGTATGGTCATCACTTGCCGAGGCGATCTGCTCGCCATCGGGCGAATACACCACGCTCCTAACCGGGGCGGTATGACCTGCTAAGGTGTGGCTGAGCTGACCGCTCTGCGTATCCCACAGCCGCACCATATTGTTAGCACTTGCCGAGGCGATCTGTTGGCCGCTGGGCGAATACGCCACGCTCTTAATATAGTCAGTATGTCCCTCTAAGGTGTGACTGAGCTGCCCGCTCTGCACGTCCCACAACCGCACCGTATGGTCATCACTTGCCGAGGCGATCTGCTCGCCGCTGGGCGAATACACCACGTTCCAAACCGGGGCGGTGTGACCAGTTAAGGAAAAGATTTCTTCCCAGTTTGACGTGGCATAGACCTTGATCTGACCATTGCCAAGTCCCACCGCACATGTTTTCCCATCCGGCGAATATGCGCAAGAGTTTACTGCGCTCTTTTCTTTGAGATAAGGCCATTCACCAAACTGCACTCCTTCCATTTTGGCACCACTTAAATTGGCTTGGCGCAGCCAACTATTGCGTAGATTAACTTTTCTCAGATCTGCCCCTTGCAGTTGTGCAGAATCCAATACCCCATGACTGAGATCCGCTCCAGGAATCTGAATGCCATTCAGATTGACTCCATTAAACTGCTCTCCCGCTCTGACTAAAATCGTGATCGCATTGGCCGTTGCTTTGCGAACCGTCACATCGGTTTTAAAATGTAAGATAAAGGCGTGCAGTTGTTGTTTAAAGTGCGGCTCTGTTTGCACCCGTTCGGCTAAAAACTGAATGATCGCTGGCTCTTTGATCAGATTGCTGCGTGTTAATAGAGAATCTAGCAGAGGGGCTGCCTCGATGACATTGGCCTCTGGCTGCTCGTGCGGGCTCTCAAAGCTCAGCAAAGAAGTGGCACTGCCTCGACGGGCCACGATAGCAGATTGGCGCACGGATTCCATTTCTGCCACCGCTGTCGATTCAACATCTCGCGGTTGGCAGATATCAAGTGTGACAAAGTACTCCAGAAAGGATTTGTGCTCAAACCGATATTGATCGCCATTGCGAATCAGCGGCCACACTTTGCGCAAGATTCTTGTGCGGGGTGCGTCACCAAAAAATGCTTCTTTCCACGTTCCTTTGTCTTTAAAAGGATTGTATTCAACCACAGGGTAGCCCTTGTTTTTTTCGTAGACCGCAACAGCTAGATTAGTCACAAACTGCATGCAATGTTTGACAAAACCTTCCCCGTCCAAGACATCAAAAGCATCTTTGAGCGCATCCGTTAATTCTTCCCCTTGCAAACGTTGTTTCTCACGCTCAAACCGCGCTTTCATCGCTTCATCATAGAGTATAGCTTTCGTCAGAGACGAGGAAGCAGCGTAGTCTTGTTTTTCTAAGCTCAGCAAACGTGGCAACACGCCTAACGCAATTTTTAGTAACAATGGCGTACGCTTAAAGCTCTCATCTATTTTCTTAAGCGCACGTTGATAGTCTTTGACTTCCCAATTCAGTAGATCAAATTGGTAATCGACCACCTCCCTTTGCGTTTGCTTTAGCCGAACATGTTCTTGAACGTATTTATCGACCTCTTCTTTGCGAAATGGGGCAACAACCCATTCTTGAAACAAGATCGGGTTACCTGGTTGAAAGCGCTGCCGATAGTTGGCACCGAGATGCTGGCTACGGCCACCCACCAATAACTGACCTTGCCATCCTCCTGGATGATTGAACTGGTTGCTTTGATACAGATTTTCATTCGACCCACTTTCATCATAGCCATCGGCAATCACGACGAATTCACGGGTCTCTTTCAGCGTCTTAATTTGCACTTGGGTAAACCCTGTACGACGCAAGTGTTTAGCAATGAGGTCATGTTCTGGTTTGTCAATCGTCGGCAAAGCAATGAATAAAGGAATGATGCCGCCCTTTTTATATTTTTCCCAAAGTATGATTTCCAGAAAGCGCAAAAAGGTGGACTTGCCGGCCCCTGACTCACCGAGCACTAAGGCCATCTTTTTATTGTTGTCGAAAAACGTTTGAGCTTTCTCGGCTAAATCAAATGTTTCCATGTCAGCGTCAGACAAACTGGCTTTGCCGCGAGGAGGGACATACAGCATATCGCGCCAATGCGCCAAGCGTTGGGCTTTGAGTCGGCGTAACTCCGTCTCTAACCATTGCTTATTCTGGGCTTTATCCAGCAGGCTCAATGCAATGGGCTGCGGGCGAGCTTCATAGAGTGGATAAGGACTCAGCGGGCTAGTCAGACACTTGTCTCGATAGAAGGTTTTTTGATGGGTATCGCCGACCTCTCCGAGGCGAGTTAACAATGCATTTGCGTCTTCTTTGACTGAGGAGTTATCCGCCAGTGCGCGAATAATCTGTACAACGCGCTGCTTGATCATCGGATGTTTGCCCGACGTCTCATCGTTTTCGTACAACTCACTTAACCACTGTAAGGCTTTCTTTTGGGTGTCAGGGGCTTGCTCAGGATGAGCAGCAATTCTCCCTAAGCGTTCGCTTAAGCCCCATAAAAAGGTTTTATGCAAACAGCAGGTTTTAAGGTCGGGTTGCACCAGTTTTTGCTTGAATTCTTCGAGTTGATTCGCTGGTACTTCGTCAAATCCACGTAGCATTGGATACCACTTATATTTGCGATCAAAAGAAAATCCTTCTTTGAGGCTCTCGATCAATTCCTGCCCACTTTCCTTTAGCTCAGTCACATGATCATAGGTGTCTAGGGTAAATTGAATCAGCTCGCCGATCGGTTCTCGCAGATCTTTGATGCCATCGATAAATCCATTGACATCGAACGCTTTAGCCGCCTTCACAAACTTCATGGTCCCCTGGAATACACTACTGCTGCGTCGCCAAACACTTTGCCAAGGTATTTCATTATCCGGCACATATGCTAACGCTTGGTACGCATATTCGGCTTGATAGACGAGATAGGGATCTTTTTCGCTCTTCATTCCAATGAAAAAATCTTCTAACGGCTGATGAAGTGCCTCACGATCAAGATCAGTGACATGGTTATCAGCCATCGCATCCAACACCTGGCAGGTCGCTAACATTAAGCGATAGCGATTCTCATCTTTTATTTCACCGTCTTGCGTGTGAGCATCTTCTAGGAGAGTAGCCAATTTTTTCAAAATCTTGACCAAATCATCGGTGCGCAGACTCTCTGGTGGTGCATGGCGAATCAACTGAGACAAGCCATGCAGCAAATCTACATCTAATAAAGTGAGTGCATTGAGCGCTGTGATGAATTTATTGAGCAATTTTTGAAAATCGTCGAGCGTGTAAACCGGCGCTAAAGCGACGACCTCCGCGACGGTAGCGGCATTTTTAAGTGGATCTTCGTCAAAAGCACAAATCACGCCTTTCGTGAGGAGGCTAAATTCTTCCTTCTCATTCTGATCTTGTTTGACTCGCGCTAACCAGGCCGACTCTTCAGGGCTAAGCTTCGTGACAGATGCTGGCTCCTCCTTATCCAGGCCTAATAGTAATAGGCAGTAAGCAAGCTGCTCCGTATTCCTCAAAAGCTGACCTGCTTGCGGCAAAGCGGGTGGAGTAAGCGGTAGGTTTTTTAAAAAAAATTTGAAGGCAGGCGATTCCTCAGCATAGGGCACAGGCGTGAGTAAGCTCTTGGGAGGTTGGGTAAAGCCCCCTAAGTCAGCGTGGAAAATGAATTTGGATGAACTTCTTTTAAGCGAGCTAAAGGGGTTGCTTGAGCTGGAATGGAGTTGGGCCAGCAGCTTTAATTTTTCCTGCGCCGATGAATGCCCCCACTCCCATGCCTTCTGATACTGTGCCTTTGCTTCATCTAATCGATCTAACCGACTGAGCACCTCGCCGCGCTCAAAATGAACATCGGCAATACTTTTGCGTAGTGCTTCCTGCTTAGATGTTTCAGGGGTGCGGGCAGATCTAAAGTAATGTCTCTTATCATAGAAGCTGAGTGGCTTGATATCTTCATGCTTAGCGAGCTTATGCAGAGCGTTCTCTACTCGCTCATAAAAATAGTTGGCGATTCCTGGTGCTTTTTCCTGATGTGTGCGCGCCTGCTCTAAATCGATCTTGATGACTTCTGACGCGAAGGTAATGGGTAGCTTCTGGCTTGCGATATTTAACATCACGCCTCTCCTGTCCTTTTTCTGCTCAATCTCAGTTTCAAGGTAGAGGAGAAGCAGCGAAATGGGCAACCTTGGTGATGGGGAAACAACTAAGAACGACGTGCTGCACCTTTTCCGTCCGTTTGGTTTTATACGGCTGATGATGAAATTGAGATATACAGGGAAATCCTGAATATGGCATTACTTCGAATTGTGTTTCTCCATCAGAAGTAAAACCTGGCGCTAGTGTGCTCCCGTATCGGGTTTGATCAGCTTAGTTGCCTGATCTCTAAGCTTATCTACTTCGATGCCCTTTAACCGCTCGGTAGTGCGACTTACGATGTTTTTACGCGTGTCATCAGTATCAAACGGATTACCCGATCCAGTCAGCGCTTCATGCGTTAAGCGCTCTGGACTGGGGAAATGCCCATTTTTCTGAAGCAGTCCTATCCATTCATCTAGATTGACTTTATTCCAATCAACCTCACCAATACGCTCTATCGGAATACCGTCACACTGCGGCTGTTTGGCACTCCCCCAATCTAAACCGAGTTGTGGGCGGACCTGTTCTTGAATAATGCGAGAAAGCTGAGAGTTGAAGCAGCAATAGGCTTCGCGCTTTTCGACACACGCCCCGATTACTTTGGTTTTACAGTAGGAACCTAAATGCGTGCAATTTTTGAGTTGGCGCTTTGCATTCATCTCGAACTCTTCTTTTTCGCATTTCCAAATTACCTGAATCATCACCATCGTTACGACATAAGCGGTGTAGATCGTCATCGCGGTGGAGAGCATTGCAGCGCCTTGTTGCCCAAGCAATTGTTCGGTCATAGACTGTGGCGCGCCCGCAGGCACACCGGCAGCCCCCGTGGTGGACGCATTAGTCAGTACTTTGGAGGTGATTTTTGTGATTTGGTCTTTGAGCGCCGACAGCGCTTGCTTGGCTACATCCGTGACTGGCTGTACAAAATTGTTGAATGCACCAGTCATATTCTCCAAATACGTGATAAACGGCTTGGTAACTTGTGTCCAGCCATTCAACGCAGGATTGCGCAGTAACTGATATGCACCTTTTAAACCTGCAAGCGTGCTCCCATCCCCAATATCCATCATTGCACCATCGAGCTTAGGCACCGATAAAATGAGAGTGAGGTAATCGTTCATGGAAAGGTTTGTTGGATTTTTGCAGCAATTTTGAACGCCACCCACCGCAATTTTGCATTCACTGCCTTTGCCCGCGAAGGCACGGCAATATAGATTGTTGTTATCCGTCACATCCTTACAATCCATGTCTTGGGTCATAAACTGCGCTGCATTCAGTAACGCCGCCACCTTCGCAAAGTCCATACTTTGTGATCGATCAATATCGACACAATCCTCTCCCATACATCGCACAGGACCAGCGCAGCGGTATTTTGTCGACTTATCGATGGTTGGTACTTTGATATCTTCGCCGCAATCATAAGTGCGCTCCCATATATAACAGTTGCCCCATGAGCCTTTCGCACCCTCTACGCATTGGGAACTCGTAAAACCACACTTAGGATTGGTTTCTAAAGGTTGACATTGATCGATATCTTTATCATTACGTAGACATTGTTTTTTGCCTTTCGGATCTATCCAGCACGTGCCTTCACCGTGGTTATAATCACAGCGCAACGCAGAGACATCAACTTTTGCGGCGAGTTTTGGGACATTGTGGATCGGTGGTGTTTTGAGCTTTTGGTAGATTGGGTCGTCTTTGCAGACATCAAAGCCGGATAGCTTCACGCATGTATCGGTGCTAGGGGAGGGCGTATAGCTACCTTCGCAGAATTCTTCTAACGAGGCGATAGCATCATTAATGCACGATTGCGGCGACCAATGATCCGTGACCACGGTAAAGAACTGTGCAAATTTGAGTAGCTTGGGTCCAGAAAAATAATCGGCTAGAGGTATCCCGATAGATTTCACTTCCAAATTATTGTGAAAAATATAGAGCGCAATACCTTTCGCTTGCAGTGTGTTGAGCAAGGCATCTCGACTAGGGCATCCCGCTCCACCAGGATGGGAGCCGCACCCATAGTCATCATTGCCAATCAGTACGATCACGCGATGCACGTTATCGCGCCAATCAAAATGTTCGATAGCCCATTGCACGGCGGCAAAGGGGCGTGTCTCCGCAGGTGCGGTGTGCACACCATTTAACCAATTTTGAAAACTATCGATATCTTCCGACAGTGGCACGTTGTGCCAGTTGTAATCCCAATCTCGAAAAGCGGCTCCGCCTAAGCGAAGGTTACGTGCTTTGCCTTGTGTAATGAGATTGGCAAAGGTGCGCACGTTATTTTGCAAATCGGTAATAACCGATTGCATCGAGGCGGAGTTATCCACCAGAAACACCATATCAGTGGGTTCGGTATCAATTTCAATCGTGTGCTGAATTACGCACCCGCCCGCAGGCTTATACAGCTGCGCGCAACGCTGATAGTCGGGAATATGCGTAATGCGCTCTTTGCGGGAATAGGTGGTATCGGTTGAACAATCTCCAAACCATTTAGAAATTTTGTCGATATCTTGGTAGGTTTTTTTGCTTTGGTTGAGCAATGGATCGTGACTGAAATCAGGTCGCGTGCGCTGTGATGCATCGAGCACGACTTGATAAGCAGCACCGCTAATCGAAGGATGGGCTTGCCGCGATTCTTTCCATAGCCCTTTTTTGGTGGATTCTCCGGCTTCGCCCATTGCTTTATCGGCATCATAGACCTCTTTGAGCCGCTCAAGGTCAGGCTTTTTGCCATCTGGAAAATAGGTATTGGCTGGGTCAGGGGTATCTCGCCGGGTACCTGGAAACAGATCGTCTACGTAAAGGTTGGTGTTACCTACTTCAAATTGACCGTTTTTCAGCACAGGGACTGTCATGGTTCCATCTGCTACCTGGCCTGCTTGATCCTTGAGGGAGGCGGCTTGATTTGTACCTAATGTCTTGGCTTCTTGGCCGAGTTGCTTAAAATCAGGTGGTGAGGTTGCAGGTGCCATCACTAAAGCAGCAGTATCACGCGCGACAGCTGCTGTATTGCTCATGGGTGCCGCAAACGCATATATGGGAAAGGTCATCAACAGAAAGTAAGCAATTCCCTTATATAGCGCCCCGCGTATCATGGCTGTGACCTTTTAGTTATTACAACAGTCATTCCAACGCCAGATCGTATAAATCAGGTCTTGGCCAATTGCGGGGATGGTTCGACCTATCCCCCAGGTAAGCGTCGATTCCCCCATCACATGCGCAGAATGCGTTTCAGGCACTGGGTGCAATAGCGTAAATTGATATTGGGTTTTAGGGAGCGTGGGGCTAATCTTGCCGCGACAGAGCGCATCGGATCCCATCGTGCGCCACATCAAGCCACGACGGTGCAAGGCTGCTAATACCCGTGCTGTGAGTAGGCTGCTATCACGAATCACGCCTTTACCGCCATTCTGATAGCCGCTTAACGGATAGAGGGTTCCCCATGATCCTGCGCACCAGAATAATTGCTTTAAAGGTTTGCCTGCTGTGGCGGCTGCCGCATCGGCAGTACAAGCTAAAGCGGCAACCGGGTTAGCAACAAGCGCGGCTTCAGGGTTTGTAAAGAAGGCGAGTTCGTCGTTATTCCAAGTGGGGTCTAATTCAGAGAGATAGAGCAAATCGATATCAGTGTAGCCATCGGGATTGCAGTTTGGTTTAACGAATAAATCAAGGATAGCCAGCAACGGAAACGCATAGACGTGATAGTGCATAAATGAGCCATCACCCCCATCCATATCGCCATTACCGTGATGGCCTTGAAAGGTGCGTTTAAATGGAAAACGCATGCCATTTAAAACCGATGCACAGCCAGGAACACGTTGAAATTCAATGAGCCGCGCTGGTTCCCACATGGATGTAGTTACGCCAGGCTTAGGGAGTCCTGCTTTGTCTTGGCATACGCATAATGGATTTTTAGCCGCATCTTCTGGAACATGACCGCCTGGGCCACTGATCGTAATGCCTGCTAACCGAATTGGAAAAAGGCACGACCAGCAAATATCGGTAATGAGCTTGGGGCCGATAGCATGGGCGTTTTGGCAACCAGGATCGGCGGCTTGCACCATACCTGAACCTAGGCAAAACAAAACAGCGATGCTGATTAGGCGTTTGAATGCATAAGTAGATATCACGCGGGCGCCTTCTTGCTAGTGCACACAGACGGAGCGATTTCTTCTACAACAAAGAGTTTGTCTTGCGCGGTAATGACAGAAGGGGTCACTGTTAAAGCAAAGCGTTCTACGAGATCTGGCGTTAATAGATACACAGGAGCTGCCACCGCATCAGCAAGTTTCGTATAGGCCTCCCAGCCTTTTTCCTTATCAAACTGTGTAGCAATCAAGGTAAGTCGCGTCACACCTTGGCGTTTTTTTAGGATTGGAATCGTTTTGTTTAACCATTCCAACTGCCGATTATCTAATGGATCAAATACCACTACCGCTTGCGTGAAATCCCGCAGCGTGAGTGGATTTATCATTGTGCCGCGCTTAATGAGAACCGTGCCATCCGCTGCTTGAATGTTATTTGTGGCAGTAATATGAGGATCCAGGTAGCGAGTCTGCGTTTTCTTGGCTGTTGGTAATGCATAGAAGGATTGTTTCTGCCAGAACTGCCCGGCTATCTGCTGTTTCTTCTTTTCCCAATTTATCTGGGCGAAGCGTTCTTGCATCGCTTCAATCAAATCCGGCTCACTAATGGTCTCGATAGAACCTTTGATGCCTTGATCACCTGTTGCACCTTGCGCTACTCGACGTGCTAACCATGTAAGGTTAGATATCCCCTGTACGCTTGCCAGCACTTGAGGCGCTTTACCAAGTGATGATGGCTCTGCCAGCATCACGATAGTGGGTACGGCTGTGATACGGTGCTTTCTGAACAGCGTAGGATCAATGATGATGTTGGGTACAGGATTTTTTTGTGCAGCTAATGCCTGAATGGCTTTGATTCCTTCGCCAAGACGCATGTTTTTTGGAAAGCCACGAAAAACCAATACAGCATCTGGGTTGCCAGAAACAGCATCCAATAAATCATTCAGACCCCGTCCTCCCAATGAATGAGACACAAAAATAAGTATTTTGTAAGGAGTAACATTTTCCTTATTCATTGATAGTTGCTGCATGGCCTGTATCGTAGAAGACGAAGTTTGTAGCGCATTAAAAAAATGCTTGGCTTCCTGCTGAGCAGTCTCTATATGCCGGTTTTGCTGCCAGGCTGGTTGCTTTGATTGGCGTGCTTTCTCAACGATACGCTGGCCTTGTTGAATGAGCACTTCATCTTCTGACGTCAAAATAGGAGAGGCAAAACTGCTTCCAATGACGATTGAAAACGCGGCAGCCACTATCCCTTTAAAACAGCGCATACGCCCGACCGATAATCTGATCTTCTCTAACTGCCCCCCAATAGCGCGAGTCAAAGCTATTAAAGCTTGTACCCATAAACCAGTAATCTCCCTCTTCGAGTGTCGTCTTCCCGTAGAAATAGTCTTCTGAATAACCTAATTGGCGAGCGAGATATAAACCTTCCGCCACCATCTTGCCGTTTACTTTAATTTTTTGTTCGTGATCTATTTCAACGGTATCGCTCGGCATAGCAGTGAGTATTTTTAGCATCAGCTTACCTTTAAATAAAAAGGTATAGAGATTGCCGCGCTTTAACTGTTTATCTTTCAGATCGATCAAAAAGACGGAATATCCTGGCAAACATTTTTCGACTTGCTCATCAATGCCAATGCGGTAACGGCTAGCAAAAGCAGCGCCGCCTAGCCATAACAAGGCTAAGGTAAGCATGGCCTTCACCCAAAACATCGTCCAGGTTGTTTTCTTCTTAAAAAAATTCACTGCGGTAGGGCCTCTACATCCAGATAAATATCCGCTGGTGCGCTTACAACCGTATTGGCATCAAGAATCAAATAACCTGCTTTTTGCAGTTTCATAACAGATTGGCGCGTTTTTGCCATATGTTTTTCTATTTCTGCTGATGAGGCTTCTTGCGGATACGACGCAACGATTTTCGCTATATCAATCACAGCGATAGGAGGAGACAGATAGATGCGTGTCTGAAGTGTTACGAGCTTAAAAATAAGGCAGGCATTGCCAAACCCCAACACCATACTTAACACAGCAGCAAGCGCGATGGATTTAATGCGGATCATAGAGCTATGGTAATGCGCTCATGCTTGAGTTCGGCTGATGGCAAATGCTCAGATAAGGCAATTAAGCCAGGTTGAGTAGTTAGCGGTATTGGTTAGTGCGTTGCCCATTGATAGGAAATTGTCCTGCTGAAAAATGCCTGTGGCGTTGGCTAAATGGCAAGATGAATACAGAGAATTACCGTAATTAAGCCAATTAATGGCAGCAATTACTTGGACAAGCTAATGCTTGAGATGGAATGGTGGAGATATAAAATTTCAGAATATATTTTTTGCAATGTGTTTCATCAGAATTCTGATGAAACACATTGCAGATTTTCCATCAAGCCTAAAAGTGTGAAACCGTGAAAAAATTTAATTTACTAAACACTATAAATTCAGTCATTTACCCTCTCGTATTCTTATAATTCTCTTTGATAAGCTAATTCTGATCATCAGTATTTATTAGGCAAATCATGCAATTAAGCCAAAAAAACAACACTATGTTTGCTGCTAGCCCGATTCCCCGAGATTTGATGAGTAAACACCTGCAAATGCAGGCACAAAGTGATTTGGATCAAGCTCGACTATATAAAGCTCAGTATTGTGATTTACATGCCTGAGTAAAACTATAACGTTTAAGAAGGAGTCATGTATGTATTTTACTAACCAACCACTGAATTCCGTAGCGCGACGGGTAAATGAAAATTTACTACCAGCTTCGGATGGTCGTTTGTCTACTGCAACAAAGCAAACTGATAGTCAAAGTGCTACAGCTACAGCACCAGCAAATGCAGATGTTTACAGCGTACATTCACCAGATAGGCAATGGCTGGCTACTTGCGATTGCGAAGGAAACCTTAAGTTGGGGAGAGTTGAGCACGGCCTACCTACGACGGTGATTAGACAGTGCAAAGGTTTTGCCTTTTCTACTGACAGCCAATCTTTGTTTTTATGCCAGCCGTACGATGCTTTAGAGCAGCTGAATAATGACAAAGCAAACAATAAGCGACAATTAGAAGAGGTAAAAGAATCGAAAAAAAAACTCGAGAATAAATATACGTCCGTGTCTTTTGGACAGCCTCTTGCTTTAATGACTGGAGGTTTAACCGCGATGTTTATACCGTTAGTAAAAATCCCCGCTATCTTGTTTATTTCGGGGGCAGGCATTTGGAAAGTATTTGCTTTATATAAGCTACAAGAAAGCTTCCCACAGCAGCGCCGTCTACTTGGGGATCGCGGACGTGAGATAGAGACTGAGTTAGCTGGTTTGCAAGCAGGGTACTATGAAAAAATCCAGATTCGGCGTTTGTCGCTACAGTCGAATCAGTTCATAGCGGAAATTAAAATCCCTACGGAGGGTCGACTAGAAGCTATAGCGTTTTCGCAAAATGCAAAATATTTTTTTACTCTAGAAGAAGGATGGATTCGAGAAAAAATAAATAAATGGTCAACAGAGACTGGGGAGTTGATCCGAGAAATTTCGCAGCGAGAATTAGAAGAAGAACTGAGTTTTCTTGACTGAGTCTGTTTTTTCGCTGCGATCTTAATAAGTGCCGTGCATGACCGATGTTGCGCTTAAGCTATTCTTGTTACTAGGCTGAAAGCATGAAGCAGCTTTTGCCTAATTCAGTATTTCCTTAACCTTATTTTTACCGACATATCAAGAAAAGGCCATCTCAGTTCATTGGAGATGACTTTTATGATAATGCCTCATTGGTCTGGGAAAGCAGGTAGAAATGAAAAAGCCTAAACGGTCATGAAGGCGAAAGCTAGAAACGGCCAAGGTGAATCTAAAACCAGTTGCTTATAGCTTTCCGAAGGGCAGAGGATCCATCGTGAAATGGAATCCGAAAGGTATAAGGTGAAGCACCAGGCTTGCAATCGAGGAGGTGACTCTATGGAGAACTGTACTAAGCGTGATTAAATCAGCGCTTTTCTAGGTATTACCCGATTCCTCCATCCCTGTATTGTGCTTATTCTTTAGCTCGACATTCATCTTGACGCCACTGGCGTTACCCCGCCTCGTTTATTCATATAGATAAAAGAACTAACTACTGGCTCACCAATAGGTGGCGGGAGACTTTAATCAATTGGAGGTAAAGTGTTGTTTAGTGTATCAGGCCAATCCAGTATACGCACTAATGAACCATCATCTTTGACGGCGGTCTCAGATTCTTTCCAACAAGCTCGTGAGCATAAAAAAAATAACAATCTCGAGGCGGCCGGGAAGGCATATGACAACGCTATCAGGATGGCAGAATTTGAACTGCAGACTGACACTTTTAATGAAATAAAAGAAGACGACCTGATTAATCTATACGTAGAGTACGCCCAGTTTTTACAGTCATGCGAGTCCAGTTGTCCAGAGACGATGCAGTGCCTTTATGATAAGGCGATACATAAGGCTGAGATCAGGCAGCAACGTGTACGTGAGAATGGGCAACAAAAAGCAGTGCTGCTAAAAATCTATCAAGATTACGTTCAACTTTTAGAGAAATGGGGTTTAGCCGAAGAAGCCCAAGCGCGACAGCTTAAGAAAAAAATACAAGCACTGAGTGTTGATAAGTCATTTCATCACACCTCCACTGCTCCAGCCCTGCCTACAAGCAGTACAGTGAGTTTGGTTCAGCCAACTTTTGCCTCTTCTTTCCCTCTTCAGCCACAACCAGGGAGGAGTATTAACCAAGAAAAAAGCAAGTTAGTCGATCAGCTGTTTGAACAAATGCTTTTGCTTTTGGAAGAATTAGAGATCCCCGATAAACCCAGCCTGTTTATCGTCTACGCGCACAATAGTGATCAGCCTGCTGCTGGCCAAGCTAAAGCCGAGATCGTCAAATACTTGATTAAGCAGCTGGTGAAAACTCGCGCTAATCTGTATTCAGATCAAACGCCAATGGGGCCGATTTATTCAGGTTTGCTAGACAAGCTTAAGCGTGATAATCAGCTTGAGGATATTTTAACCAGCCAACTTTGCTTGCTGCCTACGCAGTTGCGAGATGACGTAAGGCCTGTTGATAAGATCGTTGTGTGTTGCTCTGAGTTATTAAAACAGTATCTCGATTGGTCATACTATCCAGCTTTTTGTCATCAACTGGAACAAGCCTACAACATTGATCGTCAGCAAGGAGGGGATGCTACTCTGCGTACGGTCGTCCATCAGTTTGCCCAAAAAGAGGACTTTCATCACGTGCTCACCGAAATTGCTTTTTTACAAATTCGGGCAGGTACGCCAGGCGGTCAGCATGGTGTTATTCCTGTTGAGTTGACCGCAGCGAGCTGTAAATCGTGCCTGGCAGATTTCATCGATCTTACTCGAGTACGCATTAGTGATTTTCCCCGTTTTGAGCGACGAATAAGCGCTGGTGAGGACGTGTATCCCAATCAGGGTCAGCACATGGTTTTACTTAAGCTGATCGAGAGACTATTCTGGAGAAGCGATGAGGCGATGACCAGTTTGAGCGAGTTTTGGCAGCAATACGAAAATTTTATTGGTTGGCTAAAAGATCAGCCTTTACCGCTTGATGCAAATCATAGCGTGGATCATATAACCGGTCTTTCATACAGCCTACGCACGATGCTCAGGCAACGAAGCTTGCTGCCTCGTCAATTTTCCTTAAGCGATTTACGTCAAGTGCTTTATCAACATTATAAACACTCGAATCTTTTAATTCAGCGAGTGTCAGGAGAAAAAGCATCGCTAGACAATTGCTATATCAATCTCGCGATTGTCGAAAGTCTCAAGCAGCGGAAGGAAGAGCAAACGAAGCAAACGAAGCAAACGAAGCAAACGAAGCAAACAGAGCAAACAGAGCAAACAGAGCAAACAGAGCAAACAGAGCAAACAGAGCAAACAGAGCAAACAGAGCAAACAGAGCAAACTACCGTAGTCACTCGTCTACCCAGCAGTGAATCGCAGCAACTTCAAGCGGTCAATTACGCTAAATTAATTACTCTGGATAGCCTTTTTAATATTCAGCAATTACGTGATGGTTCAAATGGACTTCCTAAACGAATTTTGATTCAAGGGCGAGCAGGTATCGGCAAAACCACATTATGCAAAAAATTGGTCTATGACTATCAGCATCAGGCGAGTTGGAAGGATCGGTTTGCTTGCGTACTATGGGTGCCGTTGCGTGAACTGAAAATCTTGCAAGGAGTCCCTAACCTAAAAGAATTACTTAGCCAGCGCTACTTGGCTAGCCAAGTAGGCGCTAAAGCATTGGTCAAAGTTTTTTACGCTCATTTAGACAAGACACTTTTTATTTTAGACGGTCTAGATGAGGTGATAGATGAATTGGATGAAGGCCGTCCACTCAAGGGATTATTAGAGGAGCTGCTTAAGCAAAAGCATGTGCTGATCACCTCTCGACCGGCTGGCATCGATCATCATTGCCTTGGTCAGCTGGATTTAGAGCTAGAAACAGTAGGTTTTACATCAGACAATGTGCAAGCTTATATAGAGAAGTTTGCACCTTCCTCTAGCCAAGCTGCCATCGAGCAATTTATCAATCAGACTCCCTTAATTCAGGGATTAGTCAATATTCCGATTCAGCTTGATGCGTTGTGTTATAGCTGGGATGAAAGCTTAGTTAAAAATCAGAAAACGGTGACCATGACTAAGTTATATGAAGCTATGGTCAGCAAATTATGGCGAAAAGATATTTTGCGCTTAGAAAAAGAAATTCAAGGTAAGCGCTTAAAAGCTTCTGCACTCGACAATTGCTCTGTAAAAGATCTTGAGGAATTGATGAACGCCGAGATCGATTATTTCAGTTACTTAGCATTAAAGGGGTTAGCAGCTGGGAAGATCGAATTTAGCATGGAAGAATTAAGCGTGCGTAGAAGGGAGTTGAATGATGGGATTCTTGAGAATAAATTTCCCCCTATATTGACCCATAGCCTAATTAAAACCTCCTTTTTACACACAACTGATATTGAACAACCTGAAGCAAAGCGTCGCTATCATTTCCTACATTTAACGTTTCAGGAATTCTTTGCTGCAAAATTTCTTGTGAAGCATTTACAAGCGTATACAACTGAGTTAGGAAAAAACATCGTCATCCCATTGGTGCAGAATGATTTACACGCGGCACCTAGCTTGGCCGAGCTTGAAGGATTCATTGCAACGCATAAGTACAACCCGCGCTACGGAATTGTCTGGTGGATGGTCGCTGGATTGCTTAAAGACAAAGCGCTTGAGGCTTTTTTTAATCTCTTACAGATTATGCCGCGCGACATTATTGGCATGCGCCATCAACAAGTAATTGTCGGATGTTTAAATGAAGCACGCGCTGAGTTGCATGTGGACACGGTTAATCAGCTAGAAGCAGAGCTGATGAAGTGGATGCATTTTGAATTGGCAAATAATTCAGAAAGTTACAGCCGCTTAGGCAGTCAGAGCGGTTTTCCAGAACATCTATTACTCAAAAGCTTAATGCAATCTGCAGTAAAAAAAGAAAAAATAATCGCTACGCTTGGGAGGCATCCAGCGTTATCTGCTAGAGCCTTTATCAGATTAGTCATAGCTTTAAAAGATGAAAATTGGTCTGTTAAGCGTGCAGCAGAAGAAGCATTAGGGGATGGAAGGAGAATGCTGTCAGATGCCAATGTCTCAGTCCTGATTAAAGCTATAGAAAATGAAGATAGAATAATTAAGCGTGCTGCATGTGGCGCTCTAAGCAAACAAAAAAAACTTTCAGATGCAGGTATTTCCTCACTGATCAAAGCCTTAAAAGATGAAGAAAAAACGGTTAGGTCTCTAGCAAGCCGTGCCTTAATAACACAAAAAACATTCTCAGATACTGCTATTTCCGCCTTGATCGCTGCTTTAGAGGATAACGATGAGAATGTCAGGCAAGTGGCAGTCCTGGCTTTGTCATTCAGGGGACTTCCCGCTGATGGTACCTCAACCGTAATTGAGCACTTAGAAAATGCAAATGAGGAGGTCGGCGGGACGGCTGCATTTATATTGGAAGGGCGGCAACAAATGCTTCCAGATGCTAACGTATCTGTCCTGATTGCTGCTATAAAGGGAAATGCGAGAGTCCGGGCTGAAGCAATTCAGGTCCTAATTAAACAAAGAAAACTTTCAAACGCTACTATCTCGGCCCTATACTTGGCTTTAAATGACGAAAGTCGATTTCTGAAATATGCGGCAGCCGCAATATTAGGCAGTCACAACTTGCTTGCAGAGTCAGCTACGCTGGCCTTAATTAAGTCTTTACAAAATGAAGAAGAACGTACTTTGGCGGCTTTGGCATTGAGCTTTCAGCGAGTTCTTTCAGAGGCTGCCATTTCGACATTACTCAAGTTTTTAGAGAACCAAGATCCGAGGATTAAGCTTGCCGCAGCTTCGGCACTCAGTGCTCAGAAAATGCTTTCAGATGGAGCTATCTCGGCCTTGCTTGTAGTCTTAAAAGATGAAGATGATAAGGTTAGAGATACCGCCGCTCATATATTAAGCGAGCAAGAAACACTTCCGGAGGTTGTTATCTTAGCTTTGCTCGTGATTTTAAAGGATGAAGACGAGCATTATCAGATCAGAAGCACAGCTGCTTGGATATTAAGCAAACGAGATACACTGACTCAGACTGCTATCTCAGCACTGACTGAAGTTTTAGAGCATAAAGACCATCAGCTTAGGAAGATGGTAGCTAATATATTATTTGCGCAAAAAATATTTCCGGATACAGCCATTACGCTTCTGTGCTCCCGTTTAAAAGATAATAATCCACAGCTTGATTCGCAACTTAAAGTAGATGCAATCAAAGCCTTAAGCTCACAGCGTGTGCTGCCACCTTTCGCTATTTCAACTTTGATCGAAGCTTTAGAAAATGGTGATAAAACGGTTAAGTATGAAGTGGCGCAGGCACTAGGTAAGCAAGAGGTTCTTCCAGATATTGCTATTTCGGCTTTGATTATGGCTTTAAAAGATGAAAGCGAAGACAAATCTGTTAGATATGAAGCAGCACGTGCGTTAAGCGTGCAAAGAATACTTTCGGATGATGTTGCCTTGGCCTTGGCTATGGTCTTAGTGGATAAAGATAAGGATATTAGGTCTGTAGCAAGTCGTACATTAGCCGTACAAGAAACGCTTTCGGAGGCTACCATCCTAGCCTTGACAAAGGCTTTGGATAATAAAAATTACGAAATCAGTGAAAGCGCAGCTAGCGTATTGAAAGAGGAAAAAAGGCTTTCATATGCTGCCATTTCAGCTTTGATTAAAAATTTGGAGGATAAGGACGGTCAAGATAGGAAAGTCAGGGAAGCAGCGGCCAGGGTCTTGGGCACGCAAAAAACTCTTCCGGGCAATGCTATTTCCGGCTTGATCACGGCTTTAAAAGATAATAGCGAGAGCGTCAGGAAATACGCGGCTAGCGCATTAGCTTCTCAGGAAGCGCTTTCAGATACGGTTATTGCTGGCTTAATTGCTATTTTAGAAGGTGGCGATGAAAGAGGCAGAATCGCGGCTGCCAACGCATTAAAATCAACTCGGATGCTACCTGAACGCGCTACTCTAGCCTTGACCAAGGCTTTAAAAAATGAAAACCGTGATCTTGTTAAAGCGGCTGCTAGGGCATTAAGCCCTCAGAAAACGCTTTCAATGTTTACTGTTTTCGCTTTGATTCGGGCACAAGAAAAAATTTGGTCTATCTCTGATCGTACTGAAGCACTAAACTCGCGTATTAATCAGATCTTTGTCTTGCTTCCAAGGCTAACATCACGACAAATAAAGCAAGTCTATGAAGAAATCCTGCTTCCGCGCAGTTGTGAACAGATCATCTCGCTTTGTATTCAAAACAATCAACTGCATTTTTATACGGCGACAGGTGCTGGGAAATCGATCGAACTTACTTCCCAAAAAATGACAAAAATAGTTGGTGCTTTTAAAAAGGTTCGAGCGGGGACCGGCATATTGCGGTTGCCTGAGGAAGAGTTTTCTTTAATGAGAGATTGTAGTGTGATGTGAATAGAGAGCGAGAGGGTAAGCTTTCCCAGACTCACAGATGCTTGACTTTAGATATTTACGAGGCCAATAAATATATTGATCCTAGAGCTTACAGGGAAGATTCTCGAAAAGCAGATATAGCAAAGATTTAGCCAATTCTTATTACGTGTGTCGAACCCGGAGCAGCCTGGGGTACCGTAAGGGTCCTACGTAAATGAGTAACATCTTGGATTTAGCTACATCTGGAATATCACACATCAATGGGCTCCAAAATGGCACGTTTGGCTTCTATGTGATCACTATCCCTAAAACGAATCCATCCAAGAAAGTTTTTGCAGAACAAGAAGCCCTCTCTTTATTCATCTGCATTCTCAGTTTCTCATAATTCTAAGGAGACTCTGCATAACCTAAGTTTCTCCAGCTCTAGTAACCGTATAATTGGGGCTGAGCAATGGTAGTGGAGGGTTATGCAGAGTCTCCATAAGGTTATGCAGAGATTCCTTAATATTGATTACCTATTCACCTTATTCTGCATTTTATTTTTTATACGTATATAACTTTTATTCTACATAGAACCGTAAATGTTAACTAATACAAATTCCTTTTTTACGATTTTCCAGCACAGCATTAATAGCTTCAGGAACCGATAATCCACGCTTCTTACGCTGCTCAATCGCACAGACATCATCAGGATGCGTAGAGTAGAGGAGCTTTTCAAAATCACTCACAATTAACCTGCCCACGCCAATCCCTGCTTTTGACTTGATAAAAATTTCTGAATAGACGCCACCAATCGTATGTACGGTTTTTAGCAGATGAAATCCACCTTCCGATACTGTGAGTCGACCACTGCGTTTAACGGACTCTATCGCTTCTTCTGTTTGCCCTAATAAATACATATTCGCTGAGTTTTCTGCGATAGCACGGCCAACGGGGCTTTCGTATAAATCATTAATCGATTGGGTTACGATAATGAAGGAGCCATCGCACTTTCGGAATTTGCGATAAGCGTGTTCTATAAATATCGCAATTTTGTTTTTCTTTCCTTCTTTAGATTTAGACATCTAGTAAATCCCATCCTTCGTCAGCAATCACGATTTTTTTACGGTCACGTTCACCTAAATACACTTCTCGTTGAATGCGGTAAATCAATTGCATTAAGATCACTTGGCGCAGATGGCTACGACCTTGTAGATCACCAAGTTCTAGGACGGTAAAAGAGTTTTGAAAACAGATTGTGCTATGTCCAGAGACGTATTTGCCATAGCTACCGTGGCTGGTAAAAGGATAAAGTTGTGTCCCTACATCCTGGATGCGCTGGTCGCCGCCATTTAGGCAGCGCTCGGCAATATCATCCACGGTCATGTCCTTTCCTTTTTCACGCCATAGCTCGCTCATTAATTGCTTGAGCTTCGCGGTTTGCCATTCATCTAGTGCGTCTTCTTCTGAGGCCATCATACTGACTAGGCTCACCACGGCATCTTCTTCATCCTCATAGTCTTCAATCAGTTCAAAGGGATTAAGACAAATAGTGCTTCCTTCCCCAAAATGAATGAAATCTCCGCCAAGTAATAGACATAGGTTGTAATAGGACCGCCCAACATCTATAACCCAAACTTGCGCCCATTCTGAGAGATAAGACAAAATCAGTTTATTAGTTAAAAAGGATTTGCCTGACCCTGATTCTGCGGCAATGACTGCGTTTTTATTTGTATCGCTATCATGCAAAGACAGGCTCATTAACTGACCGTTGCGAGACATCAGCGCTACATGAAAGGTTCCAGTTCCTTTCCATTCGCCAAAAATAGGCACAATGACCGATGCTTGTTCTGTTGTCATCGTTTTGTAACGAAATAGATCCTGTATCGCGAGGCGGTCTGTGCAAAATGGTAGGCAATTTAAGAACATCGGAAAACCAATAAATTGGTCTTCCATCAGTTCAAAGCGGTTTTCCCGCCAAAGTGCGCGAGCGGCGATGGCGGCTGATTCCGCACGTTCTTCAGTGGGCGCAAAGATAACGACGGAATAACTGAGCTTGACGGGCCTGGCCCCTTCTTTCATCGAGTCGTAGATGGTGTCGAAACTCTCCTTTTTATCTGCCAATACAGGGACAAACTTAAGGAGCGGCCCATACGCTTGATTGACGGTAAATTGCCGCTTGCGCTCTAATGCACTCTTGGTTTTCTCCGCATCAGGGAAAAATACATTGGCGACGACTAGGTAGTTTTCCTTGAGGTTGGCATTACTGCCACTTAGATCCCCGATATAAGTTACGGCATCTCCAAAATAGAAGAGATCGGTCATTTTTTTAGCCGATAGCACCTTGACGTGGTAATCGCCTAGCCGAACCCCATTCTTTTGTACTTCAATATCGGTGTCGTAATCAAAAACTTGCTCCCCAATCGGTCTATCTGTTTGCCACTCGGCTGCTTCATGCCGCCAAGCGGCATCCGGTCCCCAATTGAGCAGGGTATTCATGATCCGAATATAGTGTTTGGCGGTGATGGCGCGAGGACGTAAGCCAATCGTGCGCAATGATGATTCAACCTTGGTTTTCAACTGCCCTAGCTGGATGAGTTCCTCTTGATTGGGCCTATTTCCTTTGATTGGTACTTTACAGGTAATAAAAAGCTTCAGATCATGTACTAAGCCATTATCAAAAGTACCTTTAGGGGTATGTGCGAATAGGCGCTCTTTTGTGTGCGTTTGTAAAAAAGCTGCACGTTCTTGAATAACGGAATTCAGAAAAGGATCCCGAAATCTATCTCGTAACCCTATCATTTGATACATCTGCTGATTGATATCAGTAGAGCGAAACAAGGAAAATTGCAGTAGCGTGTTGGCTGGGTAGGGTTGATTGAGAAAGCTGTTGACGCGCTCTTGTATCTTCTCATCCGCTCCAACTAGATGGCCACAGATAAAACCAAAACCTAGGCTTTGGTCATCGATCAAAAAACAATGTGCCTCCTCACAATAGGCCAGTACGGGAATCACACTGGCAGCACGCAAATAATCGGGGATAAGCGCGGCGTCTGTTTTCTTCTTAATGGTGATGAAATCGGTCATTCACGTGCTTCCAACCATCCTTTAAGATTAGCTGGGCGGCCATAGCTAATCCGGCCATCTGGCGCAATCACATAAGGGACGCCTTCAATATTCATGAGTTGAGCGGTAAGCAAAGTCCGATCATATTTCTCAGTGGGGCAGGGCGCTTGAGTGGGCAGCTTGTCTAGGGTGTTATTGAGCAGTGCAGTCAAGGCCTGTTTTTTATTCTTTGCGCAAGACATGGCTTTGGCAAGTTGGTTAGATTCTTCGCCTAGGACAGGAATGGCCACGAATTTAAATGTGTATTGATTAGCCAATGTTTTTGCATCACTCATTAATGCATGACAATACTGGCAACGCTGATCGACAAAAGCGATCACTTGTTTTGGCCCAGATCCCAACGAAACCATATTTAACGATTCGATATCCAAGCCCATTCGCTTAAAGTCAATGTGCTCAGCACTCTCTCGTATTTCAGCCAATGTATTAAGCGGTGTTTTGTACCAGGAATCGTATATTTGTCCGGTGAAAACAAAGCGGCCTGTCCGATAAGAACACAGTCTGCCCCTTGCTTTGCACCGCACGCATGCCTTTGATTGGCAGCGTGACGATGCCTTCAATCTCATTAGCCTGAAGATCGATCTTTGCCGCCGGAGTATCCAGCGCGTGTGCGGTAAGAGGAAAAATAAAGAAAGTGGTGATAGCTAACGCTGCCATCCATGGTTTTTGCATAACGCTCCCCAAATAGTTTTAGTTTTATGCAGGGAGAGTAATGGCGAAGGGAATTGCATGGAGGCTAAGCAATTGCCTGATTTGGTAATAAATGAATGGTTAATTGGTTCTATAAATCTATGTATTACCTGATTACTTCAAATTGCTTTTGCACTTACCTTTCTTACTAAAGCAGATTTCCTGCTTGGCGGTCTAAGCTAGATAGAAATCACCATCTTGCCTTTATTTTCTCTCTACCTATTTAACAGCGCCTCCGTGCGTGATCGCTATAACGTGTTTGCCTAGCAAACATTGTGGCGGACTACCGGAGGCGTTTTTGTGGCCTTTGAGGCGCATGCGATTCGTGCGCGATCGTTAAGATATAAAGTAAATTAGGAAAAAAAGCATGCTCTCAAGAATCAATAGCCAGTCTTCGATTGCACACCAGGCGCAGCAGACCAACGCGCAAGGATCTGTGCAGACCGCCGAGCAGATAGATGAGAATGGCCTAGAGCATAAAAAAGCCGCTGATTACGTACATCAAGTGGATCAGAACCTTCTCGAGCACGCACAGAAGGCACAAGACTGGAGCCATGAGCGGAGGCATTCAGCATCAATTTCCCCAGCTGTTATGCTTTCTGTGCGTGGTGCGCCGGTGTTGGCTCAGACAGATACGTCTACTTCGATGCCTGTGCAGAAAAAAAACGCGCAGTTAGATTATCTGTTTGAAAAGGCGTTTTCGACGCTGAAATCGTTAAAGGTACCCAATAAACCCAGCCTTTTTTTGGTGTATGCCCACGACAATCCAAATCCAGTATATGGAGAGGCCAAGGCCTCTACGTCTAAATATTTAATCGAAAATTTATCTACAATTCAAGTTGTCTTATATTCCGATCAAGCGCCGATGGCGCAACCATATTCAAGCTCTTCGGAAGCGCTTAAAGAGGACGCCCGGTTAGGAGATATCTTAACCAGTCAGCTCTGTTTGTTGCCCACTCAGGTAAAAAAAGGAGTGGAACCGGTCGATAAGGTCGTAGTCTGTTGTTCCGCAGTATTAGGAAGCTACCTGGAAAAGTGGCTGCACTATGAAAAGTTTTATCAGGAACTTAAAAAAGCCTATTCCGCCGATCAAAAAGCCTATTCTAAAGACAGTGGACGAGCGAGCGCTTCGGAAATACGTAAGGTGGTCAAGACATTTTCACAAGAGCAACTCTATAAGAACGGTTTTCATCATGTGTTGACGGAAATGGCTTTTTTGGAAATTCGGGCAGAGGAACGGGGAGAGGATAAGCACGGCATTATTCCGGTTTCCTTAACCCCAAATAGCTATGATCAATGTCTGAAGCGTTTTGTTGGAACCACCACAGTGCGCATGGAGGATATGCTCCGATTTGATGGGGCAGGCAAAGCAGAAGAGGAATGGTATCCCCATCAAAAAAATCAGCATGGTGTCCTTTTTAAGCTCATCGAGCGGCTTTTAGTAGGCAGCAATGAGGCCCAAACGTTTCTGAGCAAGTTTTGGAAGGGGCATAGCAAGCTTATTTCCCAGTTAAAGAGTGCGTCCTCCACGCCCGACGAACTGGGGTTTGTCAAGCTCCTAGACGGCATCTTCAAAGACATAGACACAGAGCTGCATATTCAACTTGCCTCAACCGTACAGCAGGCACAAGAATCGCTTCCTCCTAAGCTCTCCCTAATAGATACGCGCAAAGCGCTGTATCAGCATTATCAATTATTCAATCTATCGATTCAGCGGGTATCAGGTCTGACCGCATCGCTTAACGACTGTTATATCAATCTCGCCATGGTGGAGAGTCAGGATCAACGTGAAAAAGATCAAGAAGCCCTCAAAAAGCAAGCGGCCACTTTTGAGCGGCTGCCGAGTGAAGACTACTTGAGCGCAACGAATCAAAATAAACGGATTGCACTGAAAGCACTCTTTGAGCCACAAAAGTTACGCGATGGCTCCACGGGTATGCCAAAACGGATTTTAATTCAAGGAAGAGCAGGGGTAGGCAAGACCACCTTATGTAAAAAGCTGGTCTATGACTATCAGCATAATGCGGCTTGGCAGGGCCTCTTTGAGAACGTGTTATGGATACCTTTACGGCAATTGAAGACGCGGCAGATCTACAGCCTCGAAAAATTGCTCCGCAAATACTATTTTGTCAGTGCAGGAAGCAAGCAAGCGCAGGCGCTCGCGCAAATGGTGCTGGATCATCAGGACAAAACCCTCTTTATCTTAGATGGCTTAGATGAAGTCGTTGGGGAGCTGCATGAAGAGCACCTTTTAAGCCCATTGCTCAAAGAGCTGCTCAATCAAAAGCAGGTGGTCATCACTTCCCGGCCTGCGGGAGTCGATACCAAGCTATGTGGTCGGCTGGATTTGGAGTTAGAAACTGTTGGGTTTAGCCCGGACGATGTGCAGGCCTATATTAAAAAGTTTGTGCCTCCATCGAATCAAGCGGCCATTCGGCAATTTATAAATCGAACCCCCTTGATTCAAGGTCTGGTGAATATCCCGATTCAACTAGATGCATTGTGCTTTAGCTGGAATGACAATTTCGCCAAAAAGCAAGAAGCTATAACCATGGCAATGCTGTACGAGGCGATTGTGAATACGCTATGGCGTAAAGATGCTGAACGTTTCAGTAAAGAGCAAGGTGGAAAAGTTTTGCAGCCTACTGAATTAATGGATCTCACCAGCAAAAAAATGGCAAAGCTTATGGCTGATGAAACGGCGTATTTAAGCTATTTAAGCTTTAAAGGGCTTGAGGATCATGTTATTGAGTTTGATCTTGCCTATTTAAGAAAGATCACTGACTCGCTGGAAGAAGTGGGAGGTAAGGAGCTGCCTTATTCGTTACAGAGTGGTATCAAACACACTTCCTTTTTACATACAGCCGATGCGGATCTGGATGATGCGCAGCGTACTTATCATTTTTTGCATCTGACTTTTCAGGAGTTCTTTGCAGCGAAGTATGTGGCTCAACATGTGCAAGCGTATTCAACAGGGGCATCAGCTGCTGGTTTAACGCTGAATAAAGCGCAACTCCATCGCTTTATTGCGGAGCATAAATATAACCCCCGGTATGAAATTGTATGGTGGATGGTGGCGGGGTTGCTCAAAAAGGAAGCCCTGGAGCAATTTTTTGCGCTATTAGCGCAGGCACCCCGTGATTTGATCGGCATCCGCCATCAGCAGGTGCTGATGGGGTGCTTGAATGAGGCGCGTACCCAGCTGGATAAAACAACGATCCATAATCTAGAAGCAGAGCTGGTGCAGTGGTTTCATTTGGAGAGGAAATGGAACAAATCTGAACTGAGTACACTGGGTTGCCAGAGGGCTTTTCCGGAGCATTTATTGCTCACATTGTTTCAGACTATCAGCAAAGGGCATATTATTAAAACTCTAGGTGCCCGCAAAACTTTGTCCAACGAGGGAGTTTTGGCCTTGATCGGCGCTTTTAAGGATAAATATGTCAGGGATGCGGCTGCGAGTGTGCTAGCAGGCCAGGCTACGCTGTCCGGCGCCGCAGTCGAGAGTTTAGTCGGCGCTTTAAAGGATCAAGATAAGGATATCGGGTCTGCGGCGGCTGGTGCGTTATCAGGCCAGGCCACGTTGTCCGCCGCCGCAGTCCTGGCTTTGATCGACGCTTGTAAGGATCAAGATGAGAAGGTCAGGTATGCAGCCGCTCGTGCGTTAGGATGCCAGGCCATGCTGTCCGACGCCGCAGTCCTGGCCTTGATCGACGCTTTAAAGGATCAAGATGAGCAGGTCAAGGATATGGCCGCTCTTGCGTTAGCAGGCCAGGCCACGTTGTCCGACGCCATGATCGAAACTTTGATCGGCGCTTTAAAGGATCAAGATCGGCAGGTCAGGTCTGCGGCCGTGAGGGTGTTAGCAGGCCAGGCCACGCTGTCCGACGCCGCGCTCCTGACCTTGATCGGCGCTTTAAAGGATGAAAAGCCGTATGTCAGGGATGTGATCGAGGTTGCATTAGTGTCAAATCTAAATCAGATTTACACGATGCTGCCTGTTTTGAAAAAAGAGCAAATCGAAACGCTGTATAGCGAGTTTTTGTTTAATTACAGCCTTGATCATATTGCCCCACTCTATATTCAAGACAAGCACTTGCATTTTTATACGGCAGCGGGGCCGGGACAGCCAAAGCCTCTCACCGATAAGCAAATCGATGTGGTGACTAAAGCCTTTGAGAAAGTTCAAAAAAGGGTCAAAAGGAGTTTGCGGTTAGAAGAGTGGGCGGATGTGGGAATTGATTTTCTCCTGCGGCACATGGATAGCTAAATTTTACATAATAAAAAAACAGACTTTTTTATATTTTTAGATGTCGGATAAGAGGGAACTACTACAATATAAGTAATCGAGATCTAATCGTATATTCCCCCAATTAGATCTCGTGATCACTACACATTAGCCCATATAAACTTTAGTTCAGGCTCTATAGCGGTAGGAGAAAAGTCAGCACCAATCCTATGAGCAAAATCATTAAGCCGCGCATGGAATAGCGGTGAATAGCAGGACTCACGTAGTCGAAATTGGTTTGCTTGATCTTCCAGGTTGCCCATCCGTCAAAAATAGCTGGAATACATAAAATCAGCATATAAGGCAGCCAGGTAAATAGCAGCGCTAAACGAACATAGAACTGGTAGATAACCTTCCCAAACGCTTCAATCTGGCCCTCTACCCAGGCAAGCCAGGTGTGCGCAAAATTTTCCATGCCTTTAGCGTGCTTGTTTTTTTATGCCTTGGCAGAAAAGCATGGCGTATTCCTGGATAAATGCCTGAATCCACCATGCTTGATTGAAACCACTTTGAGGCTTGCTCCTCGATCCATTGAGATCCTTGAGCACCAAACTGCTGCTTGATCAGTGCAGATTCTTGTTGGATCATATGATCTGTCCAGCCTCCAGGAACCAATAATAAGATTATGACCAATTCTAAAGCGAGTAACCAAGCACAGAGCCATAGCGGGAGTTTCATCATAAATATGCAATAAAGTTGCGAAGTCTGTCATTGAGACACAACGTGGGAAGCATCCAACACATGTCTTTGCCTATCGCGGTCGCCCCATTGGCGCTGGTATGAATAATAATGGATGGCAAAACGCACGGGAACGCGCTGGTTTAGGCGATGTGCGTGTCCATGACTTGCGCCATACTGTTGGGATGCGGTTAAGGGAGGCGGGTGTTGCAGAAGAGACTATTGCCGATATTCTTTGGCATCGTAGAAAAGGGATGACAGCGCACTATAGTATGGGTCAACTGGTTGAACTTCATCAGGCATTAGTGAAAATCGAAGATGAGAGGCACCGCTGGAATATATCTTTAATGAGCTTAGTGCGGGATCGGGACGCGTTAAAAGCGAAAGTCCCCCAAAAGTCCCCCACATAAGAAAAAGCCCCCCAGCGAAAAATCGCTGAGAGGCTTATAAATACTGGTGCGGCTGGCAGGATTCGAACCCACGACCCCTTGGTTCGTAGCCAAGTACTCTATCCAACTGAGCTACAGCCGCTGCGCTGTTAACTGTGAAGCGGCGCGAAGTATAAGCAATATTTTGTCTAGAACCAAGCCTATTCTAAGAAAAAATGTAAATTTTTTTATCTTTTATCGGAAAAGGCCTGTTTGCAGAGGGGGATAGGGGCAAATTTCAGCATGTTTGCAGCAAAAATGGTACTTCAGCCGCAGAGTTGGCGGTGAGCAAGGTTCCCCAACAGAGCACACTACTTATCTTTAATTATCGATTTTGAGCTTACTGCTCGTTTATGATGCAACCCCGATATGAATCTGGACTTCCTCCGGGCCGCTATACCATTCAAAGTCAGTTAGATAACTTCGCTTAACGTGTGGATGCTGTTCAAAGTACGCCCAAATTGAAGCCCAGGTCTGAATAAGAGCGGTGGGCATTGGGCCATTAGCTTCGAAGACCAGATACTTGCCTTCCTGAACCTCAATACTACTGAAATCCGGGTTCGGCGTAGTGACAGATACGCCAGCAGTGACATTGTAAAAATGGGCAAGGTCAGAGTCGTAGGTCGAATACACGCCAACAATCGGCGTATTGGGCAACCGGCCCGGAATTTTATCTGCAGTGCCACTAGCGAAGAACTGCGCCCACAAGCCAGGAATTTTCGCGGTTTCCTGATTGAATTCATCGCGATTTATTGTGCGTACGGTTAAGCCAGATACTAAGAAGCGTGAAACATGAGCGATTTTTGGTTCCATGAAGATAGTCCTATATTGAATCAAGTCTGGGTTTCACCAGCGATGGCATTGAACGGTAGCTTAAGTAAGGCTAGCCTAAAAGCTATGTGCTAGAAATTTGATCAATCTGAAAAGGGCTTTGTCCTGCGTGGCATTAAGAGAGATCGTGCGTACTTTTCAACGGAGTTATGCACAGTATTTGTGGATAAAGTTGCTTTTGCTTCTCCTAGGCTTTTTGATGGGCTTCAGCCTCGCTCTTAAACGGCCATTTGCCTGTCCCAATTCCTCCTTTCTTAGGCTTAAGCGTTTACTGCTTTCCCCGGTCATCAGGGCAAAGCCTACGCGCTCTTGAGAAGATAGTTCATCGACTTTCTCGGCGCTAAGGTAGTTCATCAAGCGACGCACAGCATTCTCAGCCAGTGCTTGAATGTCTTGATCAGACCATGTGTGCTGCAACATATAAATTCAGGCATTGACCTTCTCGTGTTCTAGTACTTCTCTTTGCTAAGCTCCTTCAGAATATTAGGATTTATTAGACAAATCAAACAATTAAGCCAAAAAAGAATAATAGTGCGAACTGGCGAGTACGCCTCTGTAAGTGAATTCATTCGTGCTGGAGTGAGTGTTCTACTCACACGTGATCAAGCTATCGTAAGCTGCACAATTAAGCGGGTGCAGCTTACGATAGTATTAATAGTTTGTATTATTTACCCTTGCTAAAGCTTTATCTTGAATCTCATTTGACTAAAGTCACAATTTATATAAATGGTGATTTTTTGGAATCATTTTTCGTTAACAGCTGATATCTGTGAATCAGTGCATTTAAGTAACTGTTGTTACGCACGTTATAGAACTGAGAGTTGTTGGTAGGCAGAAGCTAGAGAGGCTATGCAAATTTCAAACTTGCATAGCATTCATCATTTATTTTGAATAGGATGTGGGCTCGTGATAGGTGGCTCAAGCAAGTGGCGATGAGGCGGTTATTAGGTCAAGGAATAGCTCCATCAGCCTGAAATTCAAGAATTAGCTTGGTAAACCAGGAAGGACCCTTATGTACAATAATGCAAAAAATCTCTGGGATTTTGAATTTCAAGCGCAATGTTTTAGCATCTGATCCACTTCTTTATCTCAAAGCAGGCAAAAAATACTTAAGCCGGGCTTATCAGCAGCAAAATAAAAATATTACCGAAACCCGGCGCTCATTTAGCACAGCGCAAAAAATATTTAATAATAAAATTCCCAATTCTGAAAGAAGCACAGAAACTAACAAAAATATAGCGAAAGCTTATCTGGAGCACGGTAATCAACTGCGAGATATGGGCTTTATTAAAGAAGCGCGTGCGAGTTATGAAGCTGCCCAAGCATTGGGTCAACACGCCGCAGATGAAAAACTGCAAGCATTAAGCGATATTAAGGCACAAAGCTTTCCCCATAAATTGGTATCTCAAAACCTAATTTCAGCTTCAACAAATTTAGAAGCCCGCCTACTTTTACAGTCTATTTCGCTTAATGCAATCTGCTTTAAGCATAATTTACCGCCTGTTGCGGTGGATGCTGATATTTCAACGGCACCGCGCGATATCAAAAATACCCACCACTTAGCCCGCTGTCTGCAATCCGCTCAATCGTCTACCACTCAAGAGTTAAATGAATTAGCGCGCAATATATTAGAGGCTTTTGCCCAAAGGGATTTCAAAGATTTAGATTTATGGCGAGAAGTGGTCCCATTAGCAGCCATAGCAGATCTAGGGAAATGCCGTTATTTGATTGGCAAAGCCCATGATGCACTGACTACACAAGAAAAACTCTTGGATCTATCTGCCCTCCAGAGTTTGGCTATGATGATTCACAGTCTGCCAGAACCGTTCTTTAAGAATAGTGCGGGAGATTTAGTCAAACTATTGCAAACATTAACAAGGCGTTTATCTAGCGAGCATATAGAAGGTAATTTGCAGCAATTTCAGTTGCTACTGCAAACCACTTCACAGATTTTAGATGTGATGGCTAAAGCGGGTGTCACTGGTATCAACCGTATCCAGGTTCAAGAACCGCTAGATAAGGTTTTATCAAGATTAAGTCAAACGCCCGAGCTGCGCTTTCAAGCGTACTACGCGCGCCAAGCCTTGGCACATATTCCGAATGACGAGGGCCGTTGGCAAGAAACATGGCGGCGGAGTTCTAGCGTGATTTTAGGCGCGACGAATTTAGCCAATGTAGTGCAGACTTTTGACCCGAAAAAATTGCTGAATGCTTTTTATCATTTTAGCGAGGCATTTTCTGGCGCAAGCGAGACCGTCAAGCGCTTAGCCGAGTTAGCCGATGAAATGAACGATTTTGGTTCAACTATGCTGGAAACAGGTACAGCGATTCGAGATAGCTTAACCAAAAATAAGCAACAACGTTGGTATGCGGCGCTGCAATTCTTAGATACCTGCTTAGAAGAAGGCCAGCTTGTGCAATTCGAGCAATTTGCTCGGCATAGTCTATATAGCCGCAATGAAGCCTTTTTATTAGGGTTGTGCCAACGCTTAGAGCAAATAGCTTACATCCATAAAGAAGAAAGCACCCAAGCAGCGGCGATTCAGTTTTTAGGTGATTTGGTGCAAAACAAGAGTCGGCAATGGGGGCAGTATGACCGCGTGCAACAAGCCGTACACCGCAGCTTAAGACGATTAAAAAAGACTAAAGCGTTGCCTGAATCCATGCAAGCGCAAGTCAGATCCCTGTTAGAGCAGTGGCCGCCTAGTGTTTCGCAAGCTAAAGCAGAGAGTGATATGGATCACTACGTTGTGCCAGTATGGGATCCTGCTTGGCAGCAAGTTGGCACGCAGTTACTGCATCGGGCTAGGGGAGATGATCGTCTTTTAACTCAGTCGCAAAGCATGGTGTTGCAAAGCAATAAAGCTCCGCTTGCGTCTTTAGGTTTAGAGAAGGATATCTCTGCGTTAGAGGCTCAATATGCAAAAGAGCTTGAGGAAGTGGATGAGGTTAGAGATGCTCTAGCGATGTATGTTGCGCCACAAGGCAAACTCACCGTCGATTCGTCTGAGCAGTTCGATTTAGAAAGCAAAGTGAGCGCATTTCTTGCGTCAGATAAAAAGGTGTTTTTGTTATTGGGCGAGGCAGGCTCTGGCAAATCAACGTTTAACCGCTACCTTGCCCATCGCTTATGGGATGACTATAACAAAGCTAAGTCATCGCAGGAGCGTCCTATCCCATTATTTATTCCACTTTCTACTTTAGATAATTCAAGTAAAAATTTGATTGAGCAATATCTGGAAGGACAGGGTTTGTCAACGGCGCAAGTAGAGGCGTTACGTAAGGCGCGTCGCTTTATCTTTATTTTAGATGGCTATGATGAGCTTGCTCAGCGCTCACGTGCTTTTGATAATAGATTTGATCGGTGGCAAGCGCATGTGATTATAAGTAGCCGGCCAGAATACTTAGGGAGTGGCTATCAAAGTAAATTTCAGCCACAAGGCAAACCTCGTTTATTCGAGGAGTGTCGGTTGGCCTCCTTTTCGGATGCGTCTATAGAACACTATATTAATCAATATGTGAAACATGTGAAGCCAAAATGGAATGCTAAAGAATATCAACAGGCTTTTAAATGTAACTCGGAATTAAAAGATCTCGTGCGCAATCCTTTTATGCTTAATATGGCCTTAGAGGTATTGTCTACAATGGATCCGTACGAGAGCTGGAAGCCACGACTGACTAGAGTAACGCTGTATGACACTTTTGTGGAGAACTGGTGTGCGCGTTCGCAAGAACGTTTAGGGCGTATTCAATTAAGACCAACAGAACAAGAGGCGTTTGAGCGTTTAGATGAAGAGGGATTTGTAGCTCACGAAATAGAATTTAGTCAACGCTTTGCGGTAGCGTTGCATCTAGCTCGAGCGGTTACTGTCACTTATTCAGCGGCAAGCGATGCTAAATGGGGAGATTGGCGCGAAGAATTTTTAGGAAATGCTGAAAAGACGCGATTGCTCCGCTTTAATGCCCCATTAATCCGTCAAAATAATCAGTATCGATTTATCCATAAATCATTACAGGATTATTTTGTGGCGCGAGCGCTATGGGAAGAGATGAGAATGTCTGCGGGGAGCGGACACGCAGATTTCTCTAAGCAATTCAGTGTAGAGAAGAATTTGCGTCAATTATGGAGTGGATTGGAAGATCTTGTTGAGTTGAAATCATCCGCGTTGCTTAACCAACTTAACATAGTGGAAGATCCAGCAGTACTGAGTTTTCTAGTCGAGCGAGTACGGCAGGAGCCTACTTTAATCAAACCTCTCTTAGCTTGGATAAAAGCTTCAAAGACTCGAGATGGAATGGAGAGTGCAGCAGCTAATGCTTTGACTATTTTAGTCAAAGCAGGCACGCAATTGAACGGACTAGATTTGAGTCAAATCAAAGTGCCGGGAGCGGATTTAAGTTATGGCTTATTTGACCAGACACAATTCGAAGGGGCTGATTTAACTGACGTGAGATTCCGTGGCGCATGGTTGCGCGGTGCAAACTTAGAGAAAGCTCAATTAAGAGGAGTTAATTTTGGTGAGTTGCCTAGTTTAGAAGTGGGTAGCAAGGTTTCTGATTGTTGTTACTCTCCTGATGGACACTGGTTGGCTGTGAGTACTAGTGAGGCTGGGATCAAACTGTATCGAACTGAGACATTAGAGCTGGTGCATACGTTTGAAGGTGAGGGCGATGCGGTGAATAGCGTGAGTTTTTCGCCAAGTAGCGAATTCCTGGTTTCAGGAGGAGAGGATACAAAAGTGAAGCTATGGCAATTGAAAAGCGGAGAAATGTTGCACATGCTTACAGGCCATAGCGATGCAGTGAATAGTGTGAGTTTTTCACCCGACGGTACATTCCTGGTGTCGGGGAGCCGGGATAAAACGATAAAGTTGTGGCGAGCCGACAGTGGAGAAGAATTGCACACGTTCGAAGGGCATAGTGACAGGGTGAGGAGCGTGAGTTTTTCGCCAAACGGTGAGATTGTAGCGTCGGGGAGTAAAGATGGAACGGTGAAACTGTGGAGCACAGCAGGTGGAGAAGCATTACATACGCTTGAATGCTATGGCAGTGCCGTTAATAGTGTGCACTTTTCGCCTAATGGCGAATTCCTGGCGGCTGGAAATTATCGAGTAGCGAAGCTGTGGGAAGTAAAAAGCGGCAAAGAATTGCATACGCTTGCAGGGCATAATGGTTGGGTCAGCAGCCTGAATTTTTCACCCGATGGCAAGTTTTTGGCATCGGGAAGTTCAGATAATATGATCAAGCTGTGGAGTATAGAAAATGGCGAAGAGCTGTATACGCTTGAAGGGCATAGCGGCAGGGTAAAAGGCTTGAATTTCTCCCAAGACAGTAAATTTTTGGTGTCAGGAAGCGGTGATGGCACGGTGAAGTTATGGAATGTGGAAGACGGGGAAGAGTGGCATATGCTGGGAGGGCATAGTCATGGAGTGAGGAGTGTGAAGTTTTCTCCAAACGGCGAGTGTCTGGCGTCGGGCAGTGCTGATAGCACGATAAAGCTATGGAGCGTAAAAAATGGGGAAGCATTACATACCCTCAAAGGCCATACACTCAGTGTGCTGAAAGTAAATTTTTCACCCGATGGCAAATTTTTGGCATCAGGAAGTTGGGATAAAACGGTGAAGCTGTGGAATGTAGACAATGCCAAGGAATTGCATACATTTGAAGGACACAGTGAGAGGATCAGCAGTGTGAGTTTTTCGCTAGATGGCAAACTTCTAGCATCAGGGAGTTGGGATAACACCGTGAGGCTATGGAGCGTAGACAGCAGACAAGCGTTACATCTGCTAAAGGCGCATGATAGTTGGGTGAGTAGTGTGAATTTTTCGCCAGACGGTAAGCTCTTAGCCTCAGCGAGTCAAGATGGCACCGTAAAGTTATGGAACGTAGAAAATGGAAAAGAGTTGCGTGTGCTTGAAGGGCACAGGTACAGCGGGGTAAGTAGCGTTATCTTTTCGCCAGATGGCAAGTTCCTGGCCTCAGGAGGAGCTGATAAGACAGTGAAGTCAGGAGGAGCTGATAAGACAGTGAAGCTATGGAACGTAGAAAGCGGAGAAATGTTGCATACGCTTGCAGGACATCGCAGTTGGGTGATGAGTGTAAATTTTTCCCCAGATAACCAATTTTTGGTATCGAGCGCAAAGGATGAAGCGGTGAAGTTGTGGTCGGTAGAGACAGGAGAATGCAAAGCAACCCTACCTTGTTTTTTTGAATGGGTTGACTCAATCGCTTGGCCAGAGTCTGCTGAAAATAATATTAAATTGGCGGGTGGAAAAGGCCGTGCCGCTCATATTTGGCAAATAGAACCTAGAGCGAATGACTGGAAAATGGGGTTATATTGGGCTTCCTCTCAAAACAAATTAACCTTAACCGATGCCTCTATTCAAGGTGCACAAGGTTTAAGTCCAATGAACGCTCGCTTGTTTGCACAAAGGCAAATCAGTAAGTAGCCATTTTCTTAAGATGAAAAAGCCCTGCAGAATACGATATCAGCTCAACAGGTTCCCAAAGCTTACACTTCCTCCAATGAGCCGAGACAAACCGCAGATGATGCTAATACGGCGGCGCATTCATATGGGAGGTACGCATTCTGCAATACAGGCCGCCACCATCATTTAGAAGAGAGGAATCAGTCTGCAGACGTGCAATCTAAAACAGAAAGCAAAGTGGCTACCTCAGCCAATTCGGCTAACGGGTCAGAAACGCTCTATCAAACTCTACCAACAACAAGAAAAGCAAAGAACGGTAGGTTCTTGGCAAGCATATCAATTCGTTTTATGTGGATGCACTTCGTTATTACTCTCACCATATGGTGAAGTATAGATTTTAATGAAGTGTATGGAGAAAACCCAACATAGAAGCAGGAAGGCATGCCATGAAAACAAAAAATATTCTCGCTACACACTCAGAAAAACCCTACCAGTCTACCAAGGTCGCATCACAACAGCCTAAAAGACATTCTATTTTTCAGAATGATTCTTTACATGCACTAACTTCAACTAATCATTTGCATCAAAATTTATTATTTTCACTTCAACAGCCTGGTCAAAAATTATTAAATACTTTTGTTCCGATAGCACCTATTGTTTATTCAAACAATTTTCATCCATCAAATTTCACAACCAATTTAACCTCAGTAGATATAAATAAAACATCCGCATTACCAATGCAAGAAGGTGTAAATGCAAAAAATGTCTCGCATCAGTCAGATACTGATGCGCAATACTTTCAAGAAGATTATAGCCATTTCGTAGGGCAGCCTATAAATCAGATAGATGATAGCAATTTTTTTTATCAAACACCACGCAATGAAAGTATAGATAATAGCTTGCTAGATCCTTGGGCTTCAGATTCGCTATCCAATGATTTAAATCAGCAAGCTGTATATAAAACCAATATATTTCAAGAACAAAAATATATAAATATACTAGCCATCTCAGGTGAAAATAAATTAAGCAAGGAAATAAAAAGTAATCTATACAAACAAATTAAAGAAGAAGCAAAAACCATGACGACAAATGGAGCATGGGACAGGGAAAAAGCAAGGGCGCATTTTAAAACACATCAAATTCCTGGATATACAATTTCAAGATGGTTAAATGAAGTTGAAAAAGAATTATGCGGCGAAATAAAATGTAATAGATATCAAAGGCTTAAAGAAGAAGCGAAAACCATGACGACAAATGGAGCGTGGGACAGGGAAAAAGCAAGGGCGCATTTTAAAACACATCAAATTCCTGAGCGTACCATTATAAAATGGTTAAATGATGTTGAAAAAGAAGTATGCGGCGAAACAAAATTAAATAAATTAAATAACCTACATATAATATTATTTGATGAAAAAAAAGAAAACCGATATCAAAGGCTTAAAGAAGAAGCAAAAACCATGACGACAAATGGAGCGTGGGACAAGGAAAAAGCAAGGACGCATTTTGAAACAAATAAAATTCCTGAACGTACAATTATAAGATATTTAAATGAAATTGAAAAAAATTACTCGATGAAACAATAGCTGAAAATATAACTCCCAAGCTATCTATTCTGAGATAAGGTTAGAGGTGAGTTGATAGGTATTGCTCTGGAAGACAAGTAGAAGGGAGTGGAAGATATTCCATTCCGGTTTGTTAGTGGAGATAAAACCTCGAATGCGCGCGAAGGTGCTGGTGCTGAAATAAAAGCGGAAGTTGCCAGAGATTTTCTGCTTGCACTTGACCATGCGTAAATCTTGTTCGGCCTAATTGTTGGTAAAAGGCAGCGCGGGGTCTGTTAAAAAGCGTAGCACGTTTTTTTCTCGCTTCTGCTGTTATCTGGCTTCATTGAGGACCTGCCATCAGGTTGTAGAGCATCCTTGGCACGTTTAAAATATTAAGTTCGTAGAGCAGTGAATGAATCGATAGAATGCTCATTTTGAAAAAAAAGAAGCAAATAAAAAGTCTTTCAAGGAAGCAGCGCGAATTCTACGTTCTAACTTGGCAACCCTTCCGAATGATGCTGCATTACCATTCAATGAAATAAACCAAATTCTTTCATCGTTAATTATTAGTGAGGAAAAGTTAGCTTCCGCCTAAATGTATAAAGCAAACCATTGCTCAAATAAGAACTAAAATACGGTTTAAAAATATTTTAGTAGAGTGCAAAATAAAAAAGCCCTGCTTCAATTTATAGCAGGGCTTTTTCATATTTTTGGCGGTAAGCCTTATTATCGGCGCCTGCTTCTTTTAGATAAGATCATCAGCTTGCTAGCATCTAGATACTGATCATTAGTTGTAGTAATCCCAATCTAATCAGAGTGCTGCCCGATCAAGTCTTGTTTTTTTACGGGTTTACCTGATTCTATCATGGCAGGCTTGAGCCACATCAGCTCAGATAGCGCGTTCGTACCTAGGATAATCATCAATCAAAGCTCAGGGAGCGCGCAATGGATTTTGTTCCATCGTGGGCAAGTCGACTCCGCCCAAAGGCGGCAAATCGCTGCTAGATAACCTGGCCAAGGTTATGTGCAGGTCGATCTCCTCCGTGAGCGCTACTCGCTAGGGTGGGCCTCTTCTTCCATTGAACAGCCATGATTAGTTGCACAGACTCGAAGCCGCATTTTTAATAGATCCTCCAAATTCCTAATCGCGATATTCGCCATAGGTTTTTCCTCACTCAATGTACCAGTAATTAGCTAACCTAAAAGCCATGTGCCAGAAATTTGATCAATCTGGAAATGGCTTTGTCCTGCCTGGCGTTAAGAAAGATCGTGCGTACTTTTCAACGGAGTTATGCACAGTATTTGTGGATAAAGTTGCTTTTGCTTCTCTTAGGCTTTGTACAAGATCATCAAGTAGTGTTTTTCCATATTTATAGCTCTTCCACCCGTCCATGCAGTACGGCAGTTTCTCAAGCGCTCAACAACGAGTCTCCTGCTACCGCGCTTCCTTGATTTTTGATTTCTTGTCTTCTGCCTCGACTTTAATACCAGATTTCGCAAAAAAGCCTTGCGTACTCCAGTGCCCCTTCGCCTGTCCCAATTCCTCCTTTCTCAGGATTAAGCGTTTACTGCCATCGCGCCGGTCATCAGAGCAAAGACTACGCAATCTTGAGAAGAGAGTTCATCGATTTTTCCGGCGCTAAGGTAGTTCATCAAGCAGCGCATACCATCCTCAGCCAGTGCTTAAATGTCTTGATCAGAGCATGTGTGCGCTGCAACATATAAATTCAGGCATTGGCCTTCTAGTGTTCTTGCATTTCTATTAGATAAGCTATTTCATACCATAAAATTTATAAGACAAATCAAAAATTAAGCCAAAAAAGAACAATATGCTTGCTGCTAGCCTGATTTCCCCATATTTTATGAGTAAACAGCTGCAGATGCAGGCGCAGAGCCATTTGGAACAGGCTCGTTTCTATAAAACGGCACAGCAGTTTAAGATGGCCTTAGTCTCGTATGATCAAGCCAGAGTGATTTTTAAGCATGCCGAAGATGCAAGTCAACAAGTCCTGCCTTTATCAGAGCTGAAAAGCGCCTTTAGTCAAGCGCATACCCCACAAACTCCAGAAGATGAATCCTTACGGCAACGTATCGCTGAGGTGTATGTTGAGCGTGCAGAAGTTTTGGAGAGCTTGGGGAAGCTGGACAAAGCGAAGAAGAGCTACGAGAAAGCGCAAGCATGGGGCTATGAAGGCCTACCCGCCGCATCGACTGCTGCTTTGATATCTTCTTCAGATAGTGCTAGGGGTTTGGCTCAGTCTGCTGCATTTTTTTCTGCCAGCGCTTCTCTGGCTCCATCACCTAAAGTAGCAAAAGTCTGCCTGCAGGAAAAACATCAGTGGGTCGCGCAGGTATTTGAAACCATCCTGAAACAGTTTCAGGATTTGGATTTGTGTCAAAGTTCACCCAACCTTTTTTTGGTCTATGCACATAACAATAATCGACTAGGCAAGGCCGATGCAGAGGCTTCGCAACAGATCATTAAATGGTTATCTAACCTGCGTTCCAACTTATATTCTGATCGCTCAGTCAGTGGTCACCAGGCTTTACCGTTTTCAGCAACCTTAGAAGACATGGCCAAAGCCAACGATATTCTATCCAGTCAACTCTGCCTATTACCCAACCACGCAGGCACGGTAGATCATGTGGTGCTGTGCGGTTCAGAACTGTTGGGCCACTATATGGCTTCCACGTACTATCATGGTTTTTATCAGGCGATTCAACGTGCTTATCAAGAAGCATCGCAGCCTGCGAATGACTTTGCTCAGGTTGAGGCGGCGATACGCAAGGTGGTGGATGCGAATTTAAACGAAAAAGAATTTCACCATGTGTTGACGGAATTGGCTTTTTTACAAATCCGCTATGAGCACCACCAGGACCAGCATGGAATTATCCCGCTGTTGCTCAACAGTACGGCGCAGCAATGTTTGCCAAAATTTATTATTGATTCGACCACAATCCGCATCGAAGACAGTATCTGGCGTACGCCCAGCCTTTGGAATGGGCGGCATACGTATCAGGATGAGGGCTTGCACATTGGCTTCTTTAAGCTTGTAAAACGACTGTTAGTGAAGCAAGAACGTTACATAGCGCTGGTAGAAGAAAAGATTTATCAGGTCTGCTTGCAGAAGTTGCGAGAAGATCAGTCGCATACCTTGACGGCAGAGGCCTTTTCGTTGTTCTTGAATCAAACTTGTGTAACTGCGCTCGAGGCATTAAAACAAGACCACGGCGCTGATTTACGGGAACTAAATGTTCAGAAAGCCTATGAAAGTATCCTGATAGAAATCAAACAAATCAATGGTGAAGCGTTCGTAGCACCTGATCAGCTTCGACTGGCTTTGGAGGCGTCGTATTCTGCTAAGCGCTTAGCTATTCAACGTCTGTCTGGCCCACCTCTATCGATGGAGCATTGCTATATCAATCTGGCCGTCGTGGAGAGCGAAAAAGAGAAGGCAAGCAAGGAAGAAGAAGCGAAGCAGTCTAAAGAAGAGGTGCAAAACCACTTTTATCGCTTACCGAGTGCAGAAGCAATCCGTTCCAATCTACAGAAATTCGTGCTCCTGGAAAAACTGTTTGAGCCTAGAGAATTAAGCAAAGACAAGACGGTAATCCCGAAACGGATTTTGATTCGAGGTCGGGCGGGTGCGGGCAAAACGACCTTATCCAAAAAGATCGTCTATGAATATACGCAGAAAGGGCAATGGCGAGATCGCTTTGACTACGTGCTGTGGATTCCGTTGCGTACGTTAAAAGGCAAATCACACTGTGATCTAGCCACTTTGTTTCATGAAACCTACTTCTCGAGTCACCCAAAAGGTCAGTCTTTAGCGAAGACGCTCGCCGCGCAAATTAACGGGGTAGCTAAAGAGAAAACCCTCTTTGTGTTGGATGGTTGGGATGAAGTGGCGCAAGAATGGGACGAGCATGAACCGATGTATGGGTTTCTCAAGCAGCTGCTCAATCAGCCTGCGGTGTTGATCACCTCGCGACCTTATATCGAGTTGAAACAGGCTGATCCGATGGATCTGGAGTTGGAGACAGTGGGCTTTAGCCCGGAAAACGTCACGGCGTATCTTGATAATCCGGCCATGGTGTCGGTTTTGCAAGCCCAGGAGATGAAGCAATTCATCCAGACCACCTCCTTCATCCAAGGACTCGTCAACGTGCCGATCCAACTGGACGCGCTTTGTTACAGTTGGGATGAAATTAAGCGCATGCAGAAAGAGTCCCCAGATGCGATGACGGTCACGGCGTTATATCAAGCGATGAAGAACAAATTATGGCGTAAAGATATCCTGCGGCTAGGCAAGAGGGAAGGCGGAAAATTATTAACTGAGAGCCAAGTTAACGCGCTTGAAAGCTCACCCCGGGTTGAGAAATTGGTGAGAGCCGAACATGATTTTTTGAGTACCTTAGCTTTTCAAGGAATGCAGCGTAATCAAATTGAATTCAGTCATCGTGACCTGCATGCGCTCATTGAGCAGCTTGAGAGAAAAGGGCTGGATCTTCCTATGACGTTAGAAGATAACCTCAAAAAACTCTCGTTTTTGCATACCGATGAGGCGGAGGAGGGCCTGCAAAGCTATCACTTTATGCATTTAACGTTTCAGGAATTCTTTGCGGCCAAGCATTTTGTTCGGCATTGGGAGGCGGAGCGAGATATCACGCAGCTGTCTTCTGACACCCTACAGTGGAAGCAAGTGCCCTCCGAGGCGTTTGTTGGGCAACATAAATACAACCCGCGCTATGAGATTTTTTGGTGGTTTGTGGCAGGGCTGTTGCGAGGAGAGGCACTGAATCGATTCTTCGATTTACTCGAAGCAGAACCACGTGATTTGTCCGGTGCGTATCATCAGCGTCTGATAATGAATGGTTTGCATGAAGCGTCTCAGACCCCTGACGTTGGGCTGCGACCCGATACCCGAAGCAGGCTGGAGCAAGGTTTATGGCAATGGTTGCTATTAGAAATCGACAAGACAGACAACAGCACGCTGGCGTACCAATCCACGTTTCCCGAGCACGTGTTGCTCGAGTGCCTTCATGAGGGGGCAACATGGGCAATAAAACGAGAGGTTATAAGCGCACTCGGCCGTCGATCTGCCTTATCGACGGCAGCCTTGCAGGCCTTAATCGCGTTGACGAATGACTCTAACAGGGATGTGAGGGGCCGCGCGGCTGATGCATTAGGCCAGCAATCCTTGTTGCCGGAGCGGGCCCTGCAGGCCTTGATCGCGCTGACGAAGGACTCGAACATGAAAGTGGTGAGCAGCGCGGTTAATGCGTTAGGCAAGCAGTCATCATTACCGGAGTCGGCCCTGCAGGCCTTGATCGCATTGATGAAGGACGAGGATTGGGAGGTGAGGCGTAGCGCGGCTGATGCGTTAGGCCATCAGTCATCGTTACCGGAGCCGGCCCTGCAGACCTTGATCGCGTTGACGATTGATGGGGACAATTGGGTGAGGTGCAGCGCGGCTGATGCGTTAGGGCATCAGTCATCGTTACCGGAGTCGGCCCTGCAGGCCTTGATCGCGTTGATGAAGGACCAGGACAGGGAAGTGAGGAGGCGCGCGGCTTCTGCGTTAGGCCATCAGTCATTGTTACCGGAGTGGGCCCTGCAGGCCTTGATTGCGTTGACGAAGGATCAGGACAGTAATGTGAGGCACAGCGCGGCTTATGCGTTAGGCCAGCAATCGTCGTTACCGGAGTTGGCCCTGCAGGCTTTGATCGTATTGATGAAGGACCGAGACAGTAAAGTGAGTGACAGCACGGCTGATGCGTTAGGCCGGCAGTCATCGTTACCGGAGTGGGCCCTGCAGGTCTTGATCGCGTTGACGAAGAATCCGGACAGGGGAGCAAGGTACAGCGCGCTTAAGGTGTTAGGTCATCAGTCATTATTACCGGAGCCGGCCCTGCAGACCTTGATCGCGTTGACGAGGGATGGGGACAATTGGGTGAAGCGCAGCGCGGCTGATGCGTTAGGCCATCAGTCATCGTTACCGGAGTGGGCCCTGCAGGCCTTGATCGCGTTGACGAAGGATCAGGTCAGTTGGGTGATGGAGTGCGCGGTTAAGGCGTTAGGTCATCAGTCATCATTACCGGAGTCGGCGCTTCTGGCTTTGATCGCGTTGATGAAGGATCCGGACAGTAGAGTGAGTGACAGCGCGGCTGAGGCGTTATACCAGCGGTCATCGTTACCGGAGTGGGCCCTGAAGGCCTTGATTGCGTTGACGAAGGATCAGGACAGTATGGTGAGGTGCAGCGCGGCTTCTGCGTTAGGCCATCAGTCATTGTTACCGGAGTCGGCCCTGCAGGCCTTGATCGCGTTGACGAAGGATGAGGACAATTGTGTGAGGCGCCACGCGACTAAGGCGTTAGGTCATCAGTCATCGTTACCGGAGTGGGTCCTGCAGGCCTTGATCGCGTTGACGGAGGGGCCGGACAATTTGGATAGGGGCGGCGCGACTGAGGCGTTAGGCCGGCAGTCATCATTACCGGAGTGGGCCCTGCTGGCCTTGATCGCGTTGATGGAGGACCAGGACGATGGGATGAGGTGCCACGCGGCTTCTGTGTTAGGCCAGCAGTCTTCGTTATCGGAGTCGGCCCTGCTGGCGTTGATCGCGTTGACGAAGGATGAGAACATGGATGTGAGGCACAGCGCAACTTCTGCGTTAGCCAAACACCGCTGGACGCTCTATCGCTTATTGCCTACGTTTAACAGACAGCAGATAGAGCTGCTCTACACAGGATACTTACTCAAACAAAGCTTTGATCAGGGTGCCCCTTTATATATCCAGAAGGGCTCCCTGTATTTCTATACGGCGCAAGGCCGCCAGCGCGTTCCTTTTAGCGATGCAGATCAGGAAGTCAAATTCAAGCAAGCGATTCAACAAGCCCAACAGGCGGCTGGACTTCCTCTCGCGCTGAGAGATCGAATCGTACAGCCGGGTGCGCAAAGTGAGGAAAAGACGTTGCTTGCTCCATCTATCAGTCAAATGCGATCGGGGCTTACTAAGACTGATCGGGGCACACAGACAGAGGCTTCCCCTCATCTGTCCCACAGAAAAAAGGTTTTAGGATTCATCAAGAACCTCACATAAGGCCAAAGTGTGAACTGGCGAGTACGCCTCTATAAGTGAATTCATCCGTGCTGGGGTGCGTGTTCTACTCGCACGTGATCAAGCTATCGAAAGCTGGTTGCACAATCAAATAGTTGCAGCTAATCCAGCGAGTGGATCAAATTTTGACCGTACCCAAAATTCAATGGGGAAATAGCTTTTGCTAGAGCGGCGATTGAGCTTAATTTTTCAATTTAGTTCTAATAAGCTAAGCGGTGTGATTAATATCCACAAGCGATGGTAATGGCCTAATGGCAGAAATTATCTGGTAAATATTTTCATTACCAAAAGGAGGGGCCATTTCAGCACGCTCTCTAGCGAGTTCTCTAACCGTCTTACCATCTGAGGCACGTAGCGTATCAACGTCTGCTCCTGCATTCAATAATAGCGTTACAACCTCGTTTTTGCGCTCGCGAACTGCATGATGCATGGCCGTCCATCCGCGCTTATCTTGCCTATCGATTTTCGCACCAGCTTCCAACAACAATGAAATCATACTGGTGCGTCCCCCAAGTAAACGGACGAATCTAGTTAGCGGGGCTTCGTCATAACCATTGGGGAAATTAGCATCTGCTCCATTGTTAAGCAAAATTCTAGCAATCTCAGGTTGCCTTTCCAAATTCGCGCTATGCAATGGCGTAAAACCTGAGTCAGCGTTCTGCCGATTTAGGTCTGCTCCAGCTGCTATCAGGATACGAACTTCAGCGAGGCTGCCTTTCTTGGAAATACTATAATAAAGAGGCGTTATTCCTTTTTCCTGACTATGAAGATTTATAGAATCTTCAATTCTATTAACAAATATTCCGCACTGCACCATTGGTATGAGGTGACGGATAACATCAAGGTTTTTCTTACTGAAGCTAAGTAATTCGAATGCTTTTAATTTTTCTTCCAATATTGCTTCTGAGTAACTATTATTTTTTTGTGTTTCTGGGCGTAATAAAGAAAAAAATTCGCATATTTTAGATACACGTTCATCTGTTAAATTATCTTGCTCAAGTTTATCGAGAGCATCTATCATTCCGCCATTGAGTAGGTCGGGCTGTACTTTCAAAAAGGCTGATAGATTAAACTGTATACCTTTTGATTCGAGCTCAATTATCTCCAGAATAGATTTTGCAAGAGTTAGGTTATCAATATGATTTGACTTGGTAGCATGGTAGTTGATGCTGTTTAATAAACCTAGCTTCTGCACGGCATCTAGTCTCTCACGGGTAATTTTCTCAGTGCCTATTCCCCAAATTCCAAAAGGAATTTTCTTACCTTTCCTTTGCAATAATTCCAACTTCTCAAGTAATTCAATTCGTTTAGAAGGTTTGTCCTGATTGGCAAGTTGCTTCGACAAAACTCTTTTACAATATACTTCTGTCCAAGCAAAATTGTTCTTGAATTTAGCTTGCTTGCGAACTTCTAATATTTCAGAAAAATTTTCTAACGAATCATTATTAGGTGAGTTAGGCTGAATATATCCCCTTAATAAAGAAGGTTTGTTAAATAATAAAAAAGATGAAATATATGTATTATCTATCCTGCTGACTTCCCTAATTTTTAGAAGATCATTGAAGGAATAATATTCAAATATTTTGTTCCATAGCTCTGTCGGCAATTTTTCATAAAATTCTTTTGCTCCTTTCTCCACAGGAGCTTGGTCTGATTTTTCAAGCGACTGGACAGGGTTAGAATCACCCCCTTGACCATGGGGAAAAGTAGATAACGCACTAGATATTCCATAGACCGGCATACAAGCATTCCTAGGTAAAAGATTTATCGTGAATTATTGCTAAGTGCGCTAATCTATCTAAGCGTGTAATAACGAGCGTATCGCCTTCTCTCGAGACATTTTTTTAATTCGGGGCATGCTTGATAGATGCCGCTCCATTTTTCAGTAAAGATAACGTCAGTTTGGGGTAAGGAAAACGCTAGAGTAGGAAGAGCTATTTGAGAAGTTAAGGCTAGGTGATTGAATCTGCCTCAAACTATATGGTATTGGCCTGATTCCATAAAACCGTACTTATTCTTTAGATTCGCACGATACGCAAATCAAAAGGAGTTTTTCTGCATGGATGTTTGTACTGCCACCTCTTCCTCTCCCGAAATGAAAGGTCCAGCTCCTTATGTACCGAGCCAGGCTCGAGTACGCAGTAGTGCATCCTCATCGGTGAGTAGTGATGACAGTGCAGGAACGCTTGTAGAGAGTGACGGTCCTATTCATTCAGCGAAAGTAGAGTGCCAAATAAAAAAGCCCCGCGACGAATTGAAGCAGGGCTTTTTAAATCCAGATTATTTTGCAGCGATTTGATGGAGCCGTGCATTTTGCACCCCGATCAAACCGAGTAATTCCACCTCTTGGCAAGCCCTTACTATACGATCAAGCCGTACTATGCATAATCAAAATGAGCCATCACTCGAACCAAGATCAGACACGGTTATCTCAGAGGCTACATCGAAGTCTTCCAGAATTTCCACAATAGCTGGATGCTCAGACGCTTCTAGCAAGGCAAGTATTTCTTCGTAAGGGAGCCAATTAATCTCTGGATTGTCTGAAAAAATTCGAGCTATATCTGCGCGCCCGCGCTGAATTGCAACACGCAGTACAGCAGATGCTCCTTCATATGACTCATGTACCAACCGATTGACTAAACTAATGACTAGAGCATATTGGTCATAAATGTGTTGAGCCGTATAGTGTTGCGCATTTTCAGCTGCCTCTGCCAGTAGATTAAAATTTTCTTCGCTACAGGACGTATCAAAATAGGGGCTGCTAACAAGAACGTCAAATATATCAGCATGATTAATTTCAGATGCCAGCCGCAGCGCAGTTCTTAGATGCTCTTGCCTATCTGACAAAGCAGGGTACTCATATATATTCTCCCTGCCGCTAACCAAAAGTTCAGCTATAGCGGGGAGGTTTTGAAGAACTGCACTGGTTAGTGGACTAAAGTCTCCGTGAACAATGTCTATTTTTGCGCCATGATCGAGCAAAATCTCTACTACCTTTAATTGTCTTGCTGTTTGTATTGCTATTACCGGTCTCGCAGCTATTGCATTGTGCAATGGCGTGAATGAGTCTTCATTGGCAGTGCGGTTTGCTAGCGTGTTATCTTTTTCGAGCAGAGCCTTAACTATATTGGGGCTAAAGTGATAGATTGCCGTTGTTAATCGTTTTTTTCTAATTTCACGGACACCAGCCTCGTCTTCGCTCGTATTAACTTCAAGCACCTTTTTGCTCTTCTCAACTACAAATTCCCATATAGCAAGGTCGTCGCGAGCAAATGCAAGCTGTAGCAAGTAATTTGCATGTGTATTAAATAGGCTTTCCAGACGGTCAGCCAAATAACTAAGCATAGCGACATCAGTTCTCCTATTCCTAACGGCAGTGTGTAGTAGAGTCTGTGTTTTCTGTTTTTCATCTTTCCATGTGTAGGCTATATCTGCTTTGTATTTAAGCAAGCTTTCAGCCATAGCGATGTTTGATGACTTCACTGCATAACGTAATGCGCGGCTTTGAGATTTCCACTGGATCTTTTCTATATCGTCCGGATCTATTGAGTCAGCGAGCCCTATCAAATACTCAACTTTAGCGATATCGTTATTTTCAGCAGCAATTTCCACTGCATAGAGGCCGCTCTCTTTTTCCTGCTGCTTCAACAGAGTGCTGCTAGTAGGAATTTTTTGCGATTTATTAATGATGGCATCGCATGTATTCACAAAAAATCTGACTTTATCGACAGGCTGATGCGAAACTACATTTAAGAAAGGGGTCAACCCATGCTGATCAAACTTCTCTAGGGTTGCTCCGTTTTCGATCAAATATTTGATTATCTCTTCATGGCCTTCCTTCGCTGCACCATGTAATGCGGTCCCTCCTATCTGGCTAAATAGGTTAACGCTTACATTCGATTCAATAAGTTCTTTGACCCATGCCAAGCGGTTATTTGCAGCTGCCCAAGGTAAAAGATGCTGCTTATGATCTGTAGCGCGCGGATTAAGAAACATCTTGCTTTCAAACATGCGCTCTATATCACTATCCGCAGTCTCATCACTGATTCCATATTTAACCTGCGAGGGCAGTAGATTCAGGAATGCCGCTATATTGGGTCTAGGCTTTTGTGTAGCCAGCTCAACCAAATTATTAAGAAAATAAGAGGTATGTTCTGGAGATAATTGCCCATTCGAATTTATGCCAGCGGGCAACGGCTGACCAAGATTGGCGGGTAACTCCGGATCAAGATTAATCTCTATTAAATCCTGGTATGTGAGTTCCTGCTCATTAGATAAAAGCAGATTGGCCATCTTAATAAAATTGCCTCTGATGGGATACGAGCAGCCGTAGCTAAACAGTTCCCGAAAAAGACTATTGTGCTGTAGAGCATACTCAGCTTTATTGTTGGAATCAAAGGCATCATTAGCGCGCCCGGAATACGGTAACCTTAATAGAGCAACCGTATCTTTTAATCGCGCAGCAGCAGCTTCAACAGAAGGAGGAGGTAGCTCAACCTTATCTTCCTCTGGACGGGACTTAAATTTCCTAAACAAAATCTCGCAAGAAAAATTTAAAAGAGTTGAATTCGCCAGTGAAAAATTTTTAAATTCACCTACCGTCGACATTGTCATACCAATGAGCAACAAAATTTCATTAGGGAGTACTTGTGCCCTCAGTTGAGTAGAGGCGTCAACTGGTTGCAATTCAGAGCTGCTGCCTTGCTCAACAATTTGCTGGACAGGTACAGCGGCACTCGAAATTAGAGCCTCTGCTTTAGAGCGAAAAAAAGGATGGACTGGAGATATCCCAGATAGCTGCCCTTGCATATTTACTGCCTTTTGTGGATAGGTTAAAGAGCTGTTTTTTTCTCGTATAAGAAAAATCTTAATATACAAAAAATAAGGTCTTTGTACTATCTATATTTTGATAATTTTATGAAATGTTTTTCCTTCCTACAGGAAGGAAAAACATTCGGCTGCGCCGTGCAAATAGGTGCTTGCGTATACGTTTTTCGGTAAAGTGCCAGGCATAATAAGGTACTTCTTTGACCATAGACGGCGTAGACATGTCCAATTCAAATTCTATACACGTGGCACCAGAGCGTCGTTCATCACTGCCTCACTCAGCGTTTTGGCAAAGTACACAGCATGCGTATGCGGTGAAAACGCCCGAAAAAGGTGAAGAAGTGGAATTAATGTGTAAGCAAAACCGAGACTTCCTTGGTGGCTTGCCGGATGATGTTTGGCGAATCATTTTAAAAAAATGCTGCCAGGATGGCGTGAGCAGCTTGTACAGCATCTCGTGGGCCAATAAGGCTTGTAAAGAATTGGTAGAGGAGGTCAGAAATTGGCAGAGACGCCAATTCTTATTTTCTACAGAGGCAGAAGCACTTCTTGAAAAAGAAAGTCTTAAGGAGCTACAACACGCTTTTCAAATCCTCTCTGGAGCAGTTGAGGATGAGCAGATGCACGCTTTTTTATTTTCTAAAGAGCAGAAAACACTCCTTACAGAACAGCCCCTTAAAGAGCTACAAAACACTTTTCAATGTATGCGCGAAGCAGCCAAGCAAGGAGAAGCTTTGCAAGCAATGCTTCATCAGCAGGCGTTTCACCAAATTCTCCTTAAAGAATTTCCAAATATCGTTCGAGCAGCAAGTCTCAAGCAAAAAAATCCTCCATTAATGCAGTTAATTCAAAGCTTTTTGTTAAATAAGCTCAAAAGAGGCAATTTCTTTGAAGCCATAAAACTACTGTCTACTAGGTCTATACCTACCTATGAGAATAGATATCCAGATATGTATGAGCTCAACCTAACACTAGGTAATTTGGTAGCAATGGAATTGGGCACGCTGGAAGAATTCGGCGGCGGCGCTTCTTTGGATAGACGAGTAAATGATGAACTTGGCCTATTTATGCTTACGCGTATAAGCTCATTTTTTAATCAAGAGCAAAAGCCAGATATGAAGCGTTTTATTGGCCTTATGCCTAGTTGGGTTTGGGGTGGAGTGGTACAGACCTATAAAAATTATTCTGTGATAGGGGCCAAAAGTCTGCTTGCTAGTAAGGTAGATGCTATCGCTGGTGCTGAAGCTGCGCATTGGGCTATTTCAAATGGGAAAAAAGATCTCCTCATAGCCTTGCTTGAAAATAATTTTAATCCCAATGCGCTTAGCCACTCTGGAAAAAGCGAATTGTGCTGCGCTATAGAGGCTGACCGCCCGGATATGGTAGATGCCTTGCTTAAATCAGGTGCGGATGTAAGTCATCTGCTTAGACTGGATAGCAGTATCAACCCGATACACTGGGCCATTGCGAGAAACAGAGAAAATTTTCTCAGTATATTACTGGCACTAAAGGTTGATCAGAATGTGCTTGATCAAGCATTGGCGTATGCAAAAAAAACGCCTCATGTTCGTGCCAGTACGATAAAAATTTTGCTTGAGCATTGATAAAGGTCGGCTAGCTTTAAAAAGAAATAACCGCCGCCAAGCCCTAAATAGGCACCTAGCACAGCAGTAAGTACGAAGAGTTAAATACGATTCATGAAGCGATAGTTAATGTGTAGCCGCTTCAATATAAACTGATTCAATCCGATGTGGGGCTGCACGCGAAAGAGAATTCTTTGCTGGCTATTGATTGCGCGCGTTATGCGCAGATGTTTTTCAACAGTGCAGACCTGGATTTGAAAAATGCTTGTCCAGGCTCATTTGCACTCTCTCCAACGCCAGAGATAATCAATGCGTTGATACGAGACTATCAGGCGATGGCTGTAATGATTTTTGGTTAAGTGCCGGATTTCGCACTAGTGGTAAGTAAGATTGTGGAACTGGAACGGCAAATTAATCAAATTTAGTTGTAATAGTTCTGACGTTCATCTCTGTTCCTTTTGCAGAAATCCGGCCGGGGCTGCATCGACTACACAAGCGTTACCATCAACTCGTCCTTACGAGCGGCCATCTGAGCACCCAGTTTAATCATGTCCAGTTTTGAGGCTTCGACCTTTGGGAACATCTCGTTCTGCTCTTCCTTTACATGGTGCTTCACGTACTCGGATAACACCGTGATCTTGGCGTCGAACATTTCACCATCGGGCTCAACGTCCTTGACTTGAGCGATGAGGTTCTTGAGAGTTGCGTGTTCGATGGTCGCCTCGGGTACTAATTCGTGGTCCTTCAAGGCTTTCTTAACGGCGGGATAAAATATCTCTTCTTCAATCTGGGCATGGACGGTTAGCGCGATGCAAATTTGCGCGACCAAGTCTTTTTTCTTCGTGATCGCGCTGGCTTTTTCGTATTCTGCAAAGAGCTTACTGACGTGTTTGTGGTCAGCCCGCAGCATCGCCGTGGCCCCCAAGGTACTTGATGCGTGGTTGGCATTCTTCTGCGTCGTTGACGTGCTTGTCATAATTCGGTCCTTTGGGAGGATGCTGCAAGAATAAATGCATGGACAAAGCGATCAAAATGATGATCGGGATAGGCATGCCGAGAAATAGCAATAGAGATGAACGCATATTGTGGCTACAGGAGCAGTCCTATGGCGATTCATAAATCTCGGCGACGGCCACCACACGCGGCGCTAAAACTGGCGAAAAAGGCACCGGAAAGCAGCGACACGGAAAGCCAAAGTGCTGCATACGAAGATGCCTTGCGCAACTTGTCGGCGGATTCCCGCGCGGTGGCCTCGGCCTCTTTGAGTTTTACCTGGACCTTGTCAAAGATGGCAGTCACACGCTTTTCGGCGTCTGCTTGAGCGATGCCTGTGCGTTGCGCGACCAGTTGGGCAACGTAGCGCATATCTTCTGGAGGCAAAGCATCTGTTCGGATGGCATTGGAAAAGATACGAATAACTTCAGATGTGGAAGTGGCGATGCTGGCTTCACTGCCAGTTGACTGGGCTGAGGCTGCACTCGTCGATACGCTTATATCCTTACGAAAAAGCGAATCGACAAAGTAACCCATGCCGTCACCAAGAAAAGGGGCATTGTTCTTGGCTACTACCGCCCCAGCGCCGGCAGCAGCGCCTGCAACCGAAGCACCTGCTTGCCCCCCTTTGCTCACAATAGAGCTAATGGTTGTAGTTAGCAGCGCCACCATCATCAGCGTCGCCACGGCCCATGCGAGGAGACCATGAGTGGCGTCGCGAAAATATACCTCGCCCGTGTGCGCGACCTCCCATTTCGTCCGTAGATGACCGGCCAGATACCCGCCCATGCCGGACGCCGCTAGTTGCGTAAAAGTAATCCACAAAATCGTCGACAGACCCATCGTCGGCGTGCTGGCGCCTTGATTCGGCCACGGAGAGACGGATGAGAAACCAAGGCCCATGCCAAGAATTAGAAGAATCAAGGAAAGTGCGGCTGCCCCGGCTGCGCCTGCAAGAATGGCATCCCAAGAGACGCCTGATGTGCTCGCAGTTATCTCAGCTGAATGAGGGCCACGTGCTGACGGTTCGCCCTTGCGTGAGGTTGATACATTCATCTTTTTCTCCGTTGTGAATTCAAAGCATTATCCTCACAAATCAATTGAAATTGATAAGGGGGGCATACAACGATTCGTATGTACCATGAAGGACTCTGTTTTTATGTACAGAAAAACCCTGATAAGTCCTAAATAATAACTATTTTTATAATTCTTATATGTTGAACTCGATATAGAGTGTAAGAGGTGGCGTTGAAGCGGTTGGAGTTGAGCGAAGCAGAGCGAATTAAGCTAGAAAAAATATCGAGTAGTCGTTGGGATTGTTTTGGGTGGGTAGGGTCAGAGGTCACTAAATAATACAGGGATAACCCTATCGATTAACCCTACTATTAACACTTACAGTCCAATAAGTCGACTCTTATAAAGAGGTCGAATGCGCAAAAAAATATGCGTAGTAGCCAATTTGAGCAGCAAAAGGCAATATTTGCTGTAGGAAAATGATCCCATCAGGAAATTTATGAAAACTATCCGTTATTTTTTTGCCACGTTATATATGTCAATCATTATGAGTGCGCTTGTCATTCCGATGACGCGCGCTTACGCTTCGCCTTCAATACCCGTAGCGGGTACTGATTATGAAGTACTCCGTACCTCTGCGTCATCTGCTATACCAGCAGGCAAAATAGAGGTGTTGGAGTTTTTCTGGTATTCCAGTCCGCACGATTATGCCCTGGAGCCAAAACTGGCCGATTGGATTAGAAATCAAGGATCCGATGTCATTTTCAAGCGTGTACCGGTAGCATTTGGCCCTAATTTTGAACCGCAGCAACGGCTCTATCATTCGCTAGATATATTAGGTGCCGTTGACCAAATGACGCTTAAAGTCTTTGAAGAGATACAGGTCAAAAGAAATCGTCTTCTCACACCTCAAGCACAGGCAAATTTTGTGGCAACACAGGGCATCGACCGACAAAAATTCTTATCGGCTTACAATTCATTTAAAACCGCAGCTGAAGTGCAAAAAGACAATAAACTTACTAGCCAATATGGTATACAAGGTGTACCCGCACTAGTAGTTCAAGGTCAATACATAACGTCCCCTGCAATGACGCAAAGTCTTGATGGTTTAATCCAAGTGCTGGACTTTTTGGTATCGAAAGCACGCGCAGAAACACTTCAATCGCAGTAAATACCTTGTTCTCGTTGATTAGATTATTTTTATAATTTTTTAATCCACGCAGAGGCAGTTGAACAAGAACGGTGCACTACATTCCAGAATGTAGTGCACCGCTTTGCATTTGAAATGTCGATTTTTATTATATATACTGAGTGCTGCCATACCGAGCTTGATGATCATTTAGTCCTGTTCCTCGTACCATATCATTTCCATAGATCGCATCATTAGATGCCATCTAGACTAGACGCATACGGCTGGAAAATCCTAGTACCTAGGATGCTATTTCATCCATACCAGCATCTCCCATAGTAAATGCAATCTGCTTCTATAAAACGACATTAGCCGCACCTTATGGCTTAATCAAAATCTGCCTTGGTGGAACGCTTTAGATTTCCCCACACCCGACTCGAGGTCTTTAGTTATGCGCTGGCAGAAATTAATGGATAAACGCATCGGCATTATTCCATTACCGCTTTATTTTATTATTCTTGTTTGCTTGGGTATCCTTCTCAGTCTCAATAAAATATCAGGCGATATTTCTATTATGATTGCGGTGCTGAGTGTATGCGGCTTCACCTTTGCGGGGTTGGGTGCGTCTATTCCAGGCCTGCGCCACATTGGTGGGTCGGTTATCGCGACGATTTTTCTTCCCGCCTGCTTGGTGCATTACCAACTCTTACCGGCTGAATTAGTCGAATCCATCAGCGACTTCTGGCAATCGACCAAATTTTTATACTTATTTATCGCCTGTGTGATCGTCGGCAGTATTCTGAGCATGGATCGTCAGACGCTGATTGCGGGCATGGTCAAAATTTTTATTCCGCTGGCTTCTGGCTCTGTGCTGGCCATTATGGCAGGCACCTTGACGGGGATGGCCTTTGGATTAAGCGCGCATCATACGTTCTTTTATATCATCATCCCCATCATGGCCGGCGGCATCGGTGAAGGTGCTATTCCGCTGACTCTGGGCTATTCAGATATTCTGAACATATCGCAAAGCCAACTCTTTGCCCAAATCGTGCCGGCTATTGTGCTCGGCAATTTAACAGCGATTATCTGTGCGAGTTTGCTGCATCAGTTTGGAAAGCGCTACCCTCGCTTCAACGGGCATGGCCGCCTCTATGCTGCTCACGAAGAGATACCCGCCCATTCTCTCGATGCGCGCTCTGTCGGTGTGGAGCATATTGCTGCGGCTGGCATGGTGGCGATTTGTTTATACATACTAGGCATACTGATTCATAGGTTTACCGGCTTACCGGCTCCTGTAGCGATGCTTTTTCTTGCCGTGCTCGCTAAACTTACTCACGCCGTTTCGCCTAAGTTAGAAGGCGGTGCGCACATGGTGTATTATTTTTTCTCCAAAGCCGTGACGTATCCCTTGCTCTTCGCTGTTGGTATCACCACTACATCGTGGAATGATCTAATGGCTGCGTTCACCTTAGCCAATTTGGTCACCATTACCGTGACGGTATTTACGCTCACCACGGTCGGCTTTTTTATGGGGAAATGGGTAGGCCTCTATCCGATCGAAAGCGCCATCATTAATGCCTGCCATAGCGGTATGGGCGGCGTCGGCGATGTGGCGATCCTCACGTCGGCCCATCGACTACAACTCATGCCATTTGCACAAATAGCCACTCGTTTAGGAGGGGCGCTTACTATCACTATTGCGATAATTTTACTGCGGATAGTGTCATAAAGCGCCAGGATCAGCAGGCGATGTGCGTGCCAGCTGTCCGAACGGCTTTCATAGCCCCACATCATTGCGTCTCCTGCAATGACGCAAGGTCTTGATGGTGCAATCCAAGTGCTGGACTTTTTGGTATCGAAAGCACGCGCAGAAACACTTTAATCACAGTAAATAGGTTGTTCTCGTTGATTAGATTATTTTTCTTTGTATAATTTTTTAATCCGCGCAGAGGCAGTTGAATAAAAACGGCGCATTACATTTCAGAATGTAGTGCGCCGTTTTGCATTTGAAATGCTGGTTTTTACAGCTTAGGCTAATCTAATTTTTATTTATTACCTGGGTGCTATGCTTTGATTCATCGTGAAGTAGATAGTACATGCTAAGGCGCTGGACATTATTTTAGTCACTAACTTTTAGTTTTATTGCGTAAAATAATTTTTTCTATGGTAAGAATCGACATTTTTGTATGAAGTGCGATATTTGCGCAAATATCTATTTTCGTGGCCTTAGGGTAATTTTTTTGGGCCTTTAAATAATAATTATTGATACATTTTTTTGCTGCGTCTGAATAAGATTTTCTATAATTTTGCCTCTTAAAAAAATCCACATTTTTCAGTAAAGGATCCAATAAGATATGCTGGTATTTCTCATCTTGCATGGGGTTGGTGCATGCTCTAACTTTTGCATGCTTTCTACGCATACTCCTGCTTAAATTTGTAAAAGAAAGGTCTTTTTTATTTGCCTTATAAAATTCTTTTTCTGCCATTTCTACTGCCATTATTGGCGCTTCTTTTTTGTCCTGCGGTAGAATCTCTCGCTTTAGAGGTTCTGATGGCATGCTAGCGTGCGGAAAATGATTTCCTGATTTATGGGTATATTCCACATTCTCTGTATTTACATATACTGGATAGTCCTCAAAGTGAAGTTGAGTCAGAGATAATTTTTCAGATTCCGAGAGAGGGGCTGATTGCTTTACTTCCTCCTTCATGTCTGATGAAGAAGGATGCTGCGCGAATAGAGAATTTAGAGGAGGTGGAAGTAAGGGGCTATGGATAGCGGTAGAGAATTCAGGTTGAGGTAGATTAACCCATTGCTCCCATCCCTCGCTATGGGTCTAGCTACCCACATGCTTTGCTGAGGAGCGAGAACAGGGCTACTACTATAAAAATTATTGGTAGAGGGAGGTTGAGATGGGAATTGGGCAGTGCGTGATACCGTAGGCGAGCGCAAATTACTCAGTGCTCCTCTATTTTGGCTGCTAGGCTGGATACTTACATCATACGGTTTTGCTCTTAAATGCTTAGGAGCAGACGTCTGCTCCATTCCTGATGATGAGGTAAGTGGCGAATAAATTTTTTTAGTAGCCATGGCCTGCCTCTTGCTCTTTTTTAGTCGTGGTAACGCTGTTAATACGCGTTTTATTGACTCCTATTAAATACGATAACGTGCAAAGTAGGCATGCGTTTTACGCAATGCTTTGCTGTAAAACGAAAAGAAGCTCAGAAAAACCCCCAATAGTCAGATCGGAGGTCTAGCAAGTGCTTTGCCACATGATGGGTCCCTCTAAGAGGGCGCTATATGCTTGCTATGATTTCCCTTTCTTAATAATCGATAACGCGGTTCCAATCATCGTACTTATTTCGCTTAAATTGGCGGGTACGATTAATGTATTGCCTGCTTTAGCAAGATTGCTAAAGGCATTTACATATTGCTCGGCCACTTTGAGATTAACGGCCTCTATACCGCCAGACGATTGAATGGAATGGCCCACTTTTGAAATGGCTTGTGCATTGGCCTCTGCTACGGCAAGAATGGCGGATGCCTGACCTTGTGCCTGATTGATCGAAGCTTGTCTTTCGCCTTCCGATTTTTGGATAGCTGCTTCACGTGCACCTGTGGCTAAGTTAATTTGTTCTTGCCGCTTTCCTTCAGAAGCCGCAATTAATGCACGCTTTTCTCGCTCAGCGGTAATTTGCGATTGCATGGCATGCAAAATTTCTTTGGGCGGTGTGAGGTCTTTTATTTCATAGCGCAGTACTTTCACGCCCCAGTTTGCTGCTGCTTCGTCTAGTACTTCAACAATGCTGTGATTGATTAGTGCACGCTCTTCAAAGGTTTTGTCGAGTTCTAATTTACCGATGACGGAGCGCAGCGTTGTTTGGGCAAGTTGGGTGATGGCAAGGATGTAATTGCTGGAGCCATAAGAGGCTTTCATCGGGTCGGTCACTTGAAAATATAAAACGCCATCGACCTGCAATTGGGTGTTATCGCGCGTAATACATACTTGGCTAGGCACATCGAGCGGGATTTCTTTTAAAACGTGCCGATAGGCCACACGGTCAATAAATGGCACCACGATACTTAAACCTGGTACGAGCGTAGCATGGTAACGGCCTAGACGCTCCATTACCCAAGCATGTTGTTCAGGCACAATTTTTACAGACTGCGCTACTAGGACCACCATTACAATAAATATAAGCGGCACTATAAAACCCGTATCGATTGACATCTTTTTTCCTTATGAATGAATCCATTTTGGCCCGTCATTGATTAGGGCATGGCCTGTTATGCGCGCATCGAGCCACCTTATCAACCTGAGCTAAAAATTCACGTATACAAGCAGTTAGCCTGGGCGGACGGCCACAATTCAATAGCCCATATTGCAATTCTGCTTTGGTAACGGATGATATTGCGACACTACTTATGGGTAGCGATGTCAAACGGGTAAGAATGCGATGATTCAAATACTAAATGGGGCTTGCATGAAGACGCAAAAGCAAGTTGAAAAAAAACGAGATGAGTTAGTCATTAACCGTACATCATTTATTCTGGTCTATCGCATCAAGCGCAGAGCTAAATGTATTGAGCTTATGCGCATGCTGCCCGCCGCGCAGCGACAGTGAATGCACATCTTCACTTCAGAGGGTTGCGAATCCCCATTTGTATTTCATAAACAGCTTATTGCTTCAAAAGGCAGGGTCTAATCCATGATCCTGAAGTAAAACTTACTGCTGCTTATTTGATTACCTTTAAAAGGCCCTTAACCTGATCCAACAGGGAATATAAATCCCCGTCTATCGTATTCCACACTATTTCAAAATCTACTTTGTGGTAGCCATGCGCCAACGCATTACGCATTTCATAGGCAAATCCCCAAGGAATTTCATTATATTGTGCAGCAAATTCGGGATGCTTTTTTGTAATGTTATTGCATGCTTCTCCAATGATTTCAAAATTACGCACTACGGCATCCTGCGTTTTTTCATCATCGAAAAATTGTATCTCTGTCATGCTGACCGTATAACGTTTTATACGTTCAATAGCTTCAATAATATGGTGTAAATATTCGGATACGCGTAAATGATCAGTTTTGCTCATACAGGTTTTGCTTCGGCAAGTACCTGTGCTCTAAAGCTATTAGGAAGCGCTTTGGGCGTCAGTATGTCCACCCCTATACCTAATAAGCGACGTAGTTCGTAACGAATGGCGCCAATATCCATCATGGTCGTTGTATTTGTAGGATCAACCAGTAAATCAAGATCACTGCCTTCTTGATCATCACCGTGTAAGACTGAACCAAACACGCGTGGATTGGCTGTGTGAAATCGGCTAGTAATTTCGCGTATGGCAACGCGATTTTGTTCGAGAGCAATAGAAGGTTTCATTATTGTCCTTGTCGAGGCTGTGAGTGCGCTCAGATATAGGCAGAGTTAGCCGTATGTAGGTATGTGTAGCCAATAATGTAAGCGACTCTATTTGACCACATTTTTCTAGCTATTTATATAGGCCGAAATACAGCCCGGTGCGGACCCGCATGCCGGGTGGTGTTGGAGGGGAGCGGCCCCGAGCTGCCCCTATCTCAATGCTGCGACTTCAAACTATAGTCTTAAGCCAAATTGGATACATTCTTAGCCTGTGCGCTGTGCGCGGCTGTATTTTCAATTTTTGCATTATCAGCAGGGGTATTTTTAGGCTGTAAACTGGGAAATAATTTCAAAAAGAAATTGACAATCCATTGGCGCAGGCGTTCTAGGAAAGTGAGTCCTGATGTTCCGTTGGTTGCTTTGTTATTTTGCTCGTTAGTATATTCTGGCAGCACAATCTCTCTAGTCTCTCTGTACTCGTAGACATTCATCAATTCTTGGCTGCTTAATGATGGTGGAGTAGATTTAGGACAGTTATGATTGTACAAAGCTTGAACAGTAAGGGCCATAGATATCTCCGTATTTTTATTAAGTAAATTGAATTCAATAAACTATATATTTTGAAATACTGGTGCGGTGCTTTTTTATACGTATAAAATTTTTTGCTTGAGCGCGTATCTCAGTTAAAAAACGGTCGACTGATAGGAAGCTCGATGCATAGTAACGTAGTTAAAGTTACGCTCCACCCACATATTCTCTGCAATATAAAGGAGAAAAAATACTTAATATGTCACGGAAGATATATATTGCTCTAAGATTGAAGTTTCACGATAGAGCATGCACTGGTCTGCATCAATACACCTTACGAAAGGTGAGGTTGATGCGTTGCGTGCCTAGCAAAGGATGCCGGTTTTCTTCGAGTGGTAATACGCCGTGAAAGCGTAACCGATCTTCTTTGCCCCACACGACTACATCACCATGTATGAGTTGAATGCGTACGGTTTTTCCACTGCGCTCATGCGTACCAAATAGAAAAATAGCTGGCGCACCAAGAGAGACTGAAACGATAGGGGACTGTAAATCATGCTCCTTCTTATCTTGATGCAAGGATAGTCGGCTTCCTGGCAAGTAGCGGTTGACTAGGCAAGCGTCTGGCTTGAAGTTAGGAAATCCTGCTTCGGCCGCTGCATCGTAAGCTAATTGAGCAAATGCAGCAGGCATTGCAGGCCAAGCTAAGCCGGTTTCTGGGTCTTTTTGGGTGTATCGATAGCCATTTCGATCAGAAAACCAGCCCACTTGACCGCAATTAATCAACCCGACCGACATCGTAAAGCCGCCTGGTGTACAGAGATACCGAAACGGTGTGCTTTGCTGCAGCGCATTGATAGCGGGTATGAGTTTTTCGATATAAGGCTCAGCAAAGCCACGCAAAACAAAAGAGCAGGGCCCAATCATTTCGCGGCTGCCGGGAGATGGAGGGAAAAGATCGAACATGATGGGTATCGTTTATTAAATATAGCTTGGAATAGATGCTTGGGAGGGAGGATGTGCGTTGCTATTCTCCAATAATTTCTGGATTTATTCAGTCATTCTTAGAAGAAGCAATCCATGCTATATCGGATCTATCTGGGCAAGGCATAAAAAAAGTGGAGGGGTTGGCACCTCCGTTTTATTTTTTTATCCGCTATTTTATGCGAAGCCGTCTTCTGGCAAATATTCGTATTTTTCAGATTGAATACTCGAGGCATAGCTTTTTGAGCACCCTGATGTGGGGGTGTTATAGGAGGAATGCGCCATAGCGTTGTTTTTTTCAGAAGTAAATTCTTTTAATATATCCTGTCTTAATTCTGAATTTTCTTGCAGAGTATGTATGAAAAAATCTCTAAAAGAATCATTATTTTTATAGGGTCGCATATTATTTGTTGTCTTGGGCCCTTTTGATTTGTTTAATTCATCATGCAGTGATTGTGTATGAAGAATTTTAAGCGTTGCATCGATGCCTTCTAGAAGTTTTTTATATATGTCTACTACCTTATTAATATCTCCAATTTTTATATCATAAAATTGAATATAAATATATTCGCCCGTACGTAAAGAAAGAGGGAGAAAGCTAGTGAAAAAGGGTATGCAGGTATGTAAAAAATGAGCCGTATTGATAATTTTTGAATCTATGAGTGCTTTCCATAAATTCGTATTCATCGTGGTAAATGCTGTGAGCACATCTTCCAGTTTGCCTTGATCACTGCGTTTTTCTATATGAATTTCTAGTATAGATGTGCGAATGTCTGCGGCGATAGACTCAAGATTTTTTATTTTGTTTTCTATAGATATATCGCTGTCATAGAGAAGGTTTTCTATTTCAGAAAAGATGGAATGTAATTTTTGCTTATTATTTTGTGCCGTATCCAATTCATTTTTAAAAAAATGATTTTGTATGAATTTTTTATAGGACCCCTGATTGATGGTGTGCGCTTCTATTTTAAGATTGGCAATGGTTTTTTGTAGTAAGGCTTCGTATTGAAAATGTTGGGAATAGGGCGGGTCTATTTCAACAGAAATAGAATGTTTATCTTGAAAACGGCCTGTGTAGAGGGAAGTAGGTTTTGATTCTATTGTTGCAAGCCCTTTCATATATTCCTTATCGTTGTATCCGTTGTAGTGATTTTTTATTTTCATAATGGTATACGTTTTTATATTTTTAATATCTTAGAAGCGCGGGTGTATATTTTGAATATGCGCTCAGAAAATTGCACTATTTCAAAGCGCTATGACTGCATTTTATGTACAGAGTGTCCAGATACCGCGTGTTTACCCCTATATGGGTAAACAGCAAGCACAAAGTGCTGTAATCTTGCATGACTTTTTTTAGCTGCATAGTCTGTTTACCTTCTTAGTTATCTCTGATTACCCTCATGCTCACTGTGCTGTATTCCAATAGTTATGAAGTGCTCGAGCATGCATTGCTGGAGCACTTAAACACGCCTGCTGATGTTGCAGCTGGCGTAGAGGAAGGCCAAGCGAGAGGGTGGGTGAGTTGGGCTGAGTCTGTGGTGGTGCCTAATAGAGGATGTCGGCATCGTTTAGAGCAGGCTATTGCTAGGCGCTATGGAATTTGCGCGCATATAGATTTTCCGTTTTTGGCCTCGTGGCTGTGGACGCAAATGGCATGCGTGGTGGAGCGTCCTGCACCCCGTGTATTTTCGCCAGAATCTTTAGTGTGGGCGGTGTATTGTCTTTTAGACCCCGCAACTTTGGATGTAGAGGCGGCCGATTCGCCCATGGCGCGGTTACACGCCTATGTAACTGCAGCAGATGATCGCTCTCGTTATAGCTTGGCTCGCCGTATTTCCGCTCTTTTTGATCGTTATCTTACCCTTCGCCCAGATTGGTTATCAGCTTGGCAACGCGAGGGGGTGCAGCCTATTTCATCCACCCTAAAAACATTACATGCTCACCCTGATGCCCGTTGGCAAGCTGTGCTGTGGCGTAATCTTTGTGAGAATTTGGGTGCGGACAATGCACCTTCTATGCAAATAGAGCGTTTTTTGGAACAAGTGCGCCTTACCGGTTTTTCTCCTCCTAAGCAGGCTTGGCCTGCACGCGCGAGTCTTTTTGTACTGCCTGATATATCGCCTCTACATTTGACGATAATAGGAGAGTTGGCGCGCTGGATAGATATTCGCCTGTATGTATTAAATCCATGCAAAGAGTATTGGTATGACCATATAGAAACCGGCAATAGTCTGTTGGCGCATTGGGGGAGACACACGCAGCGTTATTTGCGTCGATTGCAGGATTTCACGCAGGCAGCCTCTGCTACCGATGCTGCATTTTATATGGATCACACTGAGCCAACAGGGTTAGCGACACTTAAAAACGCAGTACTAAATTTGCAGGCCTATCCGTCTTTTTTAGCACCTCCTAAAACAGAATCAGCCCACTCTATTGAAACGGCAGCAGCACATCCTGCATTAGGAATGGAAGTGCATAGTTGCCACAGTCTGATGCGGCAGCTAGAGGTATTGCATAACCGGCTACTTCAGCAATTCTCAAAAGATCCCAGCTTGCAACCTTCTGACGTGCTGGTTGTGCTGCCTGATATCGCTAGTGCTATCCCACTTATTGATGCTGTTTTTAGTACGGCACAGGGGGCTAGGCATATTCCGTATCGTCATATTGGCGCTTCTTCTTTTTATAGCAATCCGATTGCGCAGGTTTTTGTGCAGTTGCTAATGCTGGCAGAGCAAGAGGTTACGCTTTCAGATCTATTTGAATGGTTGCATGTCGATGCATTTGCAGCACGCTATGGAATAGCGCTTAGTCAGCTTGAGACGCTTGAAGGGTGGTTACACGCAGCAGGAGCCGTGCGAGGCTTAGGTGCGCTAGAAACTTTAGATGCCCACGAGGATAGTCAGCCAACGCATATTAGCCCTCGAGGAGTGACTTTTTCTGATGCATTAATGCGTTTAGTTTTGGGATATGCATTGCCTGAAGGTGGGCAGCCTATGCAGGGATGGTTGCCGGTTATTGCTGCACACAAAGGCATGCTCGCGCCCGCAAGTTTCTCTGAAAACCCTTGGGAGAGTGTGCATACCCAGCCTGAATTACTAGGTGCGCTCATCGCATTGTGCGATGCGCTGAATGCGTTTTCGCAAGCGCTTGCCATTGGACGTACGCCAGCCCAGTGGCACGCTGTACTATTAAAGGCGCTAGAACAATTTTTTGCTCCCGATCCAGCCGATTCCAGTTATCTCAAGGAGATATACACGGCGCTCTATGATTTGACAGAGGCCATGTCTGAAGGCGCGCCAGATGCCGTATTGAGTGCCACAGTAGTGCGCGAAGCATTGCAAATGCAACTCGATGCAAAAGTGCGCACAGAGCCTGCAGGGGGAGGGGTCACTTTTTCAGATCGTACTGCGCATCAAAGCATACCGTATCGTGTGATTGCGTTGATTGGAATGGATGCAGGGGTCTGGCCTAGTGTTGCTAGCGTAGATGAATTTGATTTGATAGCGGCTTTTCCACGTATGGGGGATAGAGCGGGTAGAGAAGAAGAGCGCGCGTTATTTTTAGAATATGTATTAGCAGCCCAAGATCTTTTGCTGATTACCTATACAGGGCGTAGCTTAAAAGATGATAGCGCTTTACCGCCTGCAGTTCCCGTAGATACGTTGCTAGATTACCTAAGTCGCGCAGCATGCGGTGAGCATGCTTCTCCTGATCAATTGGATGCTGCTCGTCAGCGTTTTATTACTTTGCACCCCCTACACCCTTTTTCTGCTGCGTATTTTTCAGAGCCATCATCGAGTCAGAATATGGATATGCAGGATAGGGATCGCAAAGTGAATACGCTCTCTACCTATGACTCTCAACATGCTGATATTGCTGCTGCGCTGGCTTTGCCCATAGCGAACAAAAAGCAACAGCCTTTTTTCTCTTCCACACCCAGTAATACGTCTATTGCGGAAAAAGCGCCTGAACAAAGTCTATATTTTGATCGAGTATTGCGCTTTTGGAAGCATCCTATGCGGTCCTTATTGCTAGACCATTGGGCTATTGCTTTTCCATTTTTATCAGCCCGTACAGAAGAGCAGGCACAATGTAGCGGGGAATCCGTGGTTGCAGACTGGCGGGCCAAAGCCATGCTGGCTGAAAAAGTATTGCCCGTCTTGCTCGATATGCCAAAGAGGGCGCATCTACACAAAGAAGAAGAGGCTTATAACCCACATTCTGCTGCTGCAGAAAAAATACAGCAGCAGGCCCTACATATTGCACATGCCTGCCCAGGTTGGCCTAGCGGTGTACTTGGAGATTTAGCATGCGTAAAAGAGGTGGCTTTACTTAAGGCCTATGCTGATCGTGTGTTACATGCACAAAACGGCACGCCCTATTCGCTTGCTTTTGAATTAAATCTGGAATGCGCCTCCTTTTCTTCTTCTATTAGCCATTTTCTGAAAGAATTTCTCGCCGACCATCCCGCGCATACGATCTCTTATGGTGTGGATGCCTCATTGAAGCTAAGTGGGTTGTTGGAAGGCATTACCCCGCACGGCCTAGTACTCTACCGCTATGGTAGCGCTACTGCGCGCGATTATTTATCGGCGTGGCTGCATCATTTGGTCTTATGTACGCTGGCACCTGTTGGGGTAGAACACCGTACCCTATGGGTGGGGAAAGGGGAGATGGGGGAGGTGGGGCAAAGTAATGAAGATAGGCCAGCCTCCTTTGAGGATACGCGCGCCTACTTTAGTTTTAGTGCAGTAGAAGACGCGCCCGCACGTTTGGCCGAATTATTGGCGCTATACCAAGCGGGTTGTTTGAAACCTTTGCCTTTTTTCCTGAAAAGTGCGTTAGCGCAGGCCACGCAAGGCACTTTTGCAGCGCATCAAATATGGCAAGGTAATGCCCGCATTCCAGGGGAATCGGAAGATCCCTATCTGAAATTAAGCCTGCGTGGGGAAAAAGAATGGGAGACTACGTTATCCCCCTCTTTCTCTATCTTGGCTGATGCAGTTTTTAGTCCCTTGCTAGCAGCGCTGTCTTGTCATAATGGGCCATGATTAGCCCTGGTTTTTGTAGTGCAAAATAGATTGTCTACTTCTTTTTTATGCTAGCTGCATGACCCCATGAGAGAGAGGTACACGTTGTTCAATAGGCTGAACTATTTTGTCCAAAATATCATTCACTACACCCGCTTGCATGCAAAATGCACGTAGCGCTTTCTCTTCTACACAAGCCGCAATATCTAATAAAAATGCGCAGCCAATTGGCTGCATATCGTACCCTCCTACTTTGTCTTGCCTAGATCCTAGCCACAGCATAAACCGTTTACCGAATGAGATATGGTTATGCATCTTAGATTGTCTCTCGCTGCATGACACACTGCATTTCTCAGTAACGAGTTCATTTATCTATTGGATTGTTTGGCAGTCATGCAGTACGCGGCTTTGTGCTTTGTACCCTTTTCCTGGCTTAGATAATTTCATACCATCTAGGGCATCCTTAGAAAGTTTGCCTAGCAAAGTTATGGACCCCATAAAGAGCAATCGCTTAGCGATGTTGCAAACTATTAACCATGCTTTTTCAAATAATAGGCAAGTTAAAGCTGCACGGGCCCTCATAGCTTCTGAAGCATTTCAGATCGCCTATAAAAAAACGGACTTTAGCAAGTTAGTAGATCATTTTTTTTCAGACAAGACGCGGAAAAACAAAACCCATCACTGTGCCAATGTGAGGCAGTTATTGTCAGGTGAAAAAGAAATAACTGCACAAGATTTAATCGATCTGAAGCTGTGCACCAAAGAGGCCTTCATAGATATCATAGCCATAGAGCCATTACTCAATTTGCCTTTATCACCTGCCAAACAAAATTTTTTTCGCCAGAATCTCGTTGATATGCTTATCCAAGATAGAGTGCACCTGTGGCAGGTGCACTCTTTTATGCAGATTGATGATGACTGTATCGAACAGGGCTTGGTTAAAACCTATAGGCAATCTATAACTGCTACAAATGGCCGTAAGGCTATAAACTTAGATCGGATGCTGCAAAGCAATATGTTTACCCGTGCCCATATATATGACGATGCGCACTTACATCCTATAGCGATGGCTGCCTGGAGTGGCAATCTAGGTTTAGTAAAAAAATGGGTTTCGGCAGGCATGCCTATCGATCATGAAGGAGGATGCAGAGTAGGAGGGTTGCATATTGCCTCGACGCTAGCGGATACCTCTATATTGGTATATTTGCTAGAACCGCAACATAAAAAAAATAGCAATGCGCAAGATCAACAAGGATGCACGCCATTACATAGAGCTATCGATGCAGGGCAACTCGAAGCCGTGAAACTATTGTGTCAACATAATGTGAAGATGGATGTGCAAGATAAATATGGCGATACCCCATTACATTTAGCGGTCGCAGAAGGATATATGGATATAATTGTGTGGTTGTTTAGTATATTATCCACGCAGCAAAAAATGGCCTATTTAATATTACAAAATACAAAAGGGTATACACCATTACATTATGCTATAGCCCTCCAAAGATTGGATATAGTCCAATTTTTTATGCGTCAATTCGTATCTTTAGAAAAAATAGCGCTTTTAAAAAATTTAAATCTATGTGGACATACCCTGTTGCATTATGCAATCGTAGTAGATCGAATAGATATTCTCCAAGCTTTTATCCAAGATCTTACTAACCAAGAAAAAATAGAGCTGTTGAACACACAGGATAAAGAAGGGGATATCCTATTAAATTATGTGGTGGCTGCAGAGCAAAAAAGCATCGTTGAATGTTTCTTAGGTACACTCACTGAGTTAGAAAAATTAGAGCTTATGAAAAGTGTTTCATCGAAATAAAAGGAGTCCATGTGTGCAAGAGCTAGAGGTATTTACCTGTCCATTAGAAGGCGTGAGCCACATAGAGGCCTCTGCAGGTACGGGTAAAACATGGACGATTTGCGCATTATATATACGCTTGCTATTAGAAAAAGGGCTGAGCGTCGATGCTATTTTAGTGGTGACCTTTACGCGGGCTGCTACGGCAGAGCTTCAATGCAGAATCCGTGCGCGTTTAACGCAAGTATTGCATGTGCTTAATGACGTAAAAGCCAGGGAAGGAGCTACAGGTATACCTTATGAGGCAACGGGCGATGCGTTTATAGACGCGCTTTTAACGCAAGTGGTGGGTGTGCGCGTATCGTATGAAGAGGCGCGTTTGCGGGTAGAGCAAGGCATACAGAGTTTTGATCAAGCAGCGATTTGTACGATTCATGGATTTTGTCAGCGCGCACTGCAAGAAATGCCATTTTCCGCCATGCAACCCTTTGAATGGACATTGAGCGAAGAGGATGAAGCGCTGCGTCTGGAAGAAGCTTTGGCTTTTTGGCGCCAGTATATTGAGCCAGCAGCGGAGCATTACCCAGGTTTTTGTACCTGGCTCTTAGCACAAGGCGCTAGTTTGCAGAGTTTAGATCAAGAGCTCAAAAAGCGGCTGCGCAAACCTTTAGCAGAGGTGAAGTTTCCTTCTTTGGATACGGTTGGCACTGAGCTTACGTCTTTATTAGAGCACAGCCTGGCGCTGCAAAGTGATCTTGCCGATAGTTTTAAGCAGGCTCGAGCACTCTGGCAACAAGAAGAGACAACCCTGTTTGCACTATTAAATGATGCGCTCCCTGATTTGCATGGTCGGTTTTATACCCCTCATACATTAGCAAAAGCACGGTCAGCATGGGCGCAGTTTTTTGCCCAATCCCCTCCTTATACTGCGCCGGAAGTTAAAAGCACCTTACTCAGTAGCACGGTTCTGGCCTCCTACACTAAAAAAAATAAACCTGTACCTCAACATACATTTTTTACCCAGGCCGATGCCTTGCAAAAGCAGCTGCAAGTACTAGAAGCTACCTATGCTAAGGCATGGCTCAGTGTATTGCGTATATGGCTTATAGAAGGGCCAAAAGCATTGGAAATGCGCAAGCAAACGCAAGGGCTTATATCGTTTGATGGTTTATTAAACACGCTACATCAAGTATTGCAGACTCAGCCCGATTTAATACGCGCATTAAGGCTTCGCTATCACGCAGCTCTTATTGATGAATTTCAGGACACCGACCCGGTGCAGTGGTCTATTTTTCAGACTATTTTTGTTGAAACAGAAAAGCAGGAAACGGCTTTTGATTCAATCCAGACACTGGCGCCGATAGAGAACCGCCCTTTATTTTTAGTAGGGGATCCTAAACAGGCGATATATAGTTTCCGCTCAGCAGATTTGTATACTTACCTAGCTGCGCGTGATAGTGCACAGGCATGCTATACATTAGGAACCAATCAACGCTCTACAGAGGCTTTAGTTACTGCTTGCAACCAGCTTTTTACTCGGCATCCAGAGGCCTTTATACAAGAAGGCCTTAGTTACCAGGCAGTTATTGCAGGGGCCGCACAACGTTTGGGGCAAAGCACAGAAGCGGGCCTATGGGTTTGGATGCTGCCCGAAGAACCTCTTTTATCCAAACAACTTGCTATGCAAGCCGCAGCACTTGCATGCGCTGCGCAAATAGCGCAATTGCTTACTGTTGGCGACCCAGCATTGCCGCGTCTGACTCCCAATAATATCGCTGTACTGGTTAAAACCCATGCACAAGGCCATTTTATGAAGCAGGTTTTGGCACGATGGGGCATTGCTAGCGTTGAAATGACACAGGCTTGTGTGCTCAATAGCCGCACAGCACAAGAACTAGAATATGTAATGCGCGCAATCTACGCGCCTCAAAATATAAAGTGCTTACGTGCTGCGCTTTCTCTAGATTGGTTTGGGCTAGATGCTAATACACTGACTCCATCGGTAGACGCAGCGGCTGCTTGGATCGAACGCTTTCTACGCTACAAAACCTTGTGGGAAAAAAAGGGGTGGGCACTCATGTGGAGAACCCTGACCCAAGAGCTTGGAATATTGCCGCGTATTGCTGCAGATCAAGATGGTGAGCGGCGTTTAACGGATCTGGCGCATATCAACGAGCTGATCGTTATGTATGCTGCGCATAGTCTGCGCGGTAAAAGTACCTTAAGCGCTGTGATGCGATGGTTTATCAAAGAGCGCTATGCCGCGCATAGTGACCCTGATCAAACACAGCTGCGTTTGGAATCAGATCGCGAATGCGTACAAATATTGACTATCCATCGCGCTAAAGGTTTGGAATATGACGTGGTATTTTGCCCTTTCCTGAACGAAGGCAGTTTGCGCGCACGGAGTAGTGTGGGTCGCTTGCCTCAGGCACGGGAATACCACGATGAAACTGGGCAAGCTGTATTAGATTACCGCTTTGCAGGCTGTGGATCGGATGCTAGTACCGACCTTCCTGAAGAAAGTGTCATTGAAGCAGCGCAATTACAGGCTATGGGCGCTGAAGCAGCCCGTTTGATCTATGTTGCGTTAACGCGGGCCGTATATCGCTGCTATATAGTAGCGGGGCTCTACACCAGCGGCCAAGGAAGCGGCACCAAAGAAGCGCGACAAAGCATGCTGAACTGGCTAGTGGCAGGGCCAGAGGAGTTAACGCATTTTTATGCGTGGATGAAAAAGCCCCCAGAAGCAAAAACCATACTCAATGCTTGGCAAACCCTCTCAAGCAAAGCTATTACACTGGTAGATATACCGCATCCTCATGTCGATGAGATGGAGCGCATGAGTGAAAATCTGGTCGAAGCACTTCGCCAGCACACATTGTGTGCAACTCCGAGCGCCCAGCATGCACAGCGTTTGCTCTATGGCGCAGGTGAAGTGGGAAAAATTACCAGTTTTAGTAAGCTCACTCAAAACTTGCCTTTTACACCAGCAGAACACGCAGATCCCACCGCTGTGGATAAAGTGCTTGAGCCCCAGTTTGATGTGAGCGTTGATGAAGACGATATTTTACATTTCCCGCGAGGCGCAGCAGCAGGGGAGTGTTTGCATCGATTATTTGAACTTGCAGATTTTGCAAAGCCTTCTGGCTGGCCCGATTGCATACAACGTGCCCTATCTGGGTCTTTTTCTCCATTATTTCATCGGGGTACCTCTGAGCAGACCAGTAAGCATTGGCCTGCAATGATGATGCGTGTATTACAGGATGTGACGCATACCCCTCTAGAATGGGTTGCACCAGATTTTACGATAGCTAAGCTGACTCCTTCCCAGCAACGCACAGAGTTTGAATTTCTTTTCCCAGCAACCATCAACGCAGCAAAATTGGCCCCGATTTTTGCAAACCATGGATATGAAGACTTGGCTGACCTTGTAGAGAGCGCCCCTGTATTCGATTTTGCACAGGCTGCTGTATCAGATGCCAGCGCGCATATAGCAGGTGAATCTTCGCTTTATCCAGGATATGTGCGTGGATTTATCGATTTGGTATTTGAGTATGCAGGGCGCTTTTGGATAATAGACTGGAAGTCTAATGATCTGGGCCGCGAGCCTGGTAATTACACCCGTGCAGCATTGCGCCGCGCCATGATTGCCCACCGCTATCATGTGCAAGCAGGGCTGTATACTTTAGCGCTACACCGCTATTTAAAACATACCGTACCAAACTATCGCTATGAAACGCATTTTGGCGGTTATTTATATATCTTTGTGCGAGGTATGCGTCCTACTTGGAAATACGATGAACAAGTATGCGGGGTATATGCCGATACACCCCATCCAAATTTTATAGAAGCCTTAGATCAGGCATTATCATAACCATGCCTATCCCAACTTCATTATTTAATTTTCATGCACAAGAGGAGGAGAGTGCGCCAGATATAGATACAAAGGCCGCTTCTGCGCTCGCTCTTGGCCTCGCACAGCGTCTAGGCTTTCTCTCCAAGCAATCTGGTGCATCGCATGATGCCTCACGTTTAAGTGCGGGCGCTGCAGCTATAGTGTGCCAAGGTGTGTTGCAAGGGCATGTATGCATGCCCTTACATATATGCGCGTCGAAGCTAGGTATAGCTACTGGGACGTTGCGAGAAGCACTTTTGCAGAGCAAAGTAGTCTGTGACGAAAGAAGTCTAACGGCTGCACCACGCGCACTTTTACCTTTAGTTTTAGATGCAGGGAATAGACTATATTTAGCGCGTTACTATGATTATGAGCGGCGTCTTGCTGAGCAATTAAGCGGGCTTATTCAGACCCCATTGCCGGTTTTAGACGATAGAGCAGCGTCGCTGCAAAATAAAAATGATGACGCATGGGGTGCGTGCATACGCCGTTATAGCGATATTTTGGGGTTGGCAGACCATCAAAGATTAGCCGTAGCGCTTACCGTATTAAATCGTTTAACCCTTATTAGCGGCGGACCAGGTACAGGTAAAACCACGACGACCACAGCCTTGCTGGCCTGTTTATTAGAGCGCGATCCCACATTGCGTATTGCGCTGGCTGCCCCAACCGGCCGTGCTGCACAACATCTATTTCATGCACTGACTCTCCAAGCCTCCCGTTTATCCGAAGAGCTGGTAGCGCGTTTGCCCCAAAAAGCGTTCACGGTACATCGCTTGTTGAGTGAGCGCGCCCTAGCGCCCCATGTAGCTAGCTCGAGCACAGCCTCATCCAAACAATCTGCTTATACGGCAAGCCACGCCAGCCTATTGCCTTACGATCTTATTATTATTGATGAAGCCTCGATGCTCGATATAGTACTGGCTACTCAACTGCTTGAAGCGCTACCCTCCACTGCTAGGTTGGTATGGTTAGGCGATAAACACCAATTGAGTGCCGTAGAAGCGGGAGCGGTATTTGCAAGTCTCACTGCCCACAGCTACTTTACCCCGGAGTATGTAGATAGACTGGCACGCGTTTTGCCAGAAAACCTTGAACTACTCAGTACATTAAGGCCCCATCCCCTTGAGTTAAACCACTCAGAAAAAAAGCCAAGCACGGTACAGGCACAGCTGCATTTTAATTTTGACAATACTCCAGAAGCAGACGACGCTATTTCTTCTAAAGAATTAGAGCCACATACACCATCAGAAAGTGCAGCACCTGCCTTGGCCAATTGCAGTGTTGAACTAGAGCGCAACTACCGTTTTGCAAAAGACTCCTATATAGGACGTTTGGCTCTTGCTATTCGCGATGTAGATGCCTGCGCGGCACTTGCGCTTTTATCACCTGTTGCTATGCATGCTCCAAGCCTCCAAGAAAAGATTGGGGAGGAGGGTAGTGATGACTCAGTGGTATTGATCGAAGAGCATGCACCTTCTAATTCTGCGCCTTCTAAGGAGTATGGTGGCGCTCCCTTATCTACTAAAGCACTTGAGCATCTTGCAAAAGGATTAGATACCTATTTCGAGGCATTAAGCACTCTGCTGTTTAATTTTGAAAATACGCAGGCAACGCACGCAGCTACGCACTCGTCTTTTGAAATATTAAACACGGCGTTAAACACCTATAGAGTGTTATGTCCTGTATATGAAGGGCCGCGCGGAGTAGGGGCGCTGAATGCTGGGTTAGATCAATTTTTTCGGGCCAAGCTACTAGACGCCCTAGATCAATATAAAACTCGCCATTTCAATCTACTATCTTTAACGTCTAGAACCTATCTAATGCACATGCGCGCTAGCCTTGGGCAGGTAGCGTCAGTGTATAAGGATGAAGGAGGAGGGGGCGCGCAGCAGAATTTTCCACTGTATGCCGGTTTGCCATTGATGGTGACGCGCAATGATTACAGTTTGGATCTTTTTAATGGAGACATAGGCATAGTATTGCCCAGATATAGGGTGCCCAAAGCACTAGCCTTTGCAGAGTATGCACAGACAGAAGGGGAAGACAGTGCTTTATACGTCCTTTTTTACAAACCAGATAAAAGCCTGCGCATAGTTTTACCCTCCTTGCTACCTCCTTGGAGAGCTGCTTTTGCAATGACCGTACATAAAGCGCAAGGGTCTGAATTCAACCATGTTGCACTGGTGCTGCCTAGCTTGGCAGACCATTCAAATCGATTCCCCCTAACGCGAGCCATGCTCTATACCGCCATCACACGTGCTAGACAGAAAGTAACACTCTTAGGCAGCGCACAAGCTTTAGAGTCTGCCATCCACACCTCTACCCCTCTATATTCAGGGCTACAAGCTCGTTTGGGGCAATCCTCGTAGGTTGGTGGTGAGGCACCATTCTTACTACAAAATAGTTTTTTTAGTGCAGAGAAAGCAGACTTGCCCAACATAAACCGTTCAGTTTTTTATTTAAAAAGGCAGTATCCCAATATGTAAATAAATTTCTGCATCCATACGGTTAAAAATAGGGGAGCAAGTTGAAATTCATCTCTCAAAATTTCGAAAAAAGAAGAGCGGTTAGTATACCAGCCCCTTTATATGAAGAATCTGCAGACTTATTGAGAAGAGTAGAGGATCAATGTGTGCAATTTCAATCCAGTTGGACAAAATGGATCATTCTGGATAAAGAGACCTACTCAAAAATAGAAGCAAACTATAACTATGCGATTGAAGATATAAAAGCAGCACGAGAATTAATAGATAAAGCTATAAAAGAAAATAGCCATCATGATTTCAAAGTGCTTGAAAATATCATCGCAGATATTGAATGCACGCTCGCACCCAAAAATCTTCCTAACACCCGTGCTGGATTTGTAACACGTATCTTTGAAATATTGCCTGTTATTACTATGACTGTATTGCCATCATTGGTTCAAGCAGGATTTTTATCTTTCAATGTGTGTATGGTGATATGCTCTGCAGTCATTGGAATATTAACATTCTTAATAAAAACCACCAATATTATTGTCAGTGCAAGAGAAAGTATTCAAGTAGAAGATGCATGGTTTTTGCGTCAAGCATATAGTGAATTAGTGTATTTTTTTGGAATATTTTCAAAACATTATACAAAAGAAATACAGGGTTCAAGTGAGGGTAGATTTTATAAAGCAATACATGCGGAAAACCATACTTTATCATTTCACTCTTCTGCACAGAGGAAGAGGAGTTATGGTTTGTATAAAAGTAAAAACCATCCTGTAAAAGGCCCTGCCTTTTTATTTCATGCGCGCTCCACACACAATAAGATCAATATTTCCTACCAAAAAAATAGCTTCGAGTCCTATGTTTGATCTCGTAGCTTAGGATTCACCAAACTCCACCAACTACAAGAAAAAGCAAAGGGCGGTAGGTTGGTGGTGAGCAACGTTTCCCAACATGCAAGCTACTGTCCCCTTGAACACCTGCGTAACATCAGATAGTAAGTTCGATTAGCCTCGGAGAAGGGTGTTTTTTGAGAAAGGGTAAATGCGCTGTAAGATATATCAGCGATTCTTATATAAATATAAGAATTTTCCCATCAAAAAAAGAGATTTTTCTCAGTGATTCTTATTGATTTGTGCGTGGTCGGCATTTGAGAATGCAAAATAAAACAGATAAGAGTCTCAAAAAAGTATATAAAATATTGCTATTGCCGCTGTATGCCTCAGCAGCACCTTATTCACGCAAATCTTATAGCACCCAAGCAACTACACTACACACAGCTCTTAGCTATCTGACATATCAGTAGCGACTCTCCATTATCAGTATGCCGAGAATTTTATGAATCCTGCTTCATTGGCTCTTAGAAATACATGTAGCGCTTCGCTTTTTCATTCGAACCCAAAAACTACTCCAGCTGATAGCCGGATAGGGAGCGCTCCATGTAGAGAAGCTTTGAGCCGTCTTAGTGAAGAATTATCTGATAGCCCCCATCTTTTAATTGGCTTAGGGATCACATTAGAGAATAATGCTGAAAATGATACCTCCTCTCCTAAAGAGGAAGCAGGAAAAAGAAAAGTATTTAATATAGAAAAAGTGCGTTTCACTACTCTTAAAACAATGGAATCCATTGTTGAAAATAATAAAAATGCAATGATGAATTGCATACAATCTTTAAAAAATTTTGAAACAGAGAATACTAAATTAGATGCATATGCGCATGCGCTTGCTAAGTATATTCAAATAAAATACGATAATTTTGAAAAAATCTCCCCCATTAATGTGGAGAATTGCTCTGAAGAATATGCATACAAAGCAAAAAAATCAGAAATAAAAAAAAGTATTGATGAGTTTAATGTATTTATAAAAAATTTGAATGAAAAAATAGAGAAAGATGCCACACCTATAAGGCCAGTGGCAGGGTCTTATACTTATATATTAGAGGCATTATTAGGGTTTACTTTTGCTATAGGAAATATGATTCCAAAATTGGATCCTACTATTTTTTTGGCATATACTATTATTTCAGTAATTATTGGTATTTTTCTTTTTATTGCTAGAATGCACCTATCGATAAAAGTATTTATTTTTGAAAAAAGAGAAGGCGCCACTCCTTTACCTTCTATCGGCGTTAAAAAAATTAAACGCTGCATTCCTAATGCGAAAAATTATAATAATTTAACAGAAGAAGAATTGCTAGATCAATATTATAAAATTCAAGAAGAAAATTTGAATTTATTGACATTAATGCACAAAAAAAATATGGATATGGAAGAGGAAACAAAAAAGCTTAAATTAAAATTGGGAAGTGTGCATGATACCCAAAATAAATTATTAGAAATGTTCGATAGATTTACTAAAGATATGTCTAATTATATCGAATTAACTAGTGGTGATAATGTAATCTCGAGCAGCAGTAGCCCAATGTCAAGTCGCGCAAGCACTCCTTTGCCGGGACCTATACATCGGCGAACAAGAAATCCATCTATAGATAGTGGCTTCTTTTCTTCTGCTCTACCATCACCTGCTATGGAAGCAAATAAAAATTTCTTGGGGCCTGCTTACCCTAATAATATAATGCCCCTTCCAGAAAAAAAACAAAGTCTTCGTGTTCCTAGCTCTGGTATAGCGCCTGCACAGATTGGTGGAAGTTTGTAAAGCCTTTCTACAACCTGCGCAACATCAGTAAGCAATCAATTTAGTCTAAACATTATAAGGTATTCACCTGATTAATAGGTGGATAAAACGCCGTCTTATTGAAAAATAAGATTATTCTTGTTGATGTATTTGGACGGTGTTCTGAAAATGCAAAAATGTATAGAAAAATTATATTTAAGCCTATAAAGAATATATATTTTTACATACTATACAGTCAAAGCATATGTATTTCATACGGATATAATAATGCACGCTTCCATTCAACAAAATTATAGAAATAATATACATCCGTTGCCAATACATCCATTGGTGAACCCAGATATTATTGAATCTGTTGAGTCTGAAAATATTAATTCCGATGGAGGTTTTAGTAAGTTTCCAGTGGATCCTGCTGTGGAAGATTGTAGTCTAAATGATAATTTGGATCGGAATGAATGGAGTGAAATTGATCAGCTAAAATTAGATCTTAATATATTAAATAAAAGTCTGTATGCGGATATACAATCCGCTGAAGAATTCCTAATTAACCTTGATAAAACCATTGAATTCTGTATTTCGAGTGTGCGAAATCCATTGAAAAAATATAATAATTATATCGATGGCTATTTGCAAGAACTTATTGTAAGCTTATTAAAAGAAAAACGTGAAAAATATCATTCAGAAATAAAAATAAAAATAGAAGTGAAGCCTGATTTTTCAAATATTATAGAAGCGAGCGAAAATATTCAATCCAATATAATTGAGATTATAAATATACTGCCTTGCGCAAATAAGGATTTAAATGAATATATACAAGATAATAAAAAATATGGCGATAGACCTTCGCAAGAATTTGCAACTTATTTCATCGAAGCATTATTTGGTCTTTCTATGACCATGGTGGGGTTTTCTTCTGCAATGCCTATTATATTGGGCCTGGTATTTAAAGTTTTTTTGTTTTTTACAGGGCTTGTTATTTTTGCAATGCGCTTGTCTTTTTCTATGAAATTACGTAATTTTGAAATAAAATCTGCAGAAGAAAAATCAAAAATAAAATATGCAAAAAAATTACATGATATAGTAAACAAGGTTTATTATGATGGTGATCAGGCATCGGAATGGATAAATAAAATAAAAAATAAAGTAGAAAAAGCCAAGGAGCTGACAAAAAAAATAGAGAAAAAAGAAGAGAAAAGCAAAATAGATCAACTATATATTAATTCAATCTATTCAACGCCCAATAATTCATCTTTAAATCTTGCTCAATATCCATATCAATATCCAGCGCACAGTGGGGCTAGCCAGAGGAAAGGATCTGTGAATTCAGTCTATTCAGAAAGTTACATATTTTCCCCCACTCCCTTGTCTCCCCCAGCTCCCTTATCTCCCCCAGCAATTCGCGTGTCTAATAGAGCAAATTCTCCAGTGCCCAGAGTAAATTCTCCATTGCCTCTTGAGTTTAAAAGACAAAGATCAGCTTCTTCAGAAAATAAACGCTTTCCTTTGCTTCCCCCAGTAAATACAAATTCGTTAAGAAGTAGGATGCCATTTAAATTTGCTTCTCAAACAGGCACACGTAGAGAAAGAAAAGTATCGCTGCATTCTCTTGGTTAATAAACTTTACACACCAGCAGATCAGCGATATAAATTGCTTTCTACCTCGTGTTGAGCGCAAAAAAAAGCAGGCTAACCAGCCTGCAATAGTTTAATTTTCAAACATTTTATAAAAATAAAAACTTATTTTTATCGAGGGATAATATTTAGCAGATGAAGATCTAGGCCAGAAAGCATAGTTGCTTTCTCGCCAGAATATTCAGGAATTTTTGGCATATTTATCCAAATAGTATTATTGTCCTCATCCTCAGTTTCAAATTTAACAGTAGTAAAATCTTTACTACTCTGATAGTTATCTCTAAATAATCTAAACGTTTTTGTATGCCTTATATCTTCACCATTTTTGCCGATATGAACTTCAAAATAAGTATTTTCAGGTAATTCTTGATTGTATCCTTTAGTAAAATATCCTTTTATATCAAGATCAAATTTTTTAGGAAATGTTGAAACAAATTCCACCATTACTTGATCATTTTTTGCATATATACCATGTTCACTCTTATTCTTGGCAAATCCATGAGTACGCATGATTTTTTTTCCTGCGTTAGCATCATGAGCCGAATAAATAATATTATTTTTTATAGGGGTACGTGAAGCTGCAGCGATTGAAGGTTGCTTTAAGCTTTCAGTCAGTTCTTCTTTGGTTTTTATTAAAGCCTGAATGACTTCATCTTTTATTTTGGATTGTTGAATTTGGTCTTTAAGGAGATTTTTTAGCTCTTGTAATTCTTTTCTTAGAGGTTTTTGAGCCTCCTCAATTATTGTAGGCAACTCATTCCTGATAGTGGAAATAGCATCACTAATAGACGGAAATTCATTATTTTCTACACTATAAGAATATTGAGTCTGCGGAGCACCTTGCGTAGTGAGAGGATGAATATGTGTCATATAATCTCCATAATTAAATGTGTGTTAATTAAAAAATAATATATCTCCTGCAAACTGGCTAGCTTATAACTTCTTGCCGCTTTTCTATATAAGGCAAGGACATTAATTAATGTTTTCCAGAACGTCATGCCATTTCCACCAAACTACAAATAATAAAATTTTTTATTAAGAATAATTAGTTTGCCTTTATCCAAGCGGAACTCACTTCTACTGAACACGCCAGCCTTTTCTGGACGCACAGCTGCATCCAAAAGTTTGGGTAAATTTTGCAGAAGGCTATACAGTGCCATTCGATCCACATGCTTTAACGCACAAAAAAGCGCATGAGAAAGATGGCGTTAGGCACTGCAGATTTCGTTTTATAGCAAAGTATTGCGTAAAACGCATGCGTACTTGCAAGCTATCGCGTTTAATAGAAGTAAATCACTGGTATTAGCAGCGTTACCGCTATTAAAAAATGGCAAGAGGCGGGCATGGGTATCGGAAAAATTCCCCAACAGTTAAAAATAATGCGTACACCTCATCATAAGGAGGTACAAACGCCATATGTGCGTAATCCGGCTAAAACCAAAAATAAAAATATAGGGGGAGTGCTGAGTGCATTGTCTGCACATGCTTCTCAGCAAAGCACAGGAACGGCTTGCTTCTATAAAGAGGACTGGGAGCAATGGGTTAATCTACCTCTGCCTGAACTATTATCTACCGATATCAGCAATTTCTTACCTTCCACATCTTCCCGATCCGCGCAGCATCATTCTTCATCGGACATTGAAGAGAGCGTGAAGCAATTAGCATCTCTCTCTGACTATGAAATATTATCTCAACCTCTAGTCAAGGTCGATCAGGAGCATTTAAATGAATTGACTCTGCAAGATTCCCATAAATTTTTGGATGAATCTGAGAGCCGCACGCCCTTTCTAATATCAAAAGAATTTCCTAATGGTATTCTGAGGCTTGTGCAACCATACGAATATTCATTTAGAGATTTAAATAAATATCAAGACATATCTCTGGAATTCTGTACTTCTGCTTCTATGTCAAAAAATAAATGTGTGAAAGAGTGGCTTGGAGAAAAAGCAAAGATTAGCCAAGTACCTAGCAAAAAAGAAATACGTAACAAGCAGAAGGCAGAAAGCAATCGCAATGCACAAGCAATTTTTAGAAAAAAACGTAAAGAAAAAATGAAAGAATTCGATCTTCTTTCTCTATCGGAGAAAGAAAAGATATTGGCCGGTTTTAAAAAAACATTCATTCCAAAAAAATATGAACCATCTCTAGATAAAGATATTAATAAGAAGCAAAGGAAGAGAGATGCAGGCTATAAAGTACAAAAAAAGTATCAATATATTATTATGAGATTAGAGTTAAGAAAAAAAGAAAACACATTACAGATCTAATAATTTTTATTTTATAAAATTGTCAGATGAGGCATGGGCACAAATACGCCAATTCAATTTTTCAGTGGCCAGATGTTTCGAATCCAGGAAAGTCTCCATAGGCGTTTTGCCATAGCAGTATTTTCCAAAGGGTGCTTGATGGCCATTGTATTGTTCTAACTACCCATCTACCTCTTGCATAAAAAATGAATGGCAGGCAAGAAAAACTAATTAATGATGTTACGCAGGTATTCAAAAAGACTGTGGCATGCGTGTTGGGGTTCGTGCCTCACCACCAACCTACCGAAATGGCTTATATGTGAAAGGGCTTTAAAAAAACTCCGTCAACCACAGCAAAGCACGGTAGGTTGGTGGCGAGGCACGAACCCCAACACGCATGCCACCCACTTTTAATCTTTGCGCTCTGCTTATCAACAACTCGCCTATAACATGCGTAACATCAGTTAATTAAAGGCTTTTCAGCGCTCATGCTTGCCCAGTCAACTCAGCTGGAGTAGCGTGTTTCTGAGAGGATTCTGAAGCAAAGGAAGATATTTCTGACGATTCTGGTGAGGAAATTCTGCTGTGCAGCCACTTTTCAATATTTTTGGCTTCTTCTTCTGTAAGAGAATTGGGGTCTCGCTTGGTAAGCCCAATGGCTAAAGTACCCACAGAAGCCTTCTCTATTGATGGATTTAATACAACCTCTTTTATTTCCTCGCCTTGCCGCAGCAGCAGGTCAGCGTGCGCTTTTTGCATTTCAAAAAGTTTGGCTCTTTCCGCTCGCATTTCAAGAACATTCACTGCTTCCTCCATTTTCTCAAGAGCATTAAGCGTGCCTTCATATTGTTCTTCAAGCCGCTTAATATACATTTTCTTATTGTCTTCTGGCAGAGCTGTTTTTTCTGCCAAAGCCTTTACAACCAAACAAATAAGTGCCGCCAAGGCGCAAGGCACTGTCGTAGATAGGGTAGCTAGATGTAGCGTCGCCATTGCAACCAAAATTAGGGTAATTAATGTTCCCAGTGCATCTAACAAATAGTTAGCAAATTTGAATAATTTAGATCGTGTTGGAGGAAGGTTCTTTGCTATATGTGCTTTGCTGGTTTCTAATTTTTTCTTTATTTCAGCTAAAGTGATAAATGCCTCTTTTTTATATGCATTTTTTTCTAGCTCAAGAACGTTTTTTTTAACTTCAGGTAATAGAACCTCTGCAAAATGCTGGATTTCGTTAGAAAGACAAAATTTAGCATCCACACGCTCTTTGATATCCTCCTCTTTCAGAGCATGAAGGCTTATATCTGCTTTAAAAGCTTGATATATCTTTTCTGTAGCATCTTCAATCACTCCCATGCCAAGGAGTAAGGCCTCATTAATTTGTTTATAGGCTTCTGGAAGTGGTTTTGTAGAATGAGATAAAAGTACCCCGTCGTGATCTATTACTTGCTGGATGTGACCTGGCGTACTTTGAACTGCTGGGTTGTCTGATGGCAAGGTGGATGGGGCAATCGTATTGTCATTTTCCAGCGGGTGAAGCGTTTTGTAGGGATCTACAAGCGCTATACCGCTATCTGCACTAGTCACGCTAACGCTTCGTTGCTGCTTTATAAAAGCAGCAATAGCATTTTCAAGATGTGTTTCGACTGCACCAGCAGAACCATCATTCATACAAAGCCCCTTGTTATCGCATTCTTAGCAATGATAAGCGCATTGGAGAAAAGCTTGTCAGGACTAATCACCTTATTTAATAGGGCGTGTATCAGAAATAGTTAGCTGTTTGCAGTGGTAATGGCAAGGAGATTGGCTTAACTATATGATATAGAGACTTTTGACTGGTTTCATACTAATGTGATGTGTTTACCAGATAGCAAATTCTTGGCTTGCTCAAGTGCATCTTGGCAAGATGCGGTGAAGTTATGGTAGAGAATGGGGTAGGTCGCCATAGAGGATTGCAAACGCCTTAAATTCAAACATTAGAGGTAACGAGTGAACATATTATGGCTGTTGGCGATCTCCCTTCTCTGCATAAAGACTCTTTTGATCGTATTCTTATTGCTCAGTCAAAAGTCGAAGGTTTTACATTGCTTACCACCGAAGCATTGATTGCCCGGTATCCTGGGTCTGTGCAAAAGGTATGACACAGATATTTTACTTAGGCACATAAAAAAATATTCGGCCCATTCTATTTTTTTATCAGATAAGCCGCTCATATAATAAGTCCTATAGCTTTTTCTATTTTTTTTTCTTATTGAAAAATCCTGGTAGCGCAGGTATTACAGTGGTCTGCATGTTGGGGTTTGTACCTCACCCCAACCTACGAGCCGAATTAAATTAGATAGTTTCTTTAACGAAGAATGCCGCGTTCAGCTTCGTGTAGAAAGGCTAAAAATGCGTGGACGGGTGAATTTTTGGGTAGCGTTTTTAGATCTTCTGCTAATTGCGTTTTTGCTTCTTCAAAGGTTAAGCGGGCTTGGTATAGGACGCGATAGGCTGCTTGCAAGGAAGTAATTTCTTCGGGGGAAAATCCTCTGCGGCGCAGGCCTTCTTGGTTGAGCCCATAGGCTTTGGTTTTTTCTCCAGCAGCTAAGACAAAGGGGGGGAGGTCTTTTACTAATTTACAGGTCCCTCCTAGAATGGCATGCGCGCCAATACGTACAAATTGGTGTACCCCACACATACCGCCGAGAATAGCCCAATCGCCCACTTTGACATGGCCTGCGATTTGCGCATTACTGGAGAAGATGGTGTGGTTGCCTACTAGGCAATCGTGGGCAATATGTACATAGCCCATGATCCAATTATCGTCGCCTAGGCGGGTTACGCCTGCGTCTTGAATGGTGCCAGTGTGGATAGTGGCAAATTCACGAATCGTATTGCGGTTTCCGATTTCAAGCCGGGTAGGCTCACCTGCATATTTTTTATCCTGCGGAGGGCCACCTAATGCTACAAAATTTGCAATGCGGTTATCGGTGCCTAACTGGGTATGGCCTTCAATAACACAATGTGAGCCAATGCTGGTGCGCGCGCCTATAGTGACGTGCGGGCCAATGACTACGTAAGGTCCTATTTCAACGGTATCGTCGATTTGCGCACCTGGCTCAATCACTGCAGTAGGATGAATGCGTGTCATAGCGAAGCGCTAGTAAAAAAAAGTGGATGGAAAATGCTCGTGCGAGCACGAGCATTGGGAAATACGCATATAAACATTTATAACGCTGGCTTCCAGCGAGCCGCTACTTCTGCGACACGCGCGCCAAAAATACGGGCAGTTTCAAGAGCGCCTGTATCAGGCGCTTCTTCAGAAGAGGCATCACTAGGGGATTGTGCTAGTAGGCCCGTAAATCCGCCCATATAGTTCACATCGTCTCTAGTTGAGCTTTTTTTATTTGCCGGTAGCATACCTGTACCTACCCAAATCATGCCGTGTTGCATGGCTAAGGTAACAAAATAACTTATTGTTGAGAATTTATCTCCATTCATCGAGCTGGAATTGGTAAAACCTGCTGCGATTTTATTTTTCCACTTTTGGGTAGACCAGGGCTTGGAGCTTGCATCTGCAAATTTCTTGAAATCAGCTGATGCGCCTCCCATATAGGTTGGGGCGCCAAAGATAATTCCATCTGCCGCTTCGAGTGCCTCCCAATAGGAGGGTGTCATTTGGGAGACATCCATCATCGTTACGGTGGAGCCTCCTTGCTGTGCTCCGTCACATACAGCTTTTGCAAGCTTTTTGGTATGGCCATATCCACTATGGTAGGCGATACATAATACGGGCATGAGTCACTCCTTTAAAGTTGAACCATTTAGCTGACCACCTTTCAAAGAAAGCAGTCAACACGCACCTGCGTGCTTGGAATTTTTCGATATAACTGGCAATACGCTATTTATATATCGATTGCATCCGGCTAATGGTCCTTTTAAAAGAGCCTACGCTGATTTTAAATCATTGAATAACTTAAAAAAACAAAATAAAAAACTGAGAAATACCCCTCAAGTTATCTATCTCTACTTATTTCCTCGCACTTTTTGCACGAGAGCCGTAGTGGAGCGAGCATGCTCAAATGCAATGCTCAGCGCTTGGCCTTGCCAGGTACGAACGAGGGCGGTTTCGGGGAGGGTTTCCATATCGTAATCACCTCCCTTCACGATGATATTGGGGCGTAGGGCGCTAATTAACGCTAAAGGCGTTAATTCGTCAAAACACACCACGGCATCCACGCTCTCTAACGCTGCAATTAACGCTAAACGATCGTCCTCGCTATTAATTGGCCGGTCTGGGCCTTTACCCAGTTGGCGCGCCGAAGCATCACTATTGACTCCCACCACCAAACACCCGCCCAGTGCACGTGCACGCGCCAAATAACTGACGTGACCACGATGCAAAATATCAAAGACCCCATTGGTAAAAACAACCGGCTCGGTATAGTTCGCACGCAATGCTATTAACTGCGACCGGGAGAGGATTTTTTTTTCAAATGCTAGTGGCATGGGAAACGGGTTCAAGAGGGTAGGGGTTTGCATGTTGGGATTCGTGTCTCGCCGCCAATCTACGCGTTTGCAAGCTCACTGACTCCGCCATGTTCCATGGACCATTTTGCGGGCTCGTGTAGGAAGCGTTCTACTTCAGTGAGGGTTTGAGTATCAAAATACTGTTCTTGTTTCGCCAGTTTCAATACATCCCACCATGTAGCTAAGGCGTGCAGTGCAATGCCTTCTTCTGCCAAAAGTGTGCGGCTTTCTTTAAAAATATCGTAGTGAAACACTACAAAAACATGCTCAACAATCGCACCTGCCGCGCGCAGCGCTGCACAAAAATTGAGTTTGCTGCGGCTATCTGTCGTTAAATCTTCTACGAGTAGCACACGCGTGCCTGGCTCTAATTGTCCTTCAATTTGCGCATTGCGGCCAAAGCCTTTTGGCTTTTTGCGTACGTACTGCATCGGGAGCATCAGGCCATCGGCTAACCAAGCAGCAAACGGAATGCCAGCGGTTTCTCCGCCTGCAACGGAGTCGATAGCCAATTTGCCAGAAGCATCTTTGATATTTTCATTGATCAAAGATTGCGCCATTTTCATCAGCGCTTGGCGTTCTTGCGTGAAAGAAATCAATTTTCGGCAATCGATATATACGGGGCTAGCTCTGCCAGAAGTCAGACGAAAAGGAGTAGTGGCGTTGAAATGTACGGCCTTGGTATCGAGCAAAATGCGTGCCGTGGCTTCTGAAATGGATTGGGTATCTAGGCCGGTCATAGAGAGGGGTCCTGTTACAGTGAATGTAGCGCGAAGGGTAATAGTGAACGAAAGAGCGGAAAGGGCGTGTACACTCCGCTTTTTGGGTTTTATTGAGAATTTTTGGATAGGTTCTTAAAAAATTGGCCTGAATTATAACGGGCACTTACCCAAAACAGGCATCAGAATGCTTGGATTCCCTAGTTTTTTTATTTTTATTTGTTGTTTTGATATTTGTAATTTTTGATATTTAAGCTTTCTTCACCCCTCTTAGAATCGTCAAGCGCCACGCTTTTACAAAACTTCCCATGGATAATCAATTTAAACAAACTGCTCTTGCGTACCACAAATTGCCAAGGCCTGGAAAAATCTCGGTCACGCCAACCAAGCCACTTTCTAATAGCCTGGATCTTGCACTTGCTTACTCTCCAGGCGTTGCTGTTCCGTGCGAAGCCATCGCCGCAGATCAACGAAAAGTGCAGGATTACACCTCTCGCGGCAATTTAGTAGCAGTGGTGACCAATGGCACAGCTGTATTAGGTCTTGGGAATATTGGCCCTTATGCGGCTAAGCCTGTTATGGAGGGCAAGGGCTGTTTATTTAAACGCTTTGCAGATATTGATGTTTTCGACATTGAGCTCGCTGAAACCGATCCAGATAAATTGGTAGATGCTATTGCCATGCTTGAGCCCACTGTTGGAGGTATTAACCTCGAAGACATCAAGGCACCCGAGTGCTTTTATATTGAGAAAAAGCTGCGCGAGCGCATGAATATTCCGGTTTTTCATGATGATCAACACGGTACGGCAATCATTGCGTCCGCGGCTATTCTCAATGGCCTGAAAATCGTGCAAAAAAATATGGGAGACGTAAAGCTGGTCTGCTCAGGAGCCGGTGCTGCTGCGATTGCCTGCTTAGATTTATTAGTGGATCTGGGTATCAATAAAGCCCATATCTTGGTGATAGATTCCAAAGGGGTTATTCATTCTGAGCGCGAAGGGCTAGATGCAAGCAAAGCACGGTATGCCGTAGCCACGCAAGCACGCACGCTGGCGGATGCCATGCAAGGATGCGATGTTTTCTTAGGGTGCTCGACTGCAGGTGTTTTAACGTCGGATATGATCAAGACCATGGCCGCTAAGCCATTGATTCTTGCATTGGCTAATCCTGAACCTGAAGTTCGCCCTGAAGTGGCTCTAGAAGCGCGTCCAGATGCGATTATCGCTACCGGTCGCTCTGACTACCCCAATCAAGTAAATAACGTGCTGTGTTTTCCCTTCCTTTTCCGTGGAGCCTTAGATGTAGGGGCAACACGTGTTACTGAAGAGATGAAATTGGCCTGCGTGAAGGCCATTGCAGCACTTGCACAAGAGCGCGACCATAGTGAAGAAGTAGCAGAAGCTTATGTGGGGCATTCTCTAGAATTTGGCCCTCAATACATTATTCCTAAGCCTTTTGATCCTCGTTTAATGATCAAAATTGCACCTGCTGTAGCACAAGCAGCTATGGACTCTGGCGTGGCTACGTGTCCTATTGAGGATATGGAAAGTTACCGCGAGCAGCTTGAAAATAGAGCCAATCGCAGCACCATGGTCATGCGCCCCGTTTTTGCAGCTGCAAAATCTAAACCTGCACGCATTGTGTTTGCAGAAGGGGAAGATGAGCGTGTATTGCGCGCAGCACAAACTATTTTGCAAGAAAAAATAGCATACCCGATCTTGATTGGCCGCCCCGCAGTTATCGATGCACGACTGCAAAAAATGGGCAGCACGCTTGCACAAAGCGGCTTTGAGGTAGTGAATCCAGAAGAGGATGCGCGCTATACCCGCTGCTGGACGCTCTATCATGAGCTAGGTGCACGCGATGGCGTCACCCCTGAAGTAGCGCGCGGAGCGCTACGGCACGCAAACACGCTTATTGGGAGCATGCTGCTTCGTATAGGAGATGCCCAGGGCTTGATTTGTGGTTTGGTGGGTGGTTATCACGACCACTTAAAATATATCAATCAAGTAATCGGGGTTGCTCCAGGTGCTGAAGATTTCGCCGCGATGAATCTTTTAATGCTGCCTAACCGCAATCTTTTCATATGCGACACCTATGTGCATGAGTGCCCAACTGCCGAGCAAGTAGCTTCTATGGCCATTTTGGCCGCACGCGAGGTCGAGCGATTTGGTGTAACGCCTAAGGTTGCATTGCTATCCCATTCTAATTTCGGAAGCGTCCCCAGTGCTTCAGCACGCAAGATGGCGCAAGCTCGCGCTTTGATTGCACAGCGCGCTCCCGGATTAGAAGTAGAAGGGGAAGTACAAGGCGACGCAGCGCTCTCCGAAATTATTCGAAAAGCAGCTTTCCCTGCTTCGACTTTTGCTGGTGAGGCCAATCTCCTTATTATGCCTAATGTTGAAGCCGCGAATATTGCATACAATTTGCTTAAAGTTACCAGCAGCGATGGCGTAGCAGTCGGACCTTTCTTGCTGGGTGCTGCCCAATCAGCCCATATTCTTACGCCTGCAGCTACGGTGCGGCGCATTGTTAATATGACAGCTGTAGCCAGCGCAGGGCAGCATGCTGTATAAAGGTGGGGCGGAATTTGTGTAAGAATATTCTAAGCAGGTTCCGTGTTGCTCGGTAATTTTTATTTTTGTCATCATTTTTTGGTTTCTAGTCTTATACAAGCTACTAGAAACTTAACAAGGAGATAATTGATGTCAGACCTTAAAACTATACTTGGGGATGTTGAATCCGTTTTGCAACAAACCGCAGATGTTACCGGCGAAAAAGCGCATGAATTACGCAATAAAGCGCTGAATCTCTTGAAACAAGCCAAAGGCAGCCTTATAGAAAACCAAGCTGCTTTTATAGAAAAAACCAAAAAAGCAGCCTGTGCCGCAGATGAGTATGTGCACGAGCACCCTTGGAAATCTATTGGTGGTTTTGTTGCTCTAGGTGCAATTATTGGCTTGCTACTCAATCGCAGATAATTTGCATAGATCTTAAGCTTGCGAAGCTGTACATAAAACTAAAAAAACAGTTTTGTAATAGCAAGAGGTCATTAAAAAAGCCCACACATAATAATATGGCGTGGGCTTTTTTAATGGTATTGGCCTGTAATGCAATACGTGTGTACCGCGCAAGCGCTTCGGCTGTTATAAAGAGCGTGTAAAATGGCTGCTCGCCATTTCTATTCTACAACCACCTCTAAAACATGCACCCTGCTTCCCCTCCCGCCCAGCCTACTACTACCAGTAAGCTATCCCACTCCTTTGCTTTAGTGGCAGGAGAAGTCTCTGGAGATTTACTAGCATCCCGTTTGCTCACCGAGCTTATGCCACGCTTACCTACAGAGTGCACTTTCTCTGGAATTGGAGGCGCGCATATGCAGGCAGTAGGGTTTAATGCCAAATGGTCTAGCGAGCGTTTAGCGGTGCGAGGATATGTAGAAGCGTTGCGCTGTTTGCCTGATATTTTGCGTATACGCCACGCTTTAATCCAAGATCTACTGGCTACCCGACCACGTGCTTTTATCGGCATTGATGCTCCAGACTTCAATTTAGGGGTGGAAGCGCGTTGCCGCCAGGCAGGTATTCCTACCGTGCACTTTATTAGCCCCTCTATTTGGGCATGGAGAGGAGGGCGCATTAAAACGATTGTTCGTTCAGTAGATTTAATGCTGTGCTTATTTCCTTTTGAGCTAGATATTTACAAACGTGCAGGCGTGCGGGCGCACTATGTAGGGCACCCATTAGCTGATGATATTCCTCTCATTCCCGATCCATTAAAAGCGCGTGCAGCGCTGGGCCTGATTTCATCCGCAACCAGCAATACCTCTGCAGCCACCCAAAAAATAATTGCCGTACTGCCAGGTAGCCGGCAAGGTGAGATCAAACGCATCGCTCCTGTTTTCTTTGCCACTATGGCTTTGCTTTCGCAGCGCGAGCCTTCTTTGCGCTTTATCCTGCCCGTAGCCACTCCCAGTGCCCGAGCGCAGCTCCAACCCTTGATAGATGCTTGGCCCCAACTACCACTAACCTTAGTGGAAGGCGCCTCTCATTTAGCGCTAGAAGCTGCGGATGCCGTATTGCTAGCCAGCGGCACCGCCACGCTTGAAGCCGCTTTATACAAAAAACCCATGGTCATTTCTTACCAAGTACCTTGGCTTACAGCGCAGATCATGAAACGCCAAGGATATCTGCCTTACATTGGATTACCCAATATCCTAGCAGGCCGTTTCGTGGTTCCTGAACTCCTACAACACCATGCCACCCCAGAAGCATTAGCGGATGCCATGCTGTATCAACTAGACAATGAAGCAAATAGACGCGACCTCAACGACCTATTTACACAAATGCACCACACCCTAAAAAACCAAGCCGCCCTGCGCGCCGCCCAAGCAATTGTAGAACTGTAACTCCACCAACCTACCGATATGCTTATGTAAAAAGGCTTTAAAAAACTCTGCCAACCCCAAGAAAAGGCAAAGCACGGTAGGTTGGTGGTGACGAAGGAACCCCAACATGCAGACCAATGCCTCCTTGAAGACCAGCTCACAAACTGTCAAAGGCAAAGTTAAAAGTCAGCGGTACGCATGTTGGGGTTCGTGCCTCACCACCAACCTACCGATATGCCTATGTAAAAGGGCTTTACTAAGCACCTTAACCTATTCGCCCTTCGGCGAAAAATACTTTAAAAAGGCATGCGATGACACACCCACCATCCCCAGACATCACCTTACTCTGCGGGGTAGACGAAGCGGGAAGAGGCCCCTTAGCTGGGCCTGTTGTCGCTGCAGCAGTTATTCTCGATCCATTGCGTCCCATTGCAGGACTGGCGGATTCCAAAGTATTAAGCGCCAAAAAACGCGACGCACTCTTTGAACAAATCATAGATCGTGCAGCCGCTTTTCATATAGCCAGCGCCTCGGTAGAAGAAATCGATCACCTCAATATTCTGCAAGCCACTCTTCTAGCCATGCAACGCGCTGTGGCGGGGTTACCGCTTTGCCCTACCTATATTCAAGTAGATGGAAATCGCAGCCCGCTATTTTCCTGGCCCACTCTATCAGCGGCTGCACATGCTGGTTTACCTGCTGAAGCGGTAGTGCAAGGCGACACCTATATTCCCGCTATCAGTGCAGCCTCCATCCTAGCCAAAGTCACACGTGATCGTTTAATGGATGCCCTGCATCTTGAGCATCCAATCTATGGGTTCAAACAGCATGCAGGCTATCCCACTGCCGCACACCGCGCAGCTTTACAAAAATATGGCCCTTGCTCCCATCATCGGCGTTCTTTTAAGCCTGTGCAGTTGAGTCTTTTAAGAGGGCAAATTGAATGAAATGCATAAAAGGACGGCTTACTAGTGCAATATATTTACTTTCCCAGACGCAGTTCCTTGTGATAAAGTAAGGTATATCGATAAGCGAAAGGAGTTTTATCATGGCAAGCGCAGCAGTAACCTCTAAAGGTCAAATAACTATTCCTGCATCTGTTCGCAACGCTCTAGGGGTTCAGGCTGGAAGCCGCATTGAATTTGTCGAAACTACAAAAGGGGAATTTAATATTGTTCTGGCAAATAGCCGAGTCCAAGAGTTAAAAGGTATGCTGCGCAAGCCTGATAGCCCAGTCACCATTGAAAATATGAATGAAACCATCGCAGCAAGAGGGGCTACTGCTGCATGATTGGATTAGATACCAATGTACTAGTGCGCTATATCGCACAAGATGATGAAGAACAAACCAAACAAGCTAGCGCGCTAATTGATTCATTATCAGATAAAAATCCCGGATTCATTACACTCGTTTCAATTATCGAACTGACGTGGGTAATGCAAGGCAGCTATAAAGCAACTAAAAACGAAATTACTGCTATTTTGCATAAGCTTTTGCGCACTAGAGAGCTCGTTGTTGAGAATGTGGAAACAGTGCTAAAAGCGTTACATATATACACCCACTCCAGTGCAGATTTTTCAGATTGCCTGATTGAGCGGTCTGCCCATAACGCACACTGCATCTATACCATGACGTTTGATATCAAAGCAGCCAAAGCAATAGGGATGCGACTCATTAGTTGAAACTTTACCTGCTTCTTTTTAGCAACTAGCGCCTTAAACTAACTCACACCCATCTGCTAACCACCTCCTATGCTAGAATCTCGCCCTTTTTGCTGGGCTACTATTCTTGAGCGGGTTAGGCTATAGGGCTTAGTTTTGTCCGGAATATTCGTTTTTTTTAAAGATCTCCTGAGAAGGAAGGAATCACGCATGAACATTCATGAGTATCAAGGTAAAGAAATCCTCAGGAAGTACGGGGTGCCTGTGCCTTTTGGCATAGTGGTATTAAAACTGGAAGAGGCACGCGCTGCAGCGCAAGCGTTGTGGGATCGGGGTACCCGAGTTATCGTAGTGAAGGCACAGATTCATGCCGGCGGCCGAGGTAAGGGCGGTGGCGTGAAGGTGGCTCGCTCGGTAGATGAAGCGGTGAAATATGCCGAAGAAATCTATGGCATGCAGCTGGTAACACACCAAACTGGCCCTGAAGGCCGCAAAGTCAGCCGCCTCTTGTTAGAAGAGGGCGCAGATATTCAAAAAGAATTGTATCTAGGCTTGGTAGTAGATCGCGTCACGCAAAGAGTGGTCGTTATGGCCTCTAGTGAAGGCGGCATGGAGATTGAAGAGGTTGCTGAAAAAACCCCTGAACTCATCCATAAAGTTGCTGTAGACCCAGTCATAGGCTTAACGGATGCCGAAGCAGATGAATTATCGACCAAGATCGGTATTCCTGCAGCTGCGCTTCCCCAAGCACGGACTGTATTGCAAGGGCTCTATAAAGCATGCTGGGAAACCGATGCTGCGCTGGCAGAGATTAATCCCCTTATCCTAACGGGTGATGGGAAAGTAATCGCATTGGATGCAAAATTCAATTTTGATTCCAATGCACTCTTTAGACATCCTGAAATCGTTGCATACCGCGATTTAGATGAAGAAGATCCTGCAGAAGTAGAAGCTTCAAAATTTGATCTGGCCTATATCTCCCTCGATGGCAATATCGGCTGTTTAGTTAATGGCGCAGGCTTGGCCATGGCTACGATGGATACCATCAAATTATTTGGCGGTGAACCTGCTAACTTCTTAGATGTAGGCGGTGGAGCTACGACCGAGAAGGTGACAGAAGCCTTCAAAATCATGCTGAAAAACCCCCATCTGAAAGCCATTTTGGTGAATATTTTTGGTGGAATTATGCGCTGTGATGTGATTGCAGAAGGCGTTATTGCAGCCTCCAAAGCAGTCCAGCTCAAAGTACCTTTAGTCGTGCGCATGAAAGGGACCAACGAAGATCTCGGCAAAAAAATGCTGGCCGACTCTGGTTTGCCCATTATTGCAGCAGATGATATGGCGGAAGCCGCGCAAAAGGTCATTGCTGCTTCTCAGAAATAAAAGCTTCCAGACATAAAAGGTGAACAATGTTTTTGCTAGATAAACAAAAAATCAAGGTCATCACGCAAGGTATTACAGGCAAAACAGGCCAGTTCCATACGCGTGCTTGCCGTGAATATGGCCGTGGGCAAGATGCCTATGTAGCCGGCGTGAACCCAAAAAGAGCTGGGGAAGATTTTGAAGGTATTCCCATTTTTGGCACGGTAAAAGAAGCCAAAGCGCAAACTGGTGCGAATGTATCGGTTATTTATGTTCCCCCCGCAGGCGCAGCAGCAGCTATTTGGGAAGCAGTAGAAGCGGAATTAGATTTGGTTGTTTGTATTACTGAAGGCATTCCTGTGCGCGACATGATCGAGCTCAAGCACAAAATGCAAACAGCAAAAACCAAAACCCGCTTACTCGGACCCAACTGCCCAGGTATTATCTACCCAGGTGAAGACGGCGTAAAAATCGGCATCATGCCAGGCCATATTCACCGTCCTGGACGCATTGGCGTCGTATCGCGCTCCGGCACCCTGACCTATGAAGCAGTAGGACAACTCTCTGCTTTAGGGCTGGGACAATCCTGTGCAATCGGCATTGGTGGTGACCCTGTAAACGGCTTGAAGCATATCGATGTACTCAAGCTTTTCAACGATGATCCTGATACTGATGCAGTCGTATTCATTGGAGAAATCGGTGGAGACGATGAAGAAACCGCTGCAAAATGGGCCAAGGACAATATGAAAAAACCGGTAGTAGGCTTTATTGCCGGTGTAACTGCTCCTCCAGGAAAACGCATGGGCCATGCAGGCGCCATCATCTCTGGTGGTAAAGGTACAGCCGATGAAAAGCTCAAAGTCATGCAAGAATGTGGCTTTACCGTCACCAAAAATCCCTCTGAAATCGGGACATTGCTAAAAGCAGCTCTAGCTTCGTAATAAGCTTGTAGGTTGGGGTGAGGCACGAACCCCAACATGCAGACCACCGCCTCTTTGAAAACCAGCCTAAAAACTGGCAAAAGCAAAGATTAAAGGTCGGTGGTACGCATGTTGGGGTTCGTGCCTCACCCCAACCTACATTTTATTATCCGTTATTTTGAAATCTCCGCGCATCATTCCCTTTTAGGGAATATACACACACGCTCTTAGAATTTACCTATTCCCTCCCTACCTCTTCCAATCGTATTCTCCATACAGATCGTACAATACGGATCAAACGCTTCGTAAAGCGCCAGATGGGCTCCAAGCTTTTCCCTGCTATTTCCCCCTTATAAACAATAGAAGAAACATCATGCTAGAGTGGTTAGCCTCCCTTCATGGCGGCGCTATTATCCAAATAGTAGGCATTGACCTTTTACTCGGGGCCGATAACGCCATCCTCATCGGGTTAGCCTGCAAAGATTTGCCTGCAGAACAACGACGTTTAGGCATCTTATGGGGCACCGTAGGCGCACTCATTCTGCGCTTTCTCTTTGTTGGCATCGCAAGCTTTCTTTTACAAGTACCCTTACTCTCTCTAATAGGGGGGCTGCTATTGCTAGTGATAGCCGTGCGCCTTGGTATAGGGAAAAATGAGCATGAAAAAGAAAAAACAGCCCATCAGCATAAACAAAGCCCACCAGATGCATCCCCCAGTAAAAAACTATGGGACGCCATACGCCTTATTATCGTAGCAGACGCGCTAATGAGCATCGATAACGCACTAGGCCTGGCCGGAATTGCCAATATGGCTCCCCCAGACCAGCGCTTCTTCCTAATAGCCTTTGGTTTATTACTGAGCCTGCCCATCATAGTTTTTGCCAGCCAAGGCGTATTACGCGCCTTACAACGCTTCCCTTGGCTAATTGGAGTAGGTGCGGCCCTATTAGGATGGATATCACTAGGCCTCATCATCAAAGACCCTTTCATCCAACGCTTTGGCACACTCACCCCCGCTTTGTGGGAGCACGTGATACAAGGAGCAGGAGCGGTATTCGTTTTAGCTGCTATCGCTGTATGCAAAAAGCGTGCAATCTGAATATTTAAATAAGCCCCCTTTTTATATAAAAAGGGGGCTAACGCACACAAACTAGCCAGATGCCAGACTTGGCAGTAGAGCCCAAACAAAGGTATGCTCTTAAAACCTGCTCAAAGTCTTCCGAAAAATAATGAGCCGGCCGCTACCATCATAGAACTAACTGGGCTCAAGGCAAGAAATGCAAAAAAATATAAAAAAACACCTCCACCGCCAACGCGAAAGAGGCTTTACTCTTATTGAGCTCATGATCGTGCTCGCTATCATCGGCGTTATTGCTGCCTACGCCATACCCGCTTATCAAAACTATTTGGCACGCAGCCGGGTAGGGGAGGGCTTGGTCTTAGCTGCCTCTGCGCGACTCGCCGTTGCGGAAAATGTAGCCAGCGGCGCCCCTCTAAACAGTGGCTACGATGTTCCGCCTGCCACACGCAATGTAAAAGCCATCCATATTCTTCCCAAAACAGGTGAAATCACCATCACCTACACCCCCCACGTAGCCCCGCCAGGTGCAGATACCATAGTACTGGTGCCCTCTACAGTAGACGATCCTGTCAACCCAACTGGACGCACTTCTATCAAGCCAGAAATAGTACAACTAGGTTCAGTAACCTGGGAATGCTTTAGCGCAGGCAAAAAACAATCCGCCCTACCAGAACCCGGCCCAGGCCCACAACCCAGCGTAGCCGCCACCCTCCCAGCAAACTTTTCACCTCCAGAATGCCGAAATTAATGAATGAGGGGTAGGTTGGTGGTGAGGTACGAACCCCAACATGCAGGCCACGGTCCTTTTAAAACCTGCATATAAATACCAAAAACAATGGATTAAAAGTCGGTGGTGTGCATGTTGGGGTTCGTACCTCACCACCAACCTACAACAGGAGATACGCATGTACTATCGGCGGGCACGTACGGCAGGAGGCGTATATTTCTTTACGGTTAATTTGGCTGAGCGGGCACGCACTTTGCTGGTGGATCACATCGCTCTACTGAAAACAGCAATACAAAAAGTAAAAGCAAGACATCCATTTCATATCGATGCCTTAGTGATCTTACCCGATCACCTACACGCAATATGGACGCTACCTGAAGGCGATAGAAATTACTCCACACGGTGGGCATTAATCAAAGCAGGGTTTTCCCGCTGCCTGCCAAAAAATGAGCTATGCAGCCAGAGCCGCACCGCCAAAGGCGAAAGAGGCATTTGGCAACGGCGTTATTGGGAACGCCTAATCCAAGACGAAGAAGACTACGCACACCACTTAAACTATTGCCACTTCAACCCAGTACAACACGGCTACGTACAACACCCCTCAGAATGGCCATATTCCACCTTCCACCGCAATAAAACGTAGGTTGGGGTGACGAAGGAACCCCAACATGCACACCACTGCCCCCTTGATGACCTGCTTACAAATTATTGAAAACCAAAAATTAAAAGTCCGTGGTATGCATGTTGGGGTTCGTACCTCACCACCAACCTACCATTCTTCGCAAATCTGCGAATAAAATTGCTCCTTTTGTAATAAAGCACGGTAGGTTGGGGTGACGAAGGAACCCCAACACGCACACCACCACCCCCTTGATGACCTGCTTAAAGTTATCGCAAACCAAAAATTAAAAGTCGGTGGTCCACATGTTGGGGTTCGTACCTCACCACCAACCTACCATTCTTTGCTAATCTGCAAATAAAATCATTCCTTTTGCAATAAAGCGCGAATAGATTGCCAAAATATTTTAAAATCCACTACTTTTAATCTTGTCGATAAAGTAACCATGAATAAATGGATCAAACTAGCCGCATGGCTAGTCATGGCTCCCCACTTTGCTGTGGCGGCTGAGGCACGTCCTGTGCCTGTTACACAAACACACGCCATGCCTGACAAAGTCGCTGTATGCATGGGATGCCACGGCATTGCCAATTACCGCATTGCTTTTCCGCACATCTATCGCGTACCTGCGCTAGCAGGGCAAAATGCGCAATACATCGAAACCGCATTGCGACAATACAAAAATGGGCAACGAAAAATGCCGACTATGCAAGCCATAGTGGCCTCTTTAAGTGAGCAAGATATCGTAGAAATCGCTGCCTATTACGCAGGAGCAAACTCTGCAAATACCGCTGCCCCCATACAAAAAAAGCGCCCCTAAAATGCGCTCAAAGCCTCGTAGATTGGGGTAACTTTTTATCAAATCTTATTCTTGCGTACGACTCATGAAGATCTTCCCAGCGCGCATACGCTCTATGTCAAAAGCAACAGGCACATTGCTCAGCCTCTTTGCCTTACACTGCGCCGCGCTCGCACCATTTTCCTGCGCCCAAGCAGCAGATATAACGCAAGGCCGCGCCCTCATTGAGCGCAATAATTGCGCATCCTGCCATGGCGCAGATTTCAACCAGCCCATTAGCTCGGACTACCCCAAACTCGCGGGTCAATACGCAGACTACTTGTACTACGCCATGCGCGACTACCAACAAGGCAAAACAACCCTAACTGGCCGCGACCATGAAGTAATGAAAGCCCAGCTACAAAGCCTATCTGACGCAGATTTAAAAGACATGGCAGCCTACTTAGAATCGCTACCCGGCCAAGTAAAAACCAATCCGTAATACATAACCAGCTTATAACCAAGTTTTGCAGCACGGTAGGTTGGGGTGACGAAGGAACCCCAACATGCATACCACCGGCTTATAACCAAGCTTTAAATGCATACCATCAACTTATAACTGTTGCTTTTGGCGATCTATATGCAGGTTTTAAAAGGATATTGGTCCGCATGTTGGGGGTCGTACCTCACCACCAAACCTACCGTTCATTACAAAATACGTTAAATATAAAAGCCTTTCTAAGAACCACTCCACGCAGCAAGATTTAACTTTATTCCCTTCTGCGACGCACTTTTCCCCGTAGGAGTGCGTACTTTTTGCTTAAATTCACACAGCGGCTCCACGGGGCATTCCCAACACTTTGGCGTACGCGCCTGGCAAATATAACGCCCATGTAATACCAACCAATGATGGGCATCTTTCAAAAACTCTGCGGGAATATTTTTTTCCAGCGCCCGCTCTACCTCCACCACATTTTTCCCCGGTGCCAAACCCGTTCGATTAGACACCCGAAAAATATGCGTATCCACCGCAATGGTAGGCTGACCAAACGCAGTATTAAGCACCACATTAGCCGTCTTACGCCCCACACCGGGCAAAGCCTCCAAAGCCGCGCGATCGCCAGGAACCTCTCCACCATGGCGATCTAACAGCTGCTGACATAAACCCAATACAAACTTAGTTTTATTGCGATACAAACCAATCGTTTTAATACCTTCAGAAACCCCTTCCTCACCAAGATCAAGCAATGCCTGCGGCGTATTTGCTCGTGCAAAAAGCTTGCGCGTGGCAAGATTCACCGATTTATCTGTAGCCTGAGCAGAGAGCACAACAGCTATCAACAACTCAAAGGTACTGTTATAAATAAGCTCAGTTTTAGGAGCAGGATCCAAACGCTGCAAAATTTCAAAGAAAAGCCGACGTTTTTTAGCGTTCATATAAAAACAAGTAAGATAGAAATAAAAAGGAAACAGTAACTTTAATCACATTTTGAACGATAATAACTGATAGGTTGGTGGTGACGAAGGAACCCCAACATGCACACCATGCCCTCCTGAAGACCTGCTTATAAACTGTTTAAAAGCAGAAGTTAAGAGTCGAGAGTGCGCATGAAAACCACTCTACCTCTAACCTTATGGCCGTTAAAAAAGCCCCTCATTCCACACCACCCAATCCTAAAATGGGCAGGCCGCCAAACCTATCCAAACCTGCGCTGCCTATAAAAAGCGCAGCCGCCATCGATGCTTTTTGCGATGCGCTATGGCTAGAGCAAAACGCCTCTCTCAATACCCTACAAGCCTACCGGCTCGACTTATCCCTCTTCGCACAATGGCTAGCAACCCAAGCACATAACACCGATCTAGAAACCGCAACCGAAGCACAGCTACGCCAATACAACATAGACCGCGCACAAAGCAAAGCAAGCTCAGCCAACCGCCGTTTATCCGTATTTAGAAAATTCTTCGCCTGGAGCCTACGCGAAAACCATATCCATGCCGATCCCACCCTCCATATAGAAGCAGCCAAACAACCCCCTCGTTTTCCCGGCACCCTATCGGAAAAGCAAGTAGAAGCATTATTAGCTGCACCGGACATAGGCACCGCATTAGGAGTCAGAGATAAAACCATGCTCGAACTCATGTATGCCAGCGGCCTAAGAGTATCGGAACTCACCACCCTCAAAACCGTAGACATTGGCTTAAACGAAGGAGTAGTGCGCGTAATAGGAAAAGGATCAAAAGAGCGCATCGTGCCCTTTGGCGAAGAAGCGCGCGAATGGCTACAACGCTATCTTCAAACTGCGCGGCCCGCATTACTAGGAGCACGCGCAGCCAATGCTTTTTTTGTCACCACGCGCGCAGCGGGCATGACACGCCAGCAATTCTGGGGCCTAATCAAACGCTACACCCGTATAGCAGACATCCAAGCACCACTCTCCCCCCACACCCTACGCCATGCTTTTGCAACACACCTACTCAACCATGGAGCAGACCTACGCGTTATTCAACTCCTATTAGGCCATGCAGACATCTCCACCACCCAAATCTACACCCACGTAGCCAAAGAACGCCTAAAAACCCTACATAAAACCCACCATCCAAGAGGATAAGTAAAGAGTGGTATGCATATAAAGCACCGCCAACCTTTCAAGAACGGTAGGTTGGCGGTGACGAAGGAACCCCAACATGCACGCCACTGCCTCCTTGAAGAGCAGCCCCAAAAAAACAAGATTTATCTTAAATTATTACAAATATGCGGTTTATTCCGGATGGGTGAATCTCGCAATCTAGTGAAAGGTATGGACCTTTTTTGCAGGAGATGCGTGACTATAGGTGAGCGATTTCCCTAAAAAGGCATATTTCCGAATATATTTTTTACTTACTTTAAAGAATTTAGAAAAATTCTGCATTCCACATCTATGCCGCGTGATGCTATCTATAAGATTAACAGCTAAAAAGCCTGCAAAGCCCGCCACACATAGGTTTCAATATAAAAAAAGCAGCTATACCAGCCCTGGAATTAGCACATTTTTACCATCACTGGGTCTCTTATTCAGAGCAGATTTATCTTAAATTTTCTTAAAGTATACGGTGCATTACCTATATATACGGTAACCCATATTGCCAATAGTGCGAGCAATCTTATTTCCGAAAGGATTCTCATGTCAGCAACTGCAATAATTACTGGTTCCTCCAATCATCCATATTCATCCAAAGCCCCGGATTCGCCCACTCCCTCCCAAAAAAGTAGTCGAGTTGACGCACGATCGGAGGGTATAGATTGCTACTTACAAAGCCTGGAAGATAAAAACCCAGTAGAGCAGCTCACACTCCAGCTTTTAACCGGCCTCACACTTCACAGTAAAGTCAGTAAAACAAAAGAAGAATCTAACTGGCTAGAAGATATTAAGTGGGCATACAAACAAATAAAAAAAGGCAACACTGTTCTAAATGAAAACAACATCCCAGCACCTACCGATATCTCAGACTTAACCGAGCACCATACAAAAATCAAAACCTGCTTTAAAGACATAGGGCCAGGATCCGACATTGCCGATATCGATCACACCATTCGTAGCGCGATAGAAGCAAAAATTTTCAAAAATGAAAATGGGAATATCGTACTAGCAGAAAACATAAAAGAACAAATAGAAACCCTGTTTAAAAATATAGAAATATCTACACAAAAAATCAATGAAATAAATGTAGACAAGCTAAACCTAAACAACTCTGAGCATCGTGCACAGCTAGAAGCGCACCACAGTAATTTAGTAGAGATTATGGCCAAAGTAGGGCTATTTCTCTTCGTCGCCATATTTTATACCCACTCTACAGGCGCAATCATTCCATTCCTTGTCTCAAGAGGTGAAGATCGATCTTCTAATCACCTCGCGAATAACAATGAGAGAAACCGCTCTACTCAAAACACCGTCACACCAGAAATAGAACTATCAGAAAAAATAGTGCACCTCTATGCAAAATATAATGAATTTGCAAAAGTACTAAAAGAAAAAGACGAGCAATGGAGAAAACGAGAAATCCGACGCGGAAAAATGCCAGACCGTGCGCCTTTAGCGCAGAAAGAAATAGAACAACCCACCATACCATCCTCTCCGTCTCCTTCCTTACTCCCACCAATCAATAAGGAAGAAGGCCCATTTGGTAGTGTAATGGCAGGATCTATTTTAGAGGTGATTAAAGAAGCATTGCGCTTTATTACAGGCCGCTCCCCAACCAGCCCTACCCAGAATAATTCTAGAGCAAGCAGCCGCGACTATTTTACGCATTCATCTGGTAGCGAGCGCATAGATTTCTCAGCTATGTCTGCGTCACACGCTACGTCCCCTATAGCTACCAATCAGCAAAATCTAGCCGAACACCCACATAACGGTGCAGGCGATATTGCTAGTATGCTTAGATTTACAGAGAGTATGGAGCTTACTAATAAGCTTGCTGCTGTATCTAATAAAGATAATACTAAATCGCATGGATGGACATCAAAAAGAAAACGCTTCCATACCTATCCATTTGACCAAGACAGCACTTATAGTAGTAGCACGGAAGATCTTACCAATCAACCAAAAGCATTAATTGTAGACAATACGAATATAAATCATCAAAAATATATTTTTTCAAGGGCTATTAAAAATAGAAAACGTGCTGCACTCTTAGAAAGAAATAGTTATATAAATAAACTGAAAACAGTATTATTGGTAAAAGCACCAAAAACACTTTTAATAAATAAATTGCAAAAGCAAGCGAAAGTATTCAGAGCTGCAAAATATAATTTTTTACAAACGCAAGCTGCGCAGATGGAATTAATTGCACAGCGTGGTAAAAAAATAAAGAGATTGCAAACGGAATTGGATAAAGCATCTGCACAGCGCAGCCATGTAGAAGAACAGCTGGAGCGATTAAGAGAAACTGCTGCTAATGCACAGGCTGCATCAACCGAGCAAATTGCACAATTGCAAACGGAATTGGATAAAGCATCTGCACAGCGCAGCCATGCAGAAGAACAGCTGGAGCAATTGCAAAAGACTGCTACTGAAGCAAAGACTGCAGCAGCCAAGCAAACTGCACAACTGCAAATGGAATTGGATGAAGCATCTGCACAGCGCAGCCATGCAGAAGAACAGCTGGAGCAATTGCAAAAGACTGCTACTGAAGCAAAGACTGCA
>JASSUK010000044.1:0-13539 GCA_031963045.1 Mycoavidus cysteinexigens
GCAGCGTGATGTAAAAGAAAAACACGCAGCTCAGCAAGCCGAGCTTGATAAGAAGGAGGAGGCTCTTGACGCTCAGGCAAAAGCCGATGCGGAAGAACGTGCCACGCAGAGTAGACAAGACAAAATTTGGTATCGTGAGTTGGCAAACCGAATTAAATTGGATGAGTTAAAAAACCCTCTTGCGCACGCGTTTGCCAAGCAGTTCGAAGAAAATCTGCGAAATGAAATTGTCCAGCAGCTGCGCGTTGCGTATGGCGAAGCAGTGAAGATGGGCAGAGCTGAACTCGTAGGTGGATTAGCCCAGGCACTAGCAGGGTTACTGCCTGAGATTCAAGTTGATATGACTGGAGAAGTCTCAGCTTCGATAGATATAGCTACTGTTATACAGGGGATGGCAAAAATACTCACTGAACGCAAGCTAAGAGAGGAAAAGGCTGAAGCTCAGCGCATACAAGACTCTTTTAGTAAGCTTGATCGAGCAAAAAGTATGAAAGCGCTTGAGAGTCTTGAAGAACAGATCGAGGAGATGGCCAACTATACAGCGCGCTGCTGGCAACCTATTTTTTCAGCCCACCAATGGTCTACAGCAGATATTCAGACGTTAGCCAAGCAGGGAGCACGCCGCATGATGGAGTATCTAGGAGCAGGAAAAGTCGATAAATTGTCTCCTCAAGAAAGAGTGGTATTTGCTCTGATGGCAGGTGAAGCAAGCAAACGCTTGACTCAGCCTAAAATGAAAGAATCGGGTCCCTCTAGTACTAAGTGGAGTGTCCAGGGCTTTTTCACTAAGCCGGGTATTAAGGTAGAGACAGACCAAGGAGCAGAGTATTTCCTGCGCGATACGTCACACCCCAGCGTATACGGTTTTCGTTTGGGCTCACCCATTGAGGTACGTAACCGCCTCCACTATAAGGAGCCGTTTACAGATGAAGCTAAAGCACGACAAGAGGCAGAAAAGATGCGGAATGAAACTCGTTGTGTGGTGATGTAAACCTCGCCAATGCAGATGGCCTAACGTCTAAATAGAACGGATTCATGTAAGAGAAGTTCTAATGGCGTTAGGCCATTTTGCATTTCAATAACCACTTTAGTTTCAGGAAATTTCAACCTGAAATTGACTTATTTTTCGGCGAAAGTACGCGCGCCAGTCTTAGGCCTTAGCGCACAGTTTAGATCACAGCAAGCCAAATTCTGATTGCTATGCACCGTTAGATTTATCTGTATCAAATAAAAATCAATTAATAAATAAAAAGAGGAAATTTGAGGATGTATGGCAATGCTGTTTCCCAAGCCCTAAAAGGAGAGCACGCACGGTTGGCAGCCGCGCAAATTTATCTAGATCAGGCCCGGCAACAAAAGAAAGAGCTGCGCCTCGATGTGGCTTTAATTTTATATGACCAAGCAAAAGCCACATTCAAAAATATTGCAAATGCGCACAAAATTCCCACCTTGTCTGAATTAAAAGAGTTGTTTGTAGACGCACAGACATCGCAGACCGTAGAAGAAAACACATTCCGAGAAAACACATTCCGGCAGCGTATTGGGGAGGTCTATTTTGAGCGTGCAAAACTCTTGGATGAATTGGACCCTGGCAAAGCAGAGGCAAGCCGCAAAAAAGCGCAAGTTTGGGGTTATGAGGAATATAAGAGCTCATCTATGAGCTCTTATATTGCAAGCAGTGCTGCTCCAGCTTTGAATCTGCGATCTTCCGTTAAAGCCCAATCCGCATTGTCGCCCGCCGAAAAAAATACCTGGGTCGATGATTTCTTCTCAAGGGCGCTTGACGCGATTAAGTCATTGAATCGTTGTAATGCATTGCATCTATCGCATCCGTCACCGAGTTTCTTCCTGGTGTATGCGCATGATATTGGTTCTTCAACATATGGGAGCGCTGATGCAAGCACTTCTCAATATTTTATTCAAAAATTATTTGAAGTGAGGCTCAATCTATATTCAGATCAAACGCCGATGGGGCAACCTGAAACAGGTTTTAGCACGCCTGAAGCGCATAGGAATATAGATGATATTTTGACTGCTCAACTCTGTTTATTGCCAATGAATATAGGCATGAGCAGGCCTGTCGATAAAGTTATTGTGTGTTGCTCAGAGGTATTGGAGCACTACTTGGAGGGTGAATACTATACGGCTTACTATAAGGCTCTTGATGTAGCTTATGACGCAGCCTATAAACAACAAAACGATCAGCCGATACGGGAGGTGGTCAAGCGATTTTCAGAACAAGAAGAACTAAAAGATCAGTTTCATCATGTGCTCACCGAAATTGCTTTTTTGCAGATTAGAGCTAGCAAACGCCAGGCCGATCGGCACGGCATTATTCCCGTATCGTTAACAGAAAATAGCTATGAACGCTGTTTTAAGCATTTTGTTGAAACGACAGCGGTCCGAATCCAAGATATTTCCCGATTTAAAGCGAAGGAACTAAAGGGCGAAGAAGTGTATGCCAACCAAGGTCGGCATTGGGTGCTTTTTAAGTTACTAGAACGCTTCTTAGTCCACAATGAGAAGGCCAAGATTTTCCTTGACAAGTTTTGGGCAGGCTATGCAAAGCTGGCTGCACACCTTAAGGCACATCCACACCCTGCAACAGAAAAGTGTCTGTCTATAGCGAAGGAAACCTTTCAGGAGATAGAGCAGACCTTACTCAATACACTTTGCGATACAGTAGAACGGCAGCAGCGCTATACCTTTGTAGACCTTAAAACACTTCAGACTGCGTTGAAGGCATCGTATTCTATGGAGCGTGTGTCGATCCAGCGCCTATCTGGCCAGACCTTGCCGATGGATCATTGCTATATCAATCTAGCGGTGGTCGAACGCACAAAGTCAGATAAAAAAGATCAAAAAAATGCAAACGATGTATCGGCAAAAAAAATGAAAACGCCACACCGCGCGTTTTTCCATCGACTGCCCAGCTCTGACGCGGTGAACACTAATCTGGATAAACAGGTTGTTTTAGAAAAATTATTTGATCCAGGCGTAGCCAGCGGTGGCCGACAGACGGTCCCTAAAAGAATTTTGATTCGCGGTCGTGCTGGGGCTGGAAAAACAACCCTTTCTAAAAAGATTGTCTACGAATATACACAATCAGGAATGTGGCGTTCGCAATTTGACTGGCTCTTATGGATTTCATTGCGCAAACTCAAAGGCAAGTCAAGCGCCGATTTAGAAACACTGTTCTATGAGGAATATTTTCATACTCATCCATTAGGCCGAGGGCTTGCGCGGACATTGTGCGAGCAGGTAAATGGCGCTGCCAAAGACAAAACGCTCTTTGTGCTAGATGGCTGGGACGAAGTTGCGCAAGAATGGGACTCTGCGCACCCGATGGCCATTTTTCTAAAGAATCTGCTTAATCAGACCGCGGTCATTGTGACCTCTCGACCTCAGGTGGACTTGCAAGAGATCCGGCCCATGGACCTAGAACTAGAGACTTTAGGTTTTAGCTCAGAAAATGTCGAGGTTTACCTGAATAACAGCGACATTGTGCCGCCTGCACATGCCGAAGCGATTCGGAATTTGATGCGAGACAATCCGTTTGTGCAGGAACTAGTTAATGTGCCTATTCAATTAGACACCTTGGTATTTAGCTGGGATGAGATTCGGCAGATGCAACAGGTATCGATAACCATCACAGCACTATATCAAGCGATGACCAATAAACTATGGCGCAAGGATATCCTCAGACTACAGAAGCAGGTAGACGGGAAAGTACTCACAGAGAGCATAGTGAATGCGCTTAGGACAACTGCACGTATCGAACACCCTATCAAAGCAGAGAAAGCTTTTCTCTGCAACTTGGCTTTCAAGGGATTAGAAGAAAACTATATCGAATTTCAGCTTCCTTATCTGGATGATCTGATTGCACAGGTCGTAGACGGTGGCCTTTCACTGCCGCTCACGCTGGAAGAGGATCTTACAAAACTCTCCTTCCTACAGATGGAGGGTATAGATAAAGACGAAGCCCAGCGCAGCTACTCCTTTAGACATAAAACCTTTCAGGAATTTTTCGCAGCCAGGTACTTTGCTCAACATTGGGAAACAGCACAAAGCTTGCTGATGTTGCATCCGCTTTCAAAGCAATGGGTTAAGGTTACTCCAGAGAAATTTCTAGAACAGCGTAAGTACGACCCTCATTACGAAATTATGTGGTGGTTTGTTGCAGGTTTTTTACGCGGTAATGCATTGAATTACTTTTTCGAAATGCTAGAAGCGGAACCCTACGATCTCTTAGGGGTATACCATCAACGTTTGATCATAAACTGTTTGCATGAAGCAGACCGTGGATCAATGTTTGGACTCAACCGTACGATCAGAAAAAGGCTGGAGCAGCGTTTTAAGCAATGGTTGGAATTAGAAATCAAAACGCGGGGAGAATGTACATTAGCAGAGCTGCCTATATGCCCGGAGCACCTATTGCGGGTATTTCTTCAGAGAACGGCGTCTATCGAGTCAAAACAAGCTATTGCACGAGCCTGCAGGAAGCGATCTGCTTTATCACAGGATATTTTAGATGATCTCCTCGCTATTATTAAAGAAGATATTAATGTGGCAAAAAGGGCAGCAGCTGTCGCCTTAAGCCGTCAGACTTCTTTACCGGAGGGCACGCTAAAAAACCTGATTATCTTTATCAAAGAAGAAGATATGTTGGTAAAAGAGGTAGCGGCCGACGCCTTAAGTGGTCAGCGCGCTTTACCAGACGCTATATTGGAAAATCTACGAGCTTTGATAAAAGATGGTGACTCTCTAGTAAAGCAGGCAGTAGCTAAAGTTTTAGGTCATCAAACAACATTATCGAAAGCTGCCATGCACGATTTGATTGCGCTTATAAACGATGAGAATGACGAGGTGAAGCGAGTAGCAACTATAGCTTTAGGTCGTCAACCCTTCTTACCGGAAGACACGCTAAAACAACTAATCGACCTTATCAAAAATCAGAATAATGATGTGAAGTGGGCAGCATCTGATACATTAGGCCATCAGCTCTCTTTGCCAGAAACGGCCACAGAATATCTTATTACTCTTCTTGAAAATGAAAATAATGTAGTAAAAGAGGCAGCAGCTCGTGCATTAAACCATCAGCATCAAAGCGCTTTACCAGAAACCGCCTTAGAAGGTTTAATTGCCCTTATCAAAGATGGAAATAATCCAGCAAAGCGGGCGGCTTCTGATATCTTAGGCCACCAGATTTCTCTGCGGATAGACTCTCTACAAGGCCTGCTTACCCTTATAAAAAGTGGGAACTCTCGGGTCAGGGAAGCGGCAGCTGAAGCGCTAGGTCGCCAAACTACTTTACCGCCTGCAATTTTAGAGGAGCTAAGGGCCCTTATTAAGAATAAAAATAAAGGGGCGCAGGGTGCAGCAGCTCACGCCTTAGGTCGTCAAACTACTTTACCGGAAAACGCTTTGAACGACCTAAGAAGCACGGCAAACGAGGAAAAGATTTTTGAAAAGCGGGCAGCGGCTCGCACCTTTGGCCTTCAAACTACTACTTCCCCCATTAAAGTGACAAAAGGCTTAAGAACTCCCACTAGACATGAGAATAATTCGGCAGCAGAACAGGCTCCAGGCAGTCAAAGCGCCTTACCAGGGGCTGTCCCCAAGGATCTTGACCTTATCAAAGAGGATGGGAGGGTATCGGAAACCAGGCTAAAAGGACTGATTGTGCTTTTGCAAGATCAAGAGAGAGTATTGGAAACGCAAGGAGGTCCACTTGCTATTTACCACATAATGCCTACTATTAATCAGCAGCACGTGGAATTGCTCTACGAGACCTACCTACTCAAAGTACAAAGATTTAACCAAATAGCCCCATTTTATATAGAAGGTGACCTACTCTGTTTTTACACTTCTAAGGGTTTCCAAACCAAGCAGTTTGCAAGCTCAGATCAAATAATTGAATTTAGGGAAACGCTTCAGAAGGTGCAGCAGAAGTTAGGTATTTTATTAAACACTGCTCAAGAAAAGGCGTGGAGTACTGCTTCTACCCAAAAAAACCAATTTGGAATCTCTGTAGTAGATCAGGCTACACAAACAGGGTCTTAAAATCCTTATAGCTCAATTAAAATAATTAACAACAGAAGGTTAAAGATGTTTCGTGATGCGGTTTTTGCAAACCAGCCGGGTCAAGACCCACGGGTACTAGCGCAAAATTTTCTTGATCAAGCTCGTTTGCGAAAAAAGGAGCCCCAAATTGCGCTGGCTTTATATGGCCAAGCAAAGGTTGGCTTCAAAGAGATCGCAAACGCACGCCAACTGCTTCCTTTATCCGAAGTAAAAAGCGCTTTAACCCAAGCGCTTAGAGCAGATACTCCTGAAGATGAGGCATTACGGCGACGCATCGCAGAGGTCTATTTTGAGCGAGCGGAACTCTTGGAGAAATTAGGGAACCCCGACAAAGCACAAGTGAGCTATAAAAAAGCTAAAGACTGGGGCTATGAGGAGGCGGAGCCTGCCTCCATTCCTCCCGCTGCTATGCTAGCTGTGCATGGTACAACAATGCTTGATCGGACAATCTGGCCTACATCTATGCAAGGGCTGCAACGAATTGCATCGTTGACGCATGAAAAAAGTGCGCAGGTAGATTATCTATTTGAGAAGGCACTGTCCACATTAAAATCTTTACAGATGACTAGGGTCAGCCTTTTTCTCATATATGCACATGATAATCCTATGCACGGAAGGGCTGAAGCCTCTACATCTAAATATTTAATCCAAAAATTATCTCAAATCCCGGTCAACCTATATTCCGATCAGACCCCTATGGGGCAAGCACGTTCAAGTTTCCTGGAAGATTTAAAAGGAGACGGTAAGCTGGAAGATATCTTGACTAGTCAGCTTTGTTTATTACCCGATCAGTTAAGAGATGATGTGCAGCCAGTTGAGAAGGTCGTGGTGTGCTGCTCAGAGGTATTAGGAAGCTACCTAAAATGGTCGCATTATCAAGACTTTTATCGAGAACTTCGAGAGGCCTATCGTCATGACTGTAAACAAAAAGGCACTTCGGCTATCCGTGAGGTAGTCAACAAATTTTCACAAGAGCCGGAGTATAAGGCAGGGTTTTATCATGTGTTGACGGAAATGGCTTTTTTACAAATCCGGGCAGAGCAACTGAAAGATCGGCACGGCATTATCCCAGTTTCGTTAACCTTACAAAGCTATGACTACTGTCTGAAAAATTTTATTCCACCCAGTACGGTTCGTATAGAAGATATACCCCGATTTGAGGAGCAAGCACAAGCGGGGCAAGACGTGTATCCAAATCAAAGTCGGCACCTCGTGCTGTTTAAGATAATCGAACGGCTTTTAGTAAACAGCGACGTGACCAAAATGTTTCTGAACAAGTTTTGGCAGGGGTATAACGATTGTATTTCACGGTTAAGAAATGAGCCCTCAACGCTGGATGGACTTGAGTTTTTCAAGCTAGTAGATAGTATCTTCGACAGCATACGGATTGAGCAGTGCGTAGATCAGACGCAGGAGCTAGCCCAAAACCGTATGCTGCACACTGAGATCGTGCAAAAGCTGCTTCCACCCAAACTTTCCTCAATAGACCTGCGTGAAGCGCTTTATCGGCATTATCAGCTATCCAATTTAGCTATTCAGCGAATATCAGGCGATCAAATGTCGCTGGATGGCTGCTACATCAATCTCGCGATTGTTGAGAGTCAGGCCCAGCGTGAAAAGGACAAGAAAGAGCTGGAAAAGCAAGCAGCGACTTTTGAGCGATTGCCCAGCAGTGAACAGCAGCAACTTGAAGCAACCAATCCAAACAAATTAATTGTGCTAGAGAAACTTTTTGAGGCACAAAAATTACGCGACGGCTCAGAAGGGGTGCCCAAACGGATTTTAATTCAGGGGCGAGCGGGGATAGGCAAGACCACTTTATGCAAAAAGCTGGTGTATGAATATCATCAAAATAAACTGTATCAGGATCGGTTTGAGAGCGTGTTGTGGGTGCCTTTACGGCAACTCAAGACGCGTTCCCCCAAACACTTAGAAGAGTTGCTGTGCACACAGTATTTTGTGGGCCATGGAAAAAGCCAAGCCGAGGCGTTATCGAAGGTTTTTCACGCACATCAAGACAAGACGCTGTTTATCTTAGATGGCTTGGATGAAGTAGTCGAGGAACTCAACGAAGGCCGGCCTTTAAAGGATTTTTTACAGACGTTGCTCAATCAGGCACATGTGGTGATCACCTCCCGACCTGCCGGGGTGGATACCAAACTGTTGGGTCAGCTGGATTTGGAGTTGGAAACAGTCGGCTTTAGTCCGGCCAATGTACAGGTCTATATTGAAAAATTTGTGCCTGCATCGAACCAGGCAGCAATTGTGCAATTCATCCATCGCATGCCATTGATTCAAGGGCTGGTGAATATACCGATTCAGCTGGATGCATTGTGCTATAGCTGGGATCGGCTCCCGCAAAATCAAGAAGTTACGATGTCGATGCTGTATGAGGCGATGGTGGATAACTTATGGCGCAAAGACAGCGTGCGTTTAGAAAAAGAAGAGGAAGGTAAGGTATTAGGGACCGATGTCATTGAAGATTTGTCAAAATCGGATCTAGAAGAATTAATGACAGCCGAAATCGATTATCTAGGCTATTTAGCATTTAAGGGATTGGAAACGGAGAAAATTGAATTTAGTCATGATGAGTTAAGTCAGCGTAGGGAAGAATTAAACGGAAACGCTCAGACAGGGCGGAAATTACCCCTGAACTTTACGACAAATCTGAAAAAGACCTCGTTTTTACATACAGCCGATGTACAACGGCCCGAAGCTGAGCGCCAGTATAATTTCCTTCACTTAACGTTTCAGGAGTTTTTTGCGGCGAAGTTCCTGGCAGGGCATCTACAGGCGTATACAAAAGTGGAAAGAGCTCGAATCCACGTGGTGCAAAAGCACTTAGGCATCATGCCACAGCGCAATGAGGTGGAAGCGTTTATTGCCACGTATAAATACAATCCTCGGTATGAGATCGTTTGGTGGATGGTGGCGGGTTTGCTCCAGGGTGCAGCGCTCGAAAATTTCTTTAATGTACTGCACCAATCGCCGCGAGATTTGATCGGGATGCGGCATCAGCAGGTGATGTTGGGGTGTTTAAACGAAGCCCGGGCTCAATTGGGGGCAACGACCATAGCTCCATTCGAAAAGGAAGTCATGCAGTGGCTGGATTTCGAGATAAAAAATGGGCAAAGCGATTACAGTTACCTAGGTAGTCAGAAGGTTTTTCCGGAACGTCTATTGCTTGAGAGTCTGAGTCAGACTGAGGGAGAGAAAAAGAATAAGTTGATGGCAACTCTAGGAGCACGTCCCGTTTTGTCATCCGATGCGGTTCAGGTATTGATCTCTTCCTTGCAGGATGAAGATGAAGATGTCAGGTCTGCGGCCGCTAGTGCATTAGGAGGTCAAGCCACGTTACCCGCAGCCGCCTTCCAAGCATTGGTCAATGCTTCACAGGATGACAATGAGGTTGTCAGATGGACGGTAGTGAACGCATTAGGAGGCCAAACTATGCTGCCTCCAGATGCTCTCCAAGCCTTGATCAGCGCTTCTCGTGATGGAAATGAGGTTGTCAGAGAGGCGGCTGTAAACGCATTAAGTAGCCATGCCATGCAGTCCAAATCTGTCCTTGAAGCCTTGATTATCGCTTTACGGGATGGCGATGCATCTGTCAGATTTTGGGCCGTAAGTGTACTAGAGGGGAAAGTACTGCCCGAAGTAGCGCTTAACGCCTTAATTCGTGCTGCTCAGGATCCCGACTTGGATGTTAAAGAGGCAGCTGTAAGAGTGTTAGGTAGCCAAGAAACGCTATCCGAAGCTGTCATTCAAGCCTTAATCGGCGCTCTACAAGATGTAAATGCGTATGTCAGGTATATGGCCGCGAGCACGTTAAGGGGCCCGGTTAAGCTACCCGAAGCTGCTTTGCAAACTCTGGTTAGCGCTCTACAGCATGAAAGTGCACCTGTGAGGTCTTGGGCTGCAAAGGTATTAAGAGGCCAGAGAATGCTGCCTGAAAACATTCTTCAAGCTTTATTGGATCTTTTACTGAGCTCAGAGCAAAGCATCAGGGAGGCTGCAGCAAGCGTATTAGGAGAACAGACCACTCTGCCTGAGGCTGCCATTCAAGCCTTAGCTGGCGATCTACACAAAGTTATACAACCCGAAGCCACCCACCAAATCTTGATTAGTGCTTTACAGGATGAAAATGTATCTATTAAGTCTTGGGCTGCAAGCGTCTTAGGTAACCAAAAAATACTTCCTGAAATCGCTCTTTATGCTTTGATCAATGCTTTACAAGATCCAGAATGGGATGTCAGGGATGCAGCAGCGAGTACGTTAGGCAGCCAGACCATGCTACCCAAAGCGGCCCTTGACACCTTAATCAGCGCTTTACAGAATAAACATGCACATATCAGATATGCAGTCGCGAGTGCGTTAGGTGGCCATGCCACACGATCAGAAGTGGTCCTCGAAGCCTTGATCCATGCTTTAGAGGATGAAAATGAGTATGTCAGGGATGCGGCAGCGAGTGCATTAGGAGGGAAGGCTACGTTTTCCGAAACAGCCATTGAGGCTTTGATCAGCGCTTTACAAGATGAGGATGAATACATCAGGGTCGCAGCTGTAAGCGCATTAGGAGGGCAGGCCTCACTATCTGGAACGGTGTTCCAGGCTTTGATCGATGCTTTACAGGATGACAATCCGTCCGTCAGAAGCGCGATTATGCAGGTACTAAAGTTAAATCTACATCAGCTTTATAACATGCTACCTACCTTGGATGAAAAGCAAATACAAACTGTGTATAAGCAATTTTTGTTTGGGTATGGCTGTGCGCATATTGCACCACTATACATTCAAGACAAGGAACTTCACTTTTATACGGAAACCGGGCTTGAGCAAGCAATTCCTCTGACATCTGAGCAAAGCACTAGAGTAATTCAGTCTTTTAGAATTGCCCAAGCGGAGGGGGGAATAGAAGACATTCCATTTGTAGGTAAGCTGCAACAGGATTTAGAGCAAGCGCACTCGGCCAAGGCAGATAATTCCAGTTCTGGCGAAGCACCAAGCTCAATTAGCGATCTGACTTATACAGAAATCGGGCTTGAGCAACCAATTCTTCTGGCATCTGAACAAAGCACCGAAGTAATTCAGTTCTTCAGAACTGCCCGAGTGAAGGTGGGAATAGAAGACATTCCATTAGCAAGTAAGCTGCAACAGGATTTAGAGAAAGCGCACGCGGCCAAGACAGATGACTCCAGCTCTGACCTTCCACTTTATTATGCTCCCAGTTATTCCGCTCCCAGTGAAACGTCAGACCAATTACTCAAATTGCTCAAAGATCAACCCAATGCGTTGATTGAAGTCGTTGTTCCAACAGGAGCGGGTAAAACCACGATGCTTCAGCACTTGATTGACCTGCCCCCAGAATTTCTTGCGGTCTATAAGCTGTTTGGTCGGATTGACTGTAGCAGTGTGAGTCGCGCTCATGCAGATATTAAGGCTATTAGCTACGCTTGTTCCCGCAAAGATCTAAAACCGCAGGATGCTCTGGGCGAGGTGGCGAGCTATATACAAAAAAATTCTCCCTCACTTTTGATATTGGATGGCCTGTCATCAGGCAATGTCGACTTTGTTTTAGATTGGCTGAAATCATCCTTTAAATCCGCTCAGCTGATTTATCTGACGGCCGAGAGTTTGGCAGATAGCTTGAGTGAGAAATTAGAACGCCCTGTCAAATCGCTTTCTCTGGGCCTTTTTACGCCTGAACAAGCAAAGCAATTGGTTGAAAAGTGCTTGCCAAAAGAGCCTAAGAAGTCGCTTGAAAAAGTCAATTTTGCTAAAGTCATTGAGATGACAGGAGGTTTTCCAGCCACTATTACGACACTGTACCAGCACTATAAATCTAAGCAGGTGATGTTTAAGGATTTTGATGATTTCTTGGCGCAACCGAATGAGTACCAGAATGCACTTGATAGCTCTCTAAACGCAGTCACACAAGCAAGCCTCAAATCAGTCGAAGAGCATGATAGACCAGTTGCAGTTCGGGCATTAAATATCATTAAGCAAGCAGCTTGGTTGGGTGATCACCGTATCCCGTTTGAATTTTTTGTACATGAGCAGTGGACGGATGGAGAGGCCATTCAGATGTTGCGTGACAAAGAGCTTGCGATTCTGGATATAAATCTGGACAGCAAAACGTTGAAGCTTAATTCGATCTTTTTGCCTGCTGTGCGAGAGCACTATAAGGTAGAGCAAAGTGATGTATTGAAAAAGAATATCCAGCGTCTGTCTGAGGTTTTCAATTATTTAACTACTAACGAGGGTAAAAACGGTCGTCAGAGCAAGCCTAACGACTTAACCAATTATACGGATCTGGTGCATACACTTCTTTTTGAAACTTGTAAGAAGGAATCCTTCGCTGGGGACGTGGACTTACTTCAACAGGTGCTAGCGTTGGGTAGTAGTCTGGCCAGAATGTATTACATATATCACGGTGAATTGCGGCTAGCCTATGATTGCTTGCAAAATGCTCAGCATTTTGTAAAGCAGGGGTTATCTGAGAAGCGTATCGAGCAGTTTGCCCAAAATCCAGAGGAATTTGAGAGTCTGGATATTGAGCCTAAAGAGGCCGCATTACTTAGGTTGTATGCTCAAGAATATTTGTATCAGTCGGCCACCATTGCCTCTCAGCTTGACGGGTATGGTCAAGTGCCAGCGGAAGTGGTACAGAATTTTGAAAAGAGCTACGCGATTCAAGTTAATTTGGGTGAAGAGAAAGATCTTGAATCGATTGCTTATACACTGCGTAATTACACGCGTGCTTTACGCAAGCAAGGGCATCTACTTAATACGCTCGAAGAATTTAGAAAACTAAGGCAATTGCTAGACCGATATCCAGAGGTGTTCAATGAACGCACATGCGCAGAGCTTTTGATCGACGCGGGGATTATCCAAAAAGAAGCGGAAGATGCTAAGCCAGAAGGTGAGCACAAGGACTATCAAACCGCGCTGAATACGCTTCTTGGGACGCGCCTTATTTATTTGAAAGATGAGGCGGCCAACCAACACCAGGCATTGGGAACATTGTCGATCTACCTCGGCGAGACTTATGTGGCTGCAGGTCAATTTGCGGAAGGTATCACGCATACTTGCCGGATTCTGCATTACGATGGCAAGAATAAAGGAAGGCAGGCGTGTGCTTACTTTAATCTAGCGCAGGCGTTTGACAAGGCGGGGTATGGAGCGTTGGCTAAGCTTTTCATCGAGCGCGCCGCGCCTCTCCAGCTTAAAATCAATAAGGCGACGACAGACAGATTACAGCTGAACATTGATAAAAAGCTGTTAGAACGCCACCAACAAGCTAGCTCCTCAAGCAATGCCCAAACAGCTAGCTGGAAAACTATAGAAGAGCTGACAACGTACTGTGAAACTGAGTTGGTATCAGGCAGTAAACCGTCAAATAATTTATCTCTCGCACAGATTCAAGCTTTCGATGACAAAGCCTACAACTGGTTG
>JASSUK010000045.1:0-108311 GCA_031963045.1 Mycoavidus cysteinexigens
CTCATGACTTTGAATGCTGTAAACCCCCCTTCCCATTTTGATGAAGCATGGAAGGAAATTTTAGATGCCTATTTTCAAGAATTTATGGAGTTTTTTTATCCAAAGCTGGCTGAGAACATTGATTGGAGTATAGGTTATCAATTCATGGACAAGGAACTTCAAGCTTTGTCCACAGATAGCGCGATTGGCAAGCGGTTTGTCGATAAGCTTGTCAAAATCCATTCTAAAGCAGGGCAACCGAGCTTTGTATTGCTACACACCGAAGTGCAAGGCGCGCAAGAAGAGGTCTTTGCGCAAAGACTATACACCTATCATTACAGGTTACGGGACCGTTATCAATTGCCTATTTTGACGCTGGCAATATTAGCGGACGACAATAAAAACTGGAGACCGGACTGCTATCAAGATACGTTGTGGAATGAGAATATTTTGACTTTCCGCTTTTTTATAAACAAATTGTTGGATTACGAAGAGAAAAAAGAAACTTTATTAGAGATAAGTAATCCATTTGGCATCGTAGTGGCTGCACATCTTACTTCACTAAAAACACAGCCTGACCCGCAAATGCGCCTTAAACAGAAGCTGAAGCTCACACGCTGCCTTTATGAAAAGGGTTTGGCGCGTAAGAAGGTTTCAAAACTCTACTACTTTATTGATGCGGTGATGGCGCTTCCAGAAGATTTGGAGCTGCAATACAATGACTCCATTCATGCATTAGAACAGGAGAGCAAAGTGGCTTACATTACTACAGCTGAACGGATCGGTATAAAGAAAGGGCTTGAAGAGGGGCGTAAGGAAAACGGTTTAAAGACTTTTCGAGCTTTATTACAAAAAAAATTCCCAGATAGCCCACTGGATCTCTACGAGTCAGAGATAGCAGCAGCTGACGAAGACATGTTGAGAGAATGGAGCGTATCGATGATGGATGCCAGTAGTCTTCGCAACGTGTTTGGGCATTAATATTGGCGGTAGGTTGGGGTGAGGTACGAACCCCAACACCTTACCAATGCCCTCTGAAAACCTGCTTTTAACTACCAAAGAGCAAAGATAAAAAGTAAGCGGTTTGCATGTTGGGGTTCGTACCTCACCCCAACCTACCGCTAGTCATTGCGCGAAAAAGATAGAAGAGCACAGCGGCTTATATTACTTCCAAGCCTCCAAGCACTCTCCAAAGCCCCTCCTGCACGAGTCTCTATACCATTCCCCTTCCGATCCAGTCGAAATCCCCCCTCTAAAAAGTACCAATCCCACTGTATTTCAGAGAATTTCGCGCGCCCTGGTAGAATTCGCCTCCATGAAAAATATCGTTATCCTTATCTCAGGGCGCGGCAGCAATATGGAGGCCATTGTCCAGGCCTGCAAAGATGAAGCTTGGCCTGCGAAGATCGCTGGCGTGGTGTCTGATCGCGCGCAAGCTGCTGGTTTGGCCTATGCCAGCGCACACGGCATTCCTGTAGCCGTGGTTCCCCCTAATGCTTATGCAGATCGCTTAGATTTTGATCAGGCGCTCATCGCTGCCATTGAGCGCTTTGAGCCTGATCTCGTGGTGCTGGCTGGATTTATGCGGGTGCTGAGTGCCCATTTTGTCAATCATTATGCAGAGCGGTTGCTCAATATCCACCCTTCTTTACTGCCTGCATTCAAAGGTTTACACACCCATCAAAGGGCGCTAGATACGGGTGTGAAAGCGCATGGTGCAACGGTGCATTTTGTAACGGCTGCCTTGGATGATGGGCCGATTGTGGCGCAAGCGGTGGTGCCCGTTTTAGAAGGGGATACCGCTGCGGCGCTTGGACAACGTGTGCTGGCTGCTGAGCATATCCTTTACCCGCGTGCCATTCATTGGTGGGTGACAGAGAAGATCAGGCAATCAGGTAACCAAGTTATGGTGGCGGATGCAACGCCCCAGTATCTATTTATTGAGAAGATGTGAACGCAAACGTTGCAACTCAGCCTGTGTCGATGCGACCGGCTCCAAAAGTCCCCTTTATTGCCAGCCTTATTTCCCCTCTTGAGCGCGCATTAGGCATAGTTCTTCGTTTCTCCGGGCCAGCAGACCGTGCGGTCGAGCGTTTTTTTGAGACGCATCCTAAGCTGGGAGCTGCGGAGCGGACTTGTATTGCTCAGGCTATTTTTGCGGTCTTGCGCAATCTTATTGAATGGACTTATCTAGCGCGGGAACCAGAAGAGGAGGTTTCAGGTCTATGGATAGAGCCGGTAGATACCCGCGCCTGGGCCGCGTTTTTTGCGCAAGCGCCCGCGCTACTGCGCCGACGTCTAGCGGTACAGGGCCTGTCACATACTCTGGGTTATGAGTCTGTACTTGCTGCACTGGATGGCGAGCAAGCAGCTTGGTTAAGCAATAATGCACTGCATGGCCCATCTCGTCTGCGTGCGCATTTTGCCGTACCTGAACTGATTAATTTTCCTGCTTGGTTAGCCAATATGCTTGCCGCCCAGTACGCTGGGCCCGAATTAGCCGAGTGTGTTGCTGCTTTGCAAACATCTGCTCCTCTTGATTTGCGCGTGAATCCTTTGCGTATAAGTCGTGCTGAGGTGCTCGAAGCGCTTGCAGCACAAGGCATAGAGGCTGAACCTACTCGCTACGCTCCTTTGGGAATACGTGTGCAGGGCAATCCTAAGCTTACAAAAGCCTCTGCAGGGCCTGCTGGGGTTGGATTTCAAAAAGGGTGGTTTGAGATTCAAGATGAAGGCAGCCAGTTGCTTGCGCATCTTGTTGCACCTAAACGGGGGCAGACGGTAATTGATTTTTGTGCAGGAGCAGGGGGCAAAACTTTAGCCTTAGGAGCCCTGATGCGCTCGACAGGACGTGTCTATGCGCTAGATGTGGACGCTAAACGTTTGACTAAATTAGAGGCTAGGCGAGAGCGTAGTGGTTTGTCGAATGTGCATGCAATAGCCATAGATAGTGAACACGACAGCAAATTGCAGCGTTTTATAGGTCCAACAGCAGGAAAAGCAGATCGCGTACTAGTGGATGCGCCGTGTAGCGGATTGGGCACACTGCGTCGACAGCCGGATTTGAAATGGAGGCACACCCTGGCTTCCGTTGCAGATTTTGCAAACCGACAACGTTCTATTTTGCGTAGTGCAGCGCGGTTGGTAAAAGCAGGCGGACGATTAATTTATGCCACGTGCAGTTTTTTGGAGATGGAAAACGAAGCGGTCGTTGCGCATTTTTTAGCAGAGCATCCGCAATTTCACCTCTTATCGGCACAATCCATTTTAGCTGCTCAGCACATTCCACTACAGACACAGCGCGTCAATATATCTACCCACTCTAGCTCGGCTTCTAGTTTGAAAGAGGGTGATGCATTGAAATTATGGCCACATCGTGATGGCACCGATGCTTTTTTTGCAATAGTGCTAGAGAAAGAGTAGTTAAATCGAAAGGAACGCTTGTGAAAAATACCTGTCTAGTTTTTAGAAGTGCTGCCGCGCACGCTATGAGAAAATATAAAGTAGGGCTGGTTTTGTTACCACTAGTGCTGTGTGGAGTATCTGCTTGTACGCTGGATATGTTAGATCCCGGTTATGGCAGTGGTTATCCAAATGGTCGACGCTATCCTTCCTATGAAAAACCAGAGCCGCCAGTACGCCGTGGATATACGGAGATGCAAGCTGCTTTTGCCCCTTGGGATGATGTGGAGAGGCCGATTGTAAAAGCGATTGATGAAGCCCGTGAACAGGTATTAGTACAAGCCTATGTGCTATCGAATGGGAAGATCGTGGACGCTTTGATCCGCGCACATGCTAGAAGAGTCGATGTGCGTGTTTTGGTAGATCGTGTCCAGATGAGCAAGCGCCCTTCGCGTGTGTCGGAGTTAGCGCATGCAGGCATTCCAGTGCGTTTAGAAACGCGGTATAAAAGTGCGCATAACAAGCTTATAGTGATAGATCCAGATAGCTCGTCGGATGGAATTTTGATAACCGGTAGCATGAATTTCAGTGATACCTCACCGCGTGCAAATGCAGAAAATGTACTGGTTATTAATGGTCAGTCCAACTTGGTGCAAGATTATGCAAGTAACTGGAAGCGCCATGCAAAAGACGCAACGCCTTATCATTTGCCTGGCCGTAAACATGTAAAAAACCCTGCAGTGACGATCCCTATAATTGTACCTATGCCTGTCCTGCCTCCTCTTCGCTAGGCATTGCCAGTGACAAAAGCGCAGTCAACCCTTTTTAAACTGATATGGAATGCATAGTTACCCATAGAGAATCTATAATAGCTGTATCTGTTCTTCATAATCTACCCATAGATTGTATTTCTACCGAGGATTTCTTTGGATAATCGAATACTCAATTTTCTAGCGCATGGTTTAGTGCATGGCTCGTTTTGGCAAATAGTTTTATTTACCTTGGTCATGACGCATATCACGATTATTGGCGTGACGGTGTATCTACATCGCTGCCAGGCGCATCGTGCTCTGGATGTACATCCAGCAGTCGCCCATTTTTTCCGTTTTTGGTTGTGGCTGACCTCGGGTATGGTTACTAGCCAATGGGTCGCTATTCACCGCAAGCATCATGCGAAATGTGAAACGGAAGAAGACCCACACAGCCCTCAAACACGCGGAATCCGTAAAGTATTGTGGGAAGGAGCCGAGCTCTATCGCACCGAGTCTAAAAATGAAGAAACGATGACTAGGTATGGATATGGCGCGCCGAATGATTGGCTAGAGCGTAATGTGTATGCCAAATATTCAATTGCAGGGCTGTCTTTAATGATGGTGATCGATTTGCTTTTGTTTGGACCTATCGGGCTGACCGTATGGGCCGTGCAAATGGCTTGGATACCTTTTTGGGCAGCTGGCGTGGTGAATGGCCTTGCGCACTATTGGGGTTACCGCAATTACAACTGTGCAGATGCCAGTACTAACATCTTTCCTCTGGGTATTATTATTGGTGGCGAAGAGCTGCATAACAATCATCATACCTTTGCAACCTCGGCCAAATTGTCCTCCAAATGGTATGAATTCGATCTAGGTTGGTTGTATATCCGTTTGCTGTCGATGGTGGGTTTGGCCAAAGTGAAAAGAGTGGCTCCTGTACCTAAATTACGGTCTGCAAAATCGGTGCTTGATCTTGAAACGCTGCAAGCCGTGCTTTCAAATCGTTATGAAGTGATGGGCCGTTATGTGAAGACGCTCAAACAAGTCTATCGTGATGAGTTAGTACATTTGCGCGCAGCAGCTGCGACAAAAAAATGCAGCCGTTATGCGCTAGTTAAAAGCGCGCGTAAATGGTTTCATCAAGACGAAAACTCTTTAGATGCACCTCAAAAAGCACAACTTCCCCAAATCTTAGGAACCAGCGCTGCGCTGCGTACTTTTTATGAACTTCGTGCGGAGCTCAGCACATTATGGGAGCGCTCCACAGCCACGCGCGAACAGCTCCTACAGCAGCTTCAAGATTGGTGCACACGCGCTGAAGCGAGTGGAATAAAAGCATTGCAGGAATTTTCTTTAAGACTAAGATGTTATGCATAGGTTGGTTGAGGCGCGAATCCCAACATGATGACCGTTGTCCTTTTAAAACCTGCATGTATAGACCAAAAGCAATAATTACAAGTCAGTGGGGCGCATGTTGGGATTCGCGCCTCACCCCAACCTACGTCCGGTTATTAAAATAACTTGGAACAGCCTTTTGTCTCGCGCCTTGTAAAGGTTCATAGTATGAATGCCCCATTTGCAGACACTTCTAAAAAAGTTGTCAAATTCGATACCGTTCACATTGACTCCACTAAAGCCCATAAAGCCCACCGCAGTACGGCTGAGATTTGGGCCAAGGTTCCTCCTGTGCTGAGCGCGCATGAATACGCAGAGCTAAAAAGCCGTATTCGGCTAGCCCTCGCGCGAGAAAAAGCGGTACTGGTTGCGCATTACTATGTAGATCCGGAAATACAAGAATTAGCGGAAGAAACCGGGGGATGCGTCGGAGATTCGTTAGAGATGGCGCGTTTTGGGCGCGATCATGCTGCACAGAACTTAATCGTTGCGGGCGTGCGCTTCATGGGGGAAACCGCAAAAATATTAAGCCCTCAAAAGCGTATATGGATGCCGGATCTAGAGGCCACCTGCTCTCTTGATTTGGGATGTCCCATCGAGGAATTTAATGCTTTTTGCGATGCACATCCTGACCGCGTAGTGGTGGTCTATGCAAATACCAGTGCAGCCGTAAAAGCGCGTGCAGATTGGGTGGTGACTTCTTCAGTAGGGCATTCCATCGTTGCCCATCTACATGCTTTAGGTAAAAAAATACTGTGGGCGCCAGATCGGCATTTAGGCGCTTATATTCAAAGCCAAACCGGAGCCGATATGGTTCTGTGGCCTGGGTCTTGCGTAGTGCATGATGAATTCAAAGGCATTGAACTGGGTCTGCTGCGCGCCGAGCATCCTTACGCAGCAGTTTTAGTGCACCCAGAATCTCCTGCAGAGGTTATTGCGCAAGCAGATGTGGTTGGCTCTACTACTCAGCTCATTGCAGCAACGCAACGCTTACAGGCAAAGGAATTTATCGTTGCAACAGACCTCGGTATCCTACATAAGATGTCCCAGGCAGCTCCCGATAAACATTTTATAGCCGCTCCCACCGCCGGAAAAAGTGCTACATGTAAGAGCTGTGCACATTGCCCATGGATGGCGATGAATAGCTTGCAAGGATTAGCCGATACCCTAGATTGCATGAGCCATCCAGAGCACCCCGGCATAAATGAAATACTAGTCCCGCCCGCACTGGGAGAACGCGCCCGTCAACCTATCGAACGCATGCTTAATTTTGCTGCCCAGCATGGCACGACTGTGCGTAGCAGTGGAGATCTAGCGAAAGATCAAACCCTGTTTGAGCAAATAGGCCCAGCTTGAGTATTTTTTGCTTAATGCAAAAACAGCAGTTTAATTTTTTAAGGAATAGTAGATATGGGGATAGTCTCTTCAGTGCACGCCCGTCGTTCTTCTCTCGATGGAATGCAGATTGGTCCAGCGCAATGTAAGGCCATCAAACCAATCTTCCATACGGCTAGCCGGGAAGTGCTAAATGTTGAGTCACCTTCCGATCCTTTAACCCATAAAGAAGCATCGACTCGTCTATTCGATCGCTCATACCGCCCATTCCCTACAAAAAAAAATACATCAAAATATGTTGGAAGAGAGACGCCTGCAGGTTTATCTATGCGTGCAAACCGCTTAAACGAAACAATCTCCATACCTAAAATTTCTAGTTCTAAAATCTCTCCAAAGCCTTCCTATTTCTCGCGTATTTGGGCGTGTGTAGCAAAACTTTTTAGCTGGATTTGGCGGTGATACCCATTCTTTCTCCAAATGCGCTCTACGCAAGCTACGGCGTGGCGCTTGAGCAGGCTATGTGTCGTGGCGTGCAAGAAGCGTTAGCGGAGGATATAGGGCAAGCAGACCAAACTGGCCGATTAATTGCTCCTGAGCAATGTGGCGAGGCTCGTGTATTGGTTCGGGAAAAAGCCCTGTTATGTGGAGTACCTTGGTTTATAGAGGTTTTTCGTCAGCTTGACCCTGATGTAACGATCGAGTGGTTGCATGCTGAAGGCGACATGCTAGACGCGCAGCAGACGGTTTGCGTGTTACGAGGGTCTGCTCGTTCGCTACTATGTGGCGAACGTACTGCGTTGAACTTCATACAACTACTCTCAGGCGTCGCAACCACTACCCACCACTATGTGCAAGCTATTGCAGGAACGCGTGCGCAGATTTTCGATACGCGAAAAACCCTGCCGGGTTTGCGTTTGGCGCAGAAGTATGCGGTACGGGTTGGCGGAGGAGAAAATCAGCGGCTTGGGTTATATGATGGGATATTGATCAAAGAAAATCATATTGCAGCAGCAGGTGGAGTAGGGCTGGCGTTGGAAGCGGCCTATGCATTACATGCCGGTGTGTCTGTGCAGATCGAAGTAGAAACGCTTGAGCAGCTTGAGGAAGCATTGGCGCATAGAGCACCACTTATTCTGCTAGATAATTTCACACAAGATGCGCTGCATGCAGCCGTGCGTCTCAATGCTCAACGTGCAGTACTTGAAGTGTCGGGCGGAGTGCAGCTTGAGACGGTGCAAGCGATTGCAAAAACAGGAGTCGATCGTATTTCAATCGGATCGCTGACAAAAGATGTGCGCGCCACTGATTTTTCTATGCGCATGTAGGTTGGGGTGAGGTACGAACCCCAACATGCCAACCCAATACTCTTAAAGTATTTCCCATTTAATTACTGATATTACGCAGGTATTCAAAAAGACCGTGGTTTGCATGTTGGGGTTCGTACCTCACCCCAACCTACCGTTCTTTGCTGTTCTTGTGGTTGGTAGAGTTTGATAGAACCCTTTTACATAGGTACCTTGGTAGGTTGGTGGTGAGGCACGAACCCCAACACGCGTACCGCATACTTTTAATCTTTGCACTCTGCTTACCAACAACTCGCTGTTCTACAACGTGCGTAACATAAGTTAATTAGGATGCATATCCAGTGCTAGAAAAATTCTGACCCTCATAGGGTGAGAACCGATAGCGCTCTTAGAACATATAAATATTGCTGGGAATAGGCGTTACAGCATGGATATACAAATTTTTAGGCAACAATAAACAAATTTTCCATTTCAAGGGCATCTGCCGCAGTGATGCCCAATGCTTTAGCGCGGCTTTTCCATGTGGATACGACACAAAGTACCTTCTCTATAAGAGATGAGGCCTCTACATTGCTTAATTTATAATAGGCTGCGGTTTCCAGCAATGTCTCTAACGAGGGCGCATGCATGCCTTCGTCTATCCCCAGCACATGTTCCTCTTTTTTAACTGAGGGATTCATATCGTAGGCCTTTGAAAGCCGCCAGCCGGTGGGCGTGCGCATAAATCCATGATTGCGTAAATGATCGTCGCGGTTAGCCATTGCAATATTAAATGCAACGCGGACAAATAACTGGCGGAGGTCATCGCCTATATGCGCAGGACTACCTTGCTCAGAGATAAACTGAGCCAGGTCGATATAAGTCGCAGGCTCCTTATCAGTTTTATTAAGCAATGTCATAGCTGATGTAAAAAATCGCCGTGTTCCATCTTCTCGGTCAAAGCGCTTGACCATGAATGTGTGGTAGGCGTGCCCTATACGCTTAATATGCGATGGAGGAACAGCGATTTCGCAGGCACGAGCCATATCATGGAGCAGCTTCTCCCATAACGCTACATCCCTGTCATCGTCTGCTGCCGGAAACTTTGCTATCCATAGATCTTTGCCCTCCGAGACGTTTGCTTTAGGACGCGCTCCGCCGAGTGATGCTCCGGGAGCTACTAGGATTTTTAGCCATTGCCGCAACTTAGTCATGTCATCGAATTTTTTTCGAGATAGTTCTAAGGCAACGTGCTGCAATTCAGCCAAACTGGCGATAGGCGGAGCTGCAAGAAGTTCATTGGCGAGAAAGATTGGGCTGTCCTCTGCACTAAAGCGCAGTGCACCCATGCGTGTATGGTCCTGGACTCCACAGAGAAATTCCCATGCGCGTAATGTTATTTTCGTTCGACCTGCCTCTTTAGCTTCGATAGTTTCGCGACGCTGCATTAGTACCTGTCCCCATCGATCAGGGCACGAATCCATGAATATGCCGAAATTAGAGTCAACTGGGTAAAAACTGCCAGAATCAAGTCTCAATGCAGGATCTAGCTGAAATGCAATGGGATTTTTTAGCCATTCTTTGGCATAAGTGAAACGCACTCCATCATACCCAACCTTATATAACGTCCCAATGTGCTGCAGTGCTCCGAAAGCTGGGTCATCTAGCCAAACTTTTAGACTCGGTTGTGATTTTTTTGTAGCCATTTTCAGCCCTTGCAATCGAGAATCGAGGACGGAGCTGCTTCGGCCTCTGGCCCCTGCGCTGTCTTGATATTGGCTGAAGTGCGCATATTTTTTGAGGTTCGAGTGGAGGAGGTTGCTGGTGCGCGTTTACGCTGAGGGAGCTCTGCATCTTGAAGGCGCCGACCGAGTACATCATCGAGAGCAACAGTGCTGATATCTTTATCGAGCCCCAGCACGGCCAATACTTGGAAGTAATTGCCCATGGTTACAGACGGGTTTCCTGCTTCAATTTTACTGAGTGTCTGGCGCGTCATACCCGCACGCGCCGCCACGGTCTCAGCGGAAAAATGACGCCGTAGACGAGCAAGCTTAAGCCTTTGCCCCAGGTTTGCTAAGGCTCGTATAGAGTTGGGGTATAAGGTTGTGGATGGTTTCGGCATAATGCAACCTATTCTATACAAAAAATGCATTTTTTGTATAGAATAGATAACGTTATCCTGGAGGGTGACAAAGTAAAGTCACCTGCAGATACTGCATGTATTAAACTTGCGATCTCCTAATTAACGTAATCTATTATGAACATAAACTTAATGCTTTGTTCATAATAGATTACGTTATATAAGATGCTGGAGCCCTGTGACCTTAAATCCACAATCAGGCACGCGGCCACGACGGGTGCGTTGTGCGATATGGGGTAATAATGCATTGCCTGCCCATTTCACCTCTTTTTGTTTTCCTCTACGCCCTTCTCCGGTCAAAACCAAGCCAGTTGTTGTACTAAATGCGAGTGCTTGTTGCAGGGTTTCTCCTTCTTGCAAACCCATTAAGGTTACGCCGCGCCCACCACTTGCAAGACGTTTAACTTCTTTTAAATCAAAAACTAATAAACGTCCTTCACTGGATAAACAGGCTAGCTGATGGGCTGTGTTTCCGCATAAAGAGGGCGCTAGCAGTACGGTGCTGCTCTCTAGTGTGATAAACGCTTTACCGCCTTTTAGACGGCTGGTCATATCACTGACTTTTGCCAGCAATCCCATCCCTTTTTGTGTAGTTAACAAAATGGTTTGTTCGCTATTGCCCACACAGTAATGCTGCAAGGTAGTGCCTGTTTCCAGTTCAATACAGGAAGTAAGTGGCACGCCATCTCCGCGTCCGCCAGGTAGTTGTGTCACGGGTAAGGAATACACACGGCCCTGATTGCCAAATGCCAATAAGGTATCGGTCGAGCGGCAGGCAAATGCTTGGTGCAGGCTATCTCCTGTTTTAAATGTGCAGAGCGTGGGGTCAATGTCCTGGCCTTTGTGGGTACGTCCCCATCCTTTTTTAGAAATAATAACAGTGAGTGGCTCATCTACTACACGCGTTTCAATGCGCGCGCGCTGTTCAAATTGGACGAGTGTGCGGCGTGCATCTCCATAGGTATGTGCATCTGCTTCAATCTCTTTGATAAGCAGCCGCTTCAGAGCCGTTTCGCTTTCTAGGAGTTTGCTTAACTGATCACGGGTATTACATAACTCTTTGAGCTCTTTTTCAATTTGCAAGCTTTCTAACCGTGCTAATTGGCGCAGGCGAATTTCCAGAATATCTTCTGCTTGACGCTCGCTTAAGCTAAAAGTGTCGATGAGTGCCACTTTAGGATGATCCGATTCTCGAATGATGCGAATGACTTCATCGATATTCAAAAAGACGATCATGCGCCCTTCAAGAATATGAATCCGAGCCTGTGCTTTATCGAATCTAAATTGCGTGCGACGCTGTAGTGTCGCCATACGGCATGTTAGCCATTCTTGCAAAATCTGCTTCAATGGTTTTTGAGCCGGCCTGCCATCTAGACCAATCAGCACATTATTAATGGTCACACCCAATTCTAAACTGGTGTGTGCGAGCAAGGTTTGAGCAAATTCGGTGGGCTCAATACGGCTTGACTTGGGTTCAAATACTAGGCGTACTGCGTCTTCTTTGCCCGATTCATCGCGTACCGTATCTAGTAGCGCAAGCATAGTTTGCTTAGTCTGCAACTGTTCGGGAGAGAGGGTTTTCTTCCCCAGTTTTATTTTAGGATTAGTAAGCTCTTCAATCTCTTCAAGTACTTTTTGCCCTGAAGTACTGTGAGGGAGTTCGGTAATAACCAGCTGCCATTGCCCGCGTGCCCGTGGCTCGATTTCCCAGCGTGCTCGCAGTTTTAAATTACCTCGCCCCGTTGAATAGACTGCTGCAATATCTTCTGGACTAGAGATGAGATGCCCCCCTCCTGGAAAATCAGGGCCGGGTACTAACTCGAGCAATGCCTCAGTCGATAATGCAGGATCGCGCAAGAGTGCTACAGCGGCTGCTGCGATCTCGCGCAGATTGTGTGAGGGCATATCTGTTGCCATGCCCACTGCAATGCCTGAAGCGCCATTGAGTAGAACAAAAGGCAGGCGTGCGGGTAACTGTTTAGGCTCTTGCATAGAGCCGTCATAGTTAGGAATAAAATCTACAGTACCTTCATTAATTTCATTGAGTAATAGCTGTGCAATGGGTGTTAAACAGGCTTCGGTATAGCGCATTGCAGCCGCCCCATCTCCATCGCGCGATCCAAAATTACCTTGTCCATCAATTAATGGGTAACGTAAGGAGAAATTCTGTGCGAGCCGTACTAGCGCGTCATAGGCAGATTGATCTCCATGTGGGTGATATTTCCCCAGTACATCTCCCACCACACGGGCTGATTTAACTGGTTTGGCAGGGGCAGATAATCCCATCGCATGCATGGCATACAAAAGCCGCCGCTGCACCGGTTTTTGCCCATCACTGACCTCTGGTAGCGCTCGGCCTTTGACTACACTGATTGCATATTCGAGATAAGCACGCTCCGCGTAGTCACTAAGCGTGAGAAATTCGCCTGGAGGCGCAGTGTTAGATGCGCTGTTTGAAGGAGGAGGTATAGTAGGGGGCGAATTTGCCATATTGCCAGATGGGTGTGACTCGGTTGTCTTAATGGGAGCGTTCATATCGGGCAGAAGGAGATCCAAAGACTGCTGCTTAGGGGTTGTCATTTCTAGATATCTCCCTCTATTTCATTACCTTTTTCTTCTAGCCAACGGCGGCGTGCGCCTGCTTCGCCTCGACCCATTAGCATGGTGAAGAGCGTAGTAGTATCGTTTTCGCTGTAATTTCCAAGGGCCACAGGCAATAGGCGTCGGGTATCAGGATTCAGTGTGGTTTCCCAGAGTTGGGCAGCATTCATTTCACCCAGACCTTTGAATCGGCTGACGCTCCATTGCGTATCACGCAGGCCATCTTTACGCAATTTGTGCAAAATGGCATCTAACTCCCCCGCATCCAGCGCATAGTGTTTTTGTGCTGGTTTTTTGCCGCGTGCAGGGGCATCCACACGAAATAGAGGAGGCCGAGCAATACAGACCACGCCTTTGTTGATGAGTTGAGGAAAATGCTTGAAAAAGAGAGTGAGCAGAAGTACTTGAATATGTGCACCATCTACATCTGCATCAGACAAAATACAAATCTTTCCATACCGTAAGCCCGATAAGTCGACTGTCTCATGCAGACTATGCGGGTCCACGCCAATCGCAACAGAAATATCATGTATCTCATTATTTGCAAAAAGACGATCGCGCTCGGTTTCCCAGCTGTTTAATACTTTACCGCGCAAGGGCAAGATAGCTTGAAAATTTTTGTCCCGCCCCATTTTGGCAGAACCTCCTGCTGAATCGCCTTCTACTAAAAAAAGCTCATTGCGAGCGAGCTCAGTTGACTCACAATCTGTTAATTTCCCAGGCAAAACGGCTACCCCTGAGCTTCTACGCTTCTCTACTTTTTGACTGGCGCGCACGCGTATTTGGGCTTGCTTAATAACCCAGTCAGCTAGTTTGCGGCCATAGTCGACATGCTGGCTAAGCCATAGTTCGAGCGCAGGACGTACACAAGACGCTACCAAGCGCACCGCTTCCTTACTATTGAGTCGTTCTTTGATCTGACCTTGAAATTGCGGGTCCAGCACCTTAGTCGAGAGCACAAAAGAAGTGCGTGCAAACACATCTTCTGGCAGTAAACGCATGCTCTTTGGTAAGAGACCATGCAAATCAATAAAGCCTTTAACTGCTTGAAATAGGCCTTCTCGCAAACCTGCTTCATGGGTGCCGCCGGCCGGGGTAGGAATAAGGTTGACATACGATTCGCGCAACATATTGCCTGCATCACTCCATGCCACAATCCATGAAGCCCCTTCGCCAATAGCAAAGTCTGATGCATTGCTCTGCTCTGTAATGACTTGTGAGCCTTCAAAAAATGGAATAAGCGGCTCTGTATCGCCTAGACCTTCAAGTAAATATCCTTTTAGGCCCTGCGCATACTGCCAGCGCTGTATATCTCCTGTTTTTTCAGTAATCAGCGTGACCTCTACGCCGGGTAGTAAGACTGCTTTTGAGCGGAGTAAACGCTGAAGCTCTCCAACTGGGAGTGTCAAACTATCGAAATAACGGGCATCGGGCCAAAGCTTTACAAGCGTGCCTTGCTTTTTATCTCCACGAGGGGCGCGGTTTAGAGTCAAAGCCTTTGCAGGTTCTCCTCCTTCAAATGCGATTTGTGCGATTTGGCCTTCGCGCCATATAGTGACCTCAAGCCGAGTGGATAAGGCATTCGTGACCGACACGCCGACGCCATGCAAGCCCCCCGAGAAGGTGTAGGCGCCTCCATCGGTTTTATCGAATTTACCCCCTGCATGCAGGCGCGTAAAAACAATTTCTACTACAGGCACTTCTTCTTCAGGATGCAATCCAAAAGGAATGCCGCGCCCGTCATCCAAAACGCTGATAGCCCCGTCTGTGTGTAGCGTCACTTCTATGCGCTGCGAAAACCCGCCCAACGCTTCATCAGAAGCGTTATCAATAACTTCTTGCACAATATGCAGCGGATTTTCCGTCCGGGTGTACATGCCGGGTCGCTGCCTGACGGGTTCCAATCCCTTGAGCACTTTAATGGATGCCTCGCTGTACTGCGAGACAGCCATAGACGACGAGGCTTTAGAGGAGGATTTTCGAGAAGAGGCGGTCATGGGCACAAACGCTAAGAGTGAAAGTTTTGTATTTTACGGAATACGCATTATCTATTGCATACCATCAGAGTGGGTCATATAGATCAAATAACTAAGCTCGCCGAGCGGGATATGCGCTTTTGGGTGCGCCCTCCATGATAAAATCGCCTCTTTATTCTCAAGGGAGTGCATCTATGGCAGGCCATTCTAAATGGGCCAATATCAAGCATAAAAAAGCAGCGGTAGATGCAAAACGCGGCAGAATTTGGACACGCTTGATTAAGGAAATTACCGTTGCAGCCCGGCTTGGTGGGGGAGATGCAGAGGGCAACCCACGTTTACGTTTAGCCATCGATAAAGCCAACGACGTTAATATGCCCAAAGACAATATACAACGGGCTATTGCACGCGGTACCGGGGACTTGGAAGGCGTTAACTATGAAGAAGCACGTTACGAAGGATATGGCCCAGCAGGTGTAGCTATCTTAGTGCACTGCATGACGGACAATCGTACACGTACTGTTGCAGAAGTACGCCATGCTTTTTCTAAATGTGGCGGTAATCTAGGCCAAGAAGGCAGTGTGGCTTTTCTCTTTACCCACTGCGGACAGTATATTTTCTCTCCAGAAACAGACGAAGATGCTTTGGTAGAGGCAGCCCTCGAAGCGGGTGCAGAAGATGTAATCAAACATGAAGACGGTAGCTTTGAAGTGCTTTGCCCTCCTTATGAATTTACTTCTGTCAAAGATAAACTTGCAGCCGCAGGGTTTGTCCCTGAATTTGCAGAAGTCACCATGAAGCCCAATAACGAAACTCCTCTGACTGAGGAAGATGAATTGAAGGTTCAAAAATTGGTAGAGATGCTAGAAAACTTAGATGATACACAACAAGTATTTACTACCTAACTACCAGGTTGGCTAATTAAAGGTTGATTAAGTACGGATGTTACGCATGTTATAGAACGGCAAGTTGTTGATAGCGCAAAGATTAAAAGTAGGTGGTATGCGTGTTGGGGTTCCTTTGTCACCACCAACCTACCGTTCTTTGCTTTTCTTGTGGTTGCTGGAGTTTGGTGAATTGTTTTTGCGTAGCTATCTCGGTAGGTTGGTGGTGAGGTACGAACCCCACATGCAAACCACAGTCTTTTTGAATACCTGCGTAACATCAGTTAAGTATATGCAGTTAGATTGAGAATGCTTCATGCTTGCTTCCTTTTGAGCACACTCTAATGGGTTGGCTATTTAGGTAGTAGGCAGAGGGCGGGCGCGTGATTAAAGTGGCGACCTAGGTGTAGATGTTAAGAACTTCTTTTGCGCCGCATGACGTGTAACGTAGCGGCGTATTTTGGTACAGGGGGCGGGATGAAGGTATTGGTAGTGGGGTCTGGAGGTCGTGAGCATGCACTGGCTTGGAAGCTTGCGCAGTCTCCTCGTGTAGAGTTGATATATGTCGCTACAGGGAATGGCGGAACCGAAGCCACGCCTACAAACCGGCAAATCCGCAATCTTCCTATTACAGATTGTCTAGAGTTGGCAGACTTTGCGCAAAAAGAAAAAATTGCACTAACCGTGGTGGGTCCTGAGGTTCCTCTTGCCGCAGGGATCGTTAATATTTTTCGAGCGCGCAAGCTGAAGATTTTTGGGCCGACTCAAGAAGCGGCCCAGCTGGAAAGCTCCAAGAGTTTTGCCAAAGCGTTTATGAAACGCCACAACATTCCTACCGCTGAGTACGAAGTTTTTTCAGATGCCGCTGCCGCCCATGCTTATGTAGAAGCACGTGGCGCTCCCATTGTAATTAAAGCCGATGGACTGGCTGCAGGTAAAGGGGTAGTCGTAGCTCAAACACTCGATGAAGCGCACGATGCAATTGATCAGATGCTTTCAATTTCAGGGGGTTCTGCACAGCAGGCTGTACAGTCAAATGAAAGCGCACGTGTAGTCATTGAAGAATTTTTAACTGGAGAAGAGGCTAGCTTTATCGTGATGGTTGATGGCAAAAATATACTGCCTCTAGCCTCTAGCCAAGACCACAAAAGACTACTCGACGCCGACCTTGGCCCGAATACCGGCGGGATGGGTGCGTACTCTCCTGCGCCTGTAGTCACTCCACAGATTCATGCTCGCATCATGCGTGACATTATTATTCCCACCGTCAAAGGTATGGAAGAGGAGGGCCGGCGTTACACAGGCTTTTTGTACGCGGGCGTTATGATTGATGCGAGCGGTACTATTAAAACGCTAGAATTCAATTGCCGCTTGGGAGACCCAGAAACGCAGCCGATTATGGCGCGCCTCAAAAGCGATTTTTCTAAAATACTCGAATTAGGTATTTCAGGAGATTTAGATCAGGCAGAGATTGTTTGGGATCGACGAGTAGCGCTTGGTGTGGTGCTATCTTCAGAAGGGTACCCACAAAAACCACTATATGGCCAAGCCATTGCACCTCTTCCTAGCGATACGCCTAATTCCCTCATTTTTCATGCGGGCACTGCCTATATAGATAAACAGCTGGTTACTTCAGGTGGGCGGGTGCTATGCGTGGTAGGTTTAGCGGACTCCATCAGAGAGGCACGCACAGTGGCGTATGACACAGTAAGCCGCATCGAATTCTCGGGCATGCACTATCGCAACGATATTGGCAGCAGAGGACTAAACCGCAAAACCTAATGGTAGATTGGGGTTAAGGTATGGCCCCAATATGCAAATCACAATCTTTTAACTATGACCTTTATTTCAAACGACAGACTTGATTTGCCTCTTGCTCGACACACCTTACTGGATTTGCAGCAACGTATTGTGTCGTCTTTAGAGGCGTTGGACGGAACTACTTTTATCCAAAATACATGGAAAAAAGAGCCTAGCCAAGCTGATGCGCAATCAACAAGCCATCCCTCTTTGTCGGGAGAGGGAGTTACCTGTGTGATCGAGGGCGGTAAGCTATTTGAGCGTGGAGTAGTGGGCTTCTCGCACGTGCAAGGTGCCTCTTTGCCCAATGCGGCAACCGTTGAACGTAGCCATCTGAAAGGCTCTCGCTTCGAAGCATTGGGGGTTTCACTAGTTTTGCACCCTGAAAACCCTTACTGTCCCACCGTGCATATGAATGTGCGTGTATTGGTGGCCTATCCAAAAATAGCAGAGCCTGAACAGCAGACTTCTTCTTCTATTCAGTCAGTGGATGGGCAAACAGACCAATCCGTCGCTCCTATTTTTTGGTTTGGAGGGGGGATGGATCTCACCCCTTATTATGGCTTTACGGAAGATGCCAAGGCATTTCATCAAGCCTGTAAAGAAGCGCTCACGCCCTTCGGAGCAGATTGGTATGCGCGCTCGAAACAGGCATGTGATGCGTATTTCTTCCTGAAGCATCGCCAAGAACCCCGTGGCATTGGAGGCATTTTCTATGATGATGTATCTGAGCTAGGCTTTGGGGGCGGGATAGACATGACAAAAAGGGTAGGGGAGGCATTTTTACAAGCTTACCCCGAGATCGTGCAAAGACGCCGCTCTACGCCTTTTGGGCAACGTGAGCGCGCTTTTCAAGCATATCGTCGAGGCCGATATGTGGAATTTAACCTGGCTTTGGATCGTGGTACTTTGTTTGGTTTACAAAGCGGAGGGCGTACAGAATCGATACTAATGTCTTTGCCTCCCATGGCCACTTGGCGCTATGACTGGAAGCCAGAGCCCGATTCTGCTGAAGCCAAGCTTTATACGGATTATCTAGTCCCTCGTGATTGGTTGCAGGCATCTTGATTCTGCTCAAAGAGCGTATTGGCATTTTGGGGGGCACGTTCGATCCCATACACAATGGGCATATAGCGATAGCACTGCGCTTTATAGCCTGTTTGAATCTGACAGAGCTTGTTTTATTACCCGCTGGACAGCCTTGGCAAAAAATCGGAGTATCGGCTGCCTTCCATCGATTGGCAATGACAGAGCTCGCAGCTAAGGAATTGGAATTACGAATCAAGTCGCAAAACATACCTAAAGAAAAACGCACCACCGTGCGTGTCGCAAAAGATGAACTCGAGCGACCAGGCCCTAGCTATATGGCGGATACATTAGCCGCTTGGCGTGCGCAGATAGGATCACAATCTTCACTGACCTTGATTATTGGGGACGATCAGTTAGCACATCTTGAGAGCTGGCATAAGTGGCAGCAGCTTTTTGATTATGCGCATATTGGCGTGGCACATCGCGCGGGTTATAGGAAAATAGATATTCAGGATGAATCGCGCTTAGAAATATCTATAAAAAGCCCTATACTCGAGCCTACAGGGAACGCTACCCTACCTAAAACACTAACTCAAGCGCTCTTGCCTCGCAGGGCCGATGCAACCGATATTCAAATGCACTCAAAAGGCTTGATATATTGGGACGCTCTAAAAATGCCCGCGCTCTCTTCCACACAACTTCGCCAGGTGATTACAAATAACGTCTCTCTAAAACATCTTGAAGGCGTGCCGAACGCAGTTGCACAGTATATTTTTGAACATCACCTCTACCAGACGGATCCTTATGGATATTCTCACACTTGAAAACGCTATTCTCGATGGGCTCGAATCAGTCAAGGCCCAAGATATTGAAATCTTTGATACCAGGACCCTTACCAAATTATTCGATCGCGTCATTATTGCCAGCGGCACCTCCAACCGGCAAACCAGAGCGTTAGCTTCTAGTGTGCGTGAAAAGGTAAAAGAAGCGGGAGGAGAGATTGTAGGTACAGAAGGTGAAGACCAGGGAGAGTGGATTCTTGTCGATTGTTGCGATGCCATTGTGCATATCTTGCAACCCTCGATGCGCGAATACTACAGACTCGAAGAAATCTGGGGCGCCATACCCGTTCAAATTAAAAACGCTAAGTAAGTTGGTGGTGGGCAACGTTCCCCAACATGCAAGCCACTGCGTCCTTGATAGCCAGCTTACAAACTCTTATATGGTAGGCCAGCTGTATGCATGTTGGGGTTCGTGCTTAACCCCAACCTACACATATTGCCAAGATACAAGCGTAGTAATCGGCCTTTGTCCGCAAGGAAACAGCTTCCCCTAAACAAGCAGAGCGCTCAGAATAGCTTACAAAACGTGGTGCTTGACGGCCGCTTTTGCAAAGCATTTGAGCCAAAGCTTGCCTTTTTTCTACGCTATTAGCTCCCCCTCAACAACTGATGCGGGTTGTTGTATCTCCTTCAACTGTAGTTTTACCTTGTCCAAAGCATCATACCGGTTATTTTTTAGGTGAAAAAAGCGGTAATTCAATTGGTCTTGCTTCTGTTTAATTTTTTGTTCCAAGCATTCGCGTTCCTTGGTAACGTTTTGGTCCAAGAGCTGCTGCTCTCCTTTAAAGCAAGTTTCCACATATCGAAGGCTGTGAATCAAACGATGTTGTTGGCGAAGCAACTCACTTTCACTGGGGGCCAACATTTTTAACGGATCGAGCAGGATAGCTGCTCCACAGAGTATTGTGCTAACGACAGCCACAAGTAAAGGAAGAGGGATGCAAGCCACTGACATCCCAGAAGCAGCTAAGAAACAGCATACACCCAGCGAAGGTATACCTGCAGACATGGCAAGTAAAAGAGGAACTTCCTCTCTAACGAAAGATTTCATTGACTCAAGTAATTTCTCCCCCCACGTTTCATTGCGCAGAGTGGTCCTTTCAGCTTCTGTTAGATCCGTGCTTAATGATGGACCATTAAAAAGTTCTTCTGAAGAGTAAGTAGGAGTTCTTTCTGGTTGAGATGTGACTTGGGCAGAGTCAGCAGTAACCCTGCTATGGTGGGTAGAGGGCAGCAGGTAGAGCGGTGAAAACTCGGTAGGCGCTGTAGGCACTAAAGGGCTGCGTTTTAGCATTGCTTGAATGGGCATATTTTCCTCATGATAAAAGTATTCTTATAGAACTTGCTTTTACTTTAGCGGGCTATGCTAAAAAAAAATAGGCGTGCAGCACTTTTGTCTGAAAAAAATACCAGATAAATATTATATTCTTTTGATCGGGCGTATCCTACGCCAGCGCTCTCTCATCGAAACGGTTTTTGATCAGCTTAAAAAGCTTTGTCAAACCGAGTATTCACGCCACTACGCCGCGGCCAACTTTGTCGCCAATCTCATTTGTCTAAAAGCAGATTTTTACTCCACCTCGGCAATCAACTCTATTTCAACGCATGCGCCTAGTGGTAATTGGGCGACACCGAAAGCTGAGCGTGCATGTTTGCCTTTTTCTCCGAAAACTTCCACTAGTAATTCAGAAGCGCCATTGGTAACTAAATGCTGCTCTGTGTAGTGGGAGGTGGAGTTTATGAGGCTCATTACTTTCACAATACGTTTGACGCGGTTTAGGTCTGTGGTGTGTGCATGCAGAGTAGCCAGCATATCTATAGCTACGGCGCGGGCAGCAGCCTGGCCGGTTTGTGTATTGATAGTACTGCCTAATTGACCTACCCAGACTGCATTTTCTTTTTTGGCAATATGGCCAGATAGGTAAACGAGGTTACCGCTTTGTGCGCTCATGACATAGGCTGCAGCAGGGGCGCAGGGAGTAGGTAGGGTGATGCCCAATTTTTTTAAATTGTCGTAGACCGACATAGGAAAGCTCCAAATAGGTGAATGCATGCTCTGGGTTGAAAGTGTATTTCTATCTTAAACATCTGATGTTACGCAGGTATTCAAAAAGACGATGGTATGCATGTTGGGGTTCCTTCGTCACCACCAACCTACGCTTCAATATAGGTTGGTTGAGGTGCGAACCCCAACATGCATACCACCGTCTTTTAATTTTTGCGCTCAACACGCTTGAGAATAGCTTGAAGTAGAGCTTGTTTATGTGTTGAAGGCGGCTGGGTTAAGGGCTGGGAGTGATTTGCAGCTGTATGAACGGGGTCGGGTGCGAATGTATCTGAAGCTGTACTTTGGTCACTTGGCAAAGTGGTGTTAGCTACTGCGCGCTCTGGTTTAAAAGGTTTTTGGGTGCGTTTTTGAAGGCGTTCGAGTCGTTCGGTGTGCTGTGCATAATGCAGGCGCGCGCGATTTGCTTCTTCAATAGACCAAGCGGCCCAGCCGGTTGCTGTGCCAGTGATGGGAAGTAGGCTAATACAATCTACAGGGCAGGGTGCTATGCATAAATCGCAGCCTGTGCAATCCGATGCGATAACAGTGTGCATGTGTTTGGGCGCACCTACAATGGCATCTACTGGGCAGGCTTGAATGCACAGTGTGCAACCTATGCAGCGTGTTTCATCAATATGTGCTACAGGGCGAGGGCGTTCTACCCCTTGTTCTAAATTTAATGGAACAATGGGTCGATGGAGTGCCTTTGATAAACGCGCTATGCCTTCTTGTCCGCCTGGCGGGCATTGATTATGTTGAGCTTCTCCTGCCGCCATAGCCTGTGCATATGCGCGGCAGTTTGGATAGCCGCATTTAGTGCATTGTGTTTGTGGCAGTAGGTCTAAAAGCGTATTGGCTAGTGCTGTGGTGTCTTCGGGCGTCACACAAGGCCCTTACTAAAGAGAGGTTGTTCTGAATGAGCCTTAGGGCATGTCCTCAATTGCCCCAAAGGGCGCATCTTTGGGGTCGTGCGGTGCTCGGGATCCTCACTGTACAAAAGTACAGCTCCGGTCCCTGCGCTCCTGCTCCCCCAAATATGAACCCTTTGGGGCAATTGAGGACACGCCCTAAGGGTAATGAAGAAGGGAGTAGATTCTTCTTTATTACCCTCAAGGCGTTTTTCTTTACAAAATATAACGTGAAAGATCTTCATTCTTGACGATCTCGGTCAGCTGACTGTCGACAAAGCTTGCATCAATGTTGACCAGCTGGTCAACATACTCATGCGTTGAGAACGAAATTTTTTCGAGTAACTTTTCCATCACGGTATATAAGCGTCGTGCACCGATGTTCTCTGTTTTTTCATTGACAGAAAAAGCAATCTCGGCGAGCCGTTTAATACCATCTGGGGGAAATGCTAGTTGAACGTTTTCAGTGGCAAGTAGCGCTTGGTACTGTTTAACTAAGCTCGCATCTGTACTCATGAGAATCGATTCGAAATCTTCTATGGAAAGCGAATCGAGTTCCACTCGAATGGGGAAACGTCCTTGTAACTCAGGGATTAAATCACTGGGTTTGGCCAGATGAAATGCGCCGCTGGCAATAAACAAGATATGGTCTGTTTTGATCATTCCATACTTGGTATTGACGGTGGTGCCTTCTACTAGGGGTAATAAATCACGTTGCACCCCTTGGCGTGAGATTTCCCCGCCGCTTCCACTGCCCCCATTGCGAGATGCAATTTTGTCGATTTCATCGAGAAAAACGATGCCATGCTGCTCAATGCTTTTGATGGCTTTTTCTTTCACATCCTCTTCATTGAGCATTTTCTCGGCTTCTTCATCAGCCAAGAGTCGGAGTGCTTCTTTAATTTTGACTTTGCGTTGCGATTTGCGTTGACCGCCCATATTCGCAAACATGCTGCGAATTTGCTCCGTCATTTCTTCCATGCCTGGAGGGCCCATGATATTCATGGTGGCAGCGGGTGCAGCTAGGTCGAGCTTAATTTCTTTGTCATCTAACTCGCCATTGCGAAGGCGCTCACGGAAAGTTTGTCGAGTGATTCCTTCTTGCTCATTCGACGTATCGTTTTCATTGCGCGTTTCAGTATCTTCTTCCTCTGCAGTAGAAGTATTGCCTGTGTTTTCTTCATCTGAAGCGCTGCGTTCTCCTTCAGTCAGGAGTTTCAGAAGATCAAACTTACCGTTTCTGCGGCTTTTACCTTTGGTGCGAGGCAGTGGGATCAATATGTCTAAAACACGCTCTTCTGCGCGTTTTTCAGCTTGCACACGAACTTTCACCATCTCGGATTCGCGCGTTTCTTTAATCGCGATTTCAGCTAGGTCGCGAATAATGCTATCTACATCTCGGCCCACATATCCGACTTCGGTAAATTTGGTCGCCTCGATTTTAATAAAAGGAGCATTGGCTAGTTTTGCCAAGCGCCGGGCAATTTCCGTTTTACCTACACCGGTTGGTCCAATCATCAATATATTTTTGGGCGTAATTTCTTGGCGCAGGGGCTCAGCCACCTGCTGGCGGCGCCAGCGGTTGCGCAGGGCAACAGCAACAGCGCGCTTTGCCTTGGTCTGGCCGATGATGTGCTGATTGAGTCTTGAAACAATTTCTTCGGGAGTAGGGGTTACAGAGGGCAAAGCAGAGGTGTCGGTAGAGCTCATGGTTATTCTTTGTCGAGCGTTTCGATGATGAGGTTATGATTGGTATAAATGCAGAGATCGCCTGCGATATTCAAGGACTTTTCAACGATCTCTTTAGGGGTAAGCGTGGTGTTTTGTAAGAGTGCTAACGCTGCAGATTGCGCATACGATCCTCCTGAACCGATGGCACAAACGCCGGTCTCAGGATCCAAGACATCGCCATTACCCGTTAAAACCAACATGGCGTCTACATTTGCCACAATTAGCATGGCCTCGAGGCGGCGCAAAATGCGATCTGTGCGCCAGTCTTTAGCTAGTTCAACCGCTGAGCGCATGAGGTTGCCGCCATGCTTTTCCAATTTGGATTCAAATCGGTCTAGTAATGAAAAGGCATCTGCTGTGGCGCCTGCAAAGCCTACTATCACTTTATCGTTATAAATGCGCCGGACTTTTTTACCCGTGCTTTTCATGACGATATTGCCAAGGGTCACTTGACCATCTCCGCCTAGCGCAACTTGATTGCCACGCCGAACACACACAATGGTTGTGCCGTGATACTGCTCCATGGGATTGTCCTTGTGTGTAGGTTGGGGTGAGGTACGAACCCCAACATGCGCACCACTGCCTTTTAATAGGCCGGTTTTAGAAGGTCTTTGATCTGCGTGTTGGGGTTCGTGCCTCACCCCAACCTACCGTGCTAAAACCTGCATATGGGTATTAAAGCAATGGTTACAAGTTAGTGGTATGCATGTTGGGGTTCGTACCTCACCCCAACCTACGAAAAAGTTTGGATTAATCTCCAAAGAGCTTTTGGCGCATCTCGCGGCGTTCTTGCGCTTCTAACGACAGAGTAGTGGTCGGGCGTGCAAGTAACCGGGGGATACCGATAGGCTCCCCTGTTTCTTGGCAATAACCGTATTCTCCGGATTCAATATAGGAGATGGCTTTGCGCACTTTACTCAAAAGTTTACGCTCGCGATCACGGGTGCGCAGCTCGAGAGCCAGTTCTTCTTCGATAGTTGCACGATCTGCAGGGTCTGAGGCTACAACACTTTCGCGCAGGTTTTCTGTTGTTTGGCCTGCGTTATGCATGAGTTCAGACAGAATCTGTTCTAAGCGATGTTTGAAAAAGGCGAGCTGGTCTGCATTCATGTAGTCCTTCTCGCTCATTTGCGAAATATCCGCTTCGGTCAAAAGTCGTTTTTTGGTCATTGATGAATGGTAGAAGGACGCTTGCATGGGCTCTAGAGTCCATGTTTTGCTAGGTAAAAAGATAGGCGCTACAGAGTGTGATGCGTACTATAAAAAGTTTTTTAAAACCTACAGTAGTGGCCCTTACAGTCAAATACCTACTAAAAATGGGACATATTGTACCTGTTGATATCCCCTCTCGCCTAAAGTTGTAGTGTGTTTGCACCGCTTTGGCATTGGGCCATATCAAATGCTTTAGTCGCTTCTCGATTACGGGCAGCATTAGAGCATCAAGTACTTCACCAGCGCAATGGGGGTCCCTTGTCCTGAATCGATAGAGCGTACCGAATAGTAGATCCAATCATCAGGTTCGTTTTTTCGCGCGCGGGTGTGCTTGATCGTATATGTGTGCCAGATGCTGAAAATCAAGAGAGGTATAAATTTGAGTAGCCGCAATGCTGGCATGCCCAAGCAGGTCTTGTACAGCCCGTAAATCACCGCTTGACTGTAAGATATGGCTGGCAAATGAATGGCGTAAGACATGAGGGTGGACGTGCGTAGGAATGCCTGCTTGCAATGCGCGCTTTTTTACACTACATCGTATAACACCGGGTGACATACGTTGCCCGCGCACCGACAGAAAAAGAGGGTAGGGGTCATTACGTACCCACGCTGGGCGAATCTGCAGCCAGGCTTGCAGGGCCTGCTGCGCCTTTTCCCCCACAGGCACGATGCGTTGCCTACGACCTTTGCCCATCACATGCACTTGCGCTTGCGCCATATCGAGCCAACCTAAAGAGCGGTGAGAATCGTTATCTATATAGTGCACATCTAAACCAATAAGCTCGGCAAGGCGTAAACCTGATGAATAGAATAACTCTAGTATGGCTTGGTCTCGCAGCATGGTTTTATCTGCTTCATGCAAGCCTATGGTTGTAGCTGCTTCCATTAACTGATGCGCATCATCAATAGAGAGCGCTTTGGGAAGTGTTTTAGCACGTTTAGGTGCGCGCACCGCTGCTACCGGGTTGCGTAGCAGCGCAGTGTGCTTGGCAAGCCATCGATAAAAACTGCGCCATACCGATAAACGGTGTGCGATTGAGCGAGCGCTCAGACCTTGCAGGCGTGCCTGCTTTACTCCTAGCCGGATATCGTTAGGCTCTAAAGTCTCAAGAGCGCGGCCCTTTGCCAATTCAGCCAGTTTTGAGAGTGCATGCCTATAGCTGCTAAGCGTATGCGTGGACAATTTGCGCTCATGCGCCAACGCTTCAAGCCAAGCATGCGCAAAAGAGGGAGGGGAGGAGGAGGGAGGGTTACGCTGCATGAAGCGCTGTTTTAGTCAGTAAACGACTTAATGCTGCACCAATGATGGCTCCAAGGTGCGCAAGATAGTCCGTGGCCACATCAGAATGAAAGCGGTTTACATCGGGGGAGCCCATAACCAGTAATCCAAATGCCGGGCAAGTTGGGATGCCGGGGTGGCGTAGTGCGAGTAGCGCTATAGAAGCGGGTTCAGCCACTGCTTCGACCGTCGCTGTTTGCTGCGCTTCAGGGTCAGAGGCAACTTCATTGCACCAATGCGCAGCAGGAAGGGTGAAATCCGTCCCGCAGTAGGGGCTTTGTAATTGCCTAGCAAAAGTACGCACTTCTTCGCCTACGTCAGCTGTGTAGGTAGGGTGGGCGAAGCGCTTTGCAGTGCCCCACATCCGCAAACCCACTTGAGGTATATCAAAAATATCACGCAATCCTGCTAATGCGGTATGGGGTAGGTGTGCTGTCTCGCGCTCGGCTAAAAGCTGGGTGGTAAAGCGGCTGAGTTTGCTGGCTAGCGTGTCATTTTCTTGGCCGTACCGTAACAATGCACCCAGGCGCTCTTCTAATTGCTGCTGCCGATCACGCAAAATTTGCATTTGACGTTCTTGCAAAGAGAGCACGCCGGGGTGGGTTGGAATATTCAGTCGTATCGAAGCTAGTAACTCTGCATGCTGATTAAAAAACTCAGGATGGCTTAGTAGGTAGTCTGCAATCGCGTGATCAGTCATCATGGAAAGGTAGTTTTCAAAAAAAGCATACGTTATGTGCATGCATCTGGTGGCAGAGATAAATTAGGTGACTAAAGTCAGCTTATCTGCATCCTCAGCCTGTGCATATAGTTCATCTGGACAGTGTACTTCTCCAGTAAACACGATGTGCGCAGGCCCAGCCATATATACGGGTTCAGAAGGATCGCCACTCCAGTGAACGGTTAAGCATCCCCCCCGTGTGCGTACTTTGACAGGAGAATCCAGCCATGACTGGCGTATGCCTGCCACGGCCGCTGCACATGCACCGGTGCCGCAAGCTAGTGTCTCTCCAGCGCCACGTTCATACACACGCAAATGTATATGGTGCGAATCTAGAACTTGCATAAAGCCTACATTGACCCCGTGTAAAAAACGCGGGTGTGAAGCGATCTCAGGCCCTTCCACCGTTACCGATGCGCGCAGTACGTTCTCCACGCGCTGCACAGCATGTGGGTTGCCCATAGATACTATGCATAATTCCACAGGCGCTCCATTTCGGGCGTTAGTATCCAAAGACCACAGCGCTCTATCTTCACTAGTGTGCGCCGGCAAACCGCTGGTATCAAACGAAACCGCTTCAGGAGTGAATACTGGCGCAGTCAGCTCAACCAGCACTTCTCCATCTTCTTGCATCTGCAAAAAAGTGATTCCGGTGCAAACTTGCACTGCCACGCGCTTTTTAGTGGTGAGACCTGTTTCTAACAGAAACTTCATGAGGCAGCGCGCTCCATTGCCGCACTGCTCTACCTCGCCTCCATCCGCATTAAAAATGCGGTATCTAAAATCAGCCTGCCCATTTGTAGCAGGCTCGACGAGCAGTACTTGATCCGCCCCCACACCAAAGTGTCTATTGGCAAGCCAGCGTATCTGTGCTGGAGTGAGCGTGATCCGTTGCCTAACGCCATCGAGCACTACAAAGTCGTTGCCTGCGCCTTGCATTTTAGTGAAAGAGAGCTTCATAGTAGTTTGGAGCAAGAACCAAAAAGTGAATAGGAAAAGGGCCCTTTTGAGTGAGTCAAGACACGTCAAACGTAGCGGCTGCTTTTAATATAACCCAGCTTCTCCGGGTGGGCGTGTCTTAAAGCGCCGATGTATCCAATAATATTGCTCAGGGATAGGGGCAATATGCTCTTCAATAAAAGCATTCATTCTGCGCGTATCGGCAATGGGATCATCACTGGGATAATCCGACCAGGGAGCGAAAATACGGAGTTTATAGCCTTGATAACGAGGCAACACTTCGCAAATAAAAGGGGCTACCTGTGCGTGTGCTGCTTTAGCCAATCGGGGGAGGGAGATCAATGTGCAGGCAGGTACATTGAAAAAAGGAACAAAAGCAGAATTCCCTAAACCATGATCCATATCGCTACCTAACATCACAGGTATGCGCTTATGCAGCATGCGTAGTAAAGCGCGTGCGCTGTCTGTACGGGGCAGCATAGTAGCTCCAAAGCGTGAACGTGCTTTTATAGCCAGATTATCGATCCGCTTATTAGACATGGGCTGGAATACAGAGCCGCATGGACGTTGCAAACGATAATTTAAAAACAGCGCGCCAGCTTCTAAACCTACAAAATGAAATCCTAGAAAAATAGTAGGAGGTAAATGAGGATCGGTTAAATCTACTTCGCTCTCGACTTGGATTAATTTTTCTAATTTATCAGCAGGGGCAAGCCACTGCACACTACGCTCCACAAAACTGCGAATAGCGTGTTGAAAATGGCGTGCTGCGACTATTTTTCGGCGTTCGATAGGCCAATGTGGAAAACAAAGTTCCAGATTTCTTTGAATAATATTTTTACGTTTGCTAGGAAGTAAATACAGGAGCGCACCTAGCGCAGCCCCAAACCGTGCAGTCAATCCATAGGGCAGATGCGCCAATACCTGCAATAAACCAATAGCTAAACTAACAGCGAGCCATTTCAAAGCACGTTGTAGCGCGCGCCAAGTGCGGCTGGGCAGAGAGCGTAAAAAATTCATGTCGCAGAAGAAGGGCAGTTAGGTGCAATAAAAAAAGAAAAGTATCAAGTATACGGCCTACCCAAACCAACACGTTATTCAAAGGAGCGATATAATCGCTTCTTCTTTCGCCGAGTTAACCGACAACTTGCGGGGCGAAGGCGCTGCAGAGTTTGCTGCTATATGCGTAAGACTTTTGTGGTGTGGAATGAATCCGCTAAAGCGTCGTCGCTTCTCCTTCAGGAAGTTGGCGCGCACATTGAAGTGTTCTGCTTGTTTAAAGAATACGCTGTCTCCACCTGCTTCCTAAGGATAAGATCTTATGTCCAATGATTACCTCTTCACTTCTGAATCTGTGTCTGAAGGGCACCCTGACAAGGTTGCTGACCAGATTTCAGATGCCATTTTAGATGCTGCGCTCACGCAGGATCCTCATGCACGTATTGCTGCGGAGACCTTGTGCAATACAGGTCTAGTCATTCTGGCGGGTGAAATTACGACCGCTGCGCATATCGACTATATGCAGATTGCCAGAGATACCATCAAACGCATTGGCTACGACAACACGGAATTTGGGATTGATTATCGAGGCTGTACGGTACTGGTGGCCTATGATAAGCAGTCTTTGGATATTGCCCAAGGCGTGGATCGTGCGCATGATGATGATCTCGATCAAGGTGCGGGCGATCAAGGTTTAATGTTTGGTTATGCCTGTGACGAGACGGCTGAACTTATGCCCCTTCCCATCCATCTAGCGCATCGATTGGTCGAGCGTCAGGCGGATGTGCGCCGTGACGGCCGTCTGCCTTGGTTGCGCCCAGATGCGAAATCGCAGGTTACGCTGCGCTACATTGACAATAAACCTTACAGTATCGATACGATTGTTTTGTCGACGCAGCATGCTCCAGAAATTGAACTGGAGACTTTGCGTGAAGCGGTGATCGAAGAAATTATCAAACCTGTATTACCCCCTGAACTTATTCGAAATGATATTCGCTTCCTAGTGAACCCAACTGGGCGTTTTGTGGTCGGTGGGCCGCAAGGCGATTGTGGGTTAACGGGTCGTAAGATTATTGTAGATACGTACGGCGGTGCCGCACCGCATGGGGGCGGGGCATTTTCTGGGAAAGATCCTTCGAAGGTCGATCGCAGTGCTGCTTATGCTGCGCGCTATGTAGCTAAAAATATTGTGGCTGCAGGTCTGGCTTCTCGTTGCTTAGTGCAAATCTCCTATGCTATTGGCGTGGCACAACCCACTTCTTTGATGGTTAATACATTTGGTACAGGGTGTATTGCAGATAGCGAAATCACGGCACTGATCCGCAAACACTTTGATTTGCGGCCTAAAGGCATTATTGAGATGCTTGATTTACTCCGTCCGATTTACCAGAAAACGGCCGCCTATGGCCATTTTGGTCGAGAAGAGCCTGAATTCACCTGGGAAGCGCTCGATAAAGTGAGTTTGCTGGCCGAGGAATTTGAGACTAAACGTAAATATGCCTAAGACCTGTTTAGAGTCTCTAGGGCGTGTCCTCAATTGCCTAAACAGACTCTGTGATTGACCGGTCTGCAACGCCGACTGCGTTGCACTTTCTTTCAAACAAATGCTTTAAAAATTTTTATCTTTGGCTAGATCATTATGACGCAACATATTGCCGCAGCTGCAATGGCTGACCATTCCACCTCTTCTGTGGCAGAGGCTGCGCACCCCGATTGCTGGATTGCTGATGCCAGCCTAGCTGGCTGGGGGCGTCGGGAAATAGAGATTGCACAGACTGAAATGCCTGGTTTGATGGCGTTACGCGAAGAGTATGGCGATAGCCAGCCTCTCAAAGGTGCCCGTATTGCAGGTTTGCTGCATATGACTATTCAGACTGCTGTATTGATAGAAACGCTGCAAGCACTGGGTGCAGAGGTGCGCTGGGCTTCTTGCAATATTTTTTCCACACAGGATCATGCCGCTGCAGCAGTGGCTGCGCGTGGGACGCCTGTTTTTGCCTTCAAAGGCGAAACGCTGGATGAATACTGGGCCTGCGTGCACCGTATTTTCGAATGGCCTGCTAATCAGGAAGCCAATCTTATTTTGGATGATGGCGCAGATGCTACGCTTTTACTCACCGTAGGTGAGCAAGCAGAGAAAGACGCTAGTGTTTTAGAGCATCCAGAGCATGATGAAGCAAAAGCATTATTTGCCTCGATCAAGCAACATCTGGCGATTGATCCAAAGTGGTATTCCAAGCGTATGGTCTCTATTTTGGGCGCTAGTGAAGAAACTACCACGGGTGTGCATCGACTGTATCAGATGGAAAAAAGCGGCACATTGCCTTGGCGCATCATCGATGTAAATCAGTCGGTTACTAAATCAAAATTCGATAATTTGTATGGCTGCCGTGAATCGCTCATCGATGGCATAAAACGTGCCACCGATGTGATGATCGCAGGAAAAGTAGCGGTTATTGCGGGATATGGCGATGTGGGTAAAGGCTGTGCGCAATCACTGCGCAGCCTTGGTGCGACAGTCTGGATTACAGAAATTGATCCCATTTGCGCACTGCAAGCAGCGATGGAAGGGTACCGCGTGGTAACCATGGAAGAGGCTGCAAGCCAAGCAGATATTTTTGTTACTGCTACAGGCAATGTGGGAGTGATTCGTCACGAACATATGCAAGCCATGCGTAACCAAGCTATTTTGTGCAATATCGGTCACTTTGATTCAGAAATCGATGTAGCTTCTTTGAATGCTTATCCTTGGCACAATATCAAACCCCAAGTCGATCAGATTGAATTTCCTAACGGACGGCGAATTACGTTGTTAGCGCAAGGTCGATTGGTGAATTTGGGTTGTGCGACGGGTCACTCTTCTTTTGTGATGTCTACTTCCTTTACTAATCAGGTGTTGGCGCAAATAGCCCTCTTTTCTTCTGCTAAGACCGCAGCGCATACAAAGAGCGTGACGGTATTGCCTAAACAGTTAGATGAGAAAGTGGCGCGCTTGCATTTAAAACGCTTGGGTGCGCATCTAACTACGCTTACTCAAACGCAAGCAACCTATTTAGGTGTGCCTCAAGAGGGTCCTTATAAAGCCGATGCGTATAGATATTGATAAGAATCTGTACTCTTTATCCACCCTCTTGAAAATATGATCGGACGCCGATACCCATGGCCTCTCTTCCCCTATCCTTTGAATTTTTTCCTCCTAAAACTCCGCAAGGTATAGAGAAGCTGTATGCGACCTTGTCGCAGCTAGCGCATTTTCGGCCTGAATTTATCTCTATGACCTTTGGAGCAGGAGGGGGTACCCAGCAGGGTACCCTTGAAATGGTGCAGGCGCTTCTCGAACAACGCGCTAAGGATCCTGCTGCATTTAGCGATACCTTTGCCGCTGTTCCACACCTCTCTTGCGTAGGAGTCACGCGTGCAGAGGTACGTACCATGCTCTCGGAATACCGGCAGCGAGGGGTGCGCCACATTGTGGCATTGCGTGGAGACTTGCCTTCCGGTATGGGGGGAGGGGGCGAATTACGCCATGCTTGTGAGCTGGTTGAAATGATTCGCGCTGAGCATGGAGAGTGGTTTCATATCTATGTAGCCGCCTATCCAGAATACCATCCTGAAGCGAAGACCCCTGTGCACGATATAAACTCCTTCGTACATAAAGTAGAAATAGGCGCCAATGCAGCCATCACGCAGTATTTCTATAATGCAGACGCCTATTTCCGATTTGTCGATGAGGTGCAGCGCAAAGGCGTGACGGTCCCGATTATTCCAGGCATTATGCCTATTACTAATCATGCTCAATTGCTCCGTTTCTCTGCGCTCTGCGGTGCGGAAGTGCCGCGCTGGATTGCACGAAGACTCGAAGGATTTGGCGAAGATCAACAAGCGCTACGCGATTTTGGTGTAGAGGTAGTAGCCCAGCTGTGCGAACGCCTCATTGCCCAGGGCGTACCAGGCTTGCATTTTTATACTTTAAATGGAGCCCAAGCTACCTTGTCCATTTGTGAAAAATTAGGCTTGTAGGTTGGTGGTGACGAAGGAACCCCAACATGCGCACCACAAGTCTTTTGAAGACTGCCTATAAAAGGTCACAATCAGAGGATAGTGGCGCGCATGTTGGGGTTCGTACCTCAACACCAACCTACCTCTATCGCTTTTAAGCAATCCCACCTTCTATACGCATTCCCCTTTCTTATGCTGCGATTCATTTTTCGCCAATTCGTTTTATTAGTGCCCACGTTAATTGGGATGACGTTGCTCACTTTTTTACTCATCCATTTGATTCCAGGCGACCCTGTTGAAGTGATGATGGGGGAGCGCGCATTAGATCCTGAAGTGCACGCAATAGCTCGACATCAACTGGGGCTGGATGCGCCTTTGCCCATCCAATATATGCGCTACATAGTTAGCTTATTAAAGGGTGACTGGGGAGTCTCTTTCATCACACAAACTAGCGTATTGGAAGAGTTCTGGCAGCGCTTCCCTGCTACTTTTGAGCTTATCTGTGGGGCCATGCTTTTTGCTATCGGAATAGGAATTCCTACAGGCATCTTAGCTGCACTCAAACGCGGTTCTGCTTGGGATCGTGGTTTGATGAGTGCCGCATTGACGGGCTATTCCATGCCTATTTTTTGGTGGGGTCTTATTCTTGTGATGGTTTTTTCTGTCCAGTTTGGGCTCACCCCTGTATCAGGTCGCATTGCATTGGAATATAACGTCCCAGTCAAAACTGGTCTGATGATTATCGATGCATTTTTAAGTGGTGAAGCAGGTGCAGTGCGTTCTGCTCTGAGCCATTTAATGCTTCCCTCTATTGTCTTAGGCACTATTCCTCTAGCGGTAATTGCGCGGATGACACGCTCAGCCATGCTTGAAGTATTGCGAGAAGACTACATTAGAGCTGCGCGCGCTAAAGGGTTATCGCCTGCGCGTGTCGTCATACGGCATGCTTTGCGTAATGCGCTTATCCCTGTGGTAACGGTTATAGGCTTGCAAGTCAGCAATCTGCTTGCTGGCGCCATCCTTACAGAAACCATTTTTTCCTGGCCAGGCGTGGGGAAATGGCTTATCGATGCGATAGGTCGGCGTGACTATCCGGTGGTCCAAGGAGGGATTTTGTTGATAGCTATGCTGGTAATGGGGTTGAATTTACTCATAGATACGCTCCAATCCGCCTTAGACCCTCGCTTGAGGACGTGACAAACCCAAGAATGTTGCGAAAAATGCCAGGTGAGGAGGAATAAAGAGGGATGAGGGTATGAATCAAGCTGTGCCAGAAGGCGAGGTAGTGCGAGTAGATGGGTTAAGTGGTTTGCGTGAGCTCTGGCGTGCATTTCAAAGCAGCCGTGGTGCGCTGGGTGCTGCTGGGGTATTAGCCACATTGCTGATATTGGCGTTAGGAGCCTCATTTTTTGCGCCGCATAGCCCAATTGAGCAATTCCGAGAATTTGTAAAAATTCCTCCTGCTTGGTTAGAAGGCGGGTCGTCGCAGTTTTTACTGGGAACGGATGAAGCAGGGCGAGATATGTTATCGCGCTTAATATATGGTGCGCGGTTGTCACTATGGATTGGCGGGGTCACCGTTACCTTAGCATTAGGGCCAGGGATTTTACTGGGCCTAGGCGCTGCCTTTGGGCCGCGCTGGTTCGATGCTTCAGTTATGCGGGTAATGGACATACTGCTGGCGCTGCCATCTTTGTTACTTGCTGTTGCAGTGGTTGCCGTGCTCGGGCCTGGGCTAACTAATACAACGTTCGCGATTGCATTAGTAGCCCTCCCTAGCTATGTGCGGCTCACACGTAGCTCTGCAAAAAGTGAAATGCGCAAAGAATATGTAACCGCTTCACGGGTCGCAGGTGCTGGGCCTTGGCGTTTGATGTTTTTGCAAGTGCTACCCAATTGCACTGCTCCATTAATTGTGCAAGCTACGCTTGGGTTCTCCACCGCTATTTTGGATGCCGCCGCATTAGGCTTTTTAGGATTAGGCGTGCAGCCGCCTGCAGCAGAATGGGGCGCTATGCTGGCCTCTGCGCGCGATTACATCGATAGCGCCTGGTGGATTGTGACGTGGCCTGGCTTGGCTATATTAATTACCGTGCTGGCTATTAATATAGTAGGAGACGGCTTGCGCGATGCGCTGGACCCGAAATTGAAACGGATTATGTAAACGTATATCGGCGAGTTGTAAAAGCAAAAATTAGAAGCTGGTGGTGCGCATGTTGGGGTTCGTGCCTCACCACCAACCTACCGAGATGCATATGTAAAAGGGCTTTACCAAACTCCACCAACCACAAGAAAAAGCAAAGAACGGTAGGTTGGTGGTGAGGCACGAACCCCAACACGCAAACCACAATCTTCTTAAATACCTGCGTAACATCAGTCAAATAAAATGGAAAATGCTTCTACCGTTTTTTCATCGAAAACTGCTTGTAGAAAGCTTAATAATGTTGCATTGAGCGAGAAAAATCTGCGCCGTTTCGTATAGGCATTCCTTAGTTCGCGAAATACTCATAGTTTTTTTTGATGTCTTGAATAATGAGGATTTTAAGGAGAAGCGTATGACTATGACGAGCGCATTAAATGCAAATGGGGTAGGTCAAACCTTAGTCAGTGGATCCAGTATAAATAGAGCAAATGAAGCAAAAGAGGTAATAGGAAGTGTGACGATAGTTGATAGGCATGCTGCAATGAAGGAGGACCTTGCTGCACGTAAAAAAACAGCTACTATAAAGAAGGAGATTATTGCGCAAGAGGCTATAGCTAAGCCTGCCCCTATACCTGCTCCCAGGCCTCCGAAAACAAGTAGCTTGCCTCAAGCTTCTTCGAATCAGCCTGAATATTTGGAACCCTCATATCAACTTAAGAATTTATCGTCCTCTACTGCAAGCCAAGAAAGCCTAGTTGAAGAAACGCTTCCATCCGATAAAACCAACGTTAATGAACCAACTATAGAAAAGCCAGTCTCTACTTCCACTGCAGCAGACCAAAATTCAAAAAACATTCAGCGTGCAGCTTCTTTTGGCGCGGTATCAATATCCGTTTCATCTAAAAATACAGCAGATAAAAACCGGTCTAAAGTTGATGGCCAGCAAAAAGGGCATATCGAGTATTTTGCCGATTTGATGGCGGGTTGTCGCCCGCGGTGTTTTGGAGGAAGGAAGCAATCGAAAAAATTAGAAGGAACAGAGGTGGTGGCAGTAGAGATGCAAGCCACGAAAAATGGCGTTGAAAACGAATAGCGATGTGTGCATTAATCAAAAGGTGCTTTTACTAAAAGCCAGCTAGAGGGTCCAAATGGACCCTCTTTCACCATCAAATTTGTGATTCGTCCATTTTTTCGGTAGAATCACGGCCTCACTTTACCTTGCCACATCTGCCGTAAGCGGTTGCCCTGCAGTATTGTATTTTGCAGCGCAGCCAGGTACAGAGTGGCTTTTATCCATAAGGAGCGTTATGCGCAGTTACGAGATTGTTTTTTTAGTTCATCCTGATCAGGGTGAACAAGTTAGCGCAATGATTGAGCGCTATAAAGCTACTATCACTGCACGAAATGGGAAGATCGATCGTGTAGAAGATTGGGGGCGCCGTGCGCTGGCCTACATGATTGGCAAAAATATTACTAAAGCCCACTATGTCTGCATGAATATTCAGTGTGATCAACAGACTTTGGTTGAGCTTGAAGATGCGTTTAAATTCAATGATGCAGTATTGCGTCATTTAGTCACCAAAACGAAAAAACCTGTGACAGAGCCTTCTGTGATGATGAAACAGGCTCAGCCTGAAGATGCTGCTAAGCGTCCTGCTGCTGTTGCTGCTTAAAGCGTCTTTTCATTCCTCGCCTAACAAGATACTTGCCACTTATTTTTACATTGTCCTTTGATGCCCATAAACGTTTTATCTCTTGAAGCCCGTATCGTTGAACGAGGGGCGGTGAGATACACCCCTGCGGGGGTGCCGTTGGTGGAGTGTGTATTGGAACATGCTTCAGAAGTGGTGGAAGCAGGCGCTAAGCGCAAAGTCGAAATGACTTTGCAAGCGATTGCGATAGGAGAGGGTAGTGGTGCGCTAGCACGCTATCCTTTAGGGGAAATGGCTTGTTTTGTGGGGTTTTTGGCCTCGCGTAGCTTAAAAGTCCGCGCAGTGCGTTTTCATATCACACAGATAAAAGAGGCTGGGTCGCTGAATGCTTGAATGGCGCTTTGTTAGGCCAGACCAACCATGTAGCACCACTTCTTTATCTTGTACTCATTTTGCAGATTTCATTAAAGGATTTAAAAATGCCTCGCCCACCTAGTCGGTTTTCAGGTAGAAAAGTAGAGCAGAACCGTCGCCCACAACAAAACCCTTTGTTCAAACGTAAAAAAATCTGCCGCTTCACGACGGAAGGCGTTGAGCAGATCGACTATAAAGATGTTGATCTGTTGCGCGGTTTTTTTGGCGATAACGGAAAAATTACTCCTGCGCGCTTAACAGGAACCCGAGCACGCTATCAGCGTCAGCTCAATACGGCTATTAAGCGTGCGCGCTTTTTGGCTTTGATACCTTACACAGATTTGCACGCACTATAAGAGCGTTGCACGCGCGCATTAGGAGAATAGGAATGGAAGTGATTGTGCTCAAAAACAGCCGCCGCGGTGGTAAGCGCGGTTTGGGCAATATTGGCGAAGTTATCAATGTCAAAAAGGGCTATGCCCGTAACTATTTGGTTCCTCAAGGCTTTGCTTGTTATGCAACGCCTGAGGCGCTGGAAGAAGTAGAGTCTCGCCGTGCAGAATTTGTACAGCATGCAGCGGATGAGCTGTCTGCAGCACAGAAGCTAGGTGGGAAAGTTGCAGGATTAACGCTGCAAATTGTGCAAAGAGCCAGTGTCGATGGTTCACTCTTCGGTTCTGTCACTAAAGATATCATTGCAGTCGAGTTGGCCAAGCAGGGTTTTGAAATTGACAAAACCCAAGTAATCTTGCCAGAAGGTGGCTTTATTAAGCGCACGGGAGACTATGCAGTCTCTGTCGAATTACATCCTGAGGTAGAAGTGGAGGTAACGGTGTCCATTTTAGGCGAGCACGCTTAAAGAGGATATGCCCTAATCTCTACTTGAAAAACGGAAGCAGGTCCGCTTTGGGCCTACTTCCGTTTTTTTATTTATTACTTTTTGTTGTTATTTTTGCACTAAGTGAGCTTAAGGCTCCATGCGCGTTCAAATTCCCCTACACTTCGCTTTTTTTTGAGATGGTTCTTACCATCCTTCTACCTCTTCGCGATGCCTTCTTCTTTTAGTTCAGACAATCAAATTGAATCGCTCAAGGTTCCGCCTCACTCCATTGAAGCGGAACAGTCTGTGCTGGGAGGGCTATTGCTAGATAATAGTGCCTGGGACCGTATTGCAGACTTTTTGCAAGAAGGCGATTTTTATCGCTTTGATCATCGCTTAATTTTTCGGCAAATTGGCAAATTAATCAGTGCGGCACGTCCAGCGGACGTAGTCACCGTATTTGAAGCGCTAGAAGGAGCCGGTAAGGCGGTTGATATTGGCGGACTGTCCTATCTCAATGCCCTTGCGCAAAATACTCCGAGTGCGGCCAATATCCGTCGCTATGCGGAAATTGTGCGAGATCGTGGCGTTTTGCGTAAGCTCATCACGGTGTCCGATGAAATCGCAGGAGATGCATTTAACCCACAAGGGCGTGAAGTCCGGCAGTTACTGGATGAAGCTGAGTCCAAAGTTTTTGCCATCGCCGAAGAAGGGGCAAAAAATACCCAAGGCTTTGTTGAAATCAAGCCTTTGCTGGCTAAGGTAGTAGAGCGTATTGATACGCTGTATCACCAAGACAATCCCAATGATGTAACCGGGACTCCGACAGGCTTTGTAGATCTGGATAAAATGACTTCAGGCTTGCATGGCGGTGAACTGGTTATTGTGGCTGGACGTCCCTCCATGGGGAAAACGTCTTTTGCAATGAATGTGGGCGAATATGTCGCCGTAGAATATGGCTTGCCGGTTGCAGTATTTTCGATGGAAATGCCTGGTACACAGCTAGCAATGCGTATGCTGGGTTCGGTGGGCCGCTTAGATGCGCATAGACTGCGCACCGGTAAATTGATTGATGAAGATTGGCCGAAACTCACGCATGCCATGCAAAAAATGAGTGAAGCGCAGATTTTTATCGATGAGCAAGGTGCGCTTAATCCATTAGAATTGCGCGCCCGTGCGCGGCGTTTATCGAGACAGTGCGGTCAGCTTGGCCTGATTATTGTAGATTATTTACAGCTGATGTCTTCGAGCGGATCAGGAGAGAATCGCGCTACTGAGCTTTCTGAAATTTCCCGCTCATTGAAGAGTTTGGCAAAAGAATTAAATGTGCCTGTGATGGCGCTGTCCCAGCTTAATCGTAGCCTTGAGCAGCGCCCTAATAAGCGTCCGATGATGTCGGATCTGCGCGAATCCGGTGCTATTGAGCAAGATGCAGATGTCATTTTCTTTATCTATCGTGATGAGGTGTATAACCCGGATAGCCAAGATAGAGGAACAGCGGAAATTATTATTGGCAAGCAACGTAATGGGCCAATTGGCCAGGTGCGTCTGACCTTCTTGGGGCAATACACTAAATTCGATAATTTTGCAGGACAGGCTTCTTATAACGCATAGAGCTTCTTGCAATGGGTTCAAGAGTGTGGAATCGCTTCCTGCTCTCAATTTTTCTTCACCCCCCGTTTAAACGAGGGGATACCGATTTTAATTACGGGGAACTGCATGTTCGGTCGTCTTTTGCCTCGCGAGGGTAAATTTTTTGAGTTTTTTAATGCCCATGCGGCTTGCTTGGTAGAAACCAGCCATGTGCTTGTACAGCTGGTGACCGATTTGCATCAGGCATGCAAATACAATACCACCATACAAAACAATGAAAAACGTGCAGATACGCTCACGAACGACACCATCGATCTTTTGCACAAAACGTTTATTACGCCGCTAGACCGCGATGACATCCATAAGCTCATCTCGACTATGGATGACATTCTAGATTTAATTGAAGACGTCTCCACGGCAATCTGCCTGTATGAAGTAGAGGCATTACCCCCTGAGGCTACTCAGTTAGCTCAATTGACTGTGAAGTGTTGTGAGTGTGTGCAGCAGGGCGTGGGTTTGTTGAGCAATATGAAAAGCGCGAGTGCAATTTTAGGATTTTGCAAAGAAATTGACCGCTTGGAGTCTGAGGCAGATGTGGCGCTGCGCGCTGCGTTGTCTACGTTATTTCGTGAAGAAGAAGACGTTAAAATGTTAATTAAGCTCAAAGCTATTCTTGAGCTTTTAGAAGAAGTCACCGATAAATGTGAAGATGTTGCCGATATTATTGAAGGTATTGTTCTAGAAAACGCTTAAGCACCGCACGACCTCAAAGAGGGGCCCTTTGGGGTAATTGAGGACATGCCCTATGAAATATCGAACAAATTATTAAGAACTAGTGGGGAATATCCCAATGTCGTTGATTCAGACCGGTATCTGGATGCTGGCCTTTTTAGTGCTAGTGGCCTTTGTTTTTGACTTTATGAATGGCTTTCACGATGCAGCAAATTCTATTGCAACCGTCGTGTCTACAGGCGTTTTAAAACCGCAGCAAGCTGTTGCTTTTGCTGCGGTTTTTAATGTTTTGGCCTATTTTGTCTTCCATCTTAAAGTAGCCTCTACGGTTGGGCGCGGCACGATCGACCCGGCCATTGTCGACCACTATGTCATTTTCGGTGCATTAGCAGGGGCGATTAGTTGGAATATTATTACGTGGTTCTATGGCCTTCCATCTAGCTCTTCTCACGCCCTCATCGGTGGATTGGTCGGCTCCGCTATGGCGAAAGCCGGTCCCAGTGTGCTGAATATGGCGGGTTTGTCTAAAACCATTGCCTTTATTCTTATTTCTCCATTGCTTGGGTTTGTGTTGGGCTCTTTGCTGATGCTGGCAGTAGCATGGATTTTTTTCCGCACATCGCAACACAAAGTAGATCGGCTTTTCCGGCGCGGGCAGCTTTTATCCGCAGGGCTCTATAGCTTTGGCCATGGTGGAAATGATGCGCAAAAAACCATTGGTATTATCTGGATGCTTTTAATTGCCTCAGGCTACGCCTCTAGTACAGACGCTGCGCCACCTGTTTGGGCAATCGTTGGATGTTATGTGGCTATGGGCTTAGGCACCCTCTTTGGAGGTTGGCGTATTGTGCGCACCATGGGTCAGAAAATTACTAAGCTCAAACCTGTCGATGGCTTTTGTGCAGAACTAGGTGGTGCATGCACGCTTTTCACCGCTTCTGCGTTAGGTATTCCCGTTTCAACCACGCACACCATTACAGGCGCAATTGTCGGTGTAGGCTCTGTACAAAAGTTCTCTGCAGTGCGTTGGGGCGTGGCAGGCAATATCGTTTGGGCTTGGATACTGACACTGCCTGCATCAGCCTGTATGGCAGCTATAGCTTGGCATTTAGCTACAGCCTTTATTTAAAGCGGGTTTTAAAAAGCCAGTGGTCATCATGTTGGGGTTCCTTCATCACCACCAACCCACCATTCTTTGCTTTTCTTGTGGTTGATGGAGTTTGATAAAGCCCTTTTACATATGCATCTCGGTAGGTTTGTGGTGAGCAACGTTCCCCAACATGCACACCACCGACTTGTAACCATCGCTTTTGAGATGCGCACGCAGATTTCAAGCAGCCATCATGCCAACCACCAGCTTACTTTCCGTTGCTACCCCAATTACATAGCACTATAACGTGCCCATTTCATTACCCATATCCTGCGCACGCTGATGCGCAGCTTGTACCGCTTTTAGAACGCCGGCTTTAAAGCCTTGCGTATCAAAAACGTTAAGCGCTGCAGCAGTAGTCCCTCCTGGTGAAGTAACTTGCTGACGTAACTCAGAAACCGAATAATCAGACTGTGCAGCAAGCTGAGAAGCACCACAGAAAGTGGCGCGAACTAGCTTTTTGCTTTGTTCTGCCGTAAAGCCCAGCCTGTGCGCAGCCTCTTCAAGTGCTTCCATAAAATAAAAAACATAAGCAGGGCCACTGCCTGAAATGGCCGTGAGAGCATCAATCTGGGCCTCATCTTCATACCACAGCACCTCTCCCACAGCCGTAAGAATAGTATTAGCTAGATCCCGTGCTGCGCAATCCATGGGCTGTGCAAAGGGCAGCGGGAGCATGACTGCGCCGGTGATCCCCTGACCAATCAATGCGGGCGTATTAGGCATGGCTCGTACAATGCGCGTATAGCCTCCTAACCAACGTGAGAGGTCTGCTGCGCGAATGCCGGCTGCAATGCTTACTATCACAGGTTCAGTGATAGTAGATGCAGAGGAGGGGGGTATTTCTACAGGGTGTGTAGGAAGATAAGTGCACAAATGCTGTGCCAGCGTGCGAATTTGCGCTGGTTTAACGGCTAATACCCACGCATCATAATCACGCAAGGCTGCTGAGGGTGTTGTATATGTCGTAACGCCAAATTGTTGAGTGAGCGCTGTACATACCTCTGTATTGATTTCAATCACGCCTATATTCTCAGCAGGTAGGCCGTGCTGTAAGAGTCCTTGAATCAGTGCGCGCGCCATGTTGCCGCCGCCAATAAAAGCCAGTTTCATGGTAGAGCCTCGTTGAGAAAAATGAGAAGTATGGCAGATGTTCTGATCCATTATTGGTCTTGCCAAAGGCAAAAGCTGCCTCGCCTCAGGGGAGGATTGGGCCATTCCTTATTGTTGAGATTCATCCCTTACTTCACATGTTGTGCTGCTTGATAATCAAATTTGAGCAATTGATGTCATTTTTAACTATTTTTCGTCATCTCTAATCGACTGATCATCGTTTTTGTATCGATTTTGATGGATTTGTATGTTTATATGCATTTCAATGCAAGATCGGTCTTGACACACTAAAGACGCTTATTCATAATCGCGCCCTTCAACAGTTCACTGTATTTAGCAGCTGCAGGCAGTAAATTGAAATGCGGGAATAGCTCAGTTGGTAGAGCGCAACCTTGCCAAGGTTGAGGTCGCGAGTTCGAGACTCGTTTCCCGCTCCATATTTTACTCCACCATCGAAGTCGTGGCCTTTTGCCACCGTAGAACAGGTGGTACATATTTTTGGGGAGCCATCGTCGCTTCCCTTTTTTATTGGAACGCTAAGAGTAGGTGTGTAATAGTTAGCCTACCCATGTAAATAGTGTTTCTTTTGATTTTGGCGGGATGGCAGAATGGTGATGCAGCGGCCTGCAAAGCCGCCAACGTCGGTTCGATTCCGGCTCTCGCCTCCAAATAGTAGTTGTAGTGTGCCCTTTTTGGGTTTACCTGCCTGATTTTGGCATAGCGCGAGTAAAGCGGATGGCTCTGCCTTCACGCTGAATTCTTTTCCAGATGGCGCGCTTTTCTTCTTGTGATAATCCCACCCAATTTGAAACTTCCGCGGCGGTACGGCCGCACCCTTGGCACTCTTCATCAAAAAGGGTAGAGCAAATGCCAATGCAAGGGCTATCAAGGGGGTCAGATGGATCAGAAGGCAGGGTTGTCATTCGATATCAAAGTAGTGAGTGGTAAGACCTATTATTTTTAAAATAACTAAACGGCCATTAAAAGGTTGGTTACGTGTATTGTAGTAGGTGCATGGTTTCTCCGAATGTACGGTGAATACTTATAATTTGATCATGCGCGCTGTTTACAGCTTATCAGCGCCTTCTTTTTAGAACCTGTGATAAACAGATTTCTGGAGAAAACGCTCATGAATACCCTGTTTTTCTCGATTCGCCGGGCATTGTGCATGTTCTGCGCGTTGCCGGCTATGGCAATTGCAGCACCTAGTGCACACCTCAATATCTATAATTGGTCAGACTATATCGCGCCAAACACGATCTCTCAATTCGAAAAAAAAGAAGGGATTGCGGTGCGCTATGACGTATACGATCGAGATGACACTTTACATGCAAAATTACTGACTGGGCATTCAGGCTACGATATCGTGGTGCCTACAGGCAATTATGCAGGACGCGAGATTATGGCAGATATGTTTTTGCCGCTCGATCACAGCCAACTCCCCAACCTAAAATATCTAGACCCTGAATGGATGCGCTTAGTAGAAGCTATAGATCCAGGTAACCGCTATGTGGTGCCTTGGGCCTATGGCACTACAGGGCTTGCATATAATGTTACAAAAGTGCAGGAAATTCTCGGTAAAGATGTCCAACTAGATCGTTGGGATATCTTATTTGATCCTAAATATGTGTCGCAGTTAAAGCGTTATGGTGTGTCGATGCTCGATGCGCCGGATCAGGTTTTTGCAACGGTATTGCATTATCTCGGCAAAGATCCTAACAGTATCAATCCAGCAGATTATCGGCTGGCGTTGCAGGCGCTAAAAAAGATTCGCCCCTATATCACTCAATTTAATTCATCTGGCTATATCAATGATATGGCGGGCGGTGATATTTGTATGGCCTTTGGTTGGTCTGGCGATATGGCCATTGCACGCCGTCGGGCAGAAGAAGCTAAAAAACCGTACCGCATCCAATATTTCATTCCTCAAGGGGGGGCAGCGGTTTGGTTTGATGTGATGGCGATTCCAAAGGATGCACCGCATCCTAAAGAAGCATTGAAATGGATCAATTATATTGAGACGCCTGAAGTCCATGCGGCCATTACCAACCACGTTTTTTACCCCAATGCTAATATTGAAGCAAAACGGTATGTGCGCCCAGATATTTTAAAAGACCCGGGTATTTATCCTCCTCCAGAGGTGATGAAAACATTATTTCCGCTAAAACCGCTACCATTGAATATTGTTCGTTTACAGACCAGACTCTGGCAAGAATTCAAAACCGGCCATTAGCACGTAAGTTGATCAAATTATTTTTACTTTGAATTTGCACATAAAAAAGTGCCAAGCAAAAGCTCAATAGTTCTTTTGCCTGGCACTATGTGCATGTTCTGACTCTTTTTTATCCGCCTCAAAAAAGGGCTGCTGCATGGACGAATTTGTTCAGATTATTGACGTCGTCAAAAAATTCGGTGAGAGCGTTGCGGTGCAACACGTAAGCCTATCTATTAAGAAAGGCGAAATGTTTGCGCTTTTGGGTAGCTCAGGCTGTGGCAAATCTACTTTGCTACGCATGCTCGCGGGTTTTGAGCCTATTACGTCTGGGCGCATCTTGCTCGATGGACAAGATCTGGCAGCTATGCCGCCTTACAAGCGGCCTGTGAACATGATGTTCCAGTCATACGCTTTATTTCCACATATGTCTGTAGAAGCCAATGTGGCATTTGGCTTGAAGCAAGAAAAAGTACCAAAAGCTGAATTACAAGAACGTGTCGATGCAGCGCTTAGCCTCGTGCAGATGGGGCGTTATGCCAAAAGAAAACCGTATCAACTCTCCGGTGGGCAGCAGCAACGCGTAGCGCTTGCTAGAAGTTTGGTGAAACGCCCGAAACTATTACTGCTTGATGAACCCATGTCCGCACTGGACAAGCAAATTCGTCAGCGCACGCAAATGGAGCTGGTGGATATTCTTGAGAAAGTGGGTGTGACCTGCATGATGGTCACACACGATCAAGAAGAGGCAATGGCAATGGTAGATCGCTTGGCTGTAATGAGCGAAGGCCGCATCGTGCAAGTAGGTACACCCCATGAGATCTACGAATACCCCAATAGCCGTTTTTGCGCAGAATTTATCGGGTCGACAAATATTTTTATGGGCACGATCGTTGAAGATGAGTCCGATCACGTGTTTATTGAAAGCGCCGATCTCGAGCAGCGTTTATATGTGAACCATGGCGTTACAGGTGAGCTAGGTATGGATGTGACGATTTCCGTCCGTCCAGAACGCATCGTCGTGACACGTGAAGCGCCTTCACAGGACCATAATTGGACGCGCGGTAAGGTTAGCAATATTGTCTATATGGGCGGCTACACTGTCTACCATATTGGTCTGCCTTCTGGGCGCAATATCATTGCAAATGTATTGAGCTCTGCACTGACAGAAGCAGAATTGCCCACCTATGATGATGAAGTCTGTATTAGTTGGGGGCCGGCTTCAGCGCGGGTATTAACAACATGAGTCAGGCTACTAGCTTTGTTATTATGGCTTGTGGTTTTTTGCGCATGCTTTTGGCCGCTCCTGTACGCCTGCTCTGGCTGAGTGTGCTCGGGTGTGCAAAAAGTGTATGGGCCGTGTTTGGGCAGTGCTTTGAATTCGTGGTGCAGCGATTTAATTTGTCTGGCCGCAGTGCGGTAATTGCTGGCCCTTATATTTGGCTTTTGCTTTTCTTTTTCCTGCCTTTTCTGATTGTTGTAAAAATCAGTTTTGCCGATCTGCGTTTGGGCACCCCGCCTTATACCAGTTTATTCGAGCTTAAAGACGGTGTGCTACACATCACGCTTTTGCTCTCGCACTATGCGTTTTTGGTAACCGACAGTCTGTACTTTGCGGCGTATTTAAACTCGCTCAAAGTCGCTGCTATCTCGACCTTCCTGTGTTTATTGATCGGTTATCCGATGGCCTACGCCATCGCGCGCGCGCAACCCAAATACCGCAGCTTGCTATTAATGGCAATGATGCTGCCTTTTTGGACCTCTTTCCTCATTCGTGTCTATGCATGGATAGGCATACTGAAAAATAATGGTTTGCTTAATCAGTTTTTGATGGCATTAGGAATCATACATACCCCTCTAGAGCTTTATCATACGAATACCGCGGTATACATTGGTATGGTGTATTCCTATCTGCCATTCCTGGTAATGCCCTTATATGCGCATTTAGTCAAAATGGATTTGAGGTTGCTCGAAGCCGCTTATGATCTAGGTGCCCGACCCTTCAAAGCTTTTTGGAAAATTACGCTGCCCTTGTCTAAAAACGGGATTATTGCGGGCTGTTTGCTCGTATTTATTCCTGCGGCGGGTGAGTACGTTATTCCCGAATTATTAGGTGGGGCCAATACCTTGATGATTGGTCGTGTAATGTGGGATGAATTTTTCAATAATGCCGATTGGCCCATGGCTTCTGCTGTGACGTGCGCGATGGTTCTGTTATTGCTAGTGCCTATGGCAGGTTTCCAGCATTTCCAGACCAAAGAGCTAGAGAAAAAGTTAGAGAAGAGATAGCTCCGATGACCCGATCCGCAAGACGTTCTTCTCCTATTTCCCCTATTCGAGCCTTATCGCTTATTGTGGGATTCCTATTTCTATATGCGCCTATCGTCAGTGTGGTGGTGTACTCTTTTAACGCATCTACGCTGTCAACGGTGTGGACGCACTTTTCATTGAAATGGTATGGCGAGCTGTTTCGCGATCAAGAGCTATTGAATGCGGCCTGGCTTTCTTTGCGTATTGCGATAATGACCGCTTGCGCATCGGTAGCATTGGGTACATGGGCAGGTTTTGTCCTTGCACGTATGGGGCGTTTTCGAGGTGCTACCCTTTATAGCGCTATGATCAATGCTCCGCTCGTAATCCCTGAAGTGATTCAGGGTATTTCTTTGCTACTGCTATTTATTGAGCTAGGTAACTGGCTGGGCTGGCCCAAAGAACGCGGCATGTTAATGATTTGGGTGGGGCATGTCGTATTGTGTATGTCCTATGTCGCCGTGATTGTGCAATCTCGGGTGCGTGAGCTCAATCATTCTCTAGAAGAGGCCGCGCTGGATCTGGGAGCAACGCCTTTTAGAGTATTTTTTAGCGTGACTCTGCCGCTTATCTCACAAGCGCTTATGGCCGGCTGGCTGCTTTCTTTTACGCTCTCAATGGATGATTTAATCCTGTCCGCTTTTCTATCTGGCCCCGGTTCTACAACGTTGCCACTAGTGGTATTTTCTCGCGTGCGCTTGGGTATTAACCCCGAAATTAATGCGCTAGCTACGCTGTTTATTACCTTTATTACAGTAAGTGTCATTGTAATAAATCGCCTTTTAAGCGGCTCCGAACAACGCCGGATGATGAAAATCGTCTAAAAAATGTTTTACATATTGGGGTTTGCACCTCCCCCCAACCACATAATTTGATACCCTCTATACAGTGGGTGTTCAGAACTTTAAGAATGTGCCTGCGGCCTTTTAAAAAAGGCCTATTTAGACTGTACTAGGTAACTAGATGTGGCCACTGTGCCGCTGTATGGATCCATTTTGATCAAGAATCTGAAAAGAAAATGAGTGTGAAAGAAAGGATGAGTGCGTTGCAATCAAGTGCCTATTTATTTGGCGGGAATGCAGCGTATCTCGAAGAGCTGTATGAGGCGTATCTGGATAATCCCGCTTCGGTCTCCGAGAACTGGCGAGATTATTTTGAAACTTTGAGTAATTTGCAGGCGGTAGATGGATCACGCTCTAGCGATATTGCCCATAGCGCTATTATTGAATCCTTCGCGCAGCGCGCGAAATCGAGTGCAGCGCATCGCGCTTCAGTACAGCCGGTTAATGCCGCAGCTGCAGATGCACAAGCACTCGCTGCCTCTGGCAAACAAGTCTATGTACAAGCTTTAATTGATGCCTATCGCTTTCTAGGCGCCCGTTGGGCCAATCTGGATCCGCTCAAACGCCGCGAGCGTCCTCTTTTACCTGAGTTAGAGCCTTCTTTTTATGGCTTGACCGAAGCCGATATGGATCAAACCTTCCATGCCGGCGATTTGTATTTTGGTTTTGAAACCGCCACGCTACGTGAAATTGTGCAAGCATTGCGTGATACCTACTGCGGTTCGATCGGCGCAGAATTTATGTATATCAGCGATCCTGAGCAAAAACGCTGGTGGAAAGAGCGCCTTGAATCGGTGCGCGCCACACCCGCCTTCTCCATAGAAAAGAAAAAACACATCCTCGAGCGCCTCGTAGCAGCGGAAGGGCTGGAGCAATATCTGCATACCCGCTATGTGGGCCAAAAACGTTTCTCCCTCGAAGGAGGAGAAAGCTTTATTGCTGCAATGGACGAACTAGTCCATCGCGCAGGCTCTCAAGGCGTGCAAGAAATTGTGATTGGAATGGCACACCGAGGCCGTCTCAATTTATTAGTCAATACGTTGGGCAAAATGCCCGCCGATTTGTTTGCAGAATTTGAAGGCAAGCATACCGAAGTCTTATCCGCCGGTGATGTGAAATATCACAAAGGATTCTCCAGCGATATTTCCACGGAAAAGGGTCCTGTACACCTATCGCTAGCCTTTAACCCCTCCCATTTGGAAATCGTGAACCCCGTGGTCGAAGGCTCTGCCAAAGCCCGGATGGATCGACGAAAAGATGCATTAGGAGAGACCGTCTTACCCGTGCAAGTGCACGGCGATGCTGCATTTGCAGGGCAGGGCGTGGTAATGGAAACCCTGAATTTAGCGCAGACACGCGGCTATGGCACACACGGCACCGTGCACTTGATCATCAACAATCAGATCGGCTTTACCACCTCCGACCCTCGCGACGCACGCTCGACCACCTACTGCTCTGACGTAGTAAAAATGATCGAAGCACCTGTGCTCCATGTAAATGGAGATGATCCAGAGAGCGTAGTCTTGGCAATGCAGTTTGCCGTAGATTTCCGGATGCAATTTCATAAAGACGTTGTCATCGATATCGTGTGTTTCCGTAAATTGGGGCACAACGAACAAGACACCCCTGCGGTAACCCAGCCTTTGATGTACCAGAAAATTGGAAAACACGCTGGTACGCGTAAACTCTATGCAAAACGCTTGTTAGAGCAAGGTGCTATTACAGAAGGTGAAGATCAGGCATATGGAGAGCGTTACCGCGCCGCATTAGATGCAGGCCATCATACGGTTGACCCTGTTTTATCCAACTACAAAAACCAGTACGGCATCAATTGGGCTCCTTTTCTCAATCAACCTTGGACAGATGCAGCCGATACAGCCGTTCCTCTGCAAGAACTCAAACGCTTAGCCGAGCGCATCACCGATATTCCAGAAAATTTCAAAGTGCACCCTCTGGTAGAGCGGGTCCTCAAAGACCGACGTGTGATGGGGCAAGGTAATCAAGCGCTAGATTGGGGAATGGCCGAGCATCTCGCCTTTGCCTCCTTGGTTTCATCGGGTTGCGCCATCCGTTTAACTGGACAAGATAGCGGCCGCGGCACTTTCTCACACCGTCATGCGGTGCTGCATGATCAGAACCGCGAACGCTGGAATGATGGTAGCTATATCCCATTACAAAATATTGCAGAGACTCAAGCTCCGTTTACGGTGATTGATTCGGTGCTCTCTGAAGAAGCCGTGCTAGGTTTTGAATACGGCTACTCCACTACAGAGCCCAACACTTTTGTACTGTGGGAAGCCCAATTTGGTGACTTTGCCAATGGTGCACAGGTTGTAATCGATCAGTTTATTTCGTCCGGGGAAGCAAAATGGGGCCGCGTATGTGGTCTGACGATGCTCTTGCCGCATGGCTATGAAGGCCAAGGCCCAGAGCACTCTTCTGCGCGTATGGAGCGGTATTTGCAACTGTGTGCAGATAACAATATGCAAGTGGTTCAGCCTACTACCCCTGCGCAAATTTTCCATGTGCTGCGCCGTCAAATGATTCGCACGGTACGTAAGCCTTTAATCGTGATGACACCTAAATCCTTGTTGCGTCATAAAGGAGCGGTGAGTGACCTCTCTGAACTGGCAACAGGCGGCTTCCAAACGGTGATAGGCGAGTCTGACAAAACATTTGAAATCACAGACCCTAAAAAGATCAAGCGTGTAATCGCCTGTTCCGGTCGTGTTTATTATGATTTGATTGCACATCGCAAACAGATAGAGCGTCAAGATGTAGTTATTCTGCGCGTAGAGCAACTCTATCCCTTCCCCCAACAAGCATTTGAAACCGAGCTCAAAAAGTATGCAAATGCTTCAGAGTTGGTATGGGTACAGGATGAGCCACAAAACCAAGGTCCTTGGACTTCGGTAGAACACAACTTGATCGATGCGCTCAAAGCTGTTCACAAAAATGGCTATAAGCTAGCGTATAGCGGTCGTGCCGTGTGTGCCTCTCCTTCAGTGGGATATTTTGCTAAACATGTCGAGCAGCAAAAAGAATTACTCGACAGCGCGTTTGGCCGCATTACCAACCCCGTTGCTGAAAAATAGGATCAGCGTGCGCATGTAAAATGCACACCTAAGGTACAAGCTCAACCTACTTACGCTCAAGAAAATTTAGAATCTGCTCATAATCTGTCTACCTAAAAACGGATACCTGAGCAGATCCCCAAAAATTCAGGAAAAAAAATGTCGATTATCGAAGTCAAAGTCCCTCAACTCTCCGAGTCCGTCGCTGAAGCAACGTTGTTAAAATGGCTCAAGCACCCCGGTGAAGCCGTTGAGCGCGATGAAACCATCATCGAAATTGAAACAGACAAAGTCGTGCTTGAAGTTCCCGCTCCTGCCGCTGGCGTGATCGCCCAGGTTTTAAGAAATGATGGCGATACCGTGGTAACTGAAGAAGTCATCGCCACTATCGACACAGAAGCAAAAGAAAGCCTCAGCCCCACCCAGGTTCAGCCTGTCGTAGCCGCTGACGATAAGGCCGCTTCAGCTTCCTCTTCCAAGTCTGCCAGCGCAATGCCTTCTGCTGCCAAACTCCTCAATGAAAAAGACATTTCCAAAGACAGCCTGCAAGGAAGCGGCCGCGACGGACGCATCACAAAAGCAGATGCGTTAGCCATCGTTCAAGGCCAGGCTCCCAATGCCAGCGCTTCAAACTCTGTAGCGAAAACCCCTTCTGCACCAGCAAAATCTGCTAGCCCCCTCCCCACAACCCCCTCCCTCGCCTCTTTGGGTGGGCGTTTTGAGCAACGCGTGCCGATGTCTCGCCTACGCGCCCGCATTGCAGAGCGCTTGATCGAATCTCAACAAACCAATGCCATCCTAACGACCTTTAACGAGGTCAATATGCAAGCCGTTATCGACTTGCGTGCAAAATACAAAGATAAATTTGAAAAACAACACGGCGTACGCTTGGGCTTTATGTCCTTCTTCGTAAAAGCCGCTGTCCACGCGCTAAAAAAATACCCCATCATCAATGCTTCTGTAGATGGTCATGACATTGTGTATCACGACTATTTCGATATCGGTATAGCAGTAGGCTCCCCCCGCGGATTAGTCGTACCCATCCTGCGCGATGTAGATCAAATGAACCTCGCAGATATCGAGAAAAAAGTAGCGGAATACGGTCAAAAAGCCAAAGACGGCAAATTAACGCTAGAAGAACTCACCGGCGGCACCTTCTCCATCTCCAACGGCGGTGTATTTGGCTCCATGCTCTCCACACCCATCATCAACCCCCCTCAATCAGCAATCTTGGGCGTACACGCAACCAAAGAACGCGCAGTAGTAGAAAATGGCCAAGTCGTCGTGCGTCCTATGAACTATTTAGCCATGTCTTATGACCACCGCATCATCGATGGTCGTGAAGCCGTACTAGGTTTGGTAGCGATGAAAGAGGCGCTGGAAGATCCTGCTTCTTTGTTGTTTGATTTGTAAGCTATAAGTATTCGTAGTTTGCTCTGAAGACTGCACCCCATAAAAAAACCTCTTGATTTTTCAAGAGGTTTTTTTATGGGAGCGTAAAATCGGACCCTAACTAGTTGGCCCTGAAAAAATTCTGCAAGTCATATCCTATGCTTATCGATACGCACTGCCATTTAGATGCCCCCGCTTTTGATGCGGATCGTGAGGAGCTTGTGCATCAAGCTCATGCACTTGGCGTGGGGCGTATGGTAATTCCTGCTGTATCGCCTAACCGTTTTGAAATAGTACGCGCTATGGCGCATCGTTTACCTGGGGGGGCGTATGCGTTGGGGGTGCATCCGTGGTTTGTGCAGCCTGGGCATTTAGTGCGTGTGGATCCTGCGTGCTGTGCCGTACCGCTGCAAGAGCATGAGAAAAAAAATACCTTAGAACAAGCTATTTCCACGCTAGCTTCAGCGCTTGAGCGTTATCGCAATGATCCTTGTCTAGTCGCTGTGGGTGAAATAGGGTTGGATGGAGGGGTGGCAGGGCTAGATGAGGCCGCGCAGCATTATTTGTATGCGGCACAACTTAAGCTGGCTCGTGACTTTGATTTGCCTGTGCTGTGTCATGTGCATAAAGCGCAAGATCAGGTATTAAAAGGGTTGCGCCGTTTTGGAGTGAAGCAAGGCATAGCGCATGCATTTAACGGTAGCGTACAACAGGCTCAGGCTTTTTTGGCGCAAGGTTTAAAGCTTGGCTTGGGTGGGCAGTTAACATATAGCCGCGCGCAGCGCGTGCGTCGTTTGGCTGTGGAGCTGCCTCTCGAAGCCATCGTGCTGGAAACCGATGCACCAGATCAGCCTCCTGCCTGGTGCTCTGAATCTAAACCTCCTCGCAATACCCCTGTTGAGATAGTGCGTATAGCCCACACTCTTGCAGATTTGCGCGCCATCGATATAGAGGAATTGGCAGTCTGCACAACGGCTAATGCCTATAGCGCTTTACCTCGTCTACAGTTCGCACGCTCATAATCGGGTACACGGCTGTCAAATGGCAAGATGGCCGTGAAGCTGTACTAGGTTTGATTGTGATGAAAGAGGTGATGGTCTTGCTCCATAAGATTTGCGTACTTTTTTACTATGCAATATGTTATATTAATACTGTGTATATACGTAGTAATGCAATATCTTATGAGGGGAGTAGCATGTCTGAAGCTAATATTATTGTTCGAGTAGAGGATGAGCTGAAGAAGGCTTTTTCTAAGGCAGCGAAAATGGCTGATAGGACCGCCTCGCAATTGTTACGTGATTTCATGCGAGATTTTGTAAAGGAACAACTTGAAAAAGCAGAATACGACGCCTGGGTTCGCAGTAAAGTAGCAGAAGGAATGGCAGATGTCCGCTGTGGTCGAGTCAAATCCAGTGAAGAAGTCGAGGCTTATTTTGCTGCTAAACGGGCTGCCACTTTACAAAAAATGAGTGAGAGTTCCAGTGAAACTTGAATGAACCTTGGCGTCGCTTGCTGACCGGGAAAGCATTTATGATTATGTCGAATCAGATAATCCTCATGCTGCTCTAAATCTTGATGAGCGATTTCAAAGTATGGCTGCTCGTCTTTTGAGCTTTCCTTATCTGGGTCGGATTGGGCGAGTACAGGAGACTCGCGAACTAATTGTTCATAAGCATTATGTTTTGATCTATGAAGTAGAAAAAGAAACGGTGCGCATTATTCGCGTATTGAATACTGCCCAACAATGGCCACAAAATATAAACGTCCTCACAATACCCTTGCGGAGATAGTGCGCATAGCTTCACCCTGGCAGATCTGCGCGCCATCGATATAGAGGAATTGGCAGTTTGCACAACGGCTAATGCCTATAGCGCCTTACCTCGCCTACAGTTCGCACGCCCATAATCTCGGATACACGGCCATTTTGTCGGTCGCCGATGAGCGTGAGGAGGGCAGTAGTGAGAAGTGTTTTGTGCGGCTTTGCGCTGGGAGTAGCTGGTTTGCAGCAATGCGCTGCGCTACCTTCGCATACGACATTAATGCTGTGCTTTTTAGCTGCAATGGGAGGTGTTTTGGGAGCGTGGGGGTGGCCTGTGCTTCAAACATCGGTATTGCAAGTTTTTGCACCGCATTCTAACGCCGCGGCCATAGTGTCTCGCGTAGTGTCTCGATTTATATCAGCGCATGCCCGAACTACCATAGCAGTTCTCTGTGCTATGGGTATAGGGTTTGGATGGGCAGGATGGCGCGCGCAGGAGCGATTGGCTTTCTATTTGCCGCCTGAGCTGGAGCAGCGCACGCTTTTGGTCGAGGGGGAGGTCGCTAGTATGCCGACTACTGGGCCCAACTCTATACGTTTTATTTTTGACCTCATCCCCTCTGACGCGTGCCTCTCATCCCCCCATTTTTTCTTAACCCCTCTTCCTCCTTTTTTTCCTCGCCGCATTCAATTGAGCTGGTATGCACAGCCTAGGCAAGCTCCTCCTATTGTGCACGTTGGGGAGCGTTTGCGATTGAAGGTCAGGCTCACTCGTATTCATGGAGTATCCAACCCCTATGGCACTGATTTTGAAGCCCTTCTGCTGGAGCAGAATGTGCGAGCTCGGGGATATGTACTGCATCAGATCGTGCCTGATTTTGATGAACAGGTCAGTACAGTGCGTGATGGGAGGGGTGCACAATACACTTTGCCATCATTACAAAAAAAGCTGTCCAACCATATTGCTCAGTGGCGGCAAGCTCTGCATAGGCGACTGAACCAGGTATTGGGCGATGCGCCACACAAAGGCGTTATTACCGCCTTAGCCATAGGGCTACAGGCGGATATCAGTGCACAAGATAAACAAATTTTTACGCGTACAGGCACGAATCATTTAGTAGCCATTTCAGGCCTACATATAGCTTTAGCTGCAGGGTTTGTAGGCAGTTTGATAGCTGGTGTATGGCGTAGGCTAGCGTATTTTGGTTTTAGAGGGCCGCTGTGGATTGCTACTCCTAAAGTAGCTGCCCTTGTAGGGGCACTAATAGGTTTAGTCTACGCAGCACTCTCAGGTTTTGGAGTGCCTGCGCAACGCGCTGTGATTATGCTGTGTGTATTAAGCGCAGCTACGCTTAGTGGGCGAGAAATAGCTGCTTCGCTTAAATTGGCCTGGGCTTTGGCGGTTGTACTTTTTATCGATCCATGGGCGGTGGTTTCTGCGGGATTTTGGCTGTCATTTGGTGCGGTAGCTATTATTTTGCTATCGATGCGACCTCGTCATGTAGATGCCGTACTTAGCGTGCCTACGGTATCTGTACCCAATCAGCATGTGGCAGGGTGGTATAGCCGTTGGCTAGCCTATCGTCGCGCAGTATTTGAGATTATTCACCTGCAAATCGCTATCACGCTAGGCTTGATCCCGTTCACTGCGTTGTGGTTTAGCCAGGTTTCATGGGTAGGTCCATTTGCTAATCTGATTGCTATTCCTTGGGTGAGCTTTGCTGTGGTGCCACCCGTGCTTGCAGGAGTAGTGTTGCCAGCGCCTTTGGATGCCTGGGCATGGTATGTAGCCCAGCGCTCTTTTTCCGGTTTGAGTGTGGTGCTTGAGATGCTGAGTGCAGCGTCGTGGGCACTTAAGCCACTACCTTATCCTGGGAAAATGAGCTTGATAAGCGCTGCAGTGGGCATGCTCTTGTGGGTAGAGCGGCCAGCTAAAGTGTGCCACGATATAAAAAGCATACTTCCTGGTGGGCGCATAGTTTTGAAAATGGTGTCGCTGGGTTGTTTTATTCCGCTGTTTTTTTCTTTTGAAACACGTCTTGCTGCCGGTGCATTTCGCGTTACTGCACTAGATGTGGGGCAAGGTGCTGCTGCGCTTATTGAGACGGCTCATCATCGATTGTTATTCGATACAGGGCCCAGCTATCACTCTCCATGGGTACAAAAAGCTTCTCGTGGCGCACAGAAAAACACACAGGTAGCGTCTGTTGCGCCATCACAGGCTTTGGAGGCTTCAGATGCAGGCCAGCGCATCATAGTGCCGTATTTACGTGCTCGCGGTATTGATCGACTAGATGGCTTGGTGATCAGTCATGCAGATACAGATCACTCTGGCGGTGCGCATTCGGTGCTGTCGGCGTTGCCCATTGAGTGGTTTCGAGCATCATTACCGAAGCGCCATCCATTATGGGGTGCAGCCAGTCTGAGCCAGGCCCGTGCACATATAAATGCGCAAAGCCATTTAAATTTATCCATGTCTTCCAGTGCGCTTTGTCAGGCCGGAGAGCGCTGGGTATGGGATGGAGTGACATTTACTTTTCTATGGCCAGACAATCCTAAACTACGTGGAACACGTAATGCAGGTAGCTGTGTACTGCGGGTAGAAAACAACCAATATGCAGTACTACTAGCAGCAGATATTGAAACCCCTCAAGAACGCCAGCTAGTGGCTAAGCAGCGTGAAGCTTTGCGCGCAGACATACTCCTTGCCCCTCACCATGGCAGCCGTACCTCGTCGAGTAACGCTTTTTTGTATGCGGTGGCTGCGCGTGAAGTGATTTTTCAGATGGGTTATAAAAACCGTTTTGGACATCCTCACCCAGCGGTAGCTGCACGGTATGCGCGTCATGGAGCAGTGCAACATCGCAGTGACTGGCATGGCGCGCTGGTTTTTAACAGCGAAGTAGGGAAAGTGGAGCGTTATAGAAGCCAGCGGCCTCGTTATTGGTTTAATCCGTATTAGCTAGCAATACGCGCACTATTTCTATCATGTGGCCATGATTTGGAATGCCGTTGATTCAACGATTGGGCGCACTCGGTTTTTCTCTCTCTTCATCAACACAATCCCATAATGGGCCATTGTTTTAAGGGTGCGGGATAAATTGCTTACTTTGCGCCCAGTTGTCTTCGCTAGTAAGGAAATAGATGCGGGCTGTGTTTCTTGAATCACTTTAAGGAGGACACGATTGTCATCACTTAATACTTCGGCGAGAGATTTCATTGAGGTAAACCAAATTTTGGGTTCCCCTGCCTGTGGCTTGTAATCGCCGCGCGCAATCGCCAGGATCCGTTCACGGATCTGTTGTTGTGGCAGGATACCAATTGCAATTGTTTTCATCAGGCTCTCACTTGTTGCAGTGCTAGGTCTACGCTACTAAAAAAATCATTCATTAATTGTTGAGCATCTTTGAATTCATATGGCACTCCTTTATCCGAAGCATGCCGATGCTTGTGGTCATAAGCTAAAACACGCCCAGCATACTTATACTTCTTGGGTGGTTTTACCGCATGAGCATTGTCATAACCTAGTATTCGATTCCCATAGGGATTATGCAAAGTAAGTAAATACCGGACTCCATGAGGGATGGCCTGCGTTGGATTGACGCGCCAGGCATCAATCTTTATCCAGTATCCATTCTCTTGGTCAATAATTGAGCCATGTAGATCGAGCATCGTGTTGATAACGGGATCTTTTTCCATGCCTTTTTGTGTGCCCATACTTTATCATCTGTTGATATATTCATCAATTTAAGAGCTGCTACTGACATTTAAAAGTTGCTATGTGAAATCTGGGCTGAGATCGTGATTTTGGTTGCAAACTGCACTGGTCCGCAGCGAGTGGAGTGTTTGTCAGGCTTATCTAGCCTAGATGAGGGATGGCTAATTTGCCTATATGTACCCTGGCTATGCGCCATTTAATTTTCTCTTTTTTCTTTTTTTTATATTCTGCACAGGCTCTGAGAAAAGGCTCACGTATAATTGCTACTTTGATGACGCAGAAATGGCATGCTTGATGGATGGTATTGGGGCAAGTCCGCTGCGTTTTTCGTTTTTTTGTTGCTATGCTTTTTCCAAGTTAGATTCTGAATGACTCAATATGTATTTGTGACTGGCGGGGTAGTGTCTTCATTAGGCAAGGGGATTGCCGCAGCATCGCTCGCGGCCATTCTAGAGTCACGCGGGTTACGCGTGACGCTTTTGAAACTGGATCCCTATATCAATGTAGACCCAGGCACGATCAGTCCTTTTCAGCACGGCGAAGTGTTTGTGACGGAAGATGGCGCTGAAACCGATCTAGATTTAGGCCATTACGAGCGCTTTATTCGCACCAAAATGCGCCGAGCTAATAATTTCACGACGGGTCAAATTTATGAATCGGTGATTCGCAAAGAGCGTCGTGGAGATTATTTGGGCAAAACCGTTCAGGTTATTCCGCATATCACCAATGAAATCCAGGCCTTTATTGAGCGCGGCGTCTATGCATCACACTCTGCAGATTCGGGTTTGGCGCCAGATGTGGCTATTATCGAGATCGGTGGTACGGTGGGAGATATCGAATCCTTGCCTTTTCTCGAAGCAGCGCGTCAGATGAGCTTGCGCTTAGGGCGTGACCAAGCCTGTTTTGTGCATTTAACACTGGTTCCGTTTATTGCCGCAGCAGGCGAGCTAAAAACCAAGCCTACGCAGCACAGCGTGCAGAAATTGCGTGAAATTGGCATTTTCCCCACGGTCTTGTTATGTCGGGCGGATCGTCGCATTCCTGAAGAAGAGTGCGCCAAAATTTCCTTGTTTTCGAATGTGCCTCAAGACGCGGTTATTTCAATGTGGGATGTGCAGAGCATCTACACCATTCCACAGATGTTGCATGAGCAAGGGTTAGATGATTTGATTTGCTCCGCACTTCGCATAGAGCCTAAGCCTGCAGATCTGTCTGTGTGGAATAAGCTTGTGCAGGCGATCGAGTCCCCCAAGCATGAAATCACCATTGGTATGGTGGGCAAATATGTGGATCTCACTGAATCGTATAAATCGCTGATTGAAGCGCTCAAGCATGCATCGATTCATACGGCTACCAAGGTCCATATTCATTATCTAGATTCAGAAGTGATCGAGAAAGAAGGGCCTCAGGGTCTTGAAAAACTCGATGCCATTTTAGTGCCAGGTGGCTTTGGAGAGCGTGGTATACCTGGAAAGATCATGGCGATTGAATACGCACGAAAAGCCAAAATCCCCTATTTAGGGATTTGCTTGGGAATGCAGCTTGCGGTGATTGAGTTTGCGCGCAATGTAGCAGGCTTAGAGGGCGCGAATAGCACGGAATTTAGTCCTAATACCCCGCATCCTGTCGTGGCACTGATTACAGAGTGGCAAGACCGAGATGGCCGTGTAGAGAAGCGCGATACGTCCTCAGAATTAGGAGGCACGATGCGTTTGGGTGCGCAGGCTTGTCCGATTACAGCAGGTACGGAAGCAGCCAGAATTTATGGAGTGCAAGTAAACGAACGGCACCGGCATCGCTATGAGGTCAATAATTACTTTGTGCCTCAGCTTGAAGCGCATGGTTTAGTTATTAGCGCGCGCACGCCCACGGAGAATTTGCCAGAAATAATGGAATTGCCGCGCACCTTGCATCCTTGGTTTGTCGGTGTGCAGTTCCACCCTGAATTTACCTCTACTCCGCGTGATGGGCATCCTTTATTTAATGCCTTTGTATTAGCGGGGTTGGAGCATCAGCGCGATAGAGACGGTAGCGCAGTTAAGCAGTAAGTATTTTTTGAATCTCCGTAGTTTAAACGGGGATAGCAAGAGTTTGGTAAAGTAAGCGCTTTTTAAAGTGGGCCACAGCTTTGTTAGCTGCACCAAGATTGGCATTAATTTTCACTGTTCAGGATGATCTGGTTTTATGACGCACGCGGTTAAGCACCTCGAGAAACTCAAACGGTGCATCACGATTTCTCTCCCCAAGCAAGACGTGCGTAAAGCAGTACAAACGCGTCTTAATACTTTGAATAAGAAAATCCGCATGGACGGTTTTCGCCCAGGCAAAGTGCCTATGCAGATTTTGCAGAAAAAATATGGGCCTGAAAGCGAGTTCAAAGTGGTGCAAGATTTAGCTAGTAAGCACTTTTTTGAAGCGGTGAAGCAAGATGAAATTCGTCTTGCCAGCGCGCCTTCTTTGGACTGGCCAAAAGAAGGGGAGACACCTTCTGAGCAGACTTCTGAAAATTATGAAGTGGATATTCTATTTGAGGTGTTACCAAATATTGAGTTTGGAGCATTCTCTGACTGCGCAGTGACCCGTCGCACAACTGCAATTACTGACCATGAAGTGGATCGTGCTCTAGAAGTGGCTCGCCACAAGCGCGGCCATTATCACGAACGTGGAAGTGAATCTGAACACGGTGATGGTGGTGGACTGGAAGCCCAAATGGGCGACCGGGTAACGGTTGCGCTTGTTAATCATTGGGAAGCCCCTGCGCAGAAAAATGATGAAGCACAGGCAGCAGAAGCCTCGGCAGAAACAGAGGGCGATCAAAAAGAGCAAAGCCAACCTAAAGTGCATACACAGACGTTTGTACTTGGGCTAGAGGCTGTTTCTAAAGAGCTCGAAAACGCAGTGGTTGGTCTTAAAAAATCAGAGACTAAAACCTTTGATTTAATCTTGGCTGATAATTATTTCGACCCAGAATGGGCAGGAAAGGCTGTACAGCAGACCGTTACCCTAACCAAAGTAGAGTGGGCTCATCTGCCTGAGCTGAATGAAGAATTTCTGAAATCAGAAAACTTCGACAGTTTAGAAAGTTTGCGTGAAGCACAAAAAAAGGCCCTGGAAACAGAAGCTGAAAAACGCACAAAAGCCTTGTTGCGTGCAGATGTCATTGAATACTTGCTCAATACCACGCAATTTGATGTGCCTGAAGCGGTGGTGCGTGAAGAGCAATATGCACAGTTTGAACAAATGTTTCGCCGTATTTTCCCTGATGCGCAGAAACTGTCCTCTGAAGACATTCGCGCTCGCCATAACTTGCCTGCAGATTTTATGCTTGATACGGCTTCTCGTCGGGCAAAGACAGGTTTGATCTTGTCTGAGTTGATTCGCCAGAATGGACTCGCTGCTGAATCTGCACAGCTCGATACGCACTTTGAAACCTTTGCAAGCGAGCAGAATGTGCCTATTGAAGACGTGCGTCGTTTCTTCTTGGGATCTGCTGAGCATTTGAATTCGCTTAAAGCCCATATTGCTGAGCAAAATGCGCTCGACTTTATTTTAGAAAAAGCGCAAGTAGGCGAAGAATCGGTGAGTTTTAAAGTATTAGCCGAAGCGAGTAGCAGTCTTATGAATTAAGGTATGAAGGCGAGGATAGGGTTTTAGTGTATTCGAAGAACCTCCTCTACATTGCCAAAAAGGTTCTTCTTTGCAAAGAGTGAGCGCTAGGTCTACAGTACAACCGAAGTGCTGCATAAGTTGCAAAAAAGAACCTTTTTGGCACTCTGGCCCGTAGGTTGGCGGTGAGGGACGAACCCCAACATGCACACCACTGACTTTTCCGTAGATACAAAAGTGTAATAATCGGCTTTTGACTGCAAGGCGCCTAGAAAAACAGATGTAGAGGCCCCATTATCCAATGGTTCAATCTGTTGCTTGCGAGGTTGGATTAGAGGGAGCAAACAGGTTCTTACCTTTTTTTACGTCTAATCCTCTTTACGGCATAGCCTTCTAAAACCTGTTCAAAGGTTATAAAAAGAGTTCTTATTTGGGGCAAGTTTTACACTGGCATTGCCGTGTTTTAGTACCTGTGTATCGCAACGCGGTACGACTTCGAATCAGGCTTCAAAAGCGATAATACGCAAGAGCGCAAAAAGCTGCCTTTTGAAAATCATAAACAAAGCTAGGGCATGCCCTAGTTAATTAGGCTATTTAAAGAGAAAACCACTATGAGACAGTACGGCGATTCGCATGCTTTTTCTTCCATAGCGCCAGGAACGCAGGACTTTGACGCTTCTGCATTAGAAACTCGTGGTTTAGGGCTGATTCCGATGGTGGTGGAGAGCAGCGGAAGAGGGGAGCGAGCGTATGATATTTATTCGCGCCTGCTCAAAGAGCGACTGGTTTTTTTGATCGGCGAAGTCAACGACACGACAGCGAATATCGTTATCGCGCAGTTATTATTTCTGGAAAGTGAAAACCCTGACAAAGACATCAGTCTCTATATTAATAGCCCTGGTGGCTCAGTCAGTGCAGGGTTGGCCATTTACGATACGATGCAGTTTATCAAGCCCAAAGTATCGACCCTATGCATGGGTATGGCTGCGAGTATGGGCGCATTTTTGTTAGCGGCGGGTGCCAATGGTAAACGCTTTGCACTACCTAATGCTCGTATGATGATCCACCAACCTTTGGGTGGCGCACGCGGGCAAGCATCGGATATTGAGATACAGGCGCGAGAAATTTTGTATCTAAAAGGGCGTTTGAACGGTTTGCTGGCCCATCACACAGGGCAATCTATAGAGCAAATTGCACTGGATACCGATAGAGACAATTTTATGTCTAGTGACCGAGCAAAAGAATACGGCCTCATAGATCAAGTACTGCAACAGCGTGCTTCGTAGGTTGGCGGTGAGGTACAAACCCCAACATGCATACCACTGACTTTGAATTTTTGTTTTTAGATAATCTGTAAGCTGGTCATCAAGGACGCAGTGGCTTGCATGTTGGGGTTTGTACCTCACCACCAACCTACCGTTCTTTGCCTTTTTGTGGCTAGTTGTAAGCAGGTCTTCAAGGAGGCGGTGGCGTGCACATTGGGGAGCGTTGCTCACCACCAACCTACGAGTGTCGTTATGATCTGCGGGATTTTGAATGCGTTTTCATGCAAGGTTGCTGCATGTATCGGAGGATCTTCTTGCGCATAAAGAGTATGCTGTATAGAGAGCAAATATAAAAAACTTCTTTAGAATCTCTTAAAAAGCCCTACTTTCAGGCTGTTGAGGCCTATTTTTTACTCATCCCCCATTTTTTGAGACTCTAAATAGGTTCTAGGGGTTGATATTTAGATTTTGGCGCTTATTTAATGAGTCGTCTCTTGCGCCGAATCAAAATGCTTTGCATTTTGCGTCGCTTCTTCAAAGGTTATTTTTATGACAAGTACCAATGGCTTGGCGAGTGAAGCACCTGTTTTCTGCTCATTTTGCACGAAGGCCAGGCAGGATGTTCAAAAGCTGATTGCTGGCCCATCTGTCTTTATCTGTAACGAGTGTATTGATCTGTGCCACTCCATGCTGATTGAGGATCTCAAGCAGGCAAACATTGAAAGTATCCGCACAGATTTACCTAGTCCCAGAGACATCAGGAAAACCCTCGATGAGTATGTGATTGGGCAAGATATGGCGAAAAAAACGCTCGCTGTAGCGGTGTATAACCATTACAAACGTCTCAAACACGTGGATCTGAAAGAAGACGTGGAGCTTGCAAAAAGCAATATCTTACTGATCGGTCCAACCGGTTCAGGTAAGACTTTGCTTGCACAAACTTTAGCGCGTCTTTTAAATGTCCCTTTTGTCATGGTTGATGCCACGACACTAACGGAAGCAGGTTATGTGGGGGAAGATGTTGAAAATATCATCCAAAAACTCTTGCAAAGCTGTAACTACGCCCTAGATAAAGCGCAGCAAGGTATTGTCTACATTGATGAAATCGACAAAATTAGTCGTAAATCAGATAACCCTTCCATCACTCGAGATGTATCGGGCGAGGGCGTGCAGCAAGCCTTACTGAAATTAATTGAAGGCACCGTAGCTTCCGTTCCTCCACAAGGCGGACGTAAACACCCGAATCAAGATTTTCTGCAAGTGGATACCACCAATATTTTATTTATTTGCGGTGGGGCATTTGATGGCTTGGAAAAAGTCATCACGCAGCGTACAGAAAAAACCAGTATCGGCTTTAACGCGACGGTGAAAGGCCAGAAAGAGCGCGATGCAGGTGAAATATTGGTCGATGTAGAGCCGGAAGATTTGATTAAATTTGGTTTAATTCCTGAGCTGATTGGTCGTCTACCTGTAGTTGCCACGCTAGGTAAACTCAATGAAGCCGCGTTGGTTAAAATTTTGGTTGAACCTAAAAATTCGCTGGTTAAGCAGTACCAAAAACTATTTGCCATGGAGCAAGTAGAGCTGGAGTTAGAGCCTGGAGCCCTTGAAGCTATTGCACGTAAGGCTATGCAGCGAAAAACAGGCGCGCGCGGACTGCGTTCTATCATTGAGCAAGTATTGCTCAATGTGATGTATGAATTACCCACGCAAAAAAATGTACAGAAAGTCATTATTCATGGTGAAACCATTACAAATGATGCAGAGCCTACCATGGTTCTGAAGGCGTCTTAACGGCAGTTATACATACGATTTAGATGTGTTTGCGCAGTGCGCGCAGGTCTTTTTTCTTATTTTTATAGGGGGCTATGATGCAACCCACTTCCCCTTTACTTATTGAATCTGTACGGCTTCCGCTGATTCCTCTTAGAGATGTGGTAGTTTTTCCGCACATGGTGATTTCGCTTTTTGTCGGCCGTGCAAAATCCATTAAAGGACTCGAGCTGGCGATGGAAGGCAATAAGCAGATTATGCTGATTTTGCAGAAATCGTCGAGTAAAGACGAGCCTTCGGTTAAAGAGCTGTATGAAACAGGGTGTATTGGGAATATTTTGCAGATTCTCAAACTGCCTGATAACACTGTCAAAGTGCTTATTGATGGAGTGCAGCGTGCAAAGGTCCTCGGTGTGGAAGAAGGGCAAGAGTGTTTCCACGCAGAAGTGCTGCCTTTGGCTGAAGAACTGGTAGAAGAAGGGCCAGAATTGGAGGCGCGTCGGCGTGCTGTCAGTGCGCAGTTTGAGCAGTATGTCAAACTCAATAAAAAAATTCCTCCTGAAATGGCGAGCACGCTCAGCGCGCTGGATAACAATAGCCGTCTTGCGGATAGCATCGCAACACATCTACCGTTAAAACTCGACAAAAAACAAGGTCTTTTAGAGACATTTCCTGTCGTGGAACGCCTTGATTTGCTCTTATCGCATATTGAGGCTGAGATCGATATTTTGCAGGCTGAAAAACGTATCCGTGGACGTATTAAACGTCAAATGGAAAAGAGTCAGCGTGAGTATTATCTGAACGAACAAGTCAAAGCGATTCAAAAAGAGCTGGGTGAAGGATCTGAAGGCGCCGACCTTGAGGAGCTTGCTAAGCATGTAATCGCTGCTCGTATGCCTGCAGAAGCAAAAAAGAAAGCAGAGTCTGAGCTGAAAAAACTCAAACTGATGCCGGTAATGTCTGCTGAAGCAACCGTTGCGCGCAACTATATCGATATGCTGATTAGCCTGCCGTGGCGTAAAAAAAGCAAAATTAATCCAGACCTAGCGCATGCAGAAAAAGTGCTGGATGAAGACCATTATGGTCTGGATAAGGTAAAAGAACGTATTTTGGAATACCTGGCCGTTCAGCAACGTGTGACCAAAGTAAAAGCACCTATTTTATGTTTGGTCGGCCCTCCTGGCGTTGGAAAAACGTCTTTAGGGGAGTCTATTGCCCGAGCCACGCATCGTAAATTTGTGCGTATGGCATTAGGAGGGATGCATGATGAAGCGGAAATTCGCGGCCATAGGCGCACGTATATCGGCTCGATGGCAGGGAAGATTTTGCAGAACTTGGCAAAAGTAGGGGTGCGTAATCCTCTATTTTTGCTAGATGAAGTAGACAAAATGGGGATGGATTCTCGCGGAGACCCTTCTGCCGCGCTGTTAGAGGTTTTAGACCCCGAGCAAAATCATGCATTTGCTGACCACTATGTGGAAGTAGATTTTGATTTATCGGATGTGATGTTTGTCGCAACATCCAATAGCTTGAATATTCCTCCTCCATTGCTAGATCGAATGGAAGTTATCCGGTTATCCGGTTATACCGAAGATGAAAAAGCCAGCATTGCACAACGGTATTTACTGCCAAAACAGATTCGCAATAATGGTCTGAGGCAGGGCGAAATCGAGGTGACCCAAGCCGCTATTCTTGACATCATTCGCTATTACTCACGCGAAGCAGGGGTGCGTTCTTTAGAGCGCGAGATATCTAAAATCTGTCGTAAAGTCGTCAAACAGCATTTGCTAAAAACGGCGCAGGGCAAAATTACGGTAGATTCTGGCAACCTCAGTACCTTCTTGGGTGTGCGCAAATATGATTTTGGTCTCGCTACCAAAGAGAACCAAATAGGGCAGGTAACGGGCCTTGCGTGGACTGAAGTGGGGGGAGATTTACTCACTATCGAAGCTGCAGTGATGCCAGGCAAAGGCAACGTAATTCGCACTGGCTCGCTTGGCGATGTGATGAAAGAATCAGTTGAGGCGGCTCGCTCTGTTGTGCGTTCACGGCTTCGTCGTTTGGGAGCAAGCGATACGGTCTTTGAAACGAAAGACGTGCACGTACATGTACCTGAAGGGGCAACCCCTAAGGACGGGCCTTCTGCTGGTGTGGCCATGGCTACCGCTATCGTTTCTGTATTAACAGGGATTCCTGTGAAGGCAGAAATTGCTATGACGGGTGAAATTACACTGCGTGGCGAAGTGCTTCCAATTGGTGGTCTTAAAGAGAAACTTTTAGCTGCGCATCGTGGCGGCATCAAAACGGTTTTGATTCCAGAGGAAAATATTAAAGACCTCGCGGAGATTCCAGACAATGTCAAAAACAGTATTGAAATCATGCCAGTGCGTTGGATCGATCAGGTGCTGGAAATTGCTCTTGAACGCATGCCAACACCTTTAGAAGATCTTCCTAAGACTGCTCTAAGTGCTGAGCCGGTTTTTTCTGCAGCTGAGGCTATTAAACATTAGTTGTAAGGTTTGTGCTTGGTGGTGAGGTTGCAAATATATTTGTAGTTTTTATGGGGATCAAAACACGTTTTATGTGTTTTGATCCCCATTTTTTTATAAATTTTGCTCAAGGACTCACCTGATTTTTAGGCTATTGAGAAGAGTTTCTGTAAGATGGAGCCGTGTGAGGTATTTCTGGGTGCATATTTAAGATTGATCTATGCGCCCTTACCTGACAGTGCAAGTGTGCAGCGCTACATAGTTATTGCATCGCGAGACGGGCTAGCCGCCTGTAGAACCTCAGAATCTGTCCCCAATTTCCTAAAAAACCTCTTTTTTGTGCATAGGTCCCCCCAACGAGGGGCTTTTTAGAAAATTGAGAAGACAGATTCTCCGTATTTTATGGAGTTTTTTGTATGACAATGTGGGCTAAAAAGTCCATCGCGGCGCTCGAGAGAGAAGCCGTTGAGCAGGATGGCAGTACTTCGGACGGGAAAAAACACCAACCACGGCGTGTATTAGGTGCGTTGGATCTGACGATGCTGGGTATTGGATGTATTGTTGGTGCAGGTATTTTTGTGCTTACTGGGCATGCAGCCGCGGCTGATGCAGGCCCCGCGGTCGTGTTGTCTTTTATTTTGGGTGCAATTGCTTGCGGATTTGCAGGATTGTGCTATGCAGAAATGGCTTCTATGGTTCCCGTTTCTGGCAGCGCTTATATTTATGCCTATGCAACTATGGGCGAATTTCTTGCTTGGTTAATAGGCTGGGATTTGATCCTAGAGTATGCGTTAGGGGCTACCGCAGTGGCTGTTGGATGGTCAGGGTATGTGGTGAGCTTCTTACATGATTTTGGTATTTATATTCCCAGTCAATGGTCTAGCCCACCGTTGACATTTAGTCTTGCAACGGGATGGACGCATACAGGCGCCTTGATTAATCTGCCTGCTATGCTCATAGTGGGTGTGATTACCACTTTACTGATTTTTGGAATCCGGGAATCTGCGCGCTTAAATAGCATTATGGTGGTGATTAAGGTCAGCATTATTTTGGCATTTATCGCGGTAGGTATTTTTTCTGTGGATACAGCCAATTGGGTAACATCGGCCAATCCTGCTGGTGCATTTATACCGCCTAGTTTAGAGCCAGGCGTGTTTGGCTGGGGTGGCGTGTTAAGAGGCGCAGCGGTGGTCTTTTTTGCTTATATTGGTTTTGATGCGGTGTCTTGTGTTGCGCAAGAAACTAAAAATCCAAGTCGCAATTTGCCTATAGGGCTTTTAGGTTCGCTGGCTGTATGCACCGTACTCTACATTCTGGTGGCGTATGTGCTCACAGGCGTGGTGCCTTATGATAAATTGAACGTGCCTGATCCTATTGCAGTGGGCATTGATGCAATTGGATTGCTGTGGTTATCTCCCTTTATTAAGCTTGGCGCAATTGTGGGTTTAACCTCGGTAGTTTTAGTTTTGCTTATCAGCCAGCCCCGTATTTTTTACAGAATGTCGCAAGATGGTCTATTGCCGCCTTTTATCTCTAGACTCCATTCGCGCTTTCATACACCGTATGTCACCACGCTCATTACAGGATGCTCGGTGATGATCCTAGCAGGGCTGTTGCCTATTGGTTTGGTGGGAGAGTTAGTGAGTATTGGAACGCTCTCAGCCTTTGTGCTGGTGTGTATTGGGGTAGTTGCTATGCGTTTGATGCAGCCTAATCTCGCACGACCCTTCAAAACCCCGATGGTTTTTGTAGTGGGTCCGATGGGAGCCGGTGTTGCTTTATTTTTAATGGCTGGTTTGCCTATGAACACCTGGATGAGATTAATTATTTGGATGGCAATCGGTTTGATGATTTATTTTGGTTATGGCCTACGGCATAGTATTTTGCGCGATGCTAAATAAATATAAATAGGTTCTGCAAAGATTCTAATTAAGCTTTGAAATTTCAAGCAGGCCTTAGAATCTGTTTGGTATTTTCCAAAAGAGCCCATCTTCGGGGTCGTGCGGTGCTCGGGGTCCTCACTGTACTTAAGTACAGTTCCGGTCCCTGTGCTCCTGCTCCCCCAAATATGGGCTCTTTTGGAAAATACCAAACAGGTTCTAAAAAAGCCTGCTTTTTTTACATGGAAACATCATGTCATGGTTTGGCCCTCATTTATTATCGGTTGACTCTTTTTCTCGAGATAAGGTTGAAGCACTCCTAGAAGTTGCAAAGGCGTTAGAACCCATTGCACAGAAGCAAAAAATAACTCGGGTACTTGAAGGTGCCGTATTGGCCAATTTGTTTTTTGAAGCTAGCACGCGCACGCGTATAAGTTTTGGAGCGGCTTTTGCACGTTTAGGCGGTGCGGTATGCGATACCACGGGGCTTGCCTCTTCATCGATAGCAAAAGGCGAGTCGATTGAAGATACCAGTCGTGTGTTGAGCGGATATGCAGATGCAATGGTGGTCAGGCATCCAGAGCAAGGTTCTGTGGCGCAGTTCGCGCAATCGGCTTCTATTCCTGTGATTAATGCAGGAGATGGGGCAGGCGAGCATCCCAGCCAAGCTTTATTGGATGTGTACACCATACAAAAAGAGTTTCATCGTTTAGGAAAATCCCTAGATGGCGCGCATATTGTGATGTCAGGAGATCTTAAATATAGCCGCACGATTCATTCTTTACTAAAACTCTTGTCCCTCTATAAAAACCTCTCCTTTACCCTTATTGCTCCCGCTGCACTGAGCCTACCTTCGTATCTGACGGATTATGCGCAAAGTCATGGGCATCGCGTTACGCTGCGCGACACCTTGCAAGAGCCTATAGAACCCCCTGATGTGTGGTATGCCACCCGTTTACAAAAAGAGCGTTTCGAAGAGTCCATGCTCCAAGACACCAAGGCTGGAAAAGGGCTTACAACTTATGGATCTGCATTTGAAATCAACCAGCAGATAATTAACTGTCACTGCACAGCCCAGACCATTTTGATGCACCCCTTACCCAGGGATAGTCGGCCAGGGGCGTATGATCTCAGCACAGATTTAAATGACGATCCAAGACTGGCTATTTTCAGGCAAACAGACAACGGCATACCCGTGCGCATGGCTATCTTTGCCGCTCTTTTGGATGTGGTGGATTTGGTGTTAAGCGAGATGCAGCCAGTGCGCTGGAAGCATGCTGTATCCTGAAAAAATGTCTCTGCTAGGCCAAATAAAAACCGGTTTGCATAGGCAGCCGGTTTTTATTTGGCTATACGTTAGTTGAATTTGCAAAAGTCCATCCCTATAATCGAGCACTCTTCATCAGAGACTGCTAAAAATCTTAGAAGGTTTGGGAACACTGCTTACCCCAACCTACGCATTCTTTATTTTTTAAAGTGTAGGTTGGCCTCGGGCCTTGAAATAAAGAAAAAGATCCTTATCTAATAAAGATGCAAGCGCAGCTTAGTGCACCGAGCATGCTTAGACAGCTGTGCATTGATTTTGCTTAAAGTTAGGGCGTGTCCTCAATTGTCCCAAAGGGTTCATATTTGGGGGAGCAGGAGCGCAGGGACCGGAGCTGTACTTAAGTACAGTGAGGATCCCGAGCACCGCACGACCTCAAAGATGAGCTCTTTGGGACAATTGAGGACACGCCCTAAGACATTTTGTCTGGTGAGCCTGTAATTCAGGCAGAAGAAATTTTTTAAACTAGTAAAGAGGAATATCCATGAGTCAAAAGCTGCGTCCCCTGCATGACCGCGTTATTGTTAAGCGCATCAATGAAACTAAAACAGCCTCTGGAATCGTGATTCCTGAAAGCGCTGCTGAAAAGCCTGATCAAGGCGAAGTGCTCGCTGTTGGTCCAGGTAAGAAAGACGATAAAGGTCTAGCCATTGCTTTAGATGTGAAAGTGGGCGATCGCATCTTATTTGGTAAATATGCAGGTCAAGGCGTGAAAATAGATGGCGAAGAACTGCTTGTCGTGCGCGAAGAAGATATTTTGGCTGTTTTAGTCTAATTAGCCATTGCTCTGTAAACCGCAGCATGCAAAAAGCAGATAGACGAAATTCAATAAAACGTATTTAGGGAGTTTTAAACATGGCAGTGAAAGACGTCGTTATTGGCGATGAAGCGCGCGATAAAATTATTGAAGGCGTGAACATTCTGGCCAACGCAGTGAAAGTGACCTTAGGACCTAAAGGTTTGAATGTAGTGATTGAGCGTAGCTTTGGTGCTCCTTCGATTACTAAAGATGGTGTGTCAGTAGCCAAAGCCATTGAAAAACTCAAAGATAAGCAACAAGACATTGGCGCTCAGCTCGTCAAAGAAGTGGCTTCTAGAACCAGCGATAACGCCGGTGATGGTACAACTACAGCAACTTTGCTTGCACAAGCTATCGCCCTAGAAGGTCGTAAGCACGTAGTTTCTGGGCGCAACCCAATGGATCTGAAGCGCGGTATTGATCAAGCCGTTGCAGCCGTAGTGGCGCAATTGGGCAAAATCAGTAAGCCCTGCACAACCCGCAAAGAAATTGCCCAGGTAGGTTCCATCTCTGCCAATAGCGACACCTCGATCGGTGAGCGTATTGCTGAAGCGATGGATAAAGTAGGTAAAGAAGGCGTGATTACCGTTGAAGACGGCAAATCGCTTGAAGATGAGCTCGAAGTCGTTGAAGGTATGGAATTTGACCGCGGCTACTTGTCTCCTTACTTTATCAACAATCCTGAAAAGCAAATCGCGATTCTTGATAATCCTTATGTCTTGCTGCACGACAAAAAAATCTCCAACATCCGTGATTTATTGCCTTTGCTCGAGCAAATCGCTAAAACCAGCCGTCCTTTGTTGATCATTGCTGAAGATATCGAAGGCGAAGCTTTAGCTACTCTGGTGGTAAACAACATCCGTGGCATCTTGAAAACAGTGGCTGTTAAAGCACCTGGTTTCGGTGATCGCCGTAAAGCCATGCTCGAAGACATTGCTATCCTCACAGGTGGACAAGTCATCGCTGAAGAAACGGGCTCAACACTCGAAAAAGCCACTTTAGCTGAACTCGGCCAAGCCACGCGCATCGAAGTAGGTAAAGAAAAAACTACTATTATCGATGGCGTTGGTGATGCTGCTTCAATCGAAGCGCGCGTTAAGCAAATTCGTGCACAAATCGAAGAAGCAAGCTCTGACTACGATCGCGAAAAACTGCAAGAGCGTGTTGCCAAATTGGCAGGCGGTGTAGCAGTGATCAAAGTGGGTGCTGCAACTGAAGTTGAAATGAAAGAGAAAAAAGCACGCGTGGAAGATGCATTGCATGCAACCCGTGCTGCAGTAGAAGAAGGGATTGTTCCCGGTGGTGGCGTAGCCTTGATCCGTGCACGTGCTGTCTTGGGCAACCTCAAAGGTAAAAATGCAGATCAAGATGCAGGTATCGAGATCATATTGCGTGCATTGGAAGAGCCTCTGCGTCAAATCGTGCTCAACGGTGGTGAAGAGCCCGGTATCGTGGTTGCAAAAGTGTCTGAAGGTACGGGTAACTTCGGATACAACGCAGCTACAGGTGAATACGGTGATTTAGTAGAAGCCGGCGTGGTAGATCCTACTAAAGTTACACGTACTGCCTTGCAAAATGCAGCTTCCATTGCAAGTCTATTATTGACAACGCAGTGCTTAATATGCGATTCCTCCAAAGAAAATGCGGCTCCAATGGGTGGCGGCATGGGCGGCGGTATGGGTGGCATGGGTATGGACATGTAATTACCCAAAACGCCTGCTAAGGTGTGCTTGAATTGCACCATTTAAGCCGCACCTTAGGGCTTGCTGTCATGGTGGGGGCATTTTGCCGAGTCTATTTTTATAGGTGCGGTGGGATGCCCTTACTGTTTAATCAGGTTCATAGAACGTACAAAATTTTTACAGGTTTTTATGCCTGGTTATGAGGTATTTAGATAGATGCAAACCGACTATAAAACATGGATGTGCTTGATCTGCGGCTGGATATATGAGGAAGAAGCCGGGCTTCCCGATGAAGGCCTGGCGCCGGGTACGCGGTGGGCTGATGTGCCTGAGAATTGGACATGCCCCGAATGTGGTGCACGTAAAGAAGATTTTGAAATGATTACTATATAAACCTGAATAGGCTTTAGAATAAGAGTGCTTTTGGCTAATACTCAATAGATGCAAACGTGAAAGCTAAAAATAGCTTTGAAGGAAAAGAATTTTGAACCCAGAAAGCGCACCTATGCGATCTGTAATAGATCAACTCTGTAGAGGACGGCTCCCTGCAGCTGAACGCGCATTGAACCATGCACTCCTCGCAACTAAGCAAGGTACAAACCCCTGTGCAGCGCTGCGTCAGTCTGCCAAGATTTTGCGAGCGGCGCACTGGGTTAGCGCGATGCGATTCAATGATGCATTGTTAGGGGCGTGGTCGCAGGTTGAAAAGCCTTCTGTGCTAGAGGATACTTCGAGTGCAGCTTCAGAGTACTCAGCAGACGATACGGCGCCTTCAGAATTCTCTACTAAAAAAGAAAGCAATCAAAGCCATAACGAATCAATCACTTTGCTTAGCCTAGAAGCCTTTCAAGCAGCCATTTCTGACTTTTTAGAAGCGATAAAAAACGTCCCTGTGCGTGAATTGGCATGGTCTTCTAATTTAATAGATCATTACAGCGCGTTGTGCGCTTGCAAATCAAAATCGGTAGCCGTTTTTGTAGAAGAATGTGCAGGGGCTGGAAGGATATTCCCGCCTGCTGTTTTTCGTACATCGCGCACGGATGCACAGTTGATTGCCCGGGTGACACCGCTGCGCGCGCGCTATGAGCGCGCTTTGCTTGCATTGTTAAATACCTCCAATGAAGAAGCACCTTGCGATAACGTTTTGCAAGATGACCTAAAAGTGTGCCTCAGCGAGTGGTTGGAGCCAGAGGGCGAGTGTCTTCAGACCTATGACATAGGTAGGCTCATAGAGGCTTGGATACAAGTGCAACATATCGTGTGCGAAGTGAACGATAGTCTGCCCACCTCGCTTGGACGGGTGTTTAATGCGCAGACTCGACGTGTCTATGCGCTGCTTAATCCACTATGGATTATGAAGGTACTGAACCCATCACCCCGCATCGATAGCACGAATGGTGAGCAGAATGAGCGCGTTTTTGTTGTGCCGCCTGCTTGTGTGCGCGCATTGGTAATCTCGTTGTGGGGAATGTTTTTGACATACCGTACACAATCGCAGGCGACGCAAGCGAGTGTGCAAGCAATTACAGAGCTGCTTATAGATTACGGAATACCCCTCTCTATTCAAAAGACCGATCCAAGCGCTCGCAAAGATACTTCTTTTGAAGCACTGGCTTGGTGGGAGCGTATTGGGCTCAATCAGTCAAAACGCTTAGGCGTACTCGAGCTCAGTCAAGATGCATATGAAAATTTTCAAGTGCAGATGCATTATATCGAGTCCATGCTAAGCGGTTTTCTGCAAACAATAAGCACTACACAAGACGTATCAGCAAATGCACTACTGGTCTGTGATGAGATAGGCAGTTTGGCCGATTTGGCTTATATGGTAGGTTTAGGCGACTTAGCTTTTATGACGGAGCAGTTGGCTACTGCCTGGCGTTACCATGCCTTCTGGCTTTTCCAAATGCGCGCGAATAGGTTGATACAAGCGGTTGTAGAAACGTATGATAGTGCAAAGGGACAGCATTGCACATTTACAGAACAAACGGATATGCAAGACGCCTTATCTATACAAAAGTCCGCCATAGATACTGCACAAACTACGCTCATAGAACTCACGCACATTTTGTTGCAAGAGCTTAAAATATTAGGTGCTGGCAATATCCCTAATCATCTGACTAGAGCGCACCAGCAGGCATTGATTACCTTGATTGGATGCCGTTACGAGGAAACCGTTCCTTAGAGTGCTTTTGGTAGAGGTATCTGACCTCTCCCCTATTTTGGCCTGACAACTATGTCTACACTTGACAATCCGACTGGCCGCACCGATTTCACAAATCACTTTTTAATCGCGATGCCGCAAGTTGACGACACGATCTTCAATCGCGCACTGGTTTATGTATGTGATTACAGTGAACGCGGTGCATTGGGTTTAGTTGTGAATCACCCAACCGATCTGAGCTATAAATCTTTATTTGAACGTATTGATGTAGATCTTGAACGCGAAGCACTGCGCGAGCGTTATGTATATTTTGGTGGGCCCATACAAGCTGAACGCGGATTCGTTTTGCATGAACCCACATCAGAAACCTACCTCTCCTCCATGCTTGTGCCAGGCGGTCTGGCTATGACTACATCAAAAGATGTTTTGGAATCTCTCGCGCACGGCACCGGCCCCGATAAATTCCTACTCACATTAGGGCATGCCGGTTGGAATGCAGGGCAGCTAGAAGAAGAAATTGCGCACCACCAATGGCTCGCTGTGCCGGCCCAGTCCGACATCATTTTTGATGTGAAACCCGAAGCACGTTTTAAGGCCGCACTGTCTTTGTTAGGTATCTCTGCAGATACCTTATCTATAGAAGCAGGCCACGGCTAAATATAAACATCACTTCTAAAATCGATATACAAGCGGTAGATTGGCTGAGGCGCGAACCCCAACATGCGTACCACTGACCTTTAATCTTTGCATTTGGTAATTATTAAGCAGGTTTTAAAGAACGTCGTGGCGTGCATGTTGGGGTTCGCGCCTCAGCCAACCTACCTCTTATTTTTGCTTATTTTCTTGATTTCTCTCCAATGAATATGGTGCCAGAGGCCACATTTTTGGCTTTCGATTACGGTGAAAAACGCATTGGCGTAGCAGTAGGTAACACCATTACCCGCAGCGCCAAAGCGCTCACCATTATTGAAAACACAAGCCGGGCAACCCGATTTGATGCCATTCAAAAACTCGTGGAAAACTGGCGCCCACAGGTATTAGTAGTGGGTCGACCTTGTTACCCTGACGGCAATGTGCATGCAATGACACGGCAAGCGCAGCGTTTTGGCCGTCAACTCGGCGAGCGCTTTAATTTGCCTGTTATGGAGATAGATGAGCGTTATTCCTCTGTGGTTGCAGAGGCACAATTGCGTACAAAAGGACCGGGAATAGATGCGCAAGCAGCCTGCTTAATCCTTCAGCAATACTTTGATGAAGGAGGCAAGAATGAGCCAGAAGCATGAAGCGGCAGAGATAGAGCGCTGTTTTGCCGGAGTAAAACGTTTATATGGGGCCGCAGCACTACAACATTTTCAGCAGGCGCATGTGGCTGTGATTGGAGTAGGAGGAGTAGGCTCGTGGGTGGCAGAGGCGCTTGTGCGTAGTGGGGTAGGAAGCCTGACTTTGGTCGATCCAGACCATATTACTCCTGGCAATCTAAACCGACAAATCCATACCTTGCGCACCAATTACGGCCAAGCCAAAGTGCTCGCTATGGCGCAGCGCATAGAGTCTATTTATGCAGGATGTAAAGTGGCTTGTATTGAAGAAGCGCTTGAAACGGATAATTTGGATGCGCTTTTAGGCAGAGGCTTTGATTATGTAGTGGACGCCATTGATAGTGTGCGTACCAAAGTAGCGCTCATCGCCTGGTGTGTAGAGCGTGCACAGCCTTTAATAACCATGGGCGGAGCAGGAGGGCGGATCGATCCTACCCGTATAAAGATCAGCGATTTGGCCCATACCCAGCAAGATCCACTGCTAGCCAAAGTACGCACGCAACTGCGCAAGCACCATCGCTTCCCACGAGGCCCCAAATCTAAATTCAAAGTACCTGCAGTATGGTCAGATGAGCCACTGATCTACCCTGAGAGCACCTGCGATACGAATAATGTCGCACCCTCCCTAGCAACAGGCCTACATTGTGGCGGCCTGGGATCCAGTGTATGCATAACCGCTAGCTTCGGCTTCGCAGCCGCAGCCCAAGTGCTCAAAGCATTAGCGAATAAATTGTAGGTTGGGGTTAAGCACGAACCCCAACATGCGGCCCGCTTGCTTTTAATCTTCGCTTTTGAGCGCTTGCAAGCTGCTCTTCAAGAACACAGCGGCCTGCATGTTGGGGTTCGTGCTTAACCCCAACCTACACCATAAAAAAATATAAGCTGAATTCAGGGCTTTGCAGGACATCTATTAATCGATTTTCCTTATAAACTTACAAAGTTAATTATTATTAAGAAGTGTTTAACGGTCGGAGAAATACATGGGCCAAACAATAAACACAAAATTTTCAGTTAGCTCTCCAATAAGCTACACGCTACTAAAAGAAAAAGTTTCTGGAGAAACAGCAGGCACTTGCGCGCTACCAGAAGCGGATTCAGTCAAACAAAGCAGCGCTTCTTCATCCGCCATACCTTCCTTTTTTGCCCGATTCACGGGTCCAAAAAGATCTCTGACACCGCTGCCTTCTTTAGTAAGTGCATCGGGCGAACATATTTCAAAGACTGTTGCCGATACAGTTCTAGTAACTTCTCTTAAAGATCAAGAAGTCATTAACCCTGCAGATTTGGCAGCTATACATAGCCAAGAGAGCAAACAGAAAGCTTTAGCTGTTTTTGATGCTGTGTGCTCTTTTATGTTTGAGCGCAGATATGAGAAACTGCCTGGTTTTAATCAAGCTTGTAAAGAAATTAAAACGCTAAAAGGACATTTGGAAGGTTTGAGTGCGGGTCTTAAAAAACTTCAAGATGCCAAGATATGTAAAGATTATTTTGAAGAAAATTATCCAGATAATCTGAGTGCATCTGAGAAAGATCAGTTAATGTTAGAGCGCGTCATAGAAATCGAAGCCGTGCTGGACCCGGCAGATTTGCTATTAAAAGATATGGATGGGATTATAAAGTCGCGTGGACAACATCTAGATTCAGATGCCAAGAGTTTTATAATGGATGTAGGGCTTACTATATTAGGGGCTATAACAGTAGTGTTTGCTGCATATGGTTTTGCTATGGTCCCCATTCTTTCAGGTGCGGCTATAGTGATTGGGGGGGCAATCAGAATCCCTGATTGGTTTAATAGGCAAAATTTGAAACGCTGGATACGTTTCCGTGATTATCTGGATGCACTTAGTAAAAATAATCCGGCTAAGGAGGAAAAAGTGGTTTTGAAATCTTTAGGGGCTGTTTTTCTGCCTGCTATGTCTGAATTGACAGAAAGAGTAAATCGAGTTTTAAATGATGTTGACAATCAAAGAGAAGATGTCAACAATCGCTTGGCAAAATCTGCTGATAGTATTGATCGTGTGGCTGGTGATGTTAATCGTGCTGTTGATGATGTTAATCGTGTTATAAAAACTGTTGATGACATTAAATCATTTATGTTGAAGATGGCTGAAAACAACACAGCTACGATTGAAAAACTTCAAGCAGAAGTTAAAGAATTGAAAGAATTTAATAAAAAAAAGGCCCAACAGCAAGTTCAAACCATGGCATAAAGTACTTCCCCATTTTTCAGCAGACTAGTGAAGGTTCCAACAGAGGTTTTTGGCATGCATTTTGCATGCATAAAAGGCTGGGCACTGTACGCACAGGCACCGGCCTTTTATGTATTCGAATTTTGATTATGTAACCAATACGCATTGTTCCCGCCCCTCTCAGTCCTTTAACTACCACTTCCCAGAGCTTTCCGAGGCTCAGTCAACTATTCCGCCGCTTGTTCCTTTTTAGCGTAGTGCCAATAATCCTTCCCATATTGCCGTAGGGCTACAGCACCTATTTGTTTCTCTCTAAATACGTTTTAGAGAGGGCGTATATAGCCTGCTCAATGCCCTTAGCGCGCCTATCGCAAAAGCGATATTTTTGGAGAGGATGATGGGACAGTACAACGCGCCTTTGCGTGATATGCAATTTGTATTGCATGAAGTGCTTAATGTGCAAAAAGAGCTTGAAGGTTTACCAGCGCATGCTGATTTGGATAGAGAGACGATCGACCAGGCTTTGAGCGCAGCAGGGCAGTTTTGCAGCGAAGTATTATTTCCATTGAATCGCTCTGGCGATTTAGAAGGGTGTACTTGGGAAAACGGGCAGGTACGCGCGCCTAAAGGCTTTAAAGCTGCTTACGATCAATATGTAGAAGCAGGCTGGCCTTCACTCGCATGTGACCCGGAATACGGTGGACAAGGCTTGCCCTTATTTTTGCATACTGCTTTGTATGAAATGCTCAATTCAGCAAATCAAGCATGGACTTTGTATCCTGGCCTGTCCTGTGGTGCTTACCAGTGTTTATATGCCTATGGCACTCCAGAGCAGAAAAAAGCCTATCTTCCTAAACTGGTTTCTGGTGCATGGACAGGAACCATGTGCTTGACAGAGCCTCATTGCGGCACGGATCTGGGTTTACTTAGAACCCAAGCCACTCCAAATGAAGATGGTTCATACCGTTTGAATGGCACCAAAATATTTATATCCAGCGGTGAGCATGATTTAGCACCAAATATCATTCATTTAGTGCTCGCTAGATTGCCAGGTGCACCTAAAGGCACGCACGGTATTTCTCTTTTCGTAGTCCCTAAATTTATCCCTAATGACCAAAATGAACCCGGTGAGCGCAATAAAGTGCACTGCGGTTCGATTGAAGAAAAAATGGGGATCCATGGCAATGCAACGTGCGTGATGAATTTTGATGGCGCACAGGGTTGGTTAGTGGGGGAAGTGAACAAAGGGCTGCACGCCATGTTCGTGATGATGAATGCCGCTCGTTTAGGCGTGGGCATGCAAGGGTTGGGCATTACTGAAGTGGCCTATCAAAACTCATTGGCGTATGCCAAAGAACGCCTGCAAATGCGTTCTCTATCTGGCGCTAAAGCCCCTGAAAAAGCTGCTGATCCGATTATCGTGCATCCAGATGTGCGCCGTATGCTGCTCACTCAAAAAGCCTATGTGGAAGCAGGTCGTGCGTTTAGCTACTGGATGGCTTTGCAAATCGATAAAGAACACACCCACCAAGATGCAAGAGTGCGCGCAGAATCTACAGACTTCGTGTCCCTGTTAACTCCTATCGCCAAAGCCTTCTTAACCGATAACGCCGTGGAATCTGCCAACTTAGCTCTGCAGATTCTGGGAGGGCATGGCTATATCAAAGAATGGGGTATGGAGCAGTATGTGCGTGATGTGCGTATTAGCACGATTTATGAAGGCACCAATGCGATTCAGTCTCTAGATTTATTGGGCCGCAAGATCCTTGGCGATATGGGCGCTAAGCTGAAAAAATTTGCCCGTATGGCGCAGAGCTTTGTTGAAGAGCAAGGCTTGAAACCTGAAATGCAGGAATTCATCAATCCGCTGGCTGAGCTTGGCAAAGAAGTCAAAAGACTGACTATTGAAGTCGGGATGAAAGCCTTCAGCAATCAAGAAGAAGCAGGGGCCGCAGCAGCACCTTATTTGCGGGTGATAGGCCATCTCATTTTTGCGTATTTTTGGGCGCGTATGGCACGTGTGGCACTCGATCATCCAGCCAATGAGCCTTTTTATCAAGCCAAACTCGCCACAGCACGTTTTTATTTCAAACGCCTGCTTCCTGAGACCACCTCTGCATTGCAAACGATACGAGCAGGTGCAAAAAGTTTGATGGAAATGGAAGCCTCCCTTTTCTAAGGTGAAATTCACATTCCGGTGTTAATCACTGATGTTACGCATGTTGTAGCACGGCGAGTTTTTGATAAGCAGAGCGCAAAGAACGGTAGGTTGGTGGTGACGAAGGAACCCCAACATGCAAACCACAGTCTTTTTGAATACCTGCGTAACGTCAGTTAATCATATTGAGGGGCCTTTTATGGCCTCAACAGAAAATGTTTTTGGAGAGCATGTAGTGGGCAGATTGAATATTCGTAAAGTAGCTGTATTGGGTGCAGGCGTAATGGGAGCACAGATTGCAGCACATTTAATCAATGCGAAGGTGCCGGTGGTGCTGTTTGATCTGCCTTCTAACTTGCCTGTAGGGGGTAGAAGTGCGATTGCAGCGCAGGGGGTTGCGATGCTGAGCAAGCTGAACCCATCTCCATTAGGGGTGCCTGATGCAGCGCGTTATATCGAAATCGCAAATTACGAGGACGATCTAGAGGTTCTGAAAACCTGCGATGTAGTGATCGAGGCGATCACCGAACGCCTGGACTACAAGCAGGCGCTGTACCGTCAAATTATGCCTGCTCTGCGAGAAGATACCCTTCTTCTTTCCAATACCTCGGGTCTGTCTATCGCTGAATTGTCTGCGGATATGTCGCCTGAGCGTCGTGCCCGGTTTTGTGGCGTACATTTTTTTAATCCGCCGCGTTATATGCACTTGGTAGAGTTGATTCCATCACTCGATACGCAACCTAATCTGCTGGATGAACTGGAAGTCTTTTTGACTACTACCTTGGGCAAAGGAGTAGTGCGGGCAAAAGATACGCCTAATTTTATTGCGAATCGGGTGGGGGTATTTTGCACACTCGCCACAATGGCTGCGGCTGAAAAATATGGGCTGTCTTTTGATCTGGTCGATGATTTAACGGGTGTGCGCTTGCAACGTTCGAGCTCGGCCACGTATCGCACAGCTGATTTGGCTGGGCTCGATACGATAGCTGCTGTTATTGAGACATTTCGCACCCGTTTGGAAGATGACCCATTTTCCGCGATTTACTACCAACCTGCTGTGCTAACTCATCTTATTGAAAAAGGTGCTTTAGGGCAAAAAAAGGGGGCAGGGTTTTATAAAAAAGTGAACACGCCTAATGGGAAACAAATACAGGTTTTTAATCCAAAATTAGGCACGTATATACCCAGCGGTGCTAAAGCAGATCCATTGATCGGGCGAATCTTGGCACAAAAACCAAGTGAGCGTTTTAAGCTTCTGAGGGAGTCGGTGCATCCACAAGCGCAGTTTTTATGGTCGATGTTTAGAGATCTTTTTCACTATATCGCTATACATCTACATAGTATTGCTTCTAGTGCTAGGGATTTGGATTTTGCTGTGCGCTGGGGCTTTGGTTGGCAGGAAGGGCCCTTTGAAATATGGCAGTCTGCAGGTTGGGAACAAATAGCAAAATGGATCAAAGAAGATATTGATCAAGGTCGTACAGCATGCCGTGCACCTTTGCCGGATTGGGTTTTTTCACCAGAAGTAATGCAATGTGCAGGTGTGCATAGTGCGCATGGGTCTTTGTCTGCGTCTGCCTATAGTCATGGAAATCTAGCTCAAGAAGCGCAAGTAGCTAATGGCGTTCCTGCTTTTACGTATAGCCATAACGGTTTTGCAGAAAAACACAGTGCGCCCGCCTGGGCACCAAGAAGCAAGTTGCCTGTTTATGCAAAACAGCGCTTTCTTGCTCCGCTGCGTGGCGAAGGCAGTCATGAAGCTGCAAATGATAACAATACAGATAAAAGCGCAACGGGTCCCAATGGATATGGCGTACCCATTGATCCTATGCAGTCTTTGCGTACGGTTATAGAGACGGATAGTGTGCGGATTTGGGTCGACTCCCGCTTGGGTGAAGACGATGTGCTTGGCATATCTTTTAAAACACGCCTAAACACCATTAGTGAATCCGTACTCGAAGGCTTAGAAACCGCGATTGAGCGTGCTGAAAATGCTCATAAAGGTTTGGTTATTTGGCAACCAGACTCTTTGCGCTTAGGCAATCCAGGTGGACCATTCTCGGCAGGTGCCGATTTGAAATCCGTTATGCCGCTCTTTTTAGCGGGAGGTGCCAAGCAACTAGAACCTTTTGTTGCGCGTTTCCAGCGTGCAATGGTGCGTATTAAACATGCTCAAGTGCCAGTGGTCAGCGCTATTTCAGGTTTGGCACTAGGTGGTGGATGTGAGCTTGCACTGCATAGCGCAGCGCGCGTGGCGCATTTTGAAAGCTATATGGGTCTGGTTGAGTCGGGTATAGGGCTTTTGCCAGCAGGTGGTGGTTTAAAAGAAGCTGCGATTCATGCAATGCAGTCCGCTCGCGCACAATTGGCTCCTGGTCAATCCGATGCCCATCTAAAACTTCTTCCTTATCTAGCGCGTTCTCTGCACAACATCGCTATGGCGAAAGTGTCTAGTTCTGCTAAAGAAGCGGTAGAAATGGGGTATCTCAAGTCTTCTGATCCAATTGTGTTCAATGTATATGAATTGCTTGAGACCGCTAAACACCAAGTGCGTTTTCTATCCACACAAGGTTGGCGTCCTCCTTTGCGTGAAAAGGCGATTTCTGTAGCAGGCCGCTCCGCTTTGGCTACCCTCAAAGGGCAGCTTGTGAATATGCGCGATGGACGTTTTATTTCTGACCATGACTTTTTGGTTGCCTCGAGTATTGCAGAAGTACTGTGCGCGGGAGACTTGGATGAGGGGAGCGTAGTGGATGAAACCTGGTTCCTTGATCGTGAGCGTCAAGCTTTCATTGCACTTTTAGGAATGCAAAAAACGCAAGAAAGAATCGTGAATACCTTGCAAACAGGTAAGCCTCTTCGTAATTGACAGTAATTAAATGCAATTAATAGAAATTAAGAGCAATTAAGAGAAATAAACATGACCACTCAAAAACAAGAAGCATGGATTGTTGCCGCTAGCCGGACCCCCGTTGGCAAAGCACCAAAGGGATATTTCAATACCACACGCCCTGATGAACTCTTGGCTCACACCATGCGCTCAGCGCTCGCGCAAGTTCCCACTTTGGATCCTGCTTGTATTGAAGATGCCATTATTGGGTGTGCGATGCCAGAGGGTATGCAGGGGCTCAATATAGCGAGAGTCAGCGTGTTGCTCGCAGGTCTACCTCAGACCATAGGCGGGGTAACTGTTAATCGTTTTTGTGCCTCTGGTTTGACCGCCTTGGCCATGGCAGCAGATCGTATTCGAGTAGGAGAGGCGGATGCCTTAATTGCTGGTGGTGTCGAATCGATGAGTGCAGTGCCTATGACGGGACATGAACCTTCCCTTTCTCCGAAGATTTTTGAGCGCTCTGAAAATATTGGTATTGCATACGGTATGGGTCTGACTGCTGAGCAAGTGGCTAGGCGCTGGGCCATTTCTAGGCAAGCTCAAGATCAGTTTGCTTTTGAGTCTCATCAAAAAGCGTTGAAGGCACAAACTAATGGCGCTTTTTCCGATGAAATTGCTCCATTTAATACAGTACGCCGCCTACCTGATTTGCTTAGAAATGAAGTGCGTACCGATAATTTTATGGCCCGTTTTGACGAAGGTCCAAGAGCGAATACTTCACTAGAAGCGCTAGCAGGGCTGCGCCCGGTTTTTGCACATGCAGGCTCAGTGACTGCAGGAAATAGTTCTCAAATGTCGGATGGTGCAGCGGCACTGCTCGTGGTTTCTGACAAATATTTAAAGCAATTTAATCTGACCCCTCTCGCACGTTTTGCTAGTTTTGCCGTTCGTGGAGTGGCGCCTGAAATTATGGGGATAGGACCTAAAGAAGCGATACCTATTGCACTGAAATCAGCAGGGCTCGCACAAGATGATCTGGATTGGATAGAACTGAACGAAGCCTTTGCTGCGCAAGCTTTAGCCGTCATACAAGAGCTGGGCTTGAACCCGCAAAAAGTCAATCCGCTCGGTGGAGCTATTGCGTTGGGACATCCTTTGGGAGCAACTGGTGCGATTCGTGCATGTACCGTTGTGCATGCACTGCGCCGCGAAAAGTTAAAGTCTGGAATGATCAGTATGTGCGTAGGTACAGGTATGGGCGCCGCCGGTATTTTAATGGCCGCGTAATTTTGACATCCATATACAGGTCGGTAGGCTGGGGGTGAGGCACGAACCCCAACATGATGACCGCTGTCCTTTTAACACCTGCATGTATAAACCAAAGCAATGCTTAAAAGTCGGTGGCGCGCATGTTGGGGTTCCTTCGTCACCACCAACCTACCGTTCTAGTGGAGGTTGGAGATTTTTTATGCGTTGGATTCTTCGGGCGTGGGTGGTAACGGACGAGGGCGGCGATTGGTGCCAATTGATACATAGGTGAGTGTGGCTTCCGTCACTTTGAGCGTTTCTTTGGTTGAGCGAAAACGTTGTGCATAGACTTCAACGTGTACGGTGATAGAAGTGCGGCCCGTTTTGATGATATCTGCGTAAAAACTCACCAAATCGCCTACCAAGACAGGTTGCTTGAAAACAAATGAGTTAACTGCAACCGTTGCAACAGGGCCCTCAGCACGCAGCGTAGCGGGAACAGAACCTGCAATATCGACTTGGGACATGATCCAGCCACCAAAAATATCGCCATGGAGGTTTACGTCAGAAGGCTGTGGGACTACGCGTAGGGTAGGGCAGATGTGTTTAGGTAGCTCAGCGACGAGATTGGTCATGGAAAATCCTAATGCAAAATAAGAAAAATGAATAAAGCTAGCCAGGTGCGTGCAAAGCTAGTACAAAAATAAACGGGAATCAACGTAGAGACACGCCTTCTTTAATCTGGTAGCGACTATCGTTGCAGATGCTTGTATAGTGTGGGGCCTGCCATTGAATGTATCTTTTATATTCTGAAAGGTACATCAGAAAATCTATTGAAAACTTTCATAGACAGACAAAAAAACGGTATGAATTTTAATGGTGCAGACACCATCTTTTATACTAAGCACTTTTTTCATTTCAGTTCGGGAAATTTATGTCACCGCACAGCGCTTTGCCTTCCTATCTCCATTCTGACGAGCTTGGCCCTTGGGGCATGTATCTTCAACAAATCGACCGCGTGGCGCCGTATTTAGGCGCTTTATCTCGCTGGATCGAAACCTTGAAGCGTCCTAAGCGCATCATGATCGTAGATATACCCATTGAATTAGACAACGGTACTGTATCGCACTTTGAAGGGTACCGAGTACAACACAATATGTCACGTGGTCCAGGTAAAGGCGGAGTGCGCTATCACCAAGACGTCACCTTATCTGAGGTCATGGCCTTAGCGGGATGGATGTCGATCAAAACTGCCGCTGTAAACGTGCCATATGGTGGCGCTAAGGGCGGGGTGCGGGTCGATCCACACAAACTATCCAAAGGCGAAATCGAACGGCTTACACGGCGTTATACCAGTGAAATTAACGTCATCATTGGACCGCATACCGATATTCCTGCTCCCGATGTGAATACCAATGAGCAGGTCATGGCCTGGATGATGGACACCTACTCCATGAACCACGGTCGCACTACAACCGGCGTGGTGACAGGTAAACCTATTTCATTAGGTGGTAGTTTAGGGCGTAGGGAAGCAACGGGTCGTGGTGTTTTCGTTGTGGGTTGTGAAGCCGCACGTCAATTAGGTTTTGATATTGCTGGTGCGCGTGTAGGCGTACAGGGTTTTGGTAATGTGGGTGGAATTGCAGCACGTTTATTCCAAGAAGCAGGCGCTAAGGTTATAACGGTGCAAGATCACACTGGCACGATATATCAGCCTGCTGGTATCGATACACCTAAGTTACTCGAATATATTGCCAAAACAGGCGGTATCGCAGGGTTTGAAGGCGCAGAGAAGATAGACAACGATCAGTTCTGGAAAATTGAAACCGAGATTCTTATTCCTGCTGCATTGGAAGGGGTAATCAACGAGAAAAATGCCTCGCATATTCATACGAGAGTGATCGTTGAAGGTGCAAATGGACCTACCACTCCAGAAGCGGATGACGAGCTTACTTCCCGCGGTGTTCTAATCATTCCTGATGTGATTGCGAATGCAGGGGGGGTGACGGTATCGTATTTCGAATGGGTGCAGGATTTCTCAAGCTTTTTCTGGAATGAGTCTGAAATCCAGCAACGCCTTGAATATGCAACGCGCGAAGCCTTTGCATCGATATGGCAAATTGCGCGTGAACGCAATGTTTCAATGAGAACCGCTGCATATATCGTTGCCTGCACGCGGATTCTAATGGCCCGTGAAATGCGCGGCTTATACCCCTAAGAAGCAATAATACGGTTCCCGTAGGTTGGGGTGACGAAGGAACCCCAACACCCAACCACAACCTCCTGTAAAACCTGCTTATAAAATTCCAAAAAGCAAAAATAAGGGCGCATGGTTAGGGTGCTGGCATTTCCTCATCACCCCCAAACTGATGTGGCCCCAAAAAGTTAGACGCTAAATCTAACTTTTTGGGGCTTTTTTACGCGCAAAATTTAAGGTTTTTTCAGAGCTTGGAGCCCATTTTTAAGTTTCTTACACGTTCAATTAGTGCCTCGTTTTCAACAGACTATGTGTTTGCCATTTCTGGCCGTTTGAAAGCTATTTTTATACGAGGACAATACATTGAAGGTCAGCCAAAAAAGTCCATCCTTAGTGACAAAATTTACCGCGAAGCGCGCCAAGGCACTGCTTCCTGTTGCTCTATCAGCACTCTTGTCAACCGCTTTTATAGGGTCTGTATGTGCTGCGCCTCAACAGCCTACAGCCCAAAGTGCAGACAATCAAAAGTTAACCGGTACGCTTGAAAAAATACAAAAAAGTGGTGTTATTTCGCTTGGACATCGCGAGGCTTCGATTCCCTTTTCCTATTACGGGGATAAGCAAAAAGTAGTGGGTTATTCCCAAGAATTTTCAAACGCTATTGTAGAGTCGATCAAACAAAGACTAGGGCGTTCTGACTTGCAAGTAACCCTCACACCCATCACATCTCAAAACCGTATCTCCGTATTAGGCAATGGTCTAATCGATCTAGAGTGCGGATCAACTAGTAATACGGTTGAGCGTCAAAAACAAGTTACTTTTTCAGACACGCTTTTTATCGTGCAAACCCGCTTACTGGTCAAGAAAGATTCTGGAATTAAAGAGTTTACCGATTTAGCTGGTAAAACAGTGGTGACCACCGCAGGCACGACCTCTGAGCGTCTGTTGCGCGAAATGAAACAGAGCAAAGGCTATCCTAAAAATATCATCAGTGCGAAAGACCATGGTGAAGCCTTCCTCACTCTGGAATCAGGCCGTGCAGTGGCTTTCATGATGGATGATGCTCTGCTAGCCGGTGAGCGCGCTAAATCGAAAAACCCTGCAGAGTATGAAATTGTAGGCACCCCTCAAACTAAAGAAGCCTATGCCTGCATGATTCGCAAAGGTGACCCTGCTTTTAAAGCCTTGGTTGATGAGTCTATTACTCAAAAAATGAGCAATGGCGGAGGGGACCAGCTGTACAAAACTTGGTTTATGAGTCCTATCGCTCCAGGCAACCTGAATATCAATTTCCCTGAAAGTAAAGAAATGATGTCAGAGCTCTATAAAAATCCCAATGACACCGTTTTGAAGTAATTCCATTACTGGTTCTGAAACGCATTTCGGAGCCTGTTCGCACCTTTAGAACGATTTCGAACAGGCTCTTAATTTGTTCTATGGAGCTGCTATGTCTTATGTTTGGAACTGGGGCATTTTGCTAAGCCCGGTTTCGACCGGTGAGCCGACTACCTATCTAGGGTGGCTGTTTTCAGGTTTACAAACTACGCTGATACTTTCTTTATCCGGCTGGGTGGTGGCATTGGCTATAGGTTCTTTGTTTGGTGTGTTTCGCACCTTGCCAGGCCGTTTTTTCCCCGCCATAGGGGGACTGTTTGTAGCCATTTTTCGGAATATCCCCCTGCTTGTGCAGTTTTTCCTTTGGTATTTCGTAGTGCCTGAACTGCTCCCTGTGTCATGGGGAAATGGCTTTAAGCAGCTGCCTCCAAATATTCAATTTTTTTCGACTTCGGTGCTGTGTTTGGGACTCTTTACCGCAGCACGGGTGTGTGAACAAGTGCGCTCTGGCATACAAGCTTTGCCTCATGGTCAGACCAACGCTGCATTGGCATTGGGGTTGACGATGCCACAAACGTATCGATGGGTTTTGTTACCTACTGCCTATCGCATGATCGTGCCACCGCTGACCTCAGAGTTTTTGAATATTTTTAAAAACTCTGCAGTGGCTTCCACAATTGGTTTGCTAGAGCTCTCAGCCCAGGCACGGCAGTTAGTGGATTACACCGCACAAGCCTATGAGTCTTTTATCTCGGTCACACTGGCCTATTTTTTAATCAATATGAGTGTGATGCTGGGCATGCAATGGTTAGAGCGCAAAACGCGCTTGCCGGGCTATACGGGAGAAGATGAATGTACACGCTAGATTGGAGCAATTTACCTTCTGCTTTGCCATTACTTGGCCATGGAGTGTTGATTACTGCAGAAATTACCGGCATTGCGGTGGTTTTTGGGATCGTGTGGGGCACCGTGCTTGCACTTTTTCGCCTGTCTTCTATTAAGCCGCTGTCTTGGTTTGCAAATGGTTATGTGACGCTATTTCGATCTATTCCATTGGTGATGGTGCTGCTGTGGTTTTTCCTGATAGTCCCTCAATTACTGCATGGTCTTTTGAATTTGCCTCCCAGTTTAGATATGCGTTTGGTCTCTGCGGTGGTCGCATTTTCTCTCTTTGAAGCAGCGTATTACTCCGAGATCATTCGTGCAGGTATCCAAAGCGTGCCACGTGGGCAAATGATGGCGGCTCAGGCATTAGGCATGACATATATACAGTCTATGCGCATGGTAGTGCTGCCGCAGGCTTTCCGAGTAATGACCCCTTTATTGCTCACGCAAGGCATTGTGTTGTTACAGGATTCTTCACTCGTATATGTGATTGGGCTTGCAGATTTTTTCCGCAGCGCAATGATTGTGAGCGAACGCGATGGCAGGATGATTGAAATGGTGCTGTTTGCCGGAGTCTGTTACCTGATCGTATGTTTGCTAGCGTCAGCAGCTGCAAAATCTATAAAAGCCAGAATGGGCTCTTGAATAGGTTATTAAAATAATTCGGAACATGGTTAGGAAAGTGAAATGAGCACCCAGCAACACAGTACGGTAGTTTCTTTAAAAAAAGTGTCCAAGTGGTATCAGAAATTCCAAGTACTCAATCAGTGCAGTACTACCGTGCAAGCTGGCGAGGTAGTCGTGGTGTGCGGGCCATCTGGCTCTGGAAAATCGACCCTCATCAAAACCATCAATGGTCTTGAGCCTTTTCAGGCAGGTGAAATGGTGGTGGATGGCATTGCACTACGGGGTCAAAAAACGAATCTCCCCGCATTACGTGCCAAAGTGGGGATGGTCTTTCAGAACTTTGAGTTGTTTCCCCATCTGTCGATTATTGAAAATCTCACACTGGCGCAAATCAAAGTATTGGGACGATCCAAATCGGTAGCAACAGAAAAGGGTCTACATTTACTCGAGCGCGTTGGGCTGCAAGCCCATGCGCAGAAATTCCCTGCCCAACTCTCAGGAGGTCAGCAGCAACGTGTGGCTATTGCTCGTGCGCTTTCCATGGACCCGATCATCATGCTGTTCGATGAGCCTACCTCTGCGCTAGATCCCGCGAGGGTCAATGAGGTACTCGATGTGATGGTAGAGCTAGCGCATGAAGGGATGACGATGATTTGTGTCACCCATGAAATGATGTTTGCTAAAAAAGTGGCGGACCGCATCTGGTTTATGGATGAAGGCCGCATCATTGAAGATGTTTCCAAAGAGGAGTTTTTTGAGAATCCTCAATCTGAACTTGCAAAAGACTTTTTAGCAAAGATCTTGCATTAAAAGCGGTTTTTGATAAAAATTACGCGGCGGTCCTTCGTCAAAGGTCTACGTGGCTCTTTGGTTTTTGTTATACATATTAAATGTATATGGTCTGCATGTTGGGGTTCCTTCGTCACCACCAACCTACTGTTGTTGGTGTGATTGAAGGGATTGCCCTGTTCTTATGGCTCAGGATGCGCCAACTCTGCTGCAGTGATAAAGGCATCAGCAAAAAATGAAGTGCGCGGGAGTTGGTGATGCGCTACGAAGTCGCGCAATGCGGCTTCAACCATAACCGGTGCCCCACACGCGTAAACGTGATGGGCAGATAAATCTGGATAATCCTCTGCCAATGCTCGGTGCACAAAGCCTATACGTCCTGACCAAGTATTTGGCTCGGGTTCTGAGAGCACAGGGATGAAAGTGAAATTGGGGAGTTGTTCCGCCCATGCAAGCGCTAAATCGAGCAAATACAAATCTTCTTTCTTACGCGCGCCCCAATACAGGGTCATAGGCCGCGGATCTTTCATTAAAATAGCGTGCTCAACAATCGCTTTAATAGGCGCAAAGCCGGTGCCCGATGCTAAAAAAAGCAGCGGACAGTCATTGTCTTCCCTAAGATAAAAAGTACCTAATGGCCCTTCGCAACGCAGCAATTCACGGGTTTGCATGGTGGAGAAGACATGATCGGTAAAGGTGCCCCCGGGCATATGGCGAATATGTAATTCCATGGGCCCTGTGTGATGAGGGGGCGTAGCGATGGAATACCCGCGGCGCTTACCGTCTTTGAGCAAGAATTCAATATATTGTCCAGCTCGATAGACTAAACGGTCTTTGATGGGGTCCTGGACAGGGCGCTGTAATTTGACAATCCGTACATCTGGCGCACTGGTAGGCTCGAGTTCGATAACACGGCAAGGAAAGCGCTGTACGCGCGGTGTATTGGGGTCGAGTTCCGCAATATCCACTATCAGATCCGATTGCGCTTTTGCGCAGCAAAAAAGGGCTAGGCCTTGCTCTTTTTCATCGCGTGACAATGCGGAAGCAGCATGCGGGCCTTGCGCCACTTGTCCTTGCAATATACGTCCTTTGCAAGAGCCACAGGCACCGTTTTTGCAACTATAGGGTAGTGCTACACCCTGGCGGTGTGCTGCTTCTAATAAGGTTTCGTGCTCGTTGACTTCAAGGACAGTGCCGCTGGCATGGAGAGTAAGAGTAAAAGGCATGAGAGAAAAATAAATGCAAATTGCAGTGTATAAGAACAGGTTTTCAGTGAAAAACAATAACCGTATGCGCATCTAATAGAATGCAGGGCCCTATGAGCATAGCATTGGATGCACCGCATTTTGTTTTTTTAACGCCTGTCTGCTAATTTCTAGGGTGTGTCCCTAGTTTTTTCTTTCCTCTTTTTTTGTACAAGGACCTCTGATGAGCCTAGACCCTAACGCCCTCCGTGATACGTTAACGTCGATTATGGATGCGCATACGGGTGTTCCTATTTTAAGTAATAGTGAGATCAAAGCAGTGCATATTGAGGGCGGCAACGTAAAAGTTGAAGTACTTCTGGGCTATGCAGCACGTAGTCAGTGGCCACAATGGAGTGCGCAGATTGTTCAGGCGCTTCAAGCGATTCCCCAAGTCGAACAGGTGGAGTGTGTGTTTGAGCAGAAAATAGTTGCGCATACCGTACAAAATAATGCAGCGCGTTTGCCGGGCGTGAAAAATATCTTGGCAGTGGCATCCGGTAAGGGCGGGGTCGGTAAGAGCACGGTGGCTGTGAATCTTGCGCTGGCTCTAGCTAAAGAAGGCGCACGCGTTGGGCTTTTGGATGCCGATATTTACGGCCCGTCGCAACCGACCATGTTGGGTTTGAGTGGGCGGCCGGCATTGCAGCCTGATCAAAAAATGATACCCCTCGAAAAATATGGCATACAGGTCAATTCCATTGGTTTTTTAATTGATGCCGATAGCCCCGCCATTTGGCGTGGCCCTATGGTGACCTCTGCACTGATGCAACTTTTGCAGCAAAGTGCATGGAAAGATCTTGATTATCTTCTAGTGGATCTGCCGCCAGGCACAGGTGATGTGCAACTTACGCTTGCACAGCGTGTACCGGTTACCGGAGCAGTGATCATTACCACTCCTCAAGACATTGCCTTACTGGATGCACAAAAAGGGCTCAGAATGTTCGAGAAAGTGGGCGTGTCTGTGCTTGGGATCATTGAAAATATGAGTATGCATGTATGCACGCAGTGTGGGCATGCAGAGTCTATTTTTGGCGTAGGGGGAGGAGAAAAAATGGCACAGCAATATAGCGTGCCGTTATTAGGTCAATTGCCTCTAGATGCACCGATCCGCATGCACAGTGACATAGGTTGCCCTACTGTAATTGCTGAACCGGACAGTACTTCCGCACAAAAATACCATGCTATTGCGCGCGAACTAGCACGCCAGGTTGCCCAAAAACCACGCGATATGCGCGCCGCTTTCCCTACTGTGGTGACAGAACGGTAGGTTGGTGGTGAGGAACGAACCCCAACATGATGACCGCTGTCCTTTTAAAACCTGCATATGAATATCAAAAGCGATGATTAAAAGTCGGTGGTGTGCATGTTGGGGTTCGTTCCTATCTCCAATATACCGATTATCCAACCGTGCTGGAGCGCCAAGAACTGAAGCAATTTTTGATAAAAGCGGTATTCGAGGAGGCTAGCGCTTTTAATGAGATGGTCAGGCTAGATAACAGGGTTATGTTCATCTGTAGAGCAGGTAAGGGATTCACTAGCTCTGTCGGTGCATTTACCCGTTTGGATGCTATTTCTGTTTTCCTCTCTACTTCCCCTGAGGTATTTGCTGTGGCAAGTACATAAAAAGCATATTGCGCATATTGCGTATTGGCCGGTAGTTTCTTGAAATCTGGATGTAATGCAGGATTGCCAGCCGCTCTAACCGCTTCTTTTTGCGTGGCATCTAAGGCATTCCAAGCCGAAACTACATTGTCAAAGGGTAAGTAATACGCTTGATTTTTGCGCAACTCTACCTGCTGTTGCATCGTTTGCACCGCTGCTTTTTGGGCTGCTTTAAATTTGGCAGTAGAGGGTTTCATATCGAAAACACCAATACGATCGTTATCTATTACAACCGCATTGGGGCCTGCAGCGTACAGTTTTCGGTTGTCTGCTCCGACAGCAGCGGCATAGCCGGGGTAACCTAAAAACCATTCGATAGCCTTGCTCAACAGGGATTTATCGGGGCCATTTGCAGGCTTTTTATACAAAACAGGGCTGAGCGTATCTCCAAAACTATGGCTTTTAAAATCTAGCACTAGCGTTTGAGCATAGGCATTCGCAGTAGCCAGCGGGTCGTTAGAAGCGTCTGCTGAGTGAAAACTTTCTGTAGGAATGCGGTTCGTCATTGCGCCATCTGAGTAGGCTGCACCGCTTTGCGACAGAAATTCAAAGTAAAACGGAATAGACATCGAGGCCCGAGCAGCTATAGCAATGGGCATATCAGGATGGTTAACGGCATTGAAGACGGTTTGTGTCACATGGGTAGTGCTGTGCGCTGCATCATCTTGTGCGGCAGCCATATGAGAACTAACCAGTGTAAGTTCTTTAAATTTCGAAGGGGCAATGCTCTGAAGCAGTTTTAAGTCCCCAAAAGTGATCATATGTTTGATGCGGGAAGTATGGGACGCACTAGGCTCACAAAACCAGGTGCTATTTTTTAAAAATGTGAGTCGTCCCATTTGGTTGTCCGTAATACGACCAGCAGTGTGTGCTGCAATGCAGGTATCCCAAATGGCAGCATCTTGTAGGTGCATAGATACGGCCTGCGAACTCCATTTATCCAACAGTTGCATAATACCTTGAGCCGTTCTTTGCCAATTGCCTAGAAAGAGGGTCATAAGGATCATGCGACCAAGATGGGCAGTCAGGCGCCAAAGATTCAAATCGCTCTTGGCCGGTATGCTAGTTACGCAAGGATAGAGTTCTTCAAAATAAGGTACGGGGCCTAAGTAGTTTGCTATTGGATTTTTTTCTAATTTTTCATTCAGAGCTGCAGGCTTCATGCCTGATGCTATCAGTGATGCAACGAGTCCTCCGCCTGAACACCCTGCAAAATGTTCAACACCATCGAGCACTTCCTCATTGAGCGAGGCCAACGCAAAGGGTATGACGATAGCGGAGGCTCCACCACCTGGAAATTCTATATTTTTAATTTTTGGAGCAGGCAATACCAGAGAAATTTTTCCATTCTCTGTTGCATATACCTGAGGAGTCGGGTCAGGCGTAGTAGCCAAGGTGCTTTGTGGATTTGATCGAGTGAGCGCTGCCCTATGATTTATATCTAAATCAATAGCGATATCGCTGTAAAGATATTTGGATATAGAGTGAGATACAGAATGTAGTGAGGGTATTCCTGGTAGGAATCTGCTAAGAGAATGAGTAGTGTTCAGCATGAATGGAGAGGGGCAGGAAGAGGATAAAAAGGAATATAGAGGTCTAGGCCCTAGTACTTGCCCACAATGGTAGAAAATTGAATACTTTTAGTCTTTTGCTGCCCCTCGCATATCCTGCTGCGAAAGCTCGGCATTTGAATCGGATAGTTGAGCAGAGTGGCGTGCGGAAAAATTACTGCTGCATCCTCAGAATGCTGGCAGAATAGACCTCTTTCGCAGCCCCGTAGCTGTGGTCATTTTTATTTTCTGGAGCCTAGGGCATGTCCTCAATCGCCCCAAAGAGCTCAATCTTTTGGACAATTGAGGACACGCCCTAAACAGGCTCATAGCACTGGACAATTTTTTTCTTATGAGTATTAAATCCGATCGCTGGATTCGCGAGATGGCGCAGTCTCACCGCATGATTGAACCTTTTGCGCCTGCGCAGGTGTCTGAAGTGAATGGACAAAAAATTGTCAGCTATGGCACCTCTAGCTATGGTTACGATATTCGCTGCGCCAACGAATTCAAGATTTTCACCAATATCAATTCCACATTGATTGACCCGAAAAATTTCGATGAAAAATCCTTTGTCGATTTTCAAGGAGAGGTGTGCATTATTCCGCCCAATTCTTTCGCACTTGCTCGCACGATCGAATACTTTCGCATCCCGCGCAATGTACTGACTGTATGCTTAGGGAAATCTACGTATGCACGCTGCGGCATTATTGTGAACGTCACGCCATTCGAGCCGGAATGGGAAGGTCACGTGACATTGGAATTTTCAAATACCACCCCACTGCCCGCCAAAATTTACGCGAACGAAGGCGTGGCCCAGGTGCTATTTTTTGAAGGGGATGAGGTGTGTGAAGTATCTTATCTGGATAGAAAAGGAAAATACCAAGGGCAATCTGGCGTAACGCTACCTAAAACATAGAATATATTACCTTTGGCTTATCAAAAAGAGTTTTGTAAACATCCATTAACCACAAGAAAAGCAAGAACGGTAGGTTGGTGGTGAGGTACGAACCCCAACATGCACACCACCACCTCCTTGGTGACCTGCTTATAAACGCTCAAAACCAAAGCTCAAAAGCCAGCGGTATGCATGTTGGGGTTCGTACCTCACCACCAACCTACCGTCCATAAAAGGCCTTGATATAGAAAAACCCTCTGTAAGACTACAATTCATAGTCTTACAGAGGGTTTTTCTATATTGAACGATTACTCTCCAGTAACCGGTTTTGGTGAAGCAGCCGTCTCGACCTGTTTAATCTCCATCGTAGGCATAGCCGGTTTTGGCTTGCGTGTACGAGGTGCGCGAGGTGGCTTAGGCGTAGAAGCGTTTTGATTCGGTGATTGAGCTGCCTTTGCCTTGTTAGTATCGGTATTTACCCACACAAGACCTGCAGCATCTAGCATAGGTTTAAGCGCCTCTAGGGGAGGGTGTGCAGATCCTGCCGTTTGAGGCTTAGGCTTTGACTGCTTGTTTGCAGCAGGCGGCGTGGCATCACTTATTATTGCAGGCGCACTAACTGGGGTGCTAGGTGCTTTAACAATCGGAGTTTGCTGCGCAGGGGCTTGCTCAAAAATAGGTGCGGGTTTTGCCACTGGCGTACTGTTAGCAAAAGTCAGCGTGAGTTCTGGCTTTTGTCCTCCGAAATCTGCAAAGGGATCTGGGACAGAGGTACGCCGGGTAGCAGAATTATTGCGAGGGCGCGCAGGAGCAGGAGCCTGATCATAGGTTTGAATAGGCGCTGCCTGTACTTCATGTGGAGGAGGAGTGAAGTCCTCTTCTGTGGAAGATATATCTAATTTACCCTGCATTTGACCATCACGGCCACTGCGTTGTCTTCCACCGCGTCGGCCTCGACGACGGCGACGACGTTCTTCACTATCTTGATCTTGCGAGGTATAAGCCGTATTTGCATCTTGTACGCCTTGCTGCCCATTTTCATTGGTGGGCTCTAAAGCAAATCTCGATGCGCTGCGCGTCAAACCTTCTATAGGCGTATTTTGAGCAGGAGCAGTTTTAACCGTTTCAGGCTCTTGCGCGATCTGGCTTTGACGACGACCACGTGAAGGTCTAGCAGGGAAGGTGGCTCCAGCTGCTTCCGTGGAAGCGGGGCGTGTACGCGGGGAGCGCCGCACATCATTGGTCGCTGCTTCCTGCGCTTCGGGATTATCCATCTCGGTAGAGGAGCGTTGCTGTGCAGATTGCTGGGATCTGCGCTGCGTATTGCTGCGTTCGCCGTGTGGTTGGTTGCGTCGGTTTTGTGGCGCTTGCAAAGAGACAGGACGTTGTACCGCTACAGCTGGCGGTATAGTTGGATCCGAAGTGGAGGAAGCGGTAGCCGATGTGTTACTGGGTAACCGCAATAAACGCTTGACCCATCCGACTAATCCTTCTTCTTGGAAAACACGGCTTACAGATGATCTATCAGAAGCATTTTGAGGGCTAGAACGGCCTGGAGCAGGCTGATCAGGCGTAATACGCTTTACTGCAGCCTCTGGGCGCACACGCTCTTCTGAACGTCGGCTGCTATAGGGCGAAGTAGTTTCAAGCTCATGTGCTGCTTCCTCTGCCATTTTATAGCTAGCACGCGGATCATCGAGGCGAGGGTCATCATGCTTTAAGCGTTCTAGTTTGTAATGCGGTGTTTCCAAATGTTTATTAGGAATAAGCACCACGCTTACATTAAAGCGCGCTTCAATTTTATTGATTTCCTGGCGCTTTTCATTGAGCAAAAAGGCCGTGACTTCAACAGGAACCTGGCAATGAATCGTTGCAGTGCCTTCTTTAATAGCTTCTTCTTGGATCAAGCGCAGCACTTGTAGCCCGGAAGATTCGGTATCTCGAATATGGCCTGTGCCATTGCACCGCACACAAGTGACGTGACTGCCTTCTGATAGAGAAGGTCGGATGCGTTGACGAGAGAGCTCTAACAGCCCAAAGCGTGAAATTTTGCCGATCTGTACGCGTGCACGATCATGGCGAATGCTTTCTTTAAAGCGCTGCTCTACCTCTCGCTGGCTTTTTGCTGCATCCATATCAATAAAATCGATAACAACCAGCCCGCCCAGATCCCGCAAGCGTAATTGTCTAGCAACTTCATCTGCTGCTTCTAAATTGGTACGCAATGCGGTTTCTTCAATGTCAGAGCCACGCGTGGAACGCGCAGAGTTCACATCGATGGAGACGAGTGCCTCGGTGTGATCGATGACAATAGCGCCGCCTGAAGGCAAGGACACCATCCGTGAATACGCCGTTTCAATTTGATGTTCGATTTGAAAGCGTGAAAACAGCGGTACATCGTCATGATAGCGCTTGAGCTTGGGTAGATTGTCTGGCATGACCATGCCCATAAATGCGCAGGCTTGGTCATAAATATCTGGCGTATCGATGAGAATTTCGCCGATATCAGGATGGAAATAATCCCGGATCGCTCGAATAATCAAGCTCGATTCGAGATAGATCAAAAGGGGGCCACGCATATGCGCAGCACCTTCAATGGCTTGCCAGAGTTGAGCGAGGTAATTCAGATCCCATTGCAATTCTTCCAAATTGCGACCAATACCGGCTGTACGAGCAATAATGCTCATCCCTTCAGGGATATGGAGCTGCGACATAACTTCACGCAGTTCCTGGCGATCTTCGCCTTCAATACGTCGAGATACGCCACCGCCACGTGGGTTATTGGGCATTAAGACCAAATAACGGCCTGCAAGCGAGATAAAAGTCGTAAGTGCAGCGCCTTTATTGCTCCGCTCCTCTTTGTCGACCTGAACAATAATCTCTTGCCCTTCTGTCAGCGCATCTTGAATGCGCATGGAGCGTGCATCAAAACCGGCTTTGTAATACTGGCGAGCGACTTCTTTAAAAGGCAAAAATCCATGGCGTTCTTCGCTGTAATTTACGAAGCACGCATCTAGAGAGGGCTCGATGCGCGTGATAATGCCTTTGTAAATATTGCCTTTACGCTGTTCGCGACCAGCGGTTTCAATATCAATATCGATGAGTTTTTGTCCATCGACAATCGCAACGCGCAATTCTTCTTGCTGCGTTGCGTTAAATAACATTCGTTTCATTTATAAGGCTCCGGTGCGACTCAACCAAATGCGGCGCCAGAGCACGATTCATTGAATGAAGCTAAGCCTATTAAAGTAAGAAGGCCTATAGCTTGGGTGCCCTATACAGGGCATCCAATGAGAAGTGCTCAAAAATGCTGTGAATCCATTTTGAAATCATCTGAGATGGCTGGAAATTCCTTTAGAACTTATCCAAAATCTTCAAAAAGCGTTTTTTGTGATCATGCGGTGCTCGAAATAAGAGCGCCTGCTCTGTCCAATAAAGGCATTTAAGGGGATGGAATAGGTCTTGGAACCTCAACAGGCTCTGAAGAGAGTCAAAATGGCCAGTAAATAAATGGGCGCAACGCGTATGGTGAGCGCTACTTGGGTGAGGGAGAACCCATCATGGATGGATCCTCCGAGAGTTCTTTTGGGAAACCACGCAGCGTTAGCATGAAAGGTTCATCTATTAGCTTGGAATTTTCGCGAGTGGGCGATATGCTCGGCCTTTTCTTTTTCCTAGAGCATGTTCTCAATTACCCAAAGGGTTCATATTTGAGGACACACCCTAGCCCGCTTAAGCTTTAAGAATCTGTTTAAGAGCTGGCATTTTTCAGCTTCAGAATCCTTCTTTTGCTCTTCTATCGGAGTACATTGCCGATTTAACGGGACCTTCATGGTCTTTGGGCGGTTTCTTGAGCGCAGATTATATTCACAATGAGTACAGTAAGCAAAAATAAGCACACAACAAGCGCCGGCGGCTTCTATAAAGAAGCAGTATCTTTTATAACTATTGACGAAGATAGTGCTGGCCAGCGCCTAGATGGTTTTTTATGCCGTCTCTATGTGGGGGTGCCGAAAAGCCATATCTATCGGCTGCTGCGCAGCGGTGAAGTACGCGTAAATAAGGGGCGTAAGGACGGCGCTTACCGACTACTTGAAGCCGATATCGTGCGTGTGCCTCCTATGCGTGAAGGCCCAGCATCACAGCGTGATCAAGTCAGAGCGCCAGCGACATCGCATTTCCCTCCTTTGGATTTGCCCATCCTATACGAGGACGAGAGTCTTTTGGTCGTGGATAAGCCCTCAGGGATGGCAGTGCATGGAGGGAGTGGAATACGCTTTGGCGTGATTGAGAAGCTGCGTCAAGCGCGTCCAGACGCCCGTTTTTTGGAGCTGGTTCACCGTTTAGATCGAGAGACCTCTGGTATTTTGTTAATTGCTAAAAAACGCCAGGCCTTAGTCACGCTCCATGAGCAGTTTCGCAATAATCAAATTGATAAACGCTATCTCGCTTGCGTTTGGGGGGCATGGTCCTTGCCTACGCGGGTAGTAGAATTGCCCCTCTATAAATATGTGACAGCAGACGGGGAGCGGCGGGTTAGGGTGCAGGAAGAAGGCAAGGCGTCGAAGACTATTTTTAGGCTAATACAGCGCTTCGCAGGCTATGCACTGCTTGAAGCGCAGCTTAAAACCGGCCGCACCCATCAAATTCGCGTACATCTAGCTGAAATACGCACGCCTATTATTGGCGATGAAAAATACGGCGATTTCTCATTAAATCGAGAGTGGGCCCGCCCTGGCGCGCAACCTGGTTTAAAGCGTATGTTTTTGCATGCGTACAAATTGAGTTTGCGTCACCCCGTCACAGGAGTGACACTGAAATTTGAAGCACCGTTACCAAAAGACTGTGAGCGCTTTTTGCAGCAATGCCCGCGCGAAACCACTCTTGAAGTTTCTTAACGACTTTAATATTACCGACTGATGTTACGCAGGTATTCAAAAAGAAAGAGGTCATCGTGTTGGGGTTCCTTCGTCACCACCAACCTACCGAAATGGCTATGTAAAAGGGATTCACCAAACCCCACCAACCACAAGAAAAGGCAAAGGACGGTAGGTTGGTGGTGAGGCACGAACCCCAACATGATGACCACTGTCTTTTTGAATACCTGCGTAACATCAGTTACCCAGTATCCTTAAAACACATTACATTAATGCTAGTAGGCGCAGAAGCTCGCTTTCTTTGATGCTTTTTTTGTATCCTTCTTTTTTTACTCCTATTTCTCTGGCCCTGAACGACCCATGTCTGAACATTCTCCGGATTCAACCTCTAATGCGTCTGCTTCTAATCAGCCTAAGCCTCTTGAGACTGGTTGGGAGCGTTCTGTGCTTGAAAAATTGTCCTTCGCGGCCATTAATGAGCAGCGTGCTTCAAGGCGCTGGAAGATTTTTTTCCGGCTCTCCTTCCTGTTTTTACTAGCATTGATTACTTGGCGGGTAATGACTTTTTCAAGTGATAAATCTGCAACTAATATCAAACATACCGCGCTAGTAACTATAGAGGGTGAGATCTCGCCAAATTCCCAGGCCAGTGCAGACAATATCAATGCTTCGTTGCAAGCCGCTTTTGCAAACCAAAATGCAGTGGGTGTGATTTTACAAATCAATAGTCCAGGTGGGAGTCCTGTGCAATCGGGTTTGGTTAATCAAGAAATACAACGCTTACGCAAGCAATATAAAAATAAGCCCCTGTATGTAGTGGTCAATGATTTGTGTGCTTCAGGGGGGTATTACATCGCCGTGGCAGCAGATAAGATTTTTGTAGATAAAGCCAGTTTGGTGGGCTCAATCGGCGTGCGTATGGATAACTTTGGCGTGACAGGCTTAATGTCTAAGCTTGGTGTAGAACGGCGCTTGGTTACTGCAGGTATTAATAAAGGATTTTATGATCCTTTCCTCCCTGAGGTGCCTTCACAAAAAATATATGCACAAAAGATGGTCGATCAAATCCATCAGCAATTTATTGATGCAGTCAAACAAGGCCGTGGTGAGCGTTTGAAAGAAACTCCAGAGATGTTTTCTGGCTTATTTTGGACGGGTCAACAAAGTGTTGAACTTGGTTTGGCTGATGCATTAGGCGATGTAAGTGGCGTAGCACGCGATGTGTTCAAAGTAGAAACAATGGTCGATTACAGCGTAAAAGAAGGGTTTTCAGACCGTTTTGCGCGTAAATTTGGCCTGGCATTGAGTGCAGGTGTGGTTCGCGCTTTGGGTTTAACCTCTCTAAGCACAGAAGAGGCAGTGGCAGTGCATTAAAGTCAATTTGCACGATTTTAGGCTCCTGCAATCTGCTTGAGCGGTGCTACAAATAAATCGAAACGATAAGGCGGGCATAGGCCCGCCTTTTTACAAACACGCCCAGTCCACTATGCATGCAACCCCGCACGTTAAGCGCCCAACGCTTCCTATTAAAGACAGCCATAGCTATTTCGACATAGCGCGGGTATTTGGTATTGGTCTGAACTATTGCGCTAACCCCAGCGCTGCGACAAAAAATGAGCAGGATGTGGTGTTATTCATGAAAGACCCTTTCATGGTTTCACCAGCACAGGGAACATTACTTTATCCAAGCGGAACAAAAAAGCTGCGCTATGAGCTTGAATTGATAGTTGCGATTGGAAAAGGGGGGATAGACATCAAGCCCGAGGCAGCCCCAGCGCATATTTTTGGCTATGCCATAGGCATTGACTTCACTAAATACGATGTTCAAGAATATGCCAAAAAAGCAGGCCACCCTTGGGATAAAAGTAAATCCTTCCCCGGATGTGCTCCATGCACAGCCATTATTCCCAAAGAAAAATTTCAGCCAGACAATCAGAGAATTTGGTTAAAACGTAATGGCGAAAAAGTGCAAGAGGGGCACTTGGGGCAAATGATCTGGAAGATTCCAGAAATTATATCTATGGTGTCCCGCCATTTTCACCTGCTCCCAGGAGACCTTATTTTTACCGGCACACCTCAAGGCGTTGGAATGGCGGAGCCAGGTGATGATTTGGAAGGCGCTGTAGAAGACCTAGATACCTTTAATTTAATGATCAAGCCGTAGGTTGGTGGTGACGAAGGAACCCCAACCTGCGCACCACCGACTTTTAATCATCGATTGTATCTCCTAATTTTTTCGAGGAATTCAACGCTCCAGACCAAGCTCTTTCCTCATATCAGCAAGACTAGTGCGTGGTTCCTGGCATTCAAGCGCAGTCCGTGCTTCCGTATATTCTTGATGGTCTTATAAATAGATTGCCAGTGCTTCTCTAACGTAATAAGTCAGTGCGCATAAATAACTCTTCATCATCAGATATCGCGCTTGGCGCTGAGTCTGGAGAAGAATATAGAGTGACTTTTTCACGCCGACTTATCAAACTGATGATTTAAAATCCTTAAAAGAAGAAGTTTCCCCAGCAATATTGTTATGTATTGTGGACCAAAGGATTAGTGATTTTGAGCAAGAGGTTAGTAATTTTAAGAAAATAGTTGGTAATCTTGAGAAAAGGATTGAAGAAATGAATAGTCAAATTATCATTAAAACACAGCGAGAGTTAGTTCAAGCACAACGAGATTTAGTTCAAAAATATCAAACACTCGCTGAAAAAGCAGAAAAATTTGAGAAAACATTTTCTAAACATCAAGCAGAGCTTCTTGAAAGAGACGCAAAAAATAAAACAGAGCTTCTTGAAAGAGGCACAAAAAATAAAACAGAGCTTCTTGAAAGAGACGCAAAATATGAAAAAGCGATTAAGGAGTTTACGGTTCAGATGAATAAAAGAATAGATGAGGTTTTAGTTGCAATAAAGAACAGAGGATAGGACGCACTTGCTGGCGCATGCCAGCCGCTAGCTGTAGCACGGCATAAAGCCTGAGGGTGCTCTTCTGTTTTACTTTTGTCTTTTTAAAAGAGATCTACATTGCCTTCTTCAAGGCCTGCGTGTTAGAAACAAAAATATGATGTCTCTCTCCTGGTAGACAAAAAGGACCATCAATCATCGTATATTGACTATGCGCAGTAAAATAAGCGATCTGGCAGGAAGGACAGTGCCGGAAATATGCCTTTTGTCTCTTAGTTAGTATGCAATAGACCAAGCATCATTAATCGTAGAAATACTCTTTACATGCGATATTTGAAGTTCTACTGAGTTTCACCATATAGATTTAATTATGCATTCTTACTTAACTCTTGCTGCGCCCAGTTTGCTGAGCCAGCATGGCTAACTCCTTTTCTATGCCTGAATCAAGTCTTACGGAGAGCATGATGTTCTCCTGTTTTTACATATAGCGTATTACGTGTATTACATTATTGACGCCAGCTAAATTCTGGGCCCAACATGACTAATCAAGTTGTCATTCTATAAAACTAAATAGAAGGCACTGGATAAGGAAAATAGATCATGTTCGGCCGTGCTGTTTCTCCCTCCCCCCTAATTAACCAAATGCAGGCTTTAGCGCAAAATGCGCTATATCAAGCGAGTCTGTACAAGGAAACGCAGAATTTTGAGATGGCCTTAATCTTTTATGGGCATGCCAAAGTTGCCTTTAAACGTATTGCAAAAGCACGCCAGATAACGCCTTCCTTATCCCAAGTAAAAGATGCGGTCATTCAGGCCCAGACACCTGAGACAGCCGAAGACGAAGCTTTACGGCAACGTATCGCACAGGTGTATTTTGAGCGGTCCCAACTCCTGAAAAAATTGGGCGATGAGGACAAAGCAAAGGCAAGTTATCAAAAAGCGCAAAAGTGGGGCTATCAAACGATACCCGCTGTATCAGCTACTGATGCGACCTCTTCTGCGAATCATGCCATTAGCTTGGTCCCTTCCTCTGCCTTTTTTCTCGCGAGTGTTTCCCTTACCCCATCCCCTCAGATATCAGAAGCGCACCTACACGAAAGGCATCAGTGGGTCGCGCAGGTCTTTGAAACCATATTGAAACAATTTCAGGACTTAGACTTATGCCAAAGCTCACCGAGCCTTTTTTTGGTCTATGCGCATAATAATGAGCTTGGAAAAGCCGATGCTGAAGTCTCTCAATGTGTGATTCAATGGTTATCTAACCTACGTTCTAACTTATATTCTGATCGTTCAGCCAGTGGTCACCAGGCTTTACCGCTTCCTGCGACGCCGGAAGACACGGCCAAAGCCAACGACATCCTATCCAGCCAACTTTGCTTATTACCCAACCACGCTGGCACGGTAGATCATGTGGTGCTGTGCGGTTCAGAACTGTTGGGCCACTATATGGTGGCCTCTCCCTACTATCAGGGCTTTTGTGAGGAGATTCAACGCGCTTATCAAGAAGCGTCTCAGCAGCATGCAAATGACTTTACTCAGGTTGAGGCTGCGATACGCAAGGTGGTGGAGGCGAATATAAACGAAGCGGAATTCCACCATGTGCTGACGGAATTGGCCTTTTTGCAAATCCGCTATGAGCACAAAAAAGGTGAGCACGGCATTATCCCTCTCCTACTTAACAGTAGGGCTTTGCAATGTTTGCCGAAATTTATTCTGGACTCGACGACGATTCGCATTGAAGACTCGAGATGGCGCACACCAAACCTGTGGAATGGGCGGCAGACGTATCAGGATGAAGGTTTGCACATTGGCTTCTTTAAGCTTTTAAAACGACTTTTCGTGAAGCAAGAGCGTTACATAGATCTGGTAGAAAAAAAGATTTATCAGGCCTGCTTGCAAAAGCTGCGAGAGGATCAGTCGCATATGTTGACGGCAGAGGTCTTTTCGTTGTTCTTGAATCAAGCCTGTGTGACTGCGCTTGAGGCATTGAAACAAGATCACAGCGCTGATTTACGGGAACTGAATGTTCAGAAAGCGTATGAAAGTATCCTGACAGAAATCAAACAAATCAATGGCGAGGCGCTAATAGCGCCTGATCAGCTTCGCTCGGCTTTAGCGGCATCGTATTCTTCCAAGGGCTTGGATATCCAACGGCTGTCTGGCCCAGCGCTGTCGATGGAGCATTGCTATATCAATCTAGCCATTGTGGAGTACGAAAAAATCCGCAAGGAAGAGGAAAAGCCTAAAGAAGAAAAAGTGGTGCCAGACCCCTTTCATCGTTTACCGAGTTTCGAGGCAATCCACTCCAATCAACAAAAATTAGTGCCACTCGAAAAACTCTTTGATCCACGAGCATTAAGCAAAGACAAGACGGTGACCCCGAAGCGGATTCTGATTCGCGGTCGGGCAGGCGTGGGTAAAACGACATTATCCAAAAAGATTGTCTACGAATATACGCAGAAAGGACAATGGCGAGATCGCTTTGACCATGTGCTCTGGATTTCGCTGCGTACGCTCAAAGGCAAATCAAACTATGATCTCGTGACCTTGTTTCATGAAACCTATTTCCAACATCACCCCAAAGGGTTGGCGTTAGCCAAGACGCTCGAAGCGCAAATTAACGGGCCAGCGAAAGAGAAAACCCTGTTTGTACTCGACGGTTGGGATGAAGTGGCGCAGGAATGGGGTGAGTACGAGCCGATGGCCGAGTTTCTGAAGCACTTGCTTAATCAGCCTGCCGTACTGATCACCTCTCGGCCTTATGTCGATTTGAAGCAAGCGCAGCCGATGGATTTAGAGTTGGAGACGGTGGGATTTAGCCCGGAAAATGTCGCTGCGTATCTCGACAATCCGGGCATTGTGTCAACTGCAGAGGGTAAGGAGATCAAGCACTTTATTCAATCCACGCCTTTAATTCAAGGATTGGTCAATGTGCCGATTCAGTTGGATGCGCTTTGTTACAGTTGGGACGAAATTAAGCGTCTACAACAAGAGGCGCAAGGCTCTGTGACTGTCACCTCGTTATATCAAGCCATGATGAATAAATTATGGCGTAAAGATATGCAGCGCTTGGGCAAGCAAGAAGGCGGGAAATTATTAACCGCCGAAGCCGTCAATGCGCTTAGAAGCGCCCCGCGTATCGAGCAAGCCATCAAAGTAGAAAATGATTTCCTCAGTACCTTGGCTTTTAAAGGATTACAGGATAATCGCATTGAATTTAATACGGCTTATGTAGACGATCTTATTGAACAACTGGTGCGTGAAGGTGTTTCGTTACCCCTTACGTTGGAAGACAACCTCAAAAAACTCTCATTCCTACATACCGATGATGCCGAGGAGGGGCAACGCAGTTACCATTTTATGCATTTGACGTTTCAGGAATTCTTTGCGGCTAAGCATTTTGTTCAGTGTTGGGAAACAGGGCAAGAGATTAGTCTATTGTCGGCTGGCACCAAGCGATGGACGAAAGCGTCGGCTGAAGCCTTTGTTCGCCAACACAAATACAACCCGCGCTATGAGATGGTGTGGTGGTTTGTCTCAGGGCTATTGCGCGGACAGGCACTGAATCGATTTTTTGATGTCCTTGAAGCTGAACCGCGTGATTTGTTCGGTGCCTCTCATCAGCGTTTGATGGTGAACTGTCTACATGAGGCGTCTCGCTCACCGGATGTTGGGTTGTCGTCCGACATCCGAGACAGGCTGATGCCGCATTTAGCGCAATGGCTGCAATTAGAAATCGACCAGACAGGCGAAGGCACGCTGGCGTATCAGCCCACGTTTCCCGAACACCTGTTGCTCGAATGCCTAAAGAAGGCAGCATCAGCAGAAACAAAAATAGCGGTTGCCAACATATTTGGCCATCGATCTGCCTTATTGGAATCGGCTATCCAGGCCTTGATCGCGCTGGTGAAGGGTAAGAACGAGGGCGGATATGTGAGGGGCGCTGCGGTTGATGCGTTAGGCCCGCAATCTTCGCTCGAGGCCCTCCAGGCCTTGATCGCATTGGCGACGGACAAGAACGAGGACACGTATGTGAAGCGCACCGTGGCTTCTGCGTTAGGCCAGCAGTCTTCGTTACCGCCCGAGGCCCTCCAGGCCTTGATCGCGTTGGCGAAGGACTCGGCGGAGTATGTGAGGATCGCCGCGGCTTCTGCGTTAGGCCAGCAGTCTTCGTTACCGCCCGAGGCCCTCCAGGCCTTGATCGCGTTGGCGACGGACGAGAACGAGGACGTGAGGATCGCCGCGGCTGATGCGTTAGACCAGCAGTCTTCGTTACCGCCCGAGGCCCTCCAGGCCTTGATCGCGTTGGCGACGGACTCGGAGAATAATGTGAGGCGCGCCGCGGCTTCTGCGTTAGGCCAGCAGTCTTCGTTACCGCCCGAGGCCCTCCAGGCTTTGATCGCGTTGGCGAAGG